>NZ_JAAXPW010000005.1 GCF_012396605.1 Ureibacillus thermosphaericus
AAGAGAACAGCTATTCACGGAAGTTATAAAGACTTGCGTCAATCATCTTAATTGAACCGCCGTATACGGAACCGTACGTACGGTGGTGTGAGAGGACGGGAGTTAATCGCTCCCTCCTACTCGATTGGAGAAAAAACAGCTAGTGAAAGGAAGGGGTTATTGCTAAATTCATGAAAAATAGCCAAAGGGAAAAAATAGCTTCACGAGGGAACGGATAATAGTCAACTTCAAGAAGATAATAGTCAAAGTGGCTGCGATAATAGTCAACCTCGAGAACATAATAGCCAAAGGGAAAAATCAGCTACAAGAGAGAATGGATAATAGTCACTTTCGAGGAGATAATAGTCAAAGTAGCTGCGATAATAGTCAACCTCGAGAATATAATAGCCAAAGGGAAAAAACAGCACCACGAGGGAACGGATAATAGTCAACTTCAAGGAGATAATAGTCAAAGTGGCTGCGATAATAGTCAATCTCGGGAATATAATAGCCAAAGGGAAAAATCAGCTACGAGAGAGAACAGATAATAGTCAACTTCGAGGAGATAATAGTCAAAGTGGCTGCGATAATAGTCAATCTCGGGAATATAATAGCCAAAGGGAAAAAACAGCTACGAGAGAGAACGGATAATAGTCAACTTCGAGGAGATAATAGTCAAAGTGGCTGCGATAATAGTCAATCTCGGGAATATAATAGCCAAAGGGAAAAAACAGCTACGAAAGAGAACGGATAATAGTCAACTTCGAGGAGATAATAGTCAAAGTGGCTGCGATAATAGTCAAACTCGGGAATATAATAGCCAAAGGGAAAAAACAGCTACGAAAGAGAACAGATAATAGTCAACTTCGAGGAGATAATAGTCAAAGTGGCTGCGATAATAGTCAAACTCGGGAATATAATAGCCAAAGGGAAAAAACAGCTACGAGAGAGAACGGATAATAGTCAACTTTGAGGAGATAATAGTCAAAGTGGATGCGATAATAGTCAAACCCGGGAACATAATAGCCAAAGGGTAAGCATGCCTATTTAAAGAAGGCCATCTAGAACCCCCCAGACTCTAGATAGCCAAAATATACTTTCATATCCTAACGATTGAGAATATCTTCTGGAATAATATAATATCTTCCTTTTTTATTACCCACCGTTTTTAAATTTAGTCGAGACAATATTTTAGAAGATGCATACATTGATTCTACATGGAAAAACTCCCTAAACTCTTGATTCGTAATCCGGTCGCTAATCAATAATCGATAATCATCTAACGCTCTTAGAAAAGCTTTTCTACTTTGAACGCCGCACTGCGGACAAGACCAAATTCCTCTTTTGTAAGTCATGACCACACTATAATTGCAATTTTCGCAAAGCACTCCTTTTCGGATTCTCTCAACACTGATATTTAAATCAAAATCTCGTGTGACCACATTAGAAAGAAGATATTTCGCTAATTTATCCAATTGACTGGTAGTAAGTTTACTTTCGTTCCGAACTAGACATTTTTTGATAAATGAACGTAACCCGCTCGCATGAAAAATTGGAGGAGATTTCGGAACATTTCCGATAATGGAAGAAGGATTTGCCATGACAACTGCTTTCTCAATTGGTAAGAAAATTTTTAATTTCGATAAAATCCGTTGAAATAATTCTTCATGGCGATGCAATTGATCAAAAGGATTCGTTAAAATATCTTCTGTGCCTGTTGGACGAGTGCGAGTGAGTTGATGTTTCTGTTCATCATAATCAACCCGGCCAGAAATATTTTTCACTTCCAAAATTAACAAAAAGTGTTTCGTTAATAGAACCGTATCCACTTGATGAGAAAATCCAAATTCATTTTCAATTTCATAATTAAAAAATAAGTAATGTTCATTCAAATATGGCATTTCAAACCATTCACGGTCGACTCTGTGCTCACCCTCGTATCCATACTTTAGCCGTGTCAAATAATCTTGAAAGTAAGTGAAGTCTCGATCATTTGCATCTAATCTGCGTAAAAGAGCTTCTATAATGATAATGCTTTTTGGAGTTTTTCGATCCAATAAAAGCAACGTATCACCCCCTTTATCCAACATAATAAAACCTGGAGTATCAAAAAGGAATAAATTTCCTGAAACTTTTATTTTGGACGGAAAAAGGCTGTGAAAATCAAAGTTTACCCTGCCTTAAACTAGCCATAAAAAAAGCAAGATGACGAATCACCTTGCCTCCATACAAATATAGAACTGCTTATTCTTCCACTTTTCCAGCTTTCTTTGACCAATAGGTTGCAAGTATCGGTCCGGAAATATTGTGCCAGAAGCTGAAGATGGCACTTGGTACTGCAGAAATTGGATCAAAATGTGTTGCCGCTAAACTTGCACCTAATCCAGAATTTTGCATTCCCACTTCGATGGCAACAGCTTTTTTGTCTTCATAATCCATGCGGAAAATTTTCGCTGCTAAATATCCAAGAGCGTAACCTAATCCGTTATGTAAAATTACGACAGCTAAAATTAATAAACCAGATTCGATAATTTTATCGCGGCTGCCTCTTACGACTGCTGCAACAATTAACACAATTGCAACAACCGAAATTGTTGGCAGAATATCGATGCTTTTTGCAACAACTGGTTTAAAGAATATTTGAGCAAGAATCCCTAAGATTATCGGAATTAAAACAACTTTTACGACAGACATAAACATGGCCATAAAAGATACTGGCAGCCATTCACTTGCTAAAAAATAAATTAATGCAGGTGTTACAATTGGTGCAAGCAACGTTGTAAATGACGTAATTGTTACAGATAATGCCGTATTCCCTTTCGCTAAAAATGTCATAACGTTTGAAGCAGTACCGCCAGGACAACATCCAACTAAAATCACTCCGACAGCAATTTCAGGTGGAAGTTGGAAAGTTTTCGCTAATACAAAAGCAAGCAACGGCATGATAGTAAATTGTGAAATGATTCCAATAATAACTCCTTTAGGGTGTTGCAAAACGAGTTTAAAATCATCTAATTTTAATGTCATCCCCATACCGAACATGACAATTCCGAGAAGCGTCGTAATCCAAGGTGCAATCCATGTGAAATATTGTGGAACCCACATTGCGAGAGCAGCAGCTAATAATACCCAAAGTGCAAAGGTATCTCCTGCAAATTTCCCGATTTTTTGAAACGTATTCATCGAAATCCTCTTCTTTCTATTAAATTTGTGAGTGGAATTTATTTTATGAGAATAATATAGAAAAATCAATAAATTTCTGAAAAAATAGAACTTTTAGAATGAAATGAATTATGAAAGCGTTTTAAAAATAACTGTTTTGATAAATATTTTTTCAATTTTTTAACATTGTTGTAACGGAGAATCGTTTTTGATATACTAACTATTAGTGTAAAAGTACTGTTCGTTCAGGAGGTGGGACTAGTGCATACTGTATTATTAGTATTATTAATTCTTGTGTCTCTTGCTTTAATCGCCGTAGTATTATTGCAATCTGGTAAAAGTGCAGGTTTATCAGGTGCCATCTCTGGTGGAGCTGAACAACTATTCGGTAAAACGAAAGCTAGAGGAATGGATTTAGTTTTACATAGATTGACAATTGTTCTTGCAGTATTATTTTTCATTTTGACATTGTTAATAATTAAATTTTAATGGATAAAATAAAAGTCTAACCGAGCATGGTTAGGCTTTTTCATTTATAATGGAGTAGAGTTTGAGAAAAATTTGCATACTCGTGAAAATACTGGCATCAATTCAACAAGATTCACATATAATTGGAGGATTTTATGAAAATTAAAGAGCAACAACCATTCTTTTTTCAAGCAGGAAAGAGGGCAGTATTATTGCTTCATGGATTTACAGGAAGTTCATCCGACGTACGAATGCTAGGTCGTTTTCTTGAGAAAAAAGGTTATACATGCTTTGCCCCTCACTACCGTGGCCACGGTGTACCGCCAGAACAACTAATTGAAACAGGTCCAAAAGATTGGTGGGAAGATGTTGTTAAAGCATACGAAACCTTAAAAGAAAAAGGATATGAACAAATTGCCGTTGCAGGTTTGTCTCTTGGCGGTGTGTTATCACTGAAGCTTGCCATGAACTTCCCTCTCAAAGGAGTCATCACCATGTGCTCTCCTATGACAATGAAAACGACGGATATCATGTTCAAAGGTGTTATCAAATATGCAAAAGAGTATAAAAAATATGAGGGAAAAACAGAACAACAAATTAGTGAAGAAGTTGAAGCTATTCGCCAAAAAGGAATGCCAAGCTTACCTGAACTGCAGCAATTCGTGCAAAATGTTCGAAATGAACTGGATTTAGTGTATGCACCGATTCTAGTCATTCAATCAAGAAACGACGAAATTATTGACCCGAAATCCGCTCATATTATCTATGAAAATGTGGAATCCTTAAATAAAAAACTGATTTGGTTTGAAGAGTCCGGACATGTCATTACATTAGATAAAGAAAAAAATCAACTGCATGAAGTAATCTTCGAATTTCTAGAAAGCCTAGATTGGGAAGATTAACTCATTTCGAAATAAAGGAGGGAAATCGCAGTGTTCAGTGAGCTAGAACAAAGAATATTTAATTTAATGAAGGAAGAAGATTATAAGCCGCTTAAAGTGGATGAGCTAGAAGAAGTGCTCGGTATCGAAAGTGCGGATGAATTTAAGGAATTAGTAAAAGCGCTCGTACGCATGGAAGACCAGGGATATATTGTACGCTCCCGTTCGAACCGTTACGGCTTGCCGGAACGAATGAATTTGCTTCGCGGGAAATTTATTGGCCATTCTAAAGGCTATGGATTTGTGGTGCCAGAAGAAGAAGGATTAGATGATATTTTCATCCCTCCACATGAAGTCAATGGCGCATTAAATGGAGACATTGTGCTAGTTCGGGTATTGAAAGAATCTTCAGGCGATAAGCGAGAAGGTACAGTCATTAAAGTGGTAGAACGTTCGAAAACAACGTTCGTTGGTACGTATCAAGCAAATCGAGGATTCGGATTTGTTGTGCCGGATGATAAACGCTTAAACATGGATATTTTCGTTGCCAAAGAAGATTCAATGGGCGCTGTGGACGGCCATAAAGTCGTTGTGGAAGTGACGAACTGGCCAAGCGAAATCAAATCGGCTACAGGCGTCATTATTAAAATTTTAGGGCATAAAAATGACCCGGGCGTCGATATTTTATCTATCATTTATCAGCATGATATCCCGCCAGAATTTCCAGATGAAGTGCTCAAAGAAGCGGCAAAAGTTCCAGATACTATATCGGATGAAGATTTGGTGGGACGCAGAGATTTACGAAATGAAACGATTGTTACAATTGACGGCGCTGATGCGAAAGACTTGGACGATGCGGTGACGGTCACGAAAAATGAAGATGGTACTTACAAATTAGGCGTTCACATAGCGGACGTAAGTTACTATGTGAAGGAAGGGTCTCTCATCGACCAAGAAGCATTTGAAAGAGGAACGAGTGTTTACTTGGCGGACCGAGTCATTCCAATGATTCCCCACAGGTTATCAAATGGCATATGCTCATTAAACCCTCAAGTCGACCGCTTGACGATTTCCTGTGAGATGATTATTGACCAAAACGGACAAGTCATTGAACATGAAATATTCCCAAGCGTGATTCGTACAACAGAGCGGATGACTTATCGAGATGTTTATAAAATATTAGAAGAGGAAGATGAGGAGCTTATCGAGCGGTACAAACCTCTCGTTCCAATGTTTAAAGAGATGGCAGAATTAGCTTCGATTTTACGTAAAAAGCGCATGAATCGAGGAGCAATCGACTTTGACTTTAATGAAGCAAAAGTCGTTGTGAACGAAGAGGGGTGGCCAATTGATATCGTTTTACGTGAACGCACAGTTGCTGAACGAATTATTGAAGAATTCATGCTTTGTGCAAATGAAACGGTAGCAGAGCATTTCCACTGGATGGAAGTTCCTTTCTTATATCGTATCCATGAAGATCCGAAACCGGAAAAATTACAACGTTTCTTTGAATTTATCACAAACTTCGGCTTAATTGTAAAAGGAACAGGTAATTCCGTTCATCCGAAAGCGTTGCAAGAAATTATTGAGTCCATTGATGGATTGCCAGAAGAACCGGTGATTTCGACAATGTTGCTACGTTCATTGCAACAAGCAAGATATTATCCAGAATCTTTAGGACACTTTGGTCTATCCACTGATTTTTATACGCATTTCACATCACCGATTCGACGTTATCCAGACTTAATTGTTCACCGACTAATTCGGACGTATTTATTTGAAGGGGACGTTTCAAAAGAGACAATCTTTAAGTGGGCTCAAGAAATGGAAGACATTGCGGACCATACTTCTGAACGTGAACGAAGAGCGGTAGATGCAGAGCGGGATGTAGAAGCATTAAAGAAAGCCCAATACATGTCAGATAAAATTGGCGAAGAATTTGTTGGAATTGTTTCTTCTGTCACAAGCTTCGGTATTTTCGTAGAGCTTCCAAATTCGATTGAAGGGCTCGTGCATATTACAAACTTAACAGATGACTATTATCATTTTGATGAACGCCAAATGATTATGGTGGGCGAATATACAGGACGCATCTTCCGCATTGGAGATGAAGTGAAAGTCCGCGTTGCCAACGTGAATTTGGACGAGTCTTCTATTGATTTTGAAATTGTAGATATGGTGAAATCTTTCCATAAAACGCGAAAAGAAGCTCCAAAAGTCATTCATGCAACTCGTAAACAAAAAAGAAGAAGAGACGATGACGAGGAGGAACGCGGTCGTAGCAGAAAAGGCAAACGGAAAGAAAAATTTTATGAAGGCGTCGCGAAAAAAGGGAAGAAGAAAAAGAAACGAAGATAGATGGTAGAAAATTCGACAAATAACTGTCGAAGAATTATACTAGAGGCTGTTGGAAAAATACTTTAAAATAAAGGAAAGTATTTCTAACAGCCTTTTATTTGTGTGTGAAGAGAGGTGTAAAATATGCCAAAAGGAATCGGAAAAGTCATTGCGCAAAATAAAAAAGCAAATCATGATTATTTTATAGAAAAAACCTTTGAAGCAGGCATGGTATTGCAAGGAACGGAGATAAAGTCCATTCGTTCTGGCCGTGTGCAATTGAAAGATTCATTTGTTTTAGTTCGAAACGGTGAAGCATGGATTCACAACATGCATATCAGTCCTTATGAACAAGGAAACCGCTTTAACCATGATCCATTAAGACAGCGAAAACTATTACTACATAAGAAGGAAATTGCAGAACTTGCTGGTGCCGTAAAGCGCGATGGCTACACAATTGTGCCATTAAAAATTTATATTAAAGACGGTTATGCAAAACTGATGATTGGTCTTGGTAAAGGTAAGAAGAAATACGATAAGCGTGACGATGAACGGAAGAAAGAAGCAAAACGAGAAATGGAACGCGCGTTGAAATTGAAAAATCAATATTAGTTGGTTAAATATGAAACCGTGTTTGTGGTCAGATAAATGATAAAAATAATAGATTTATAATATAAATTTATTCGGGATACTTGAAAAAAGGTTAGGATTCAAGTATAATGTATGTACATCAGCCAGTTTGAACGTTCTAAACGTTTACCGTCGTTGCATTATGCAAACCCTTTATAACATGAAGGGGACGTTACGGATTCGACAGGAATGGTTCAAGCTTGAGCTGCGCGTCGGAGGGCTCGTCTTCGTCACTAACGGCAGTTAAATATAACTGGCAACAAACAATCTTACGCTTTAGCTGCTTAATTGCTGAAGCACTCTAATCAACCATCGCCCATGTGGTTGCATTAGGGTTCATCCTGAGTGGGCTACGGCGAGTGCCTTGCTTGGGGCACTGGCAAGAGATCTCACAAGCTAGCGTGCAGGACGCCTGTTTGTCGGCAGAATGTAACGCGAAACTTCAGTAGACAAACTACACGCGTAGATGCTTAAGTATTGAAGTTTCTGGACGCGGGTTCGACTCCCGCCGTCTCCATAATTGAATTTCGTACTATTTAAATGAGCGCCAAAATCCTTTAATGATAAGGATTTTGGCGTTTTTGGTGCGCCTGGCATGGGTGTAATCTATAGGGTGTAAGTCCCGAACTGTGAAGGCAGAAGTAACAGTTAGCTTAACGCAAGGGTGTCCGTGGTGACGCGGAATCTGAAGGAAGCGAGCGGCAAACTTCCGGTCTGAGGAACACGAACTTCATATAAGGCTAGGTATCATTGGATGAGTTTGCTAAACAAAACAAAGTCCTTTCTGCCAAAGGTGGTACAGAGTAAATGAAGCAGATAGATGGAAGGAAAGATTACATTCTTACCCGGGGAGGTCTGGCGGATATGTGAAGTACGCTTCATAACCTACTTAGTGATAAGTAGCTGAACCGTCAGAAGTCAGCAGAGGTCATAGTATTAGTTGGTTTAGAACTACTAAGAAGGACCGAACAATTAAGAGAGAATAGCCCTTGGCATTCAGTGAGTCATGATGAACACAGAAAACGTAGTACCTCACTTGAGGAAGGAAGCGGTGAATCCCGTGGGAGACCTCTTGGAGGGTGGAGTGACCACTGGCATAAAGAGAACAGCTATTCACGGAAGTTATAAAGACTTGCGTCAATGATCTTAATTGAACCGCCGTATACGGAACCGTACGTACGGTGGTGTGAGAGGACGGGAGTTAATCGCTCCCTCCTACTCGATTCGTATAAAAATTGTGTTTTTGTTAAGCTAAAAATGAGCCACCAACGCAATTGAAATGAGAGCCACTTTATATCAAAATAGTCCTAACTGTAAATAGTTAGGAGGATATAGAGGTGATTAGTTTGGAGAAAAAGCAATTAGTACTGATTGAGTACAATCAGCACAATATGAGCCAACGTCAAATTGCAGAAAAGCTCAAAATGTCTCGTAATACCGTAAAAAAATACATTGAGCAAGATCTAGCAGCTAGACAACAAGACACAAGGAATTTACCAATTACAGATAATTACGTTACGTCTCCAGCATATAAAAAGCGTAATGGAAAAAAGAGAGCTTTAACAAACACAGTGATGAAACGTATTCGCGAAATGATGAAACAGAACAAAAATAAGCGTGAAGTGAATATGCATAAGCAACAATTAAAGATTATTGATATACATGAAAAACTTTTAGACGAAGGTTTTAAAATTGGCTACACTACGGTTCGCAACTTCGTGAATCGTGAGGAAAAGAAGGAAAAAGAAGTCTTCATTCGTCAAGAGCCAACAGCTGGTCGTGAAATTGAGTTTGATTGGGGAGAAGTAAAATTATTCATTGACGGTAAGCTAAGAAGTCTTTCAATGGCTGTATTTACGTTAGCCTATAGCAATGATCGTTATGCCCGACTCTATGAATCGGAAACAATGGTTTGTGTACAGGATGCACACGTAAAATGTATTGAAGCCTTGGGCTTCGTACCGAATGTTTTTACATACGACAATATGCGTACCGTCGTCAAAAACTTTATTGGTTACGACCGCTTTATTACCGACGGTATGAAAAGTTTATCTTTGCATTATCATTTTCAGATTCGACTTTGTCAGCCTCGTAAAGGCAATGAAAAAGGCCACGTAGAGCGAAGTGTAGAATATATACGCCGGAAAGCATTTGCGCACCGTGATACGTTTACTTCTTTAGAAGAGGCACAGGAATATTTAGTTTCGATCATCGAAAAATTAAATCAACGTCCTCATTATTTGAAGGAGAAAACACATCATGAATTGATGTTGGAAGAAAAAGCTGAACGTGCTGGTAGCTTAACAGCTGCACCATTCGATCCGGCAGAATTAGTAGAACTACGTGTGGACAAATATAGTACTGTTACCTATCGGCACAACCGATATTCTGTACCTGAGGGGCATGTAGGAGAATATATTAAGTTAAAAGCTCGTGCTGAGGAAGTGCTTCTGTTTAGTGAAGGTGAATGTATCGCAAAGCATAAACGAAGCTGGCAAGTGCATGTCTGGGTGATGAATATTTACCACTATTTAAACACGCTACAAAAGAAAAAAGGTGCCTTAGCCCAAAGTGAATGTTTGAGCCAAGCACCAAAACAAATAAAAAATATCTACCAACGTTATTATATCGGAAATGAAAAAGATTTTCTAGAGCTGCTTGTTTATACCAAAGAACGAGATTGCCTAGCAAGAGTATTAGAAGTCATTACTGAACTAGAAAAGAACCCTTTGGTTCAACTAACAACTGAAAAAATCATTTTCTTAGCAGAACAATCAGCGGAAGTACGTACTGTTCTAACTGGCCAAGATGATGTCGCCAGCCAATCCTTAGATAATCTCTCTTCATTAGCAGCGTTATTTCATTCTAAAGGAACAGGAGTGGTTCATTAATGGACAAGCAAAAAGAAATGATTGATATGTGCAAAGAATTACGTTTACCAAGTATTCGTTCTTTACTTGAACAGGAAGTCTTACTTGAACAATATACATCGCCAGCTGAGTTTCTTTATTTCGCTTTAAAACAAGAAATGGAGGATCGTTACGTACGAGCAAAAGCTAACCGAATTCGATTAGCCAATTTTCCAGAGAAAAAACTGTTAGAAGAATTAGATGTAGAGGCACTGCCGCAAAATGCGGCGGTCCGCCTTCCTCATTTGAAAGAGCTAAAGTTTATTCAGGACAAGCAGAATGTGTTATTAATTGGCTCACCTGGTACTGGTAAAACCCATCTTGCGATTGGATTAGGAATCGAGGCCTGTTTAGCAGGCTATAAAGTGTATTTCACGAGTGTAGCCTCACTTGTGAATCAATTAAAGGAAAGCCGTTCCGCAAGAACGTTACGCTCGTTTGAATTGAAATTTGAAAAGTATGATTTAGTCATCATTGACGAACTTGGCTACATTTCGTTCGATAAAGAAGGAGCAGAGCTTCTGTTTACGCACTTATCGTTACGTGCCGGTCGAGCAGCAACGATTATTACAAGTAACCTCACATTTGAACGTTGGGAAGAGGTCTTCCATGATCCAGTTTTAACCTCAGCGTTAACCGATCGACTCACGCATCGTGCACACATCATTAACATGATTGGTGGATCTTACCGAATTTTAGAAACGAAAGAATGGATGGAACAGAGCAACTTTTAGTGGCTCACATTTTAATTAACAATTGGCTCAAATTTAACTTGCGAAATACAAAAATGTTCGTCATTAAATAAATTGATCACTTTTATATTGTTAGAAATACAGCAATTTTTGGTCACGACACTCGTTTATAACGTGAAATGGACTAACAATGTTTACAGAAATAACTTGTTACGCAATTTTAAGTAGGTAGGAACACCACAAAAATACTATGCAATTTAATGTGACATTTTGAAGCTGTGTTTAATGATTTAATCATCAAAGACATGGTAACAAGCTGTTGTTTAATACGTTAACGTCCCATGAAAGACTTTCTCTTCTTTTACTTATTATGGATATCACATTCTTTTTTAATTAAAACTTAAATCTGTGATTTTAAAAAATAAAAAACAAAGATCCCCTGATTAATTTTTAAATATCATGAATAATTGGTTATTATTTACAATGTTAAAATAATATTTATTATTGTTATTCATTCTTCAGAAAATATACATCTTTTTTCCAATCTGATGGCTTTATGCTGTTCAAAACTTTGTGTTCCACCTCTGGTGTCCAATAGATTTTCAGTTTATTTCTTGCACGAGTAATAGCAGTATAAAAGATATTATGGGTTATTAACTCGTCGATTTCGTCTGTTATAACGATTTTAACAGAATTATATTCTAGACCCTGAGCTTTATGGATTGAAACAGCATATGCAACTTGAAATGGAACGATCGCTTTTGAAGAGTCATCGTCATCTTCATCTGTACTTTTTAATTTATTTACACAAAAACGTATTATAGAATTTCCGTTATTAGTATAATCCAATAATTCAAAATCTTGATTGAAAGCATCTATCTCATTTAACGATTTGTCGAGTTCTATATCAAATTGAATGCGCTCAGAAATCTTTCCACGATCAAGAATTTCAATTCCAACAATTCGTCCTTTCATATTATTATAAATTACTGGTTCAAAACGTTTTGATTCATTGAACAAAATCGGGTCATTAACTTTATACTGTTGAATTCCCCAAGATATCGCGGGGTTTGGATTGCTTTGTTGTAAAAATCGATTTATGTTATTAATTCCGTAAAGTCCATCATAGTTAAGACAAAGAATAATTTCGTCATCTTCTGCAGGTGTGAAAATAGAACTGTCCAAGGAAGTGGAATATTCTTGGCGAGTAATTAATTCAAGTATAGTATCATCCATTTTACGAACTTTTTCCCATAATGTAAGAAGTGCTGAATTTTTACTTCTATAAGGCTTAGTTAATTCAAAGACCGAAGTTTTAGGAACAAATGCTTGTGCAACACTGAACCAATTTCCAAATCTTATAGATGATATTTGATAAGAGTCACCAACTAATATTAATAAATTAAATGTGGCTTTGTTAAGAATTTCTCTCATATCACGGTTACTTACTGTACTACATTCGTCTATTATTAGTAAATCATAGTCATTAGTATTCCTCTGATTTATAAGAAACTTTGTAATTGTTGAAAATGTACATTTCGAAGCTGTAATTTTCCGTTTTAAATTATCTACAGCAGGATTTGTTTGTGCTAAAAAAAGTTTTCTCTTATCTGCAAATAAATGAGCTAAATGATTAATGAAAGTAGATTTGCCTGTCCCCGCTGAGCCATATACTAAAGCTACTCGTGAACTTTCGAACATACGAATTAAGGCTTCTTTTTTTTCTTCGCAATCGATAACATAATTAGAATCATTTAACCATGCCTTTACGGAGTTTGAATAATTTTGGATTCCATTTTTTGATAAGTTTTCAAGTTTATTAATAATGAATTTGGTATCATTTTTATATCCATTTATAATAATGTGACTATTTTTTATAACTAATTTGCTATTTTCAAGATGTCCATGCCATAGAGTAGAGTTATATTTTTCAACAAGTGATGGTAAATTATCAAATCTAACTATTTCCTTTATGGGTGTAAAAAGCTGCCCTTTTATTTCAGTATTGTTCCTTACTAATCGAGCAAGCAATTCATGTTGTCGTTGAGTGGCATCGATACAATAAAATAAATCTCCTAATTTTGGGTTATGTTCTACTAGAGAGAAATTAAAAGGAATTCTATCGAAAGGTAAGCAGCTATTTTTTGCATAAAGTCCAGATAAATTATCATTTGGATATGTATCTAATTGTTTCTTTATTATTTTGTTTCTCATATGAAAAAGTAAATATTTTAGAAGGTTACTACCTGAGGCATTTGCTTTTATTATTTCACGACAACGTTCCAAGTCATTGAAGAAAATAATTTCTTTAGATCGTTGTGTTGCTTGTAGCTTTACTTTTTGAAATTCTTTTTCTGGAAAGTCAATGAGTTCTGTTAAAGTAAATCCTGTTGATGTTAAAAATCGTGAGATTCCAAGTTGTTCAGAATAGCCAGTCTTAATATTTGTTCCTCTAATTATCCTAGTAAAATTCTTAAACTCACAATCTCTAATTGCAACTTCCCAACCTACTATAATAATTATGGGCATTGTTTTACCAAGGATTTCAATACTATCGTAGTCCAAGGAAAACTTCACAGCATAATTATCTGTTATTTCTAAATTTGTAAAAGCAATAACCCGATCAAACTTACTGGCATAATCGACAGCTGGTGTAAAAGTCACTTCATAGTAAATACGTTGATCAACAAAAAAAGGCTTAATTTTTTGAATATAATATTTCTCGGAATTTTCAACCTTTTTTATGGTGTGTTTTTCTATCTTTTTAGCAATTTTTTCATAGTATTCTTGTAATGTTGAATTATTGTTCAATGGAAATTTATCAAGGTTACTAAGAACTTCCAGAGAAAACTTTTCATATAGCAGTTTCTTAATTTTTAATAAATATTCGTAATATTTCAACATTAAACGCTCAGAATTTTCTTCGTCAAGTGTATAATGTGAAGCCACTATCTGCAAATAATCATGAAACCGTCGTAGCACTTTCAAATCACCACGAGATTTTACAAAATCAATAGCTTTACATATATTTTCATAACTATTTTCTATGTCTTGACCGTTAGCATAAAATTTTAACATAATATGCTCTACAAAGTTGCGTAATTGAGAAAGAATATCTTGAGAAATCTCGCCTCTTGAAAAAGTACCATAGGTGTCTATGTGACGACAAATTGCATTATCTATTATTAAAATCTTTTTATCAATTGGTAATAATGTTTCTAAGTGCAATTAGAATCACCTCTAATAAAAATATTTAAATAACGTTTAAGAATTAGGAAATTAACAAGAAATATAGAATATTATGGAATATTATATGAAAATTGTAAATATATTATTCTATTTGTTAAGGTGAAATCCGTTTTTCGCTATAAGATAGAACCTGAATTTTCTTTGTTTTTAAACTTTTAATTTGTAGGAGAATAATTACGTAAAAAACACTTGCATTTATGCTAAAGACCGAATATTATTAATTCTGTTGTTTTAAATGTTCGTATTTAGGGGGCTGAACTTTTTGTTTCGACTACAAGAAAATAATACTACTGTAAAAACTGAAATTTTTGCAGGTTTAACAACTTACTTAACAATGGTATATATCGTTATCGTTAACCCTTCGATTCTAGCGATTTCTGGTGTTCCTAGTGAACAAGTATTCACAGCGACAATTATTGCGGCAGTATTTGGTACATTATGGTTGGCGCTATTTGCCAATTATCCAATTGCAATGGCTCCGGGTATGGGGCTGAATGCATTCTTTACGTTTTCGGTTGTCCAAGCGTCTAAAGGCGAAATTGACTATATGACAGCATTTTCTGCTGTATTTGTAGCGGGTATTATTTTCTTTATTATTAGCTTAACGCCTTTACGACAAATGCTCGTTAAAGCCATACCGAATAATTTAAAATTAGCTATTACTGCTGGTATCGGTTTATTCATCGCTTTCATTGGTATGCGATCAGCAGGCATCGTGACAGATGACGAAGCGACATTAGTCCGATTAGGAGATTTATCAAGCCCTATGGTTTGGTTAACAATTGTAGGGGTTCTAGTTACGGCTATTTTCATGATGTACCGTGTATTCGGTGCAATTTTCTGGGGTATGATTGTCACAGCAATCCTCGCTGCATTTACTGGTAATTTAAATTTCGATGGTGTTGTTTCAATGCCATCATTACCAGAAGGGATTTTAGTATGGAATCCAATTGAAGCCTTTGGCGATGTCATTAAATATGGCTTATATGGGACAGTATTTTCATTCATTTTAGTTACATTGTTTGACACGACAGGTACGATGATTGGCGTTGCGAAACAAGCGGGTATTTTAAAAGATGATAAATTGCCACGAGCACGTCAAGCTTTCCTTGGTGATTCGATGGCAACAATCATCGGTTCAATGTTTGGTACAAGCCCATCAACAGCCTATATCGAATCTTCTTCTGGTGTAGCAGTAGGTGGACGTACTGGATTAACGTCGTTAGTAGTTGCAGGGCTATTTGTCATTACCTTATTCTTCTCGCCATTAGCAGCTACATTAGCAAGTGTACCTGCTATTACTTCTCCTGCCTTAATTATCGTGGGTAGTTTAATGATTGGTGTTGTCCGCCATATCGAATGGGATAAAGTAGAAGAAGCATTTCCAGCATTTTTAGTAATTTTAATCATGCCATTAACGTCCAGTATTTCAGATGGTATTGCATTCGGGTTTATTTCTTACCCATTATTTAAGTTACTGAAAGGTAAGGGTAAAGAGGTTCATCCATTACTTTACTTCTTTGCGATTTTATTCATTATCCTGTTAGTAATTATGTCTCATTAATAATTAATAGCCTCTCATTCCGCGAGAGGCTTATTTTATTGGTGTGATAGAATGAAGGGCAAATTTTGTTGTTGAGTGGCTTTCACTTGGTAAAATGATTGCCAAGTTGCTTGAAATAAAAAGCTTTTAATACTCTGGAAGGAGAGGGCTTATAAAATGAAATGAGAAATTCCCAATTAGATGTTCAATGTTCAGGAATATAACAAACGGATGATCAATTAAATTCAATAGGCTAAACTGCAAGAGGAAAACAATGTTTTAGTATGAAATAGTTTCTTAGTTGTAGACAAAAATTTAAAAGATAGAATAAAGTTTTTTGTTGTAAACGAATCAAAATAAGCATGGATGCAATAAAAAATTTCTGATCATGCTTTAACTAAAATATGGAGATTGATGAAGATGCAAAATAATCAAATATCATTAACAAAATCAATGATTTTCTTTCTAATTCCTGTTGCGTTTTCAAGCGTAATACAATCGTTAGGACAAATCATTTCAACAATAATAGTTGGACAAACTTTAGGTGAAGAATCACTAGCAGCTATATCAGCATTCTTTCCTCTACTGTTCCTATTAATATCTTTTGCGATAGGCGTTGGGTCTGGGAGTTCGATATTAGTAGGTCAGGCATTTGGTGCTAAAAATATAGAGAAGCTAAAGGAAGTTGTTGGGGTTACTATTGGATTAACACTATTAATATCTGTAGTAGTTGCATTCGTTGGTGGCTTTTTCACAGAGGGTATTTTGAAATTAATGGGTACACCTGAAAATATTTTAGAAGAAAGTGCAAGCTACGCAAAAATATTATTTGTTACATTACCAATTATGTTTTTATATATGTGTTATACAACATTTATTCGTGGTACAGGAGATTCAAAAACACCTTTAATCTTCTTAATTGTAAGTATTATTGTCAATGTTGTATTGTTACCAATACTAATGTTTGGTTGGTTAGGGCTACCTGCATTGGGATTAGATGGTGCAGCTTATGCCTTTGTACTTTCAAACTTAATAACATTTATATTACTACTGCTATACTTATCAAAAACTGGTCATATCATTAAATTAGATAAAGAAACAATCAAAAATATCCGAATTAAAGGGGACTTAGTAAAGAGTTTACTTAAACTAGCGATCCCTTCTAGTATTAGTATGATTGCAATTTCTATGGCAGGGATAGCAGTAATATACTTTGTTAATCGATATGGTTCAAATGCGACTGCAGCGTATGGAATTGTGAATCAAATTGCAAGCTATGTTCAAATTCCTGGTATGTCAGTTTCAATCGCAATATCAGTGTTTGTAGCGCAAGCCATAGGAGCGGGGAAGCAAGAAAGCATAGAGAAAATTACCAAATTGGGGTTAAAGTTAAGTTATCTATTTGGAGGAATTCTAGTAATTGTTGTCTATTTATTTGCTGAACCTATCTTAAGAGTATTCTTAACAAGTCCAGAAACAATTGCTCTGGCAAAAGGCTTAATGTTTATTTCTTTTTGGAGTTATTTATTATTAGCTCATGTTCAAGTAATCTCTGCGACAATGCGTGCAACAGGGACAGTACTATGGCCAACTGTTATTTTAATCTCAACAATTTGGCTTATAGAAGTTCCATCTGCATATTTATTATCAACTCATACTTCACTTGGTATTTTTGGAATATGGCTAGCTTATCCGATATCATTCGCTGTGAATTTAATTCTGCAATATTTGTACTATAAACTTGTTTGGAAAAAGAAAACAATCACAGCTTTAGTATCTAGTGATCATTAGAATTTTCAAAGAGTTCTTCAAGAAGTATAAAAAATGGTTGCCATAATTTTACTTAACTAAAATAGTACAAGTGATGATAAAAAAGGAATAGAGGCAGATTTAGTCTCCAAAAGTGTAGATTAAATCCTGCCTCTTTGTATTGATGAATTAAAATATTAAGCTAGAAACATCCTTTAACTCTCTTCAACGTTTATAACGAGTTCCTCAAAAAATTGATCATTAAAATATATTTTTAATTTCCATAATCCACTTGAAGGGAACATCATATTAGATGGAATATGGGAATCTGCACCGTTATGTGGGCTAATGGAAACATCAGAATATTGCCATACTGCATTATTGCCAAATAACAAAACAGGATGTTCTTTTCCATCTTCATCAATACCAACTACTTTAAAATCACCGCTGATTTTATCTTCCTCTCCCCAGAAATGCCACATATATTTATCCGGTTTATTCGCAATAAACTTTGTTGCGACTGCTTCACCTTCGTTACCAGAACCGACCAAAATTCCCACCTTACCTTCTTTCCCAATCAATACATACTCACCCTTTGTCCCGTCATGAAAAGTAACGGGTAATGAAAAAGTAGGGCTTACCTCTAACTTTTTGTTATCATCAACATTTTTACAACCGACAAGAGTCATTAACAATAGTACAGAAATCAACATAATGATTTTGTTCTTCATATTTCTCCCCTCCATATCAGCTAAAATCAAACTGGCACCTTCGTTACGATAGACGTATTTAATAAAGGAGGTGTTTCAATAAATAAATAAACTTTTACAGAATGGAAACTACTTCGTTTACTGCCTCACAGAAACAGTTCGTTAACCAGGTTGCGTCATTCAAACTGCTCTTGTTAAAATTTCCTCTAAATGAAAATATTGCATTAAACAGGTAAAATTAAAGTTAGAATTACTTACATTTATTCTATATGGCCATTACGAATGAGTTCAATATAGTTTATAAATAAATAATGGAAAAATAAGTTTTATATTGACGAGGAAGACGTACAATCAAAAGTTTTTGAACTTCTTAAAAAGTTGTAATGAACGAAGAAGTTCGAAAGCTGGCGGATGAAGTATCGAATTCGATTGAAAATATTGTGAAAATTGTAGAAGGCATTCAACAAGAATCGAAAGAAACAGTACAATCCCTTCAGGAGAGTTTCATGCAAGTTTCCGAGGGAACTTCTAAAATTAACACTACAAGTGAAACCTTCCATGCTATCAACCAATCCATTTTACAAATGCAATCAAAAATTGAAAACATCTCAATTCATTTACAAGATGTTTACCAAGAAAGTGAACAAATTAATGAAGCAGTGAATCATATCGCTGCGGTGGCACAAGAGTCATCGGCAGGAATTGAGCAGAATAGCGCTTTAATCCAAGAATCATCGAGTTCAATGGATGAAATCGTATCACATTCTGAAGGAGTCGCCAATTTAGCAAAAGAACTCAATCAATCCGTACGTCATTTTAAAATGGATAGTTGAGATAGAAAAAATGAAGAGATTATAATCGATAAAAAATCCCTTGAATAGCAAGGGATTTTTTATATTTTAAGTCTTGATTGTATTTTCGGATTAAAAAATGAATGCGACCTATATCAATAAGTCGTTTATTATTTTCAATCGAATAGTTTGAAGCATTTTCACTTCAATAATAGCTAATTTATCTGTCATTAGGTATAAGTGAGAAGTTTTGAAGGAAAATAAACATAAAGCCTGTTCAAGATGAAGTTGGCTTAATTTATATTTACCAAATCTGTGTCATGTATGTGCGAAACAGAAAAGTAGGAGGAATTTTATGAAAAAAATACTTTCGTTCATGTTGTTTTTATCTTTATTTTTATTAGCGGCTTGTGGTGACAAAACGGAAGAAAATTTAAGTGGCGACGTTGATTCCACTGATACTGAAACAGCTGAAGGCACGGAAGATCAAACAGACAATCGTGAACAGGAAATTAACGAGGTTATTGTCGATAACGAAAATGTAAAAGCGACGCTAGTGAAAATTGTAAAAATTCAAGATGAAACTTGGGGGAATTCGGTTGAAGTGGTGTTTGATATAACGAATAAACGTGATCACAGTATTGAAGTACAAGCGAGAAGTGTGTCTGTCGATGATCGAATGATCGATGAAACGATTTTATCGATGAGTCAAGAAGTAGCGCCTGGAAAATCTGCAACAGCTAAACTAACCATTCAAGAGTTTGAAGGATATGAATTCCCTCAATTTGAGAAAAACTTAGAAATGACGTTATATTTCTTCTCTTGGGATAACGTGGACTATGAAGAAGAACACCCGGTGTCTGTGACATTTTAATAAAACATGATAGCCACTCAATATACGAGTGGCTATTTTTTTGTAATTAATATTAATAACTGTTATTTTTATTTATAATAAATTTATATAAAGAATAATGTTAAAAATGTACATTGAGTTCGCTTAAATGCCTTTCGGGTGCTTACTCGTTTTTAGATGAGAGATAAGTCAATAATAGACAAAAAAAGCTTAAATCTTTTATATTTTTTATGAGAGCATAATTAATTCTAATATTCACCATTAAATGGACTGATGATAAAATAAGAGATGGAGGTGATGAATTAATAAATTTAAAATGAATACATCGAAATAAAGGAGGGAACAAGAAGATTTCTAGAATTGAAAATGCAATCTTTCATCTATTAGATCAAGAACATTTTTCTCATTTGGAAAAAGAAAAATTAAAATTAGGTATTCAAATCATTATCTCAGAGTCTTACAAGCTTATATTAATTTATTTATTGGCTTATTTATTAAATTGTATTGTTCCAACATTGATTGCGCATCTTACATTTTTCATATTAAGGCAAGTTTGTTTCGGCTATCATTTTAACAACCTAATTATATGCCTCGCTACTAGCATCATAGCATTTCCAATCACTATTAAATATTTAGCTGATTATTACTCAATTATCCCTACATTCCTCTTATATATTATTTTTATCATCATACTAGTATTTATCTATAAACTTGCACCTAAAGGAACAGAAAAGCACCCGATTATCAATCAACATCATAAAAAATATTTGCGAAGAAAAATGGCCTTCCGAGTATTCATAATAGTTGGAATATTTTGTATTTCGACATTCGAAATAAAAGTTTTTATCGCTTATGGGGCTTTATTAGAATCTCTAATGTTAATATCTCAATCAATTAAGGGGGAGTATTTTTATGAAAATGAATTGGATGAATGTTAAAAATTTAATTTCTAAAATTGCGATGGTTGTAGTTGCTGTTGGAGGTACAGCTACGATTACTGGATGTACAACATTATTCCATGAGAAAAAGATTTCAAATGAGTTACTAGAAAATAATCCTTTTGCTACAAAAAAATAACTCCATAAAATGTTTTTCTATTATTTTCCGACTAACTCTATTAGTCGGAATTTTCTTCCTCTAATTTATAAGTCCTACTAATTTATACATAAATTAGTACAAATTTACGAAAATCCGTTGCATTCATGTGTACTATCGTAATATAGTTATTATACTATTGATTCATTCCAGAATAGAATTATACATAGTAGGAGAAAAAAATGAAGCTAGTATTGATAATGATTGAGTTAATCTTGATAGTGTGGGCAGTCACGTATACATCACAAATCAAATTGCGAATGAAGCAAATTTTATTTTTCGCCTTAACCGTATTTTGTCCTACAAGTTTTATTTTCTTATGGGTAGGTCAATGGCAAGGAATTATTTACTTTATTGTTAGTTCATTAATTTATTTCTTTTTACTCACAAAAAAATTTATTATACTAATACAACTTTGTTTCTTTATTATTATAGGTATCTTAGTAGATAATCTTGCCCAATATATTATGCAATCACTCTCAATTAACTTTTTACCTGGTGTCTTAGATCAATATTGTTTTTTTATTGTTTTATTTATTATTAGTGTCTTCATTTATCGATATTTTCACAAAAAATTTATTACATTGTTACCTGAAATAAAGAGTGCTATCAAATTTATTTTTTTTGTTGTGATTGTAACGATGGTCACTTTTTACATTAATATCTACTTAACAGATTATTTATCTAAAGATACAGTGTTAATATTCAATATCGTGATTCAGATTACGTATTTTGTAATCATGCTGTTTATACTTTCATTGACGATATTAAACATCAAAAAACAACATGATATTCAAAAAATAGAGTTTGAAAATAATCAGTTTAATAGTTATATGGAATCATTGGAATTAATTAATAATGATATGCAAAAATTTCGACATGATTACAACAATATATTGTTTACTATGCAAGGTTACATTGAAATTAATGATTTTGAGGGTTTAAAAGAATATTTTAAACAACATATATTTTCTACAGAAATGAACACATTAAAAAGAAATCAATTGTTAGCAAATTTATCGAAAATGAAGGTCACAGGAATTAAGGGTCTGCTCTTAACAAAGATTTTACAAGCTGAAAAAGAAAATATATCAATTAATATTGAAATTCCAGAAGATATTGAAGACATTCATATGAATGTCATTGATTTAGCTAGAATTCTAGGAATCTTTTTAGATAACGCAATTGAAGCGAATTATCAATCAAATCAAAAAATTAATTTTGATAGTGAAATTGATATTGCATTTATTAAAACCAATGATGATTCGTTGATGATCATCATCGAAAATACATTCTATGATGAAGAGGTAGATTTAGAAAACATTTTCGAAGATGGATTCTCTACGAAAGGAAAAAATCGTGGAAAAGGATTAAGTAATGTGAAAAGTATTTTGAAAAACTATCCGAATGTTAAATTAAATACTACTGTTAATGACTATAACTTTACTCAAATTCTTGAAATAAAAAATATTCATTCTAAAAAACTGATAAAAGTTGAAAGATAATCTAATAAGCAAAAAAATATTGGGTTGGATAGGGGAGTACCTATCTAACCCAATTTTTAGTACATCTTTATTTTAGTACAACTATATTGAAATATTCATTAATATCTCCAACAATCACTCTCTTATATGGTGGTACCTTTTTATTATTTTTTGCTAAAGTTACAAATGTGTCAAGAATTGTGGTGAACTTAGTTCTTTCTTCATCATTTTCAAAAATAAACTTAACACCATATTCCGCTAGATCTTCATTCACTTCTTCTTTCCAAACAATTTTCGCATTCAATAAAATGGACTCTCCAAGCAACTCTGTAATAAATTGGTAAAGAACGTCCATACGGATTGGCAAATTAAGATTTGATATAAATCTAAGTCCTCCAGCACCGATTTCTGTAACTAATACTTTTGATACCCCGATATCCAAGTTCCGCTTTGCTATCGATGAGATTTTTAATTTTGCTTCAAGCGGGTCAGTGAAAGTAAAACGATGATGTTTTCTTCTGTCTTGTAATCCTTTTCCATCAAATGGTAATGGGATATTTTTCTTGACGACTGTTTCAAATTCAGCAATTGGAACAGGCTTGCCGAATAAATACCCTTGCATTTCGTGGCATTGTTCTTGTTGTAGGATTTTTAATTGCTCGGCTGTTTCTACACCTTCTGCCACAACTTTTAATTTCAGTCCCTCAGCTAAATAGAGTATTGTTTTAAGAAGATGTATGTTTTTGGGAGATTTGTGTATTTTTCGTATAAAAGAGCGGTCGATTTTAATTGCATCAAATGGATATTCAGTTATATAGGAAAGGCTGGAATATCCTTTTCCAAAGTCGTCTAACACCAATTTTAGACCTAATTCTTTTAATTTGTTTAGATTCTTTTTCACAACTACCGTGTTGTCTAATAATATGTTTTCAGTAATTTCTAATTCAATATCATTCGGATCAATGCCTGATTTATTAATTTCTGCAGCAAGAAAATCTGGCCAATCCGGTTTCATAAAATGGATAGGTGAGATATTGATTGAAATCGGGACAGTCTTGATTCTGTATTTTTTCCATTCTCTAATTTTTGCAATAATCCCTTTTATAACCCAGTTATCCAAATCAGTAATTAGGCCATTTTCTTCTGCAATACTAATGAATTCACCAGGTAAGAGAAGCCCCCATTTTGGATGTCTCCACCGAATTAACGCTTCAGCACCAGTGATTTGTTTAGTAGTTGAATCCACTCGAGGTTGAATGTAAAATTCTAATTCATTGTTTTCGATTGCCTTCTTTAAATCTCGTCCTATGGAATAATTTTTATAGGATTGGATACTATTTGTATGGGAGAGGATATGATACGTTCCTTTTCCTTCTTTCACAGCCTTTTGTAAAGCTACGCTAGAATTTCTTAATAACTCCAAGCTGGTTGTCCCATTTTCAGGGAAGATGCAAGCACCAATACTTACGGTAATATAAAGTTGGTATTCTTTTACAAAAAATGGATCGTTTAAGAAATTTGTAATTTGCTTAATTTTTTCTTTTAGAGCATCGATGGACTCTATTTCTTTAATTAATAAAATAAATTCATCGCCGCCTGTACGTGCTACGAAATCCTGAGGAGATAAATAGTATTTTAATCGTTTAGGAAGTTGTTTCAAAATTTCGTCGCCTATTTCATTTCCGAGGGTATTGTTGATAAATTTAAAACTATTAATGTCCAATCTTAACATGGCAAATTGTTTTTTACTCTGCTCGTATTCTTTAATGAGATTTTCTAATTCTGCTACAAAGTTTTTTCGATTAGGAAGGTTTGTTAATAAATCATAATTTGCCATGTATTTTAATTTTTCTTCTAACACCTTTTTTTCCGTAACGTCGGTAATTACTCTATCTAAACGAATCACATCTCCATGCTCATCTAAATTAGGAATGATGTAATCTTGTATCCATCTTCTATCGCCCATTTTATTGATAATTCGATATTCATGATGAACGATATTTCCTTCTTTTAGTGCCTTAAGATTTTTCAAATATTCATCGAGGTCTTCTTCGTGCACAATAGAATTCCATTGCAAACCATTATCAAAATCTTCTTTTGTATATCCGGTAATGCACTCTATTCCTTTAGAAACTTTTAACGTTTTATTGTATCGCTTATCTAAAGCCCAAATACCGACATCAGGATTATTATAGATTTCTTTTAGTTGCTTTTCTTTTTCCAACACATCTTTCATAAGGTTATGGTCAGTAATATTTTGAATGAATCCAACGAGACCCTCAACATTTCCTTTTTTATCTAGAATAATACCAGTCTGTTCTTGAACAAGGATAATGGATTGATCTTTTTGTACCATTCGGTATTCAATTTGAAAGCTCCTTTTTTCTTTAATGGCGATTTCTGTTGCTTCTCTTACCATTTCTCGATCTTCAGGGTGTACATAACGTAAATAATGGTTAAGGGATAGAGTGGGTTGTTCATGGCGAGCATTCATTTTTAACAAATCAAAAATTTGATTAGAGAAGTAATGAATATCATTAATGGCATCATAATAAAAATTACAAATATGTTTTAGTTTGTTGAGGGTTTCCAACATTCTTTTTAATTGATTTAATTCTTTTCTCTCTTTTTGGAAAACCGTTATATTTCGAATGATTGCAAACACACATTTTTCAGCTGGAATCAGTGTGATATGAACATCTATTCTTTTCCCATCTTTTGTCTTGACAACTGTACTAAATTTTTGAGTTTTTCCAAATAAAGCTTTTTCAAAATAATTAATGATTGCATTTGAATTCCCTTCATAAAAAATCTTATCAATGGATTCGTTAAACTCATGTATAGCATATCCAAATTGTTTTTCAAAAGCGAGGTTATAAGAGATTAGTTGTCCATTACAATCAAACTTTGCAATAGCATCGATATGATCGTAAATGTTCAGTATCATATCTTCATCTGTTAATAGTTCATTTGCCCATCTTACCTTCGATTTTTTAAATAGACTCTTCATTAGCAAACCTCCCAACCTAAATCTATGTATTGTGAAAAAATACCTAATACCAAAAAGTTGATAGAATTACATCACCGACAAAGGTCTCTCATTTTTTTACTTTTATGGGTAATTGTAAGTAGTATTATATATACTTTTTTTTACTATAGTAAAGAAATATATACGAAAAGTATTTTGATTAATTGAGATAATTAATACTATATTTATATTAATATACCCATATATGTAGAATTGAATCGAAAATACAGGTTTTTTTTACTATTCGTTTAAGATTCTATCGAACTGGATTCATCATTATAAGTGGGTTAATAGGGGAATTTTGTTAATGAAAAAGTAAGTAGCTTAAATAAAAAAGTGGAAAATCATTTATCGATACACTTTTTTGATTGGGATGGATGCGATGAAGAAAGTGAATAATGGAGGAAATAAAAAAGAAGGGAGTTATGAATTGACTCCCTTCTTTTAAGGAAATATTACTTTTTTCTTAATAGATAGTCACCAAGTGGTAGAAGAAATACAATAAATAAAACTGTTAAAATAGTCAGTGCTTCTAAAATAGTAATTGCAACTTGGTCAAACATCCTTATTAGCCTCCTTTCAGTCACAAATTATGTTACCTTAAATGATAGTAATTTTCCATCTTATTTAATTGGAGTAAACAATGTAAAAAATTCTTGTTCCTGTTTCAATTGTATTATTGCAATATTACATTTCCAAACTTATGTCAATGTTGAAAAGGGCGCCATAAAGTGACGGCCCTTTTTTTATTGTGTCACGATTTGTTTTGAGCCTTTTGGCCACAAAATTCCGATGATGAATCCTAAGGCAGCCGGCAACATCCAGCCTAGTCCAATATCATAAAGTGGCAAATAATCGGAATAAAATGACTTAATTGATTCGAACAATGAAATAGTTGTACTTGGTAAACTTGCAACTAATGTACTGTAACCATCAAATAAGCTTACACAGAAAGTGAAAAACATCGTTGAAGCATAGACACTTTGCTTATTTCCGTATAAAGGTGAGCAAAGGGTTAAAATAATTAGAACAATCGCTAATGGATACAATAACATTAATACAGGAATAGCGAATTGAATGATATTGTTTAAACCAAAGTTCGCTATTGTAAATGATACAAGACATAAGATGAGTACGAACCATTTATAACTAATTTTAGGGTATACTTTGTTGAAAAACTCACTACAAGACGTTATCAATCCAATACTTGTTTTTAAACAAGCAAGAACAATGATAATCGCAAGTAGTATTGCCCCATAATCACCGAAATAATATTGCGCGACTGCGGCAAAGATTTGTCCGCCATTTTCGAAAGTGCCGATTGCCAATACGCTAGATGCTCCCATATACGTAATAAGTCCATAAATGAGTGCCATCAGTGCCATGGCAAATACGCCGGCTTTCAAAGTTGACTTTGCAATTTCTGTTTTATTTGTAATTCCTTGTCCTTTTATTGCGTTAATCACGACAATGCCGAAAGCTAATGATGCAAGAAGGTCCATTGTATTGTATCCTTCTTTAAATCCTGTTATAAATGCAGGGTCGCGATAATCGCCAATTGGTTGATCGAATGACCCCATTGGTTTTATGATTGCGATAATAATTAAAATGAATAAGAACAATAAAAAGGCAGGGGTTAAATATTTCCCAATATAATCGACGATTTTCGCTGGATTTAAAGAGAAGTAATAGACAATGGCAAAAAATACAAAACTAAAAATTCCTAACAACAATGTGCTATATTCGGGATTGATATATGGTTCAAAACCTACAACGAAAGGTACCGTTGCTGTTCGTGGAATTGCGAAAAATGGACCAATCGTTAAATAAAGAGCGATTGCAAAAATCACGCCGAACAGTGGATGAACTCTTCCAGCTAATTCCCGTAAACTATTGCTACCAGATAACCCAAAGGCAATGATTCCTAAGAAGGGTAACCCGATGGCTGTAATGAGGAATCCAATTAATGCAGGCCAAAAATTTGTACCAGCTAGTTGTCCCATTTGGATTGGGAAAATTAAGTTCCCTGCACCAAAAAACATCCCAAATAGCATTGTACCAATGACTGCATAAGTAGAAAATGAACTCATCTTTTTCATAATCTCTGCTCCTTCTAAGTTGAATAATTCTAATTTTAGCAACTTTTCAGAAAGGAATCTATGTAGATTGAAAAAGTAGGAAAATGAGGAATTTTCAATTTAGTTTTTAAATTGGTAATATTATCAAAATATATGGAGTTATCATTTGCAAAAAGGTAGAATGATATTGATATAATAAAATGGAAAAAATTCAGAATAATGTAAAATTAAACTTTACAAGAACTTTTGTTCGTGTTATTGTAATTGATAATAAAAGATGAAGAGGAGTTGTTTTCATGGAAAATAGAGACGAGGATCTCCATTTTCAAAAGATGAACAAGTTTTTTATTGAATCATCAAAGAAAAAAAGAAATGCTCCAAATACTAACCCGTTTTTATTAGGTAAACAAACCGATTTTATATTAGAAGAATTTCAAAATAGTTATATACGAATTGATACTTCTATTGAAACAAATCCAGAATATCAATTGATTAATGGATGGACAAATATCATTCTCATGAATGAAGGCGCAAAAACGATAGGTTATCTAAACTTCAAAATTTACAACTCTTTTATAATGGATAAATCTGATTTGTTAAAGGTAGCCAAATCATTTTCAGATGAGGAATATACAATCATTTCTACTTTTAAAAAACATTTTCAATCTACCTTTGATGAAGGTTACATTAAGTTCCTAATAGTAAATGAAATATTCTTAAATAATGAATACCAGCAAAAGGGATACGAATTAAAAGCGATGGTAGAATTAATAAGCTTATGTCGTATTTTAGAGATTGATTACATCATTTCAAAACCTCTACCAATCATAAAAGAGAATTTTAATTACGGAAAATCCAAAAAACAAATGGCAAAAATGGCTTTTCTCAATAATAAACTAGTTTTTGATGTATATTATTTAGAGGAACAAGAACCAATCATTGTATTGGATATTAGCCGTATATGAAAACTATTTTTATGAAACACCATTTTACTCATTGACGATGGGGAGAAATGGTGTTTTTATTATGAAGGGATATTTTATTTTAATGTATGTCGGATAAAGAATCCTATTAAGGAATTATATTGAAATGAATTATGAAATTCCCATTTATAAATAGTTAATTAGTGATTGACAATCGGTTTGTAAAAATATTATATTATCATCGAAAATGATAATTATTATCAATTGCGAAATAAAAGAGGTGTACTAAGATGAAAAATAAAATATTCTCAATAGTTTTTACATTATTATTCATACTCTTGTTAGCAGGTTGTTCTGAACAATCCTCTAATCAATCAAATGGTGAAGAAAAAGAAACGAACACAAGCAATGAATCATCAGTAGAATATCCGATTGTCATTCAACATGCATTTGGTGAAACGGTAATTGAAAAGAAACCAGAACGAGTTGCAACTATCGCTTGGGCAAACCATGATGTTGCGCTTGCTTTAGGAGTTGTACCAGTAGGTTTTTCTGCTGCTAACTATGGCGTTCAAGATGATAGTGGCATGCTTCCATGGACAAAAGAAAAATTAAAAGAACTTGGTGTAGAAAAACCAAATATTTACCAAGATACAGATGGATTAGATTTTGAAGCAATTGCAGATAGTGAACCAGATGTTATTCTTGCGGCATATTCAGGCATTACAAAAGAAGAATACGATATTTTAACTGAAATTGCGCCAGTTGTTGCTTATCCAGAAACGCCTTGGGTAATATCTTGGAGAGATCAAATCTTATACAATGCAAAAGGTATGGGAATGGAAGAAGAAGGTAAACAACTGATTGCAGATACAGAAAACTTAATTAAAGAAAAGGTAAGCAAATATCCTGAATTAGCAGGAAAGAAAGCTGCTTTTGCGTCTATCAGTGCAGCAGATTTATCAAAATTCTATGTCTATACAACGCAAGACCCGCGCGGAGAGTTTCTTGAAGAGTTAGGAATGAAATATCCTGAAAGCTTACAAGAATTTATTGGAGATCCAAATAGTTTCTATATCGAAATGAGTGCAGAAAACGCAGATGCATTAAATGATGTAGACATTATCGTGACATATGGTGATGAGCAAACATTAAAAGCTCTTCAACAGGACTCAATTTTAGGAAAAGTACCGGCAATTCAAAAAGGTGCCGTTGTAGTCATTGGTGATAATACACCATTAGCAGCAGCTGGTAATCCGAATCCGCTTTCCATTGCGTACACCATCGATGAATATTTAAGTTTGCTTGCAGAAGCGGCAAAAAAGCTAAATTAATATGATGAAAACAACAACCTATAAAGAAAAAAAGCAAAACCTTATCCCGAAAAAATTGTTTGTACTGCTTTTTGTCCTAATTGTTTTACTGGGTGTTTGCATCATTGCTTCATTATTATTTGGTTCTCGAATCATTAGTTGGACGGATATAATGGATGGACTATTCCATTCGCAAGTAGATTCCCATGAAGCAAATGTTGTACGGCAAAGGGTTGTCCGCACCATTTTTAGTATTATGACCGGAGTCGCTCTCGGAGTTTCGGGTGCCTTAATGCAATCGGTGACCCGAAATCCGATTGCGGATCCAAGCATATTAGGAGTCAATACGGGGGCAGCCCTTTTTGTCGTATGTGGAATTGCGTTCTTTCATATTAGTTCTGCCAGTCAATATATTTGGTTTGCGATTGTTGGAGCAATGATTACTGCAATATTTGTCTATTCCATTGGATCGATGGGAAGTGGCGGTGCAACACCATTGAAACTTGTGTTGGCAGGTGCCGCGACAAGTGCCATTTTGTCTTCGCTTGTTTCAGCGGTCATGATTCCGCGTACAAATGTTATGGATCAATTTCGATTTTGGCAAGTAGGTAGCGTGGGATCAGGCTCTTGGGATTCCATTTCAATTTTTCTCCCTTTCTTGTTAACAGGATGTATCATTGCCGTTATTACAGCTCCCGCATTAAATGCCATACTTTTAGGGGATGAGGTTGCTACTAGTTTAGGTGTACGGATTGGGTTCATTCGGCTAATTGCTGCATTCGGTGGCGTACTATTATGTGGTGCTGCAACAGCTCTTGCTGGCCCCATAGGATTTATCGGTTTACTTGCAACTCATGTTGTTCGATTAGTAATCGGACCGGATATGCGCTACATTATACCGCTGTCTGCTCTTACAGGAGCAATTATATTAACATTGTCAGATGTATGTGGAAGGTTGTTAGGTAGTCCTGGGGAATTAGAAGTCGGGGTTGTAACAGCCTTTATTGGTGCTCCTATATTAATTTTCATTACAATGAAATCGAAAGTTCGTGAAATATGATGAATGATACATTGAGTTTAATTCGATCAGCTCGTTCAAAAAGACAACGTCGCTTTGTAATTTTGACAGCATTACTGGGCTTAATCTCAGTAGTCTTATGCTTCATGATGCTGATGATTGGTAACACGATTTATCCTGTAAAAGACGTAATACGGGTACTTTTTGGTGAAGAAGTAAAGGGGGCATCCTTTGCTGTCGGAACAATTCGGTTACCTCGAATGGTGGCAGGAGTGTTTGCAGGTTTCGCCTTTGGTGCTGGTGGTTATGTATTTCAAACGATGTTACGGAACCCATTAGCCAATCCCAATGTGATTGGGATTACGACAGGTTCAAGCGCTGCGGCTGTTTTTTGCATCGTTATTCTTCATGCCAGTCTTGCAACCATTTCAATCGCTGCCGTAATGGGTGGTCTATGTACAGTATTGATTATTTATTTTTTAGCAAAAGGGAGTTCCTTCTCCATTGGAAGATTGATTTTAATCGGTATTGGCATTCAGGCGATGTTAAATTCTGTTATTTCTTATTTACTGTTGATTGGGAATCAACACGATATACCAACGGCAATGCGCTGGCTGAGCGGCAGTTTAAATGGGTTGAAATTGGAAACTCTTTATCCACTCATTTTCACTGTCATTCTTTTGACTCCGATTTTAATTATGTACGGTAAGCAATTGGAGATGTTGGAATTAGGAGATCAAACAGCGACATCGATTGGAGTAAATGTAAATAGAACGAGAATCATGTTGATGATAAGTTCCGTATTGATGATTGCTTTAGCTACGGCAACAACAGGGCCGATTGCTTTCGTTGCATTTCTTTCGGGGCCAATTGCCAATAGAATCATGGGTACAGGCTTTTCAAATATCATTCCTGCCGGGCTTGTTGGCGTAATCCTAGTATTGGCTGGGGATTTAATTGGTCAACATGCTTTCGAAGCTAGATATCCAGTGGGTGTGATTACCGGTATCCTTGGTGCACCTTACTTGTTATATTTATTAGTTCGTTTGAATCGAAAGGGTGGATTGTAATGAAACCTACACACGTGCTTTCAGTTGAAAATCTGTTTGCAGGATACGATAAGAAGACCGTTCTGCAAGACGTAACCATCACTATTCCAAGCAATAAAATCAGTATAATTATTGGTGGGAATGGTTGTGGGAAATCAACATTATTAAAAACGATGGCAAGATTAATAAAACCTGACTCTGGCCAAGTATTGTTGGATGGAAAACCGATTCATCAAATTCCCACTAAACAATTAGCTCGTGTGTTAGGGTATTTACCACAATCTCCTATCGTTCCAGAAGGAATTACGGTGGTTGATTTAGTAGGTCGAGGAAGATTTCCACATCATTCGTTTTTAAAAGGTTGGACGAGTCAAGATGATGATGCTGTAAGCGAAGCAATGGAAATCATGAACATTACCGATTTAGCCGATCGTTATATTGATGAACTTTCGGGTGGCCAAAGACAGCGTGTATGGATTGCAATGGCCCTTGCTCAACAAACGGATATTTTATTTTTGGATGAACCAACAACCTATTTGGATATTACATATCAAGTAGAAATACTGGATATGCTTACAGATTTAAATCGAAAACGCGGCACAACGATTGTTTTGGTGCTTCATGATATCAATTTATCTGCCCGATATGCAGATCATATTTTTGCCTTTAAGCAAGGTAAATTAGTGGCGGAAGGGACTCCATCAGAAGTTATCAGTAGCCAATTAATTAAAGATATTTTTGGACTCGATTGCACTGTCGTTCAAGATCCTGTTTCATTATCACCATCAATCGTCCCAATTGGACGATATCATAATCATCTGGTGAAGAGTTAGAAAGGGAATAGGGACTCGAGCCTTCTAGAAAATGTCTAGAAGGCTCTTAAATTTCCTATTTTTCCGTTAACAGCTTTTGCAAATAAAGAGCAAATTAGAATATATCCCCAATCCTTTTCTAATCCGCTCATAAATTGACAATCCCATCATTTATGCAATAGAAGTTTTTACTGCGTCTTGAATCGCATTTTCCACATCTAGTATAGAATCGGTTGGTTCAAAGCGTTTCACTACATTTCCATTTGCATCCACAATAAATTTAGTAAAATTCCATCGAATGTTTTTTCCATCAAGGGCAAGAGGGGTACTTTCTTGAATTTTAGATTTTAGTATCTTTTCTTCAAAATCGATTCCGAACTCGCGGCATTCTGCTTGTTCTTTTAAATATTCAAATAGCGGATGAGCTTCATCTCCATTGACATCAATTACATCAAAAATCGGGAACGTTACACCGAAATTTATTTTACACATTCTTTCTGTTTCTTTTCCATCTTCAGGATTTTGTTCAGCAAATTGATTGCTTGGGAAACCTAATATGATGAGACCTTGATTTGCAAATTTTTTATACAATCTTTGTAAATCTTCAAATTGATATGTAAAACGGCAGTGGTTTGCAGTGTTTACTATTAACATCGTTTTATTGCGATAAGTTTCCATTGAAAGAATTTCACCGTTTGGTTTTTTTATAAGAAATTCATAAATAGACATGCTCTAATCCCCTTCATCTATTATTTTATTCTAATAATTATTATATAATAATTATTATAAAAGTCGAAAAAAATGCTTATCATATGGAATAAAAAAATCCTCTGCCTTTTGCAGAGGATCAACGTATTTATCGTTTCACAACGTTTGTTGCTTGAGGTCCACGGTTGCCTTCTTCCACTGAAAACTCAACTTTTTGACCTTCTTCAAGTGTTTTGAAGCCGTCTCCTTGAATTGCGGTGTAATGGACAAATACATCGATTCCACCTTCAACTTCAATGAATCCATAACCTTTTTCTGAGTTAAACCATTTTACTGTACCTTGATTCATTTTAAAAAAACCTCCAAATTTAATTTTCCATAATTACATTTTTAAACTAAAAAAATTCACACATTACAAAAAGTACCAAACGAACACGATTACTTTTTGTAATATGTGAATTCATTAGATAAAAGTTATATAATTATTAATTCATAATAAAACAAAAATAGATTTTGTCAAATGTTTTTCGTTACAAGAATCCGTGTTGATAAGCATTATTTATTAATTTTTCATTAATTTATGTTAATATAACAAGCGCAACTAAATAGGAGGGAATATAAATGGATTTTTTTGAAGCAGTGAAAAATCGCCGTTCTATTCGTGTATTGGAAGATGTAGCTGTTGTTCCAGATGAACAAGTTATTGAAATTGTAGAATCCGCATTAAATCATACACCAACTGCATTCAATGGACAGGAAACTCGCGTGGTGATTTTGTTTGGGGAAAATCATAAAAAACTTTGGAACGATACAGAAGAAATTGCCCGAAAGAAAACTAAGGAGGATTTTGCACGAATAGAGGAGCGAATTAATGGGTTTCGCAATGGTCATGGAACGATTTTATTCTTCCAAGACAGAGATGTAATCAGAGGTTTACAAGAAAAAATGCCTCAATTTCATGATGAGTTAGAAGTATGGTCTCAACAAAATCAAGGTATGCTTCAATATGTAGTTTGGACAGGGTTGGAAGCTGTAGGCTATGCAGCATCCCTTCAACATATGGAAATAAATATTCAACCGGAATGGAATGTTCCTGATAGCTGGAAGATTATTGCTCAAATGCCTTTCGGAAAACAAGTACAACCATTAATGGAAAAAGAAATAATTCCAGTCGAAAAGAAACTTATTGTCGTTAAGTAAAAGATTGCGAACGTTAAAGATAGGGGAAAGTGGCTGGCTGTGAGCTGATTTCTGTTTAGTTAGGAATGATGGAAAATTATTTCATCATCATAAAATGAGTAGCTTGCGAAAAGTCAATTAGGACTTGTTGCAAGCTTTTATGTTCAGTACACTCTTTCAATAATATTTTTTCCTCCCTTTCTGTTTTTGAATTTCTTGTGTTAAATATTGAACTTGTTTTTCAAGCTTTGCTATTCTTTCATCATATTCTTGAACTTTTTGTTGAGATTGTTGAAATTCATCTATGGAAAGTAGTTCTGCATAGGAAGAAATGATATCCCCTATTGTTGAAAGAAAAATTCCGATAATCCCTAATTTTATTGAGATATCTTCAGATGAGTTGGAGGATGTTGAATTCATCGGATTTGAATGATCATAATTTTTCATCATTCTTCCCCCCAATTCCAGTATCTTTTATATTATATGAATAACTATTGAATTGGGAACAGCAAAATCGAATATTAATGAAGTTTAGCTATCATTGCGAAGCATTACTATGAATGAAGGGCGTCGTAAAATTTGACGCCCTTTTTTATAGTGGAGCCCTCATTGGTTCGTTGTGAAAGAACAGATTGACTTCGCGATTTTCTTTAATAACATTATTCTCATGTAAAAAGGTCATTGGGGATGTTATCGTAAATTCCACTGAAAATTTCCCGTTTTGATAATTTGTATTTCGATAGAGTCCATCGATACTTTCACCAGATAAAATACCGCCATAATGAAGGGTATATGTTTGGTTCAATTTCAAATCAGGAGTGCTAATGACAATCGATTGGAATTCTTTTTCAGGTTTAACAGCAATAATTTCATTTTCCTTTGAATCGGTGATATAAAGGCTTGTATTTGCTTGTTGCTCTTTAAGAAAAGTCATCATAATTGTGTTTTGACTAGAATTATTGGAAACCCCTTGTGCTTTACCGTCGCTGCCCGCAGCTATGAGGATACCGCCTTCCATCAGAAATGTGTGGTCATAGTCTAATGGACCATTGTTGTTATTGGTTGGACCATAGACAATCACCGTACCACCTGTCATTCTAATGGAACCGTTCGAGTCGAGTCCGTCACCATCTGCATTGACGTATAAATAGCCACCTTCAATTAATAATAATCTTTCGTCATTGTTCGATTGATTTGTTTGTGAATTTTCGCCTTGTATATTCACTCCATCATCTTCCGCAAATACATGGTACGTTCCATCACGAATAATAATTTTTTTCCCTTCAATGCCTTCATAACTTTTTGCAATGTTTACATTTCCGCCTTCTAGTGTAACGGTATCATCAGCGTGAATGGCATCGTCTTCGGTAGAAATGTGAATGATACCATCTGATATAAAAATATCTTTACCATGAATGGCATCATCGAGTGAGTTGATGTTGAATGTTCCCCCCATAATCGAAATGCTTGTGCCTGCCTTAATTCCTTTTGTGCTTTTATTACTCGGAACTCGATTATTTTGAAGAATAGGTGAATTCATTTCTTCTTGTGGTAGTGGTTGTTTTACAGGATTGGGTGATGCCGTAGAAAATTGCGGTAGCATTGACCCGTTCATTTGCTTATCAGAGAAACTAGAAGAATCAGAGGGCATTGGTATGGAAATTTGTTGTAACATTTCGGGATTCGCTTGTAAAATGGCTAGCGCTTTATCGTATGTTTCCACGCCTTCCAATTGTTTTTTTACTTCATCAGAAACTTCAATATGATGAAGAAGATATTCGATTAATTCTCGATCATTAAAATTCGTCCCCGTTGATATTTCTTCAGATGTTTCAATTCTTTTTTGACCACCGCCACCTGTAGTAATAGTATATTTTCCTCCTCTGATAGCAACGATTTTTTCGCTTTGAATCCCATCGCCACCTGCATTGATTGTGAAGGTACCACTTTCTAATACGATATGACCTTTTGACTGAACTTCATGGTTGGTGGATTTTAGCCCATCACCGCCAACCGTTAAATTGATTATTGCATCTTTTATGGCTAGTAAGTCGCTTCCGATGATTCCGTCGTCAGGTGCGGTAATGTCGATGGTTCCTCCTGTTATTTTTAAATCGTCGTTGCAGTTAATGGCATCATTAAAGTGGCTTTTAATTGTTAAGGTACCGGGTCCGTTGATGGTTAAGTCATCTTTACTATAGATTGTAGCGGTTGGTTGATCTGTAACGTTTTCATAGACATACTCGGATGCATCCGTAAGGGTATTAATTGTATTTTCTTCAAGAGTGATGATGGTTTTATCTGCTTGTTTAATATATATTGGGGAAGTGGTAGATGAATGAATGGTGGCACCATTGAATACGAGGCGAACATTTCCGGAATCCTTAGTATCAACGATTATTTGCCCGTCATCCAGTGCACCTTCAAAGACATATGTGCCAGTTGTATAAATGAAAATTTGATTTCCTTCTACAACGGCTCCATCATTTCCATCGATTGTTGCAGTTATTCCTTTTAACTGAATCAAAGTAAACGTATCTTCTTGCCAAGGAGAGTAGTAGTCGCTTTTCTCATAAGAAACAAGTTTCGAGATGTCCTTTTGCTCCTCTACCGCTTTGTCTGTACATCCACAAATTAATAAAAAAGAACAAAGGGATAGGAACATGAATATCATTTGATTTTTCGCCATCAAATTCTCCTTTATTTTTACTAGGCTTACTAATAAATGGTTCTACTGTTTTATTTATGCTGTAAAATTCTTCTCATAACCTGCTAAGTTTGAGTTTTGAATGATTTTCAGTTACTTGTATTTCGAATGCAATTTCCGTCTAAGGAGGATAATAGTCAAAGGAGTAAACATAATAGTTAATCGATAAAAACAGCCTAGAGTGACGGGAGATAATAGTCAAACTTCCGAAGATAATAGTCATTCACGAGAGGATAATAGTCAAAGGGGCAAACATAATAGCCAATCGATAAAAAAAGCCTCGAGCGATGGGAGATAATAGTCAAACTTCCAAAGATAATAGTCATTCACGAGAGGATAATAGTCAAAGGAACGAACATAATAGTCAATCGATAAAAATAGCCGCAAGCGATGGACGATAATAGTCAAACTTCCAAAGATAATAGTCATTCACGAGAGGATAATAGTCAAAGGAACGAACATAATAGCCAATCGATAAAAATAGCCGCAAGCGATGGACGATAATAGTCAAATTTCAGAAGATAATAGTCATTCACGAGAGGATAATAGTCAAAGGAACGAACATAATAGCCATGCCTCCAAAGAAAAAAGAGCGAAACAACTATTCGCTCTTATTCAATCATAGAGGGTATATTCCATTAAACATTTAATAATTCCTGTTGTTTTTCAGTGAGTTCAATTTCAAATCCTAAGTCCTCAAGCATTTTATAATCTTGATTTTTTTCTTGTCCTTCCGTTGTTAAGTAATCACCGACAAAGATGCTGTTTGCTGCGTATAGTCCAAGCGGTTGCAAGGAGCGCAGATTTACTTCACGCCCACCAGAGATACGAATTTCTTTTGTTGGATTCATGTAGCGGAATAATGCAAGCACTTTTAAGCAATAGCGAGGATTCAGCTCATTCGTCCCTTCCAGTTTTGTTCCCTCAATGGCATGTAAGAAGTTAACTGGAATTGAATCTGCATCAAGTGCTCGTAAAGCCCGAGCAATATCAACTACATCTTGCTTTGTTTCTTTCATTCCGATAATGGCGCCAGAGCAAGGTGAAAGGCCGTGTTTTTTCACGATATCGATCGTATTGATCCGGTCTTGGTACGTATGAGTTGTCGTAATGAATTCGTGATGTCTTTCTGAAGTATTAATGTTATGGTTGTATCGATCAACCCCTGCTTCTTTTAACTGTTCTGCTTGTTCCTCTTTCAATATCCCTAAACAAGCACATACTTTTAATCCGTACTTTTCTTTAATTTCTTTTACTGCTTCACTAACCACGTTCACATCTTTTCGAGTTGGACCGCGGCCGCTTGCAACAATGCAATAAGTGCCAATTTTATTTTCAAAAGCAATTCTCGCGCCTTCTAAAATTTGTTCTTTTGTAATAAAAGGATATTTTTCGATAGGGGCTGTGGATTTTGAAGATTGAGCACAATAGCCGCAATCTTCAGGGCAGTACCCGCTTTTAGCATTCATAATCATGTTCAATTTCACTTTTTTGCCGAAGTAGTGTTTACGAATCGTAAAAGCTCCATGTAATAATGGCAGTAGTTCATCATCGTCAGCGTTCAAAATCTCCATTGCTTCTTCATTAGAAAGTTCTTTTCCGTTAATAACTTCTTGTGCTAAAGTTTGCCATTTCATTTAGGTACCTCCAATACATTGAACATTTTTTTATTTAATAAGAAGTAAATTCTTCTTGCAAACAGTCCAGTAACTATTGCTAATACAATGTCAACACCAACAGTGCTTAAAAAAGCAGTCATAAATACGGTTGATGCACTTGTTGGCATGTCCAGCAAGAAATTTAGTGCAAAGTATACGTATGGCGCACCAATTGCATAAATAACGAAAGTGCCGACTAAATTTGCAACAACAAATCGTAAGCGGGAAGGTTCTTCTCCTCCACGTTCAATGATGTATCCTATAATAAAAGCACCAACAGCAAAGCCGACTAAATAACCGAAAGTAGGTTGCAATACATATGTCAGTCCTCCACCTTGAGTAAAGACAGGTAGCCCTGCTAAACCAACAAAGATATATACTAATTGACTTTGTAAACCTCTTTTACTGCCTAAAATGGAGCCAGCTAAAAAAACAATGATAATTTGCATTGTAAATGGAACGATTGGCAATGGTATTTTGATAAATGCTCCTATCGCGGTCAATGCAGCGAATATCGCTACTAATGTAAGTGAAAAAATCTGTGAATTTCTCATATAATTCCCACCTTTTTCTTTTTGAAAAACTCGACAATTTCTTCTTTAGCTGTATTAACCATCCATTCTATTTCCTCTTCAGAAATGATATATGGTGGCATGAAATATAAAATATTGCCAAGGGGTCTTAGTAAAATTCCTCTATTTAATGCTCTTTTATAAATTCGATAGCCGATTCGCTCTTCACTTGGGAGAGGGGCTTTTGTTTTTTTGTCTGCAACTAATTCAATTGCGCCAACAAATCCTGTTTGTCGATATTCACCGACATATGGAAGTGAATCGAAGGCTTCGTGTGCTAATTTATTTAAAAGTTTTGCTTTCTTTGCAATTTTTTCTAATACTTGCTCTTCTTCAAATATGGCAAGCACTTCTTGGGCCGCTCGCAATGCAAGTGGATTGCCTGAGTAGCTGTGGGAATGCAAGAAAGCTTTCATTGTGCCGTAATCGTCATAAAACGCATAGTAAATTTTGTTTGTTGTTAGCACTGCTGAAAGCGGCAAATATCCTCCGGTAATGCCTTTCGATAAGCAGAGAAAATCCGGTGTTATATCTGCTTGTTCACATGCAAATAACGTTCCAGTTCTTCCAAAACCAACCGCAATTTCATCCGCAATAAGATGCACGTCGTATTGATCGCACAATGTCCGTAATTTTTTTAAGAAAACGGGAGGATACATATTCATGCCGCCTGCAATTTGAATTAACGGTTCAATAATGGCAGCAGAAAGAGTATCAGCATGCATCTTAAATTGCTCTTCCACAAACATTGCACAAGGAGCATCGCAAGTACCTGGATGTTCAGCAAATGGACAGCGATAACAATTTGGTCCTTCTGCTTGAACAACATTTAATAAAAGAGGTTGAAAAACTTTGTTATATAAATCTACCGCCCCGACTGACAAAGCTCCGAGCGTTTCTCCGTGATAAGCATTTGTAAAAGTTAAGAAGCGTTGTTTTTTTGGTTGTCCAATTTGAGCACGATATTGAAAGCTCATCTTTAACGCTATTTCAATGGCAGCTGAACCGTTATCTGCAAAAAATACTTTTTCTAATCCATCCGGAGTTTTTTCAACCAGTTTTGTTGCCACATGTATAGCTGGTTCATGGGTAAAGTTCGCAAAAATTACATGCTCTAATTTTTTTGCTTGGTCGGCAATTGCCTTGCTAATGCGCGGATTGGCATGGCCAAATAAGTTGACCCACCAAGATGAAACGGCATCTAAATAGCGATTTCCTTGCTTGTCATATAGCCAAATGCCTTCACCTCTCTCTATAACGATTGGTGGAAATGTTTCATAGTCTTTCATTTGGGAACATGGGTGCCAAATATATTTAAAGTCAAGATCTTGTAGTTCGGAGTAATTCACGATTCATCAGCCTTTCGAAAATCGTTTCTTCATCAAAGCTTTCAATCGTTCGATTTCCTTCCACAACGACAAATTGTTGATGGGGAATAAAACGTTGTAAAGTTTGAATATTATTTTTTTCGATTTCACTATGTTCGTATTGGTTGATAACGATTCCGAGCAATTCAATTCCTCTTGCATTTAATGCGCCAATTGACAACAATGTGTGATTGATTGTGCCAAGTTTCGGATGGGTAACTAATACAACAGGTAGTTTCGAGCGTTGAATGATATCTAGTAAAGTTAAAGAAGTATGAGATTGCAGAGGTACATAAAGTCCTCCAGCCCCTTCACAAATCACAACATCATATTCATCCTGTAATTGTTCAATTTTATTGAGTATTTTTGCTCCGCTAATCCACTCTCCCTCAAGTTCTGCTGCATAATGAGGAGAAGCAGGAGCGGGGAAAGAATATGAATTAATGGAATTAGGCGATAATGGTTGCAAACTATAATTTAGGTAACTAGACGTATCATGATAGTAGGTTTTATTGTTCTTTTTCATGACGCCTGTTTGTACCGGCTTATAAGGAACCACTTTGAATCCTTTTTTTTGCAAATAGCGCATTAATAATGTGGCAATAAAGGTTTTTCCTACATCTGTGTCTGTTCCAACGACCCAAAAATGGTTCAAAACATCACCTTCTTAGTTGTTTTCTTGTTAACTGGATTAATTCATAAGTTAACACAATTTATTTTCCACGTAAATACCAATTTTTGAATTTTATATTCGAATAGGTAATTGGGAGGCTTTCATAAACAGAAAGTAATGGGTGGAAGAGAGAATACTATTTTGAAACAATATGGAACATTTCTTTTGTTTATACGGACTAATAAATAGGGGGTTGGAATTTGTATTATTTTCCAAACGAAAGATAGACTGGAATTAATTGCTGAAACTATCATCTATTTTGTAGAAAAGGTATAATTATCATATTGAAGCGGATGACGTTCATTTGATTAATGCATATTGGAGGATTTTTTATGAAAAAGAAAAAATGGTTGAATTTATTTACCGCAGCGACTGCTGTCACGATTGCTGCAACAGCAGTTCCCGTTGCTTCAAGTGCGGCACAATTTTCAGATATAAAAGGTGACACTCATGAACAGGCAATTGTTCAATTAGTGGATGCAGGAATTATTAAAGGATATCCTGATGGGACATTTAGAGCTTATCAAGATTTAACGTGTTCCGATGTAGTGAAATTGATTGGTAGATTTATAAAGTTACAAGGCTATGAAATTCCTAGCGATTATAAAACGAATATGCGCTTTTTAGACCTTTCTAAAAATACGGATGATGAGTTGCTTCAGTATTCAGCACTAGTAAAAGATGCAGGGATTTTTGAAGGGAATCGATTAAATCCAACACAAGCAATGACCCGTGAAGATATGGCGGTGATTTTAGCAAATACATTATCAAAAATTTATCAAGTTGACGTTCATCATTATGTTGATGCTCAATCTTTTGAAATTGAAGTGACTGATATACAAGAAGCGAAAGAAAGTGCCCGTTCATCAATTCAAGTATTAGACTACTTTAACATAACGAATGTAAAAGAATTCAAACCCAAAGCTACTTTAAAGAGAGGGCAATTTGCTTCATTTTTACAAAGACTGATAAACACTACGCTAACGGAAAAACTCTTCCAAGTGAAAAAGGTTGAAGTAGTAGGGAACGAAATCGTAGTTCAATTTAATGAAGCAGTCAACTTGCCAACATCAACTAGTTCGAAGGAAATAGCAACATATTTCAAATTAGTAGGATTAGAAAATGAAGTATTTGCAAAAGGTGAATTAAATAAAGAGGGGGATTCATACACAATTACCCTTAATTCAAAAAATGAAGGAAACTATCGCTTCGAAATAAAAGGGGTACCTTCAAAATCAGGAAAAATTTTACCAGCATTTGACAAACGAATTAGTATTCAGAAAACTGAAGAACCAAAAGAAGAAACAAGGTTTGTAGTAGAAAGTGAAAAATTCGTTCTTGGAGTTACTCCAGATGGTCAAATAGTAGATAAATATGATGCAAATATTAAGGTTTATGGTTTCGTGAATCATGATAAAGTCGAATTACCAAGCAGTGCTTACACCATTACAACGAATAGCAAATATTTAAATGTAGATGGTAATAAAGTGACTGCGAATGTTGATGCCATTGAAGCAGATGGTATTTTAGATGAGGAAAATCAAACTTATGAAGCTGATATTTTCATCACCATTAACCAAACAGGCGAACAAATCAAGCATACTCTTACACTTTCAAGTGAAAAGGTAAAGGTAAATGGTAAATTCGTTTTAATCAATAAAAATTCTTTAAGTCAGAAAGAATTAAAAGAGATTGATGTAGAAGTTTCTGAATATGGTTTAGTATTAACAGCAACGGATTTATTCAAAGAAATCTATGAAGAGGGTTATTTTGAAATAGAGGATCAATACGGTAAAGAAGCAAACTTTAATCCGAATACAGGGCTAGTTACCTTTGCAGACGGATCCTCAAGGGAAATTCGTCCAATTATTACAAACATTAATACTACAAATGATCAATATGAAATCTCCTACAATGGAACAATAAACTTAATGATTGGTTTAGGAGAAAAAGGGCTATCCCGAGGAGACTCTTTCAATTTAAAATTAAGCATTGATGATGCAACGGTTATTGTAAAAGTTTATATGAGATAAATTTGTAATTAGGGATATTAAACTAGATTAGGGTTTAGTTTAATATCCCTTTTTTATTATGTTTCAAAAAAATTGATAGTTATTTCTAACTTTTTAAAAAATTCCGCAATAGGTAATTGATATTTTTTGATGAACTTGATATATTACTATTGGTATAAATTGTTATACTTTGAAAAATAAAACTATTATACTTATAGTGTTATTGAATTATTAGGTATATAGTTTTATTTTTCTGATTTATTATTACAAATTTATTATTGGAAGGATGGAATAGTATGAGAGAAGGATTTTACTCTATTCAAGTAAATTCAGTGCAAAAAGTAGTGAATATGGTTGTAGGAGGCTCATTTTCTCCAGAAAAAGTGCAACAATTTTTAAATGATTACCATAAGAACCTTGATCCGATTCCAGCTAGTCAATATGAATTACGCTTTGATTGTCGTGATTTAAATGTTATAACGCAAGATATGATTCCACATTTACAAGGATGTTTCGAACTTTATAAAACTACAGGGTTTAAAAAAGTAGTTGTGGAAATTAAACAAAGTGCAATTATTAAAATGCAATTGAATAGAATTGCAAAAACTGTAGGTTTAGAGCCATTTGAAGTAGTTGAAGTATAATTGTTCTTCTCGTTTCAAAGTTGTATAGGAGGCTTTTAGTAAGCATGACGCATGTTCAAATAAAAGAAGTGGAAGTCTATCATCCAAATCATGTTGTAAATAGTCAGAAGTATATTGATTACTTTAAAGAAAATAAAGGGAAAGATATTTCTAATTTATTAGAAACTTTAGGAAGAAAGAATTATTATCAAATAAATAATTCGGAAGAAAATAGTATAACGATGGCAATCGACGCTTCTAAGCGAGTTTTAGAGAAAGCAGGAGTAGAAGGAAAAGATGTCGATATGATTATCTTTTCTTCCCAAGTACCTGAGTTGACATTCCCTACAAATGCAATTTTTGTTCATGAGGCAATTCAAGGGAAAAAAGATTGTATTGTTTACGACAGTAATGCTAACTGTGCAGGAATGACGATTGCGGTTGAACAAGCTTCCCGATACTTGTTAAGCAATCCCCACATCACCAATGCATTAGTAGTAGGTTCTGACTATTTGTCTCTTGTTGCAAATCCGGATGAAGAAATTACATATGCTAGCTTTGGAGATGCTGCAGCGGCTGTATTTCTTGAAAAAACGGAAGAAGATACAGGGTTTATCGATGCAATTTACGAAACGGATTCTTCTTTTAAAGAAAATATTTTATATCCAGATCAAGGTTTTTCTAAATATGTATTGAATAAAGAGTTTCCTGGTTATATTCGTTGGCTTCCATTCGATGGTGCTGTTTCATTGCCGTATGCGTATGAAAAAATAGAAAAACTTTTGCATCGAAATAATTTACAAATTGAAGATGTGGATGCATTTTGCTTTTCACAATTTGCCCTATCAAATATCAAAAATCTTCAAGAAAGATTTAATATACCTGATGAGAAAATTATCTATATAGGAGACCAGTATGGTTATACTGGAACAAGCTCACCATTCGTCTCTCTTTATGAAGGAATTCAATCCAATCGAATTAAGCGAGGAGATATCGTATTGTTCTGGACAATTGGTGGTGGGCACGAATTTATTGCAATGCTTTATAAGTATTAATACATATTAGAAAAAATATAAAATGATAGCCCCGTAAAAGTTAAACACATTACGAAACTTTTACGGGGGTTATTTTTTGTACATTGATAATAGAAATATGTGTTAAAACTTTTTAAAATTCTATTAGTATAAAAGTAAAATATGCTTCCTAATATAAGTTGTGTTAAAATTCTTTAATATTACAAAATTCAAATATTATTAAAGGATAGTTTTGTTACTTTTGATGGGAGTGTTAAGTGATGATTGGCACAATCGTAAATACAATTTGTATTCTGGTAGGGAGTTTTGTAGGAAGCGCATTAAAAAAGGGAATTAAAGAAGAATATCAATCTGCATTATTTACAGCCATGGGGTTTGCCGCTACTGCTTTAGGAATCAATGCGATTGTTCAAAATATGCCGAATAGCAAATATCCGGTCTTATTTATTGTTAGTTTATCTGTTGGTGGTTTAATTGGGACCATTATTGATTTTGATGGGAAATTTAAGAATGTTGTTGATCGGTTTTCTAAAACAGATTTAAGTAAGGGCTTGTCTACAGCCATTTTGCTATTTTGTATCGGTACTTTGTCGATATTAGGTCCGGTGGAAAGTGCTTTAAATAATAATCATACATACTTATTTACAAATGCTACGCTGGATTTAGTGACATCTATGGCTTTAGCTGCCACTTATGGAATCGGTATCGCCTTTGCTGCAGTTGTATTGTTTATTTGGCAAGGTTTGATTTATTTATGTGCAAAATATATTGAACCATTTTTAACAGCTGAACTAATGACGGAGGTTTCCATCGTAGGAGGCATTTTAATATTAAGCTCTGGATTATCGATTTTAGGGATTAAAGACAGCAAATCGTTAAATATGTTGCCAGCACTTTTTGTTCCTGTACTTTGGTTTATTGGATTAGCATTGTTTCAGTAAAAGTTAATGAATAGAAGGAAGGATTTTCAATACTAGTGGGAGATTACCCAAATAAGTAGGGTTGCTATCTGAACGAGCTTAGGTGGTATATGCACAAGCAAGGGTGGTATTTGCACGAGCTGATGTATTATCTGCACGAGTAGGAGAGTTTTATGCACAAGCAAGGTAGTTATTTGCACAAGAAGCACCGTATCTTCACGAGTAAGAGTGCAATCCACACGAGCAATGAGAAAATCCATGTTTTAATAAAAAAGTAGCATAAACCATCATTGATAAACTCCCTATTAGATAAACAGTTTTATTTTTTTTACTGTCTACCTAATAGGGAGCATAACAAACATTCGGTTTGTACTACTATTTTTTATTTTATGAGGTTTTTTGGAAACGTTGCAAAGTATGGAGTAGTTCCTTGTCTGAAGAAGACAAACAAATACGTATCACTTTCAACAATTTTTCCTTTTTTATATTCATCATAATCTATACTAAATGGAACGATAAGTGAATGCTTCACAAGTTCCTTTTCATTAATCTGCAATTGGGCAAATTCTTCTCCAACAATATTAGGAGATTCAATTAATTTCTTATTTATTGCTTTCAATTCTTCTTTTGGAATTCGTTCTTCCCACCAAAGCTTTCGAGGGTGGAATTGTTGCTTCGATAAGAAATCGAGCTTCATTAAACTATGAACGATACCTAAATTCACGTTTGGTAACGTGCGTAAAAATTCATCCAATCTCGTAAATAAGTCCTCCAATTGATGACCTATTCTCGACCATCCTTTTTCTTCCCAGAAAGTACCAAAGTTTTGGAAGAAATCGAATGGGGTTTCAAATACTTCTGACACTAGGTATTCAATTGTATCGTCCATTCGATGAGCATTCCAATATTTTTCGAGCACATCTTCCGCTTGTTTGATGCGAATAATTTCATCAAAGCTTAATACGTTGTTTGATAAAATTTCATAAGGTGCGATATCAACATATGTATATCCAAACTTTTCGGCTTCAATTCGTAAACCTGTACCGCGCAATAGTTTTAAGAAGCCGAGCTGCAATTCCTCTGGACGCATCGCAAATACATCATTAAATGTTTTGCGGAAACTCTCATAATCTTCTTCAGGAAGTCCAGCAATTAAATCTAAATGCTGATCGATCTTCCCGCCTTCTTTCACCATTGTGACCGTTCTTTTTAATTTTTCAAAGTTTTGTCTACGTTTCACCAATTCATTTGTTAAATCATTCGTAGATTGGACGCCAATTTCAAAACGGAATAAACCTGCTGGTGCATTGTCATTTAAAAATTGAATGACTTCAGGTCGCATAATATCAGCAGTAATTTCAAATTGGAACACCACGCCAGGTACATGCTCATCAATTAAAAATTGGAACATGTCCATTGCATAACTGCGACTAATGTTAAAAGTTCGGTCAACGAATTTAATTGTTTTTGCACCATTGGCCATTAAATAACGAATATCGTCTTTTATTTTTTCCCTATTAAAATAGCGAACGCCTACTTCAATAGAAGATAAGCAAAATTGACAGCTAAATGGGCAACCGCGGCTTGTTTCAATATATTGAATGCGTTTTGAAATAGAAGCTCGATCTTCTTCAAAACGGAATGGGCTTGGAAGTTCCCGTAAGTCAATTTTCTTTGGCTGTGGATGAATATTCATTTTTCCATCTTGTAAGTAAGCAATGCCTGGAACTTCTTCTAGTGGGATTTCTCCATGAACATATCGTAGCAATTGTTTAAAAGAATATTCACCTTCCCCCATAATGATGAAATCAACAAGCCCTTCCAATCGTCGCAACCAATAATGTACATCATAAGAGACTTCCGGCCCGCCTAATACAATTTTTGTATGTGGGCTAACAACTCGCAGCATTTGAATAACCTTAATCGTTTCTTCGATATTCCAAATATAGCAACTAAAACCGACTAAATCGGGTTTTCTTTGATGAAGATCAGTCACAATATTTAATGTCGGTTCTTTTATCGTAAATTCTACAATCGTTGGGTCAAACTCCGGACGTGCGAATGCTTTTAAATAACGAATGGCCAAGTTCGTATGAATGTATTTGGCGTTCAAAGTTGTTAATAATATATTCATCAGTCGAACTCCTTTAAATCCTATTGGTAGAATGAAATACTTTGATTACCATCACTATTATACACTGATAACTCTAGACTATCTTGTATTAAAAAAAATCAGTCACTTTCATCTATTCATAAATGATTTTCACGTGGTGATTTTCAACATAATTTGGATCATCTAAAGACAAAATATATAATTCCATTTCTAAATCATTTTTAAATTCGGGAAATTCGATGTCTTCTAATTGTTGGATGACTAGTTTTGCAGTGGCTGCTTTTTGTGGTGAGATTTCCTGTTCCAATTGATAAATCGCTTCATCTACCATCCGATCATCTACTGATAGTCTTTGTGCTTGTATTTTCATTGTATCTTTTCGTTTATTTAAAATGTCAAACGTAATCGTGACAGTTTGTTTCGATTGTTCTTTGTTTTTCTTCATGTTTAATATGGTGATTTTTACATTTTCATTATCAACGACTAATTGGTTGATTTCTCTAAATTCGTGATTAGATTTTTTTCTATCGTTTTCTGGCGTACCTAAGTTTGCTTCTGAGGGTACACCACAAGCATACAATATGAAGATAGGCAAGAATAAGAAAATTAGAAACAACTTCCTCATAAGAATCTCCTTTACCAAAGAAATAGATTAATTTTCATTATGAAATAATGTCGTATAAACTATACGTGATTCGATTCGTATGAATAAACATTTATAGAATAATTAAAATAATAAACTATTAGTCAATATGAAATTCTTAAATTGTATAGAATTTCGCGGAATATTCATATAATTCTGTAGTATAATTGAATAAAAATTGAACGGATTGAAAATTTTAGAAAACATTCAACTTTCTCTTTTGAGTGTTGAATAAAGAGGTGTATAAATGGATAAAGTATTTGCCATTGGAGATATACATGGAAGTTTTCATTTATTAGAGAAAGTATTGCAGTACTGGAAACCCGATGAAGAGATGCTTATTTTTTTAGGTGACTATATTGACAGGGGAAATGATAGCTTAAAAGTATTGCGCAAAGTGATGGAGCTATCAAAAGATTATAAGGTGATTACGTTAAGTGGAAACCATGAACAAATCTTCTTGAACTGGTTAAAAAAGCCGAAAGAAATGGCAGAATTTTATTTCCATCCGAAAGTTGGAGGTGCAAGCACCATCCAAAGTTTTTATTCCGAATATTCCAGCGAACACGAACAAACTGTAGATGAAATGAATGTTGAACAAATAGTCGAATTTATCAAAACGCATTTTGAAGATGAAATTGAATTTATAAAAAATCTTCGTTTGTATTATTATTGGAATCCGTTTGTTTTTGTTCACGCAGGGATCAATGCAAAAGTAGAAGATTTTTTAGAAACAAGTACGGATGAATTTCTGTGGATACGTGAAGAATTTACGAAAGTCCCCCATAAAGCAAAAGAATATGTCGTATTTGGCCATACACCAACATTATTATTAAATGAAGATGGTTCGAGCAAAGTATGGATTTCACCTTGCCGTAAAAAAATCGGTATTGATGGAGGGGGAAATATTTATGAGGGTGGAAATATCCATGGGGTTCGTTTCCACAAAAAATCAACAGATATTGAAATATATTCTGTAAATGAAAGGGAGAGTATTACGAATTATTTTACATTATAGATAGGATTCACCTCCAAGTGAATCCTTTTTTGTATGAATTTCGTTTGGAAAATAGAAGAAATCAATTTAATAACAACGCTTAGGAATGACAAGAATGAAACTTTAGCCATACTAATTTTAATGGATATTCGATTGGAAGTGGTGAAGTGAATGAGTACAATTAGCGCACTTTTGCAAATATTAATTGTGTCAATCATTATATTTTTTATTAGCGGAAGGCTTATTGGTTCCAATGTGAACTTATTTAGAAGAGTATTGTCCGTCATCATCAGCGTCTCATTCACTACTTTTGTGTTTTGGTATACGTTTGTTCGGGAAAATGCACAATATCATACTGAAGATGGCGTTGTAAGTGTTGCAACGTTATTATGGATCGGAAGCATGTTGCTTATTTCCATGCTGATTTATTTATTCTTTGAGCTATTTGATCCGATTGCATTAGATGAAAATACTGGGCGTTATTCGGAAAAGAAGACGATTTTTAGGAAAGCATTGAATTATTGGCGTTATCAAAAGCGTCTACGAACGGTATTAAAAGTAGCTGTAACGAACGGCATTACAAGAACGGTAAAATATGCGCGAAGTCGCGATACAGATAGACAGTTAGCAATTGCATTGCGTTCTACTCTTGAAGAGAGCGGTGGCATTTTTATAAAGTTTGGACAAGTGTTATCAACTAGAAAAGAATTGTTTTCCCCAATCTTCATTGAAGAACTAAAAAAATTGCAGCAAAAAGTATCGCCAATGACCTTTGATGAAGTAAAAAGGATATTAAAAGAAAATTTTTCATGCGAAATCGATGAGGTCTTTTCTTTTTTTGACGAGAAACCATTAGCAGCAGCTTCCATTGGACAAGTTCATCGAGCGGTTTTAAAAAATTCTCATGAAGAAGTGGTTGTAAAAATTTTAAGACCGCAAGTAAAAACAATTATGAGGGAAGATTTAAGTATATTATTGGAATTTGCAGATTGGATTACGACGAAATCCCAGTGGGCTGAAAGTTTTGGGTTCAAATCGTTAGCAGAAGGATTTGCCAATTCAATGAAAGAGGAAACGGATTTCGAAATAGAAGCCCGCAATATGATCCAAATTCGAAATATATTAAAACGGAGTAAACTGAATGTCAAAATTCCACAAGTTTATGAAGAATTAAGTAATGAAAATATTTTAGTAATGGAATATGTAAAAGGTGTAAGCATTTCGGATTTAGATAAAATAGAGGATCTTTCCTTTGATCGAAAAGAGCTTGCGCGAACGATTGTTTATTCTTATTTAGAACAAGCGTTAATATCAGGAATTTTTCATGCTGACCCGCATCCAGGAAATATTTCTGTTAATCCAGAAACAGGGGAAGTAGCGATTCTTGACTTTGGAGCAGTTTGTCGATTATCAGGGCAACAACAAGAAGGATTAAAACTATTTTTCATGGGTATTCAGCAGGGAGATTCGTCGTTATTATACGATGCAATTTCCTTGCTAATCAAAAATAAAAATGAAATTAACCGTCAAGAATTGGAACAAGCGATTGGCCAAATTTTATTAAAAATAACATATGTTAATAAAGTTCCAACAGATGAAACGATTTATTCCATTTTTACAGTCATTAGAGAATCGGGGTTACAGTTTTATTCATCCGTCAGCTTGGCTCTCAGGGTAATCATTACATTAGACGGCACAATCAATATGATCGATCCTACTTTTAATATTTTTGAAGAAGCGAAGAAATTTACAAATGATTATATGAAATCTTCGTTAAGAAAACCGATTACAGAGCCAATTGAAACGATGGAGAAAATGCAAGAAGAATTGGCAATACTAATACCGAATTTGCGAAAAATTCCAAGGCGGATTGACCAATTAATTCGAAAAGTTGAAGATGGAAAAGTGATCTTGCATCACGACATCTTTTCGGATAAAACCAACTCCAAATTTGTGACGCAATTGTTTTCAAAATTTGTCTTATTGATGGTGGGCATTACATTTGGAATTATTTCAACAGCACTTCTAGCCATTTCCCAATTTATTGAAACTGCCTATGCGATTTATTTAAATACAGCAGCATATCTCGGATTATTTTTATGTTCCATTTTACTTGTACGATTATCGATTCAAGCAATTCGCGATATGAAACGGAGAGATTAATGAAAGCACTTTTCCCATATGCAATGAAATAGTCTAAACTGATAGGAGGATAATATGTTCTATTTTATGAACGTATTATCCTCTTCTTTTGTTTGTCAGCAGTAGCGTCACTTAGAATTGTAATAGGGAAGGAGAATTTTTCCGTCGCAAATGGGCTGTCTCAACATGTTATAATGAATGAAGTAGAAAGTGAGGATTTTTGAATGAATAATCAACCACATCTTTTAGTCATTGACGGAATGGCTCTATTATTCCGTTCTTTTTATGCCACGAGTGTAATGGGACATTTTCAATATTTACCGGATGGCAGACCATCAAATGGGGTGCAAGGTTTTGCACGACATGTTTTAACAGCCCAATCAATTATTAAGCCCAGCCATATTGCAATTTGTTGGGATATGGGAGCTAACACATTTCGCAATGAACTATTTGAAGGATACAAAACGAATCGAAGCGAGCCACCGGAAGAAATGATTCCACAATTTGACATGGCAAAGGAAGTTTCTGAGTGGATTGGCTGGAAAAACATTGGAGAAGCAGGAATGGAAGCGGATGATTGCATTGGTTCCATCGTTGAAAAATGGAAGGAAGAAGCCCAAATTACAATAATTAGTGGCGATAAAGATTTATTGCAATTATTGAATCCTTCGACGAACATCGCTTTTACAAAAAAAGGATATTCTGAGTATGATGTCTATACAATGGAACGATTTAAAGAGGAATATGCGATTGAACCTCATCAATTTGTAGATGTGAAAGCATTCATGGGAGATTCGAGCGACGGCTATCCAGGGGTCAAAGGCATTGGACCGAAAACAGCGCTGCAATTGATTCAAAAATACGGTTCTGTTGAAGGAGTATTACAAAATTTAGATGAATTAAAACCAGGTCAACGAAATAAAATTGCAGATAATCTGGAAATGTTAAAGCTTTCTTATCGATTAGCATCCATAGAAAAAAACATACCAATCAAAGAACGTTTAGAAGATCTCTCTGTACCTGAATATTCCGCTAACACTTTCAATCAACTAGCAAACAAGGGCTTTACATCCATTGCAAAACATGCCTATTCACTATATACATGTATATAAAGTATTGAGAAGGGACACAAACTTGTTTGAATGTTTGAGTCCCTTTATTTTTTCTTTCTTGGCTCAATTTTTACGAAGCTAATCACTTTATAGTTTTGAGAATAGGGAACTTTTCGTATTTGACTATCACGATTTATTCCCCCATTATCATGCACAATTAATAATAACTCATTTTGCTCAATTTCATAGCCAATGAAAGGAACCCAATGATAGGTAAAAGTAGGTTTTGATTTCCATTGTAGAGTAAAGTATTTATCAAATTTTATTGCTACTGGCCTGCCCTCATCGATTTGTTTCATCGCTTCCTTTAATGAACAGTTTTTTACAACCCAGTCCGTTCCTAAATAGTTTTGTAAATTTTTAATAAGCCTCCAGCGAAATAAACCGATTTTCGTTGTACCTAGCATTCGATAAAGGATATTTACATTCTGTGCAACATGTTTTCCAAACATAAATTTCAACATAACGAATATTGTAGTAGGTCCACAGGCAGAGTTTTGGTAGGCTGGATAAACTTCAGGGCTGAATTGAGACATTCCTTCTAAAGGTATGAACTTTTTCATAGCATCACCTTGTTCAATATTATAAGTAATATAAATTTTTTTGAAAGACTAGGGTAGTAATGAACATAAAATGATGATTGCACTAAGTCTTACTGCAAGTTTTATTGATATAATTTTCAGAATTAATAAGAAAAATTAGAAAAATGAAGGAATTTTTGGTAAGTATATCGAATAATAAAGCAGAGTTGTATTTCCTAGGAAATATACTCAACTTAAATAGTTCGAATCTTGCATCAAATCATCAGTTATAGTGATTTTTTGATGTTTTTATTTGCGTGAATAATCAAATAGTCCTTACCACAAAAAGAAAGGGGAAGAATTGAATGTATCAAGATCAATACAACACTCACAGAGTTCATAAAGTCAATCTTCTACTAACTATTATTTTAGTATTTCTTATTTGTGTACCGATTGTTTCATCTAGGGGATTTGAAGAGGGAGCAATTATTATTGTAGCGGGCTTGATTGTTCTTGTGATGTCGATAATCACTTTCTTTTTACCAATCAATACATATGTAAAAGGCTTAACCATATCATTAATTCCAAGTATAGTGGTATTAGCACTCTTAATTTTGGATGGATTTTCTATTATTAAACACTATATTATTATTCTTACAATTGCGATGGTTACACTCTATTTTAAGAAAGAACTGATTTTAGCGTTAGGTCTTTTGCTAGATGTAGTATATCTCGTATTATTTTTCCTTTTGCCAGAAAACTTATTAGGACTGAATAACAATTTTTCTGGGTTCTTGACTGTCTTCTTTATCATAAATGCATTTATGGTTCTTTTATATTTGCTGATGAAATGGGGAAGACAACTGATTGTTGATGCATTTCAAAAAGAACTTGAAGCGAAAGAGGGAATGAATAAGTTAACATCCACTTTTGCATCCATCGAATCTGTATCTGATTTGCTTGATAACCATATTACAAAATTTAATACAGAATTAAATACGATCTTTAGTTCAAGTAAAGACATTGTACAATCAGCAGAACAAATGGGTACTAGTATACAAGAAGAGGCGAATAGTGTAAATATCATCAATGATTCAATGGTTCAATCATCAGAAAAAATGGGACAAATCGTTATCGTTGCTGAAGATATTGTAAAAAAATCGGAAAATATGAATAGAAAAGTACAAGAAGGTTGGAATAAAATCAATCAAGTAACTGATTATATGGATTCAGTTGGTACAACGATTAGCAATACAGTTATAACGGTTTCTGATTTGCAAACTAGTTTAGAAAGGGTAAATACATTACTCGAAAGTATAAAAGAAATTGCAGATCAAACGAACTTGCTTGCACTGAATGCTGCCATTGAATCGGCTCGTGCTGGTGAGCATGGAAAGGGATTCGCAGTAGTAGCGGAAGAAGTAAGAAAACTAGCTGAACAAAGTGCCCAAATGACAGAGAATATTAAATTGGTGACGGATGAATTATTCAACAAATCCAAAATAGCTCAAGAAAAATCAGCTCAAGGAGAAAGTGCGATTACGGAAGGTAGATTATTGCTTAAGGAAATTTCTCATTTCTTTGAAGAAATAAAAAGTACATTTACAGAAATTCATAATGGACTATCAATGGAAATGTCAGAAATCGAATTGGCAAATCATAATTTCTTTACAATTCGAAATCAAATTGAAAACGTATCTGCTATATCTGAAGAAAATGCTGCGTCAACGGAAGAAATAATCTCTACATTAGAAAATACACATGATTTAATCGCTTCTATACATTCATCAATAAACGAAATAAATGTATTAATTAAACAGTTGAGAGACTTGACAAAAAGTTAGTATTATCAGTTCTCTGGATTAGTTCATCGCGATGAATGGGAATGTTTACGATTAAAATTATTATTGTCCTCCTGTTAATTTCTTTTAGATTCTCAATAGGTATAATTTTACTTTAAGGCCCAAATAATAGATTTGAAAATCCAGATTTATTTGGCGAAAAAATAGGAGGACAATATGAAATTTATACAGACACTAACGGATAAAGTCGCTAAAAAAAAGGGGCTTGGATTACTATTGCCATTTGGTCGACAACAATCGGAGCGAGTGTTCCATCAAACTGTTTATCCTATAGAAATAAAGAAATTTTCCTAGAATTACCATTGTATACTATAATATATTAAGAAGTATTAATAGGAACTGGAAAACCCTGTCTAATTTAAAAAAGGTGAAATCTACGTCTTTTTAATATTGAGCAGGGTTTTGTTAATGTTTATCATCATTTCATGAAAAAATTTCCTAATATATTATTTTTTGAATTTAAATTCAAAAATTTGTAATTTTTGTAAAATCGTTTGATAATAGAGAAAAGATGAATTGTTAAGCTTTAATGTTATCAAAGAAGCGGCTCAGCTGTGGATACACAGAAACAATATTACGCTTTAATCAAATGTATTGTTTAAAATACATCCACTTCCATATTAAAGAGCTGTTCTGTTTGTGAAAAAGGTTGTAGTTTGAAGTAACTCCTATAAATTTTTGTGAATGTCTAAAAGACTATATATTGATTGAAAGGAGTAGATATTACATGTTCAGCAACTTAAAATATCCAATAATTCAAGCGCCGATGGCAGGGGGGATTGCAACGGTCGATTTAGCTCTTGCAGTTTCACAAAATGGTGGACTTGGGTTTCTAGCAGCGGGTTATAAAACTCCAGAAGCAATCGAGCAGGAAATCATCAAATGCAAAGAAGCCGCTTTGCCTTTTGGGGTGAATATTTTTGTTCCTCAAAACGACTCCCTTGATGAGTCATTGTATTTGTATAAGGAGCGCCTTGAAGAAGATTTCCAAATTCCATTAACAATTCCAAAACCCGATGACGATTATTGGACGGAAAAATTGGAGTTAGTCAAGACGTATAAAGTCCCTTATGTTTCGTTTACATTTGGTTGTCCAACCAATGAAATCATTGAACAAATTAAAGAGAATGGCAGCTATGTAATCGTTACGGTGACCAATTTAGAGGAAGCAAAAATTGCTGTACAACAAGGAGCAGATGCAATTTGTTTACAGGGGATAGAAGCTGGAGGGCATCGAGCAACTTTTCAAAATGTGGATGAAGAATCTTATGTACCACTGATGGAATTCATATCTACGGTTCGAAAAGAAATGGCAGTTCCAATAATTGCTGCTGGAGGCATTATTAATGGTAAGGACATTCACCTCGCATTAAATGCTGGAGCTGATGTGGTGCAGCTAGGTACGGCTTTCCTTTGTACAGAAGAAAGCGGAGCTAACCCAGTTTATAAACAGGCTCTTCAATCTGGAGAGTTTACAGAAACAGCCCTTACACGTACATTTTCAGGTCGACTTGCGCGGGGATTGAAAAATGAATTTATGGTGAAGTATGAAAGCATTGCACCAGCCATTTATCCCGCTGTCAATACATTAACGCAGCCGATTCGTGCAAAAGCATTGAAAGATCAAAACCCTCAAGCCATGTCACTTTGGGCAAGTACACGTTTTAAAGAGATTCAGTCAGGTACAGTAAAAGAGATATTTGACCGACTTATTAAAGAATTGGAGCTATGTCGCTCTTCATGTATTTAGACATAGGGGAAATTTGTTGTGACATATAATGATTGAAAATTCTTTCAATTTGTAGGCAAGGGGGACATTTGTGAAGAAAATTTGGCCATATGTATGGAAAATAATTTGGTTTGTTGGGTTAATTATTTTAACAATTATTAGTTATAATATTGAACAACATTTATCAAATAAAGTTCTTTATAACGTAACTCCATTAAATTGGAGTCATTTTATCATTCATTTTATTTGGGGGATTTATTTATCGCTTATTTGTATTAATAGATGGAAGATTCAGTTCAACTTTCCATTATTCATTTGCGTATTTATTCCTAGTTTTGTGTTATCGCTTTATCTTCCTTTAACTTCGGTGTCAATCATTAACATCCCTGTAGGTATGTGGTTTGCTAAAGTTTACTCTTCAGGATTGATTGAAATAGTAGCCGGTTTATCGTTAATGGTTAGCTTATTTTATCCTGCGAAAAATGAAAAAGAAAACATATTTTTATAGAAATTGAAAGGACATAACTTTTTTGATAGAAGTTATGTCCTAAATTTTTCAAAGTTACACCGTTTGCGCATCCAAAAATTGCGTTACATCTTCCGGTGTTTTGGCGTTGGCACTATGAAGGTGAGCTAATTTTTCACCGTTTTTATAAATTAATAAACTTGGAATTCCCAATACTTGATATTTTTCAGCCAGTTCTGGGAAATCATCGCGATTGATTTCGAACCATTCATACTGATTGTACTTTTCAATAATCGGATCAATAAACATGTTCATGCGTACACAATCAGGGCACCAACCTGCATAAAATTTAACTATCACTGGCTCGTCCTTGCTAATAATTTCATTAAATTGTTCAATTGACGTAATTTCTTTCAATTTTTTCGCCTCCTTACCTAGTAGTTTACACATTTTAGCGAATGTCGGAAAGAAATATGTTTGGAGTGTAAATAACAAACTATTAAAATATCAATTAATTTTTCGAAAATTTTAATAAAAGGATTGCGAAATTCTGTAAAATCATCTACACTAAATACAAGAATAGTTGCTTCATGTATTTTTTTTAAACTAGAAATGAATAGCCATTCATTTTCTTGAAAAAAACATCTTCAAATGAGGAATTGAATAAACTATGAATGAACAAAGGGGAAACTTATAGCGAAAATGAATGATTGTTCATTCAAAAGAGTGAAGGGGGAATTGTTTGTGACGTATAAAATTGAAAAAGTAGCAGTAATTGGATCTGGGGTTATGGGTTCCGGTATTGCAGCTCATTTAGTAAATATCGGTATACCAACATATATGTTGGATATTGTTCCAAAAGAACTAACGAAAGAAGAACAAGAAAAAGGATTGACACTTGAACATCCAACAGTGAGAAACCGCATTGTGAATAATGCTGTACAAAAATTGTTGAAACAAAAACCAGCTCCGCTAACTTCACCAAAAAATTTAGCACTGTTAACAGTTGGGAATTTAGAGGACGATTTAGATAAGTTAAAAGAAGTAGATTGGATTATTGAAGTAGTTGTCGAAAATCTTGATGTGAAGCGAAACTTATTCGAAAAAATAGAACAGGTGCGAAAGCCTGGTGCCATCGTTAGCTCAAACACTTCCGGAATCAGTGTAAATAAGATGGTGGAAGGCAGAACGGAAGAATTCCAAAAACATTTTTTAGGAACGCATTTTTTCAATCCGCCACGCTATCTAAAATTGCTTGAAATTATTCCTACTGAACATACATCGCCAGACGTTGTAACCTTTATGAAAAATTTTGCGGAAGATGTGTTAGGCAAAGGAGTTGTAATAGGTAAGGATACACCAAATTTCGTGGCCAACCGAATTGGTACGTATGGCTTGCATATTACACTCCATGAAATGCTAAAACGAGGATATTCAGTTGGAGAAGTAGATTCAGTAACAGGACCTTTAATTGGCAGACCGAAATCTGCAACTTTCCGGACACTTGATGTGGTAGGGTTGGATACGTTTATTCATGTGGCAAAAACAGTGTATGACCAAACTACTGGTGAAGAACAAAAAATTTTTGAAGTTCCAGAACTGATTCATAAGTTAGTGGAAAGAGGAGCCCTCGGTGCAAAATCTGGTCAAGGTTTCTATGTGAAGAAAGGAAAAGACATTTACGAAATCGATCCAAACACGCTAGAGTATGTTCCACAAAAGAAATTAAAAGCTCCTTCCATCGAAATGGCAAAACAAACAAAAGGGTTAGATAACAAGTTAAAAACATTAGTATACGCAAATGACCGAGCTGGTGAACTACTGTGGAATATTTTTGCTCCAACATTGATCTATTCTGCAGAATTAAACGGCATTATTGCAGACAACATTGTGGAAATCGACAATGCCATGAAATGGGGATTCGGTTGGAGCCAAGGTCCGTTTGAAATGTGGGATGCAATCGGCGTAGAAAAATCCGTTGCGAAAATGGAAGAAGAAGGTCGCAATGTTCCTGAATTTGTGAAAAAACTATTAGCGAAAGGCTATAAATCATTCTATCAAGAAATAGATGGCCAATTAGCATTCTTTAATGGAGAAGATTATGAAATTATTCCTGTCAATGAAAAAGCAATTGATTTAAAACGTTACAAAAAACAGCACGGCGTTCTTAAATCAAACTCTGGTGCTAGTTTGATTAATATCGGGGACGGCATTTTACTTCTTGAATTCCATTCGAAATCAAATGCCATTGGATTAGACATCATTCAAATGATTAACTATGCAATCGATGAAGTAGAAGCAAATTACAAAGGGCTTGTCATCGGAAACCAAGGAAAGAATTTCTGCGTTGGTGCAAACCTTGGCATGATTTTAATGGAAGCGCAAGATGACAACATATTTGAACTTGATTATGTTGTGCGTGCATTCCAAAAAACGATGCGTCGCATTAAATATTCGAGAAAACCAGTTGTGGCAGCTCCGTTTGGCATGACACTCGGAGGTGGAGCGGAAGTTTGCTTGCCAGCAGCACGCATTCAAGCTTCAGCAGAAACGTATATGGGACTAGTGGAAGTTGGTGTTGGATTAATTCCAGGAGGCGGCGGAAACTTAGCTCTCTATGAAAAGGCATTGGAAGGTCTTCCAAAAGGTGTGGAAATTGATTATCAAGCCGTTGCGAATAAAGTATTTGAAACAATTGCGATGGCGAAAGTGTCCACTTCTGCGGAAGAAGCTCGAGAAAATAACTTCTTAAGCAATCAAGATGGCATTTCCGTAAATCCGGATCATCTTATTTACGATGCGAAGCAAGTAGCACTTTCCTTATATGAATCTGGTTATAAGCCACCAGTGAAAAAGAAAATCAAAGTGGTTGGTGCACCTGGTTATGCAACGATGTTGTTAGGAGCACAGAACATGTACACAGCAGGTTATATTTCAGAACACGATTTAAAAATTGCGAAAAAACTTGCTTATGTACTGGCTGGAGGCCTTGTACCATATGGAACGGAAGTAGATGAAGAATATTTGTTAAATTTAGAACGCCAAGCGTTTTTAGAGCTTGTGGCTGACCGTAAATCTCAAGAGCGTATGCAACATATGCTCGTAACTGGTAAGCCGTTGCGCAATTAATTCGGAAAAAGAAACAAAGGGGGATGTAATATGCGTGAAGCAGTTATAGTGTCAGGAGCGAGAACGCCAATTGGTAAAGCAAAAAAAGGGTCACTCGCTCAAATGCGACCAGATGATTTCGGCGCAATCGTAGTAAAAGAAGCCATTCAGCGTGCAGGCTATGAGGGAGAAATAGATGATTTAATTTTAGGATGTGCAATGCCTGAAGCGGAGCAAGGCATGAACGTAGCAAGAAATATTGGAGCATTAGCAGGACTACCAGATACAACTCCTGCGATTACAATTAATCGTTTCTGTTCTTCAGGTTTACAATCCATTGCATATGCAGCTGAAAGAATTATGCTTGGTCATGCGAAGGCTATTGTTGCTGGTGGAGTAGAGTCAATGAGCATGGTGCCAATGATGGGACACGTTGTTCGACCAAATCCAAAATTGGCAGAAGAAGCGCCACAATACTACATGAGCATGGGCCATACGGCGGAAGAAGTTGCAAAACGTTATGGTGTTAGCCGTGAAGATCAAGACGATTTTGCGGTGCGTTCTCACGAATTGGCTTATAAGGCGATTCAAGAAGGAAAATTCAACGATGAGATTGTTCCAATTGATGTTGTACAGCATTACGTTGATGAGAATAACACGTTAAAAGAAAAACGCTTTACATTTTCTATGGATGATGGGGTACGACCAGATACATCGAAAGAAGTTTTAAGTAAACTGCGTCCAGCATTCAGTATAAATGGAACGGTAACAGCGGGTAATGCTTCACAAACTTCTGACGGGGCTGCAGCACTTCTTGTGATGGATCGAGAAGAAGCTGAAAAGCAGGGATTAAAACCGATGGCAAAATTCTTAAGCTTTGCAGTGGGCGGCGTTCCACCTGAAGTGATGGGAATTGGACCAATTGAAGCAGTGCCAAAAGCGTTAAAACTTGCAGGGTTAAAACAAGAGGATATCGACTTATGGGAACTAAATGAAGCATTTGCTTCTCAATCTATTCAAGTTATTCGTCATCTTGGTCTCGATCTTAATAAAGTTAATGTAAATGGCGGTGCGATTGCGTTAGGACACCCGCTTGGAGCGACGGGAGCAATATTGACGTTAAAGCTAATCCATGAATTAAGACGACAAGAAAAGAAATATGGCGTTGTTACGATGTGTATCGGTGGCGGTATGGGAGCTGCTGGCGTGTTGGAAGTTCTATATTAATCAATTTGTTAGCAATAAATCGATAGGGAGGAATTGACATGGTTCAAACAACAGATTTTGTAAAGGGTGGAAGTTTTTTAATTGAAGATGTAGATTTAGAAAAAGTATTTACACCTGAAGATTTTACTGAAGAACATTTAATGATTGCTAAAACGACGGAAGAGTTTGTAGAAAATGAAGTATTGCCGTTAATAGATAAATTGGAAAATCATGAATTTGAACACTCCGTAAAATTAATGAAACAAGCAGGTGAACTAGGGCTACTTGCTGCAGACATTCCTGAAGAATATGAAGGTCTTGGATTAGATAAAATTACATCAGCTCTTATCGGCGAAAAAATGTCTCGCGCAGGAGGCTTTAGCTTAACGCACGGTGCTCATGTAGGAATTGGATCATTACCGATTGTCCTGTTTGGAAATGACGATCAAAAGAAAAAATATTTACCGAAATTGGCTAGCGGTGAATGGATTGCTGCATACGCATTAACAGAGCCAGGATCCGGTTCCGATGCGTTAGGTGCAAAAACAACTGCGAAATTAAATGAGGCAGGAACTCATTATATTCTTAACGGTGAAAAACAATGGATTACGAACTCAGGCTTTGCAGATGTATTCGTTGTGTATGCGAAGGTAGATGGTGAGCATTTTACAGCATTCATCGTTGAACGTTCATTCCCTGGCGTTTCTGTTGGTGCAGAAGAGAAGAAAATGGGTATTAAATCTTCATCTACTCGTACATTGATTTTAGAAGATGTACCAGTTCCAGTGGAAAATGTATTAGGGGAAATTGGTCGAGGACATGTTGTGGCATTCAACATTTTAAATATCGGTCGTTATAAATTAGGTATTGGTACAGTGGGTGCATCAAAAAGAGCATTGGAGCTAGCAATCCAATATACAAATCAACGCAAACAATTTAACACACCGATTTCTAGCTTCAATTTAACAAAAGAAAAAATTGCGACAATGGCATCTGAACTATATGCTTCTGAATCGTTGAATTACCGTACAGTAGGATATTTCGAAGATCGTTTTAGCAAACTTTCTTCTGAAGAATTAAAAGATGGTAAAGCGGTAGCAAAAGCTGTTGCGGAATATGCAATTGAATGCTCGATTGCAAAAGTTGTTGGTTCTGAAACATTAGATTACATTGCGGATGAAGCAGTACAGCTTCATGGTGGATATGGTTTTATGTCTGAATATGAAGTGGAACGCATTTACCGCGACTCCCGTATCAACCGTATTTTCGAAGGAACAAATGAAATTAACCGTTTAATAGTACCTGGTACATTCATGAAAAAAGCATTGAAAGGAGAACTTCCTTTATTACAAGTTGCTCAAAACTTGCAACAAGAACTTCTCATGCTCATGCCTGAAGAGGTTAGCGATGAGCCATTAGCACAAGAAAAATATCTTGTGAAAAATGCGAAGAAAATTGGTATCTTAGCTGCTGGTGTTGCTGCTCAACGCTTCGGTACAAAACTTGAACAGGAACAAGAGGTATTGGTAAATATTGCGAATATCGCAAACTTTGTATATGCAATGGAATCAGCAGTATTACGCACTGCAAAAGCAATTGAACGCGACGGACTTGAAAAAGCGAAGCAAAAATTACTATATACTCAAATTTATTGCCAAGAAGCCTTTGCTGAAATTGAAAAAGAGGCAAAAGAAATTGTCATTGCTTCTGTTGAGGGAGATAATGCACGTATAACACTTTCTGCTTTACGTAAATTAACTCGTCACAATCCTTATAATTTAATCTTGAAAAAACGTGAAGCTGCTGAACGACTAATTGCAGCAGAAAAATATATCGTGTAATGGTAGAGAGCTGCTCACAAGTGAATCACTTGTGGGTAGCTTTTTTGTCTTTATAGAGTGAAGAATAACTGCACAAGCAAGGGTTGTATCTGCAGAATGGGTTATCTGCACGAGCAAGGGAGCTATCTGCACGAGTAGAGATTGTATCTGCACAAGTGAAGGGGGTATCTGCACGAGTAGAGATTGTTTCTGCACAAGTGATGGAATTATCCGCACGAGTGGAGGAGCTATCTGCACAAGTGGAGGAGTTATCCGCACAAGCTAGAATGAATCCGTACGAACAAGGGAGCCAACCGCACAAGCAAGAGCACTATCCGCACAAGGTAAAGGATTATCAAAGAAAAACGTTACGAAAAAAGAGCGACTTGCAAACATATACATTTTCTCAAGCCGCTCTTCATTCTAATATGAATTCTCCATAAAAAAGAAATAACCTAATAGGACAAATAGAAGAAGGATGAAGATTGTGATTGTAACTTTAATAGGAGAGATTGGATATTCTCCACCGACTTTGCCCGTTTGGCCATTCACCATAAATTGATAGACTTTATCTCTGTATCGAAAAGTCGATAGCCACAAAGGCAACATCAAATGTTTATATGTAATATCAGAATGGACTGTTGAAAATCGTAAATTTTTAACTACATGGGCGCGATGTTTCCATAAAATATGTTGTGTAATTTGAGATTCTAGATAATGATGAATTTCATTTTTGGCGATTTTCCAGCCGTCATCAAGACCAATACTGTATCGTTCAGCTACAAAACCATGCAAATACTCTTTTTGGTATGGGCGAGCATTTGTTAAATAAAAAGGTTCCACTTTGCTTAAAATATGAGCATCGTAGCGAGTAGAAGCGAGAACAAGGTGATCATCAATAAATTCTTGATAAAATCCTCTTGTACGATACCAGTCAGTAACGGTTTGAGGTTTTCCATCCTTATCGTATACCGTTCTTCTTCTACCATATGTTGCTGTATACTGTGAAGCGGTCTTTGTATCAAAAGTCCAGTAAGGCAAATAGATGCCTGTAAATGCTTCGGCTTTAGCTGATTGTCTAGCCTCATTAGGAGCAAACCATCTCCCTTTTATCCATTTTTGAAAGTTTTCGTTTGCTTGTTCCAATGTTAATTGAAATGGAATAATTCCGTTAGGAGCGATAGAGTGATCGTCTTTAATTTCCATCACATGATTTGATCCGCAATAAGGACATACGTTGGCTACTTCCAACGCATCATAGACTAATTCAGCAGCGCAGGCATCACAAATCACTATCTTTTTTTCGGCTCCCCAACGGAAGCTACTTCTAGCCTCTGCTTGATGGAAATCTAGCTCATCTATTTCTAAATCAGCCTCTAATTCTGCATTTGGAATCTCTTCTGTATGATGACAATAGGGACAAACTAACTTGCCTGAAGCAGGATGAAACTTGATGGAAGCACCACAGGATGGACACTTCGCATCATACTCATCTACTTCAATGAACTCTTGTTTTTCATTGGTACTCATACCAATCCTCCTTATTTGCGATCGTTTTCATCAATCACATCTCCGCATTCAGGGCAGAATTTCGGTGTAAAGGATGGATCTTTTGGTTGCCATCCACATTTATCGCATGTCAGTGCAAAGTTCGCTGGCTTTGGCGAACCGCATTCATAACAAAACTTCCCCTTATTTTCTGTGCCGCATTGACAAATCCAAGTATTTGATGTTGGTCGTTTGTTTCCGCATTCGGTACAGAATTTTCCTTGATTTTTCGCACCACAACTACATTGCCAAACAACATTTTGAGGATTTTGATCGACGGGTTGTTGTTTTTCACCCATTTCAAATAAATCTTTTGCATTGACACCACCTGCTTGCTGAGCCATTTGCAGTCCTGCAAAACCGACAAAGGCTCCTCCTTGATTTTCTGCAGCTTTTCTCATTGCTTCACTTTGAGCGTCAATTATTGTTGCTCCAGCCATAGATGGATTTCTGAACACTGCACTTCTTTGGAGTTGTTTAATCATTTTTTCATCTTCTTCTGAAGCATTGACCGCACTAATACCAAACGAAACGATTTCGATGCCTCGCTTTTTCATCCATTTATCAGATAATACTTCATTTAATGCTTTTGCAATTTCTAACGTATGTTGTGGAAGTTCGCTATAGCGTATCCCCATTGCAGAAATTTTAGCAAAAGCAGGTTGTAATGCTGTTAATAGTTCTGAGCGAAGTTGACCGTCGATTTCAGAACGTTTAAATTCATTTTGAACATTGCCAGAGACGTTAGAATAAAAAAGAATTGGATCCACAATTTTATAGGAATATTCCCCGTGACATCGGATGGAAATATCGATATCTAACCCGATATTTCGATCAATAATCCGGAATGGAATCGGTGTGGGAGTACCATATTTATTACCTGAAATCTCCTTCATGTTAAAAAAGTATACTCGCTGATCTTTTCCAGGCTCTCCACCGAAACTTAAACGCTTTCCAAAAGACTCAAAACTTGCTTTAATTGATTCGTTTAAGTCTCCATAAAAGATGCTTGGTTCTGTAGAAAAGTCATATACGTATTCTCCAGGTTCAGAGCAAAATTCAACTATTTTTCCCTGATCGACAATAATCATGCATTGCCCTTCATTGACTGCTATTATCGAACCGTTGCTAATGATATTGTCGCTTCCTTTACGGTTAAAACTTCTTTTACCGCCTCGTTTTTTTCCTTTGGTTATTAATACATCTGCAGGAATAGAGTCACAGTAAAAATACTCTCTCCATTGGTCAGATAAAACGCCGGCTAATGCACCGACACCCGCTTTTAATAAGCCCATACCATTCCCTCCAATAATCAAAATTTACATATAATTCATTCTACTTTGATTCTCTTATGAATGCATTATTTTTATTGATGTTAAATATCACTAAAATTTATGAAAATTCATACTTGAACACATGATTTCAATCGTGCATGATAAAAATAAGAAAGATTTGAAAAATTATTTAAAAATAAGGAGCCAATGAAATGTCGTTGAAATTTATTCATTATCCTAGATGTACAACTTGTAAAAAGGCGCAAAAATGGTTGGATGATAATGGAATAAAATATGATGCTATTCATATTGTAGAACAAACCCCAACGAAAGAAGAATTAAAATCGTATTGGGAAAAAAGTGGACTACCATTAAAAAAGTTTTTTAACACATCTGGACAAAAGTATAGATCCCTTGGTCTAAAGGATAAACTAGGTTCGATGTCTGAAGAAGAACAACTAGAATTATTAGCTTCAGATGGCATGTTAATTAAACGACCAATTGTTACAGATGGTGAAAAAGTGACTCTTGGGTTTAAAGAAGAAGAGTTTGAACAGACATGGAAGTAATCATCTAAAATAGCTTGTTTTTGAAATTGAAATATGTCAAACTGAAAAAAAGATTACATATCAGATGGAGGGTAAAAGTATGTCAATACCAAAGGAATTACGTTATACGAAAGAACATGAGTGGGTAAAATTAGAAGACGGTAAAGTACGTGTTGGAATAACTGATTTCGCACAATCTGAACTTGGTGATATCGTATTCGTTGAACTTCCTCAAGTTGGAGACGAAATTCAAATGAATGAACCTTTCGGAAGTGTGGAATCAGTGAAAACGGTTTCTGAATTATATGCGCCTATTTCTGGTAAAGTTGTTGAGGTGAATACTGAGCTTGAAGATAGCCCAGAATTAGTAAATGAGTCTCCTTACGAAAATGCTTGGATGATTGTTGTTGAACCTGCAGATTCTTCTCAACTTGATGAATTACTTACTGCAGAACAATACGAAGAAATTATTTCTGAATAATCTGTCTAAAACGCCAGGGAAAGAACTGGCGTTTTTTTAAAATCAAAATATAATATGTAGACAACACTATTCATCGTTTCTTCAGTTCTTATATAATACGTGGGGTGAGTAAAAATGCATTACGAAAAATGTATCATTGTAGAAGGTCGTTCAGATATGTTGAAATTGGCCCCAATTTTAGCGGAAGATGTGAAGATTGTCTGTACAAATGGTACTATAAGTGAAGAGGCGTTACTCGAGCTTATTGAGCCCTATGAAGAATGTCAGCTATATACTTTTTTTGATGCCGATCAATCCGGAGAAAAACTAAGAAAATTAATGAAGAGAATTTATTCGGAGGCTACTCACCTAAATGTTCCAAGAACATATATGGAAGTTGCAAACGCACCACGAAAAGTGTTAGCTCAATTACTGAAAGAAGCGAGATTTTTAGTTCATAAAGAATATTTAGCATAGGAAATGATTGATATGGAAGAATGGACAATAGAGAATTGGGAAGAAAAAGTAAACGAAAATGATATCACAGCATTTTATTTATATACACCTATTTGCGGAACATGTAAAATTGCATCAAAAATGATGGAAGTTATTGAAGAACTTCTTCCACACATTCCGATTGGGAAAGGAAATATTAATTTTTTGGAAGAATTTGCATACGAACAACAAATCGAAAGTGTTCCTTGTCTACTTATAACAAAGGACGGAAAAGTGCATGAAAAAGTCTATGCATTTAAATCCGTACAAAACTTATATGAAAAGTTGATTTTATAGTTGACAGATGATAGATTACGTGTTACATTGTTTCCATAATTAAATAACCGAATAGCAAAAAACTCTTATTAAGAGTGGTGGAGGGAAGTGCCCTATGAAACCCGGCAACCATCATATCATTGATATGATAAGGTGCCAAATCACGCAAAGTATTTATTACTTTGAAAGATAAGAGGAAGTTTTACGATATCTAAGTAGGTTGTTCAACTTCCCTTCTACTTATCAAAGTAGAAGGTTTTTTTATTGAAATGAAAGATTGTATACATAACGCTATAGTCAAAGGGTAATAAAAAGTGTAAAATGCACAATTGTAATATCAATACATATTGCGGTTTATAAAGGAGTACTCAAACATGATTGAAGTAAAAAATGTCACAAAAATCTTTAAAACGAAAAATGGGGAATTAACCGCAGTTGATCATGTAAATTTGTCTATTCAAAAGGGTGAAATTTTCGGAATCATCGGATATAGCGGTGCCGGAAAAAGTACATTGATTCGCCTATTGAATGGACTCGAGAAACCAACGAGCGGTTCTGTCATAGTGAATGGTCTTGAAATTTCTTCAATTAAAGGAAAAGAGTTACGGCTTGCTCGCCAAAAAATCAGCATGATCTTCCAACATTTCAATCTTTTATGGTCAAGAACAGTCGCAGAAAATATTGCTTTTCCTTTAGAAATTGCAGGGGTACCAAAAGAAGAAAGAGAAAAAAGAGTTCACGAATTAATTGAACTTGTAGGTTTAAGTGGAAGAGCGGATGCTTATCCATCCCAGCTTTCCGGTGGACAAAAACAACGGGTTGGTATAGCAAGAGCATTAGCTAACAATCCAGAAGTATTGCTTTGTGATGAAGCCACAAGTGCTCTAGACCCAGAAACAACTGATTCAATTTTGCGATTATTATCAGATATTAATCAGCGTCTTGGGTTGACAATTGTTTTAATTACCCATGAAATGCACGTGATTCGAAAAATTTGCCATCGCGTTGCGGTGATGGAAGCTGGACGTGTCGTTGAACAAGGTGATGTTCTTGAAGTGTTCCAAAATCCTCAAGCTGAAATAACGAAAAACTTTGTGATGCAAGTTTCGGATTCAAGAGAATCAAAAGAATCCATTGAACACATTTTGAAAAATTATCCTTCTGGAAAATTAGTAAAATTAATTTTTGTTGGAAATACAACAGAAAGACCGATTATTTCATATTTAATTAAAGAGTTCCAGTTGGATATCAACATCCTTCACGGCAATATTTCACAAACGGTGAATGGCTCTTATGGAACGTTAATTGTTCAACTTGACGGTGATTCTGAAAATGTCGAGAAGGCTTTGGAAAAACTGAAATCGATGAATATTAAAACGGAGGTGATTACGAATGATTGAGGCATTATTTCCGAATGTAGATTGGACAAAAATGTGGGAAGCAACCTATGACACACTCTACATGACAGCTATTTCTACAGCAGTTACCTTCGTTCTCGGCATAATCATAGGTATACTGTTATTCTTAACAAGTCCACACCAACTTTGGGCTAACAAAATTGTTCATTTCTTGACGGGGTCCCTTGTGAATATCTTCCGTTCGATTCCGTTTATTATATTAATTATTTTATTAATTCCGTTTACAAAATTTTTACTCGGAACTATTCGTGGTGTAAATGCGGCTTTACCAGCGTTAATTATCGGTTCAGCGCCGTTTTATGCGCGTTTAGTATTAATCGCTTTACGCGAAGTAGATAAAGGTGTTATTGAAGCAGCAAGATCGATGGGTGCGAATACTTTCACAATTATATGGAAAGTATTAATTCCTGAATCCAAACCTGCGCTCATTTCTGGAATTACTGTCACAGCTGTTGCTCTTGTTGGTTATACAGCGATGGCAGGAATCATAGGTGCAGGCGGTTTAGGGAACTTAGCTTTCTTAGAAGGTTTCCAAAGAAGTAGAGAAGATGTCACGTTAATGGCAACGATTTTAATACTTGTCATTGTATTTGTCATTCAATGGATTGGTGATACGATTACTGCCAAAACGGACAAGCGCTAATTCAGGTGATGGAGGCGATTTGCCTTTCACATAAAATTTAATGGAGAAGGAGTAATGGAAGGATGAAGAAAGTATTATCATTTTTATTCCTATCAGTGCTTGTGCTAGTATTAGCTGCATGCGGTACAAGTTCAAATTCTTCAACTGATGAAGGAACAAACGACGATCAACAAGCAACAGAAAAAGTAACATTAAAAGTAGGTGCTTCACACACACCTCACGCAGTAATTTTAGAGAAAGCAAAACCAATCCTTGCTGAAGAAGGAATCGAGTTAGAGATTGTACCATATCAAGATTATGTTTTACCAAATCAAGATTTAAATAATGGCGATCTTGATGCAAACTATTTCCAACACATTCCGTATCTTGAACAAAAAGTTGCTGAAGAGGGTTATGATTTAGTAAATGCTGGTGGAATCCACATTGAGCCAATGGGGATTTACTCTAAAAAATATCAATCTTTAGATGAACTTCCTGATGGTGCAACAATTTTAATTTCAAATTCTATCCCAGACCATGGTCGTATTTTATCACTACTTGAAGCAAATGGCTTAATCACATTAAAAGAAGGTATCGATAAAACAAAAGCAACTTTAGAAGATATTGTTGAAAATCCGAAGAACTTAAAAATCGAAGCAAGCGATGCTCCTGAGATGATGGTTACTTATTATGAAAACAAAGAAGGAGATGCGGTTGTTATTAACTCTAACTTCGCAATCGATGCTGGAATTAACCCAGTGGAAGATTCAATCGCAATTGAAGGTTCAGAATCACCATATGTAAACGTAATTGCTGTACGTTCTGGCGATGAAAATAGAGAAGAAATTAAAAAGTTAGTGGAAGTATTGCGTACAAAAGAAATTCAAGACTTCATTCTTGAAGAATGGGGCGGCTCTGTAGTACCAGTGAGCGAATAATAAAACGAAATAACCTCCTAATCGAAAACGATTGGGAGGTTTTGCATGTTTAAGAGAATTAAATAAGGTGACCTTTGCCTTCTTGATTTTGAGTATGTTGGCCATTACGAAACAGTTCTTTAACAATGAAATTATGTTATATCCTCTATTGAAATTGATTTAATCTGGAGAAGAATGTTTGAACAAATTTGATAAATACTTGTTCTGAAGGAGCTAATTCTCTGTTTGTTGGATAAATAATTCCTACATTGCGGGTGATATTTGGATTATCGATTTTCATTTTGATAGTTAACCGTGGTGTAGAATCGTAGAAAGAACTTTCTGGCAATAATGTTACGCCAATTCCTGCTGCTACAAGCCCCTTTAAAGCATCCATATCTTCTCCCACCGAAGTGGCTATAGGAGAAAAGCCTGCTGATTTGCAAGCATCGACTACGACTTTATGTAAAATATATCCTTCAGGGAAAAGGACAAAGTGATCATGACGTAGTTCATCTAAATGAATTTTATCCCGCTTCGCCAGCCGGTGATTGGCAGGAAGCAATGCACAAATGTTTTCATTGAATAAAATCATTGAATCGATTGTTTCATCTTTCTTTGGTACCGGTCCTAAAAATGCAAGGTTTAATTCACGGTTTTTGACTGCCTCAATTAAATAGCGATAGGATCCTTGGCGTAGATGGAAAGAAACGTCAGGATATTCTTTTTTAAAGGCAGAAATAACTGTTGGGAGGACGTAACTTGCTAAACTAGTAGGGAAGCCAATTTTAATGGACCCCTTTTCAGGATCTAAATATTCTTCCACTTGCTTAACAGCATAATCAATAGCATTCAGAGCGGTAATTGCATGCTCTAAAAAAATTTTACCAATCGGTGTTAGTTTCACGTTTCTCCCTACACGTTCAAAAAGTGCTGTGCCAAGCTCTTCTTCTAGATTGGCAATTTGTCTGCTTACAGCTGATTGGGCAACATGAAGGTGTTCAGCTGCCTCGGAGATATGTTCCCGTTCTGCAACTTCAACAAAATATCGTAATTGACGTAATTCCAGTGTTCTCCCTCCTAATCATCTAAAAAATAGATGGGTTGATAAAAAAATATATACAATTTATATTAATGGAAAATGCCAATAATGTAAACGTTTAGGAAAAGGAACATTGTTGCATAGATTGTATATATCAGTCAAAGTCAAGGGGCATGAAAGGGCAGAAATTTGATTTACTACTACTTTAGAAATTTCTTAAATAACAATTATTTCAAAGGATGAATTTAAGAACTCTGAAAAGAAGCATAGACTGAATGCAATTAAAAAAATATATCGAAAGATGTTGGTTGATAATAGCTTTCTATTCAAAAAATTCTTTCATTAATAACTGTTCTCAATTACGATTTATTTATTGAAAATAAACATTCCTTCTTTTTACATTGTCTTGATTTGTTGTTAAGAATTTAATGTTCGGAAATTCTAATATTGATGAGGATTTTACTCAATGATGGGAATAAATGATTAAATGTTTTGCATGCTCACTTGTTTTCGGTTAAGATTAGAATGATAATAAATTAGAAATGGTATTACCATTTATAGCAAAAATGGAGGTATATAGATGTCAACATTAGTTATTAAGGATCTTCACGTTTCAATTGAAGGTAAAGAGATTTTAAAAGGTGTAAACTTAACAATTAACACAAATGAAGTACACGCAATCATGGGTCCTAACGGTACAGGTAAATCTACTTTAGCATCTGCTATTATGGGTCACCCAAAATACGAGGTTACTCAAGGAACAATTGAAATAGATGGACAAAACGTATTAGAAATGGAAGTAGACGAGCGTGCTAAAGCAGGTTTATTCTTAGCAATGCAATATCCATCAGAAATCTCCGGAGTAACAAACGCTGACTTCATCCGTTCAGCAATCAACGCACGCCGTGGTGAAGGTAATGAAATTTCCATTATGAAATTTATCCGTGAGCTAGATAAAACGATGGAATTCTTAGAAATGGATCCAGAAATGGCTCAACGTTACTTAAATGAAGGTTTCTCCGGTGGGGAAAAGAAACGCAATGAAATTCTTCAAATGATGATGATTAAACCTACATTTGCTATTTTAGACGAAATTGACTCAGGTCTTGATATCGACGCATTGAAAGTTGTATCTAAAGGCGTTAATGAAATGCGCGGTGAAAACTTCGGTTGCTTAGTGATTACTCACTATCAACGCTTGCTTAACTATATCACTCCAGATTACGTACACGTAATGATGCAAGGTAAAGTGGTGAAATCTGGCGGACCTGAGCTAGCTAAGAAATTAGAAGCTGAAGGTTATGAATGGATTAAACAAGAATTAGGTATCGAAGACACAGATGCAGTAACGGAAAAAGAAGCTTAATTTAGGAGGACGATTATCGATGACGGTTGAAACAAAATTGGCGTTATCAGCTAGTGAAGTCCGCTCGTTCTCTGAGTTAAATAATGAACCGAAATGGTTTACTGATTTACGTGCGGCTGCGATTGAAAAAGCTACTGATTTACCAATGCCTAAACCAGATAAAACAAATATTGAAAAGTGGGATTTTATCAATTTCCCTAAACATACGGTGAAAAGTGAATCTTTCACGATTGAGCAATTGCCTGAAGCAGTAAAAGATTTAATTGACATTGAACAACAAGAAAATCTTTATATTCAAAGAAACAACACACCGGTAGTTATAAAGCTTTCAGAAGAATTAAAAGCACAAGGTGTGATTTTCACAGACTTCTTAACAGCAGTTCGTGAACATGGTGATTTAGTACAAAAATATTTTATGACAACAGCTGTTAAATTAGATGAACATAAATTAACTGCTTACCATGCAGCATTAGTAAACGGCGGCGTATTCTTATATGTTCCAAAAAATGTTGTAATTGAAAAGCCGATTCAAGTTGTGTTCCTAAATGATGATGAAGAAGCTTCATTATTTAATCATGTATTAGTGGTTGCAGATAAAAATTCTTCTGTCACTTATGTAGAAAACTACTTATCAACAGTTGACAGTGCAAAAGGACAAGCGAACTTAATTGAAGAAGTTATTGCATTAGACAATGCACAAGTTTCTTTCGGTGCAGTTGATGTGTTAGCAAAAGGCTATACAACATATGTAAATCGCCGTGGACATTTGTATCGTGATGCAAAAATCAACTGGGCATTAGGATTAATGAACAACTCAGATACTATTTCTGAAAATATCACTCATCTTGTTGGTGATGGTTCAAGTGCTGATACAAAAACAGTTGTTGTTGGTACTGGAAGTCAAAAGCAAAACTTTACAACAGAAGTTCGTCACTGGGGTAAAAACTCTGAAGGCTTCATTTTAACTCACGGAGTAATGAAAGATGCTGCTCAATCTGTCTTTAACGGAATTGGTAAAATCGAGCATGGTGCTTCCAAATCAAATGCTCAACAAGAATCCCGTGTACTCATGCTTTCAAGTAAAGCTCGCGGTGATGCAAACCCAATTTTATTAATCGATGAAGATGATGTAATGGCAGGACACGCGGCATCTGTTGGACGAGTTGATCCAACTCAACTGTACTATATGATGAGCCGTGGTATTTCAAAAGAAGAAGCAGAGCGTTTAATCATCCATGGATTCCTTGCACCGGTTGTAAGCTCATTGCCAATTGAAGGAGTTAAGAATCAATTAACGAAGGTTATTGAAGGGAAAGTTCGCTAATGAATGAATTTCGAAAAGATTTTCCTATCTTAAATCAAGAAGTAAACGGTCATCCGCTCGTTTACCTTGACAGCGCTGCAACATCACAAAAACCTGTTCAAGTGTTGGAAGTTGTTCGTAAATATTACGATTTTGATAATTCCAATGTGCATCGTGGTGTTCATACGCTAGGAAACCGTGCAACGGATTCTTATGAAGGGGCGCGCGAGAAAATCCGCAAATTTATTAATGCTAAATCAACAAAAGAAATCATTTATACTCGAGGAACAACAACATCTTTAAACACGGTTGCTAGTGCTTATGGAAGACAAAATGTTCAAGAAGGTGACGAGATTGTCATCACATATATGGAACATCATTCCAATCTAATTCCATGGCAACAACTAGCGAAGGAAAAAAATGCAGTATTAAAGTACATTGATTTAGAAGAAGACGGGACAATCTCTTTAGATACTGTGAAAGAAACGATTACTCCAAAAACAAAGATTGTTGCAATGACGATGGCTTCTAATGTGTTAGGCACCATTAACCCGATTAAAGAAGTTGCTAAAATTGCGCATGAAAATGGTGCGGTAATGGTGGTTGACGGAGCCCAGGCAGCACCTCATATGCCAATTGATGTTCAAGATTTAGATTGCGACTTTTTAGCATTTTCTGGCCATAAAATGTGTGGGCCAACAGGTATCGGAGTACTATACGGTAAGCAGGAACTTTTAGAAAATATAGAGCCAATTGAATTTGGCGGTGAAATGATTGACTTCGTTGATTTATATGATTCTACTTGGAAAGAGCTTCCTTGGAAGTTTGAAGGCGGTACACCAAATATCGCTGGGGCGATTGGATTGGGAGCTGCAATTGATTATTTAACGAATATTGGATTAGATAAAATTGCTAATCATGAACATGAATTAATCGAGTATGCTTTATCTGAAATGGATAAAATTGAAGGCCTTCATATTTACGGTCCAAGAGATCCAAAAAAACGTTGCGGTCTTATTACTTTCAATTTAGATGGCGTGCATCCTCATGACCTTGCCACTGTACTTGATATGAGAGGAATTGCAATTCGTGCAGGACATCATTGTGCTCAACCGTTAATGAAATGGTTGAAAGTTTCAGCAACTGCAAGAGCGAGCTTCTATATTTATAACAATAAGGAAGATGTCGACGCTCTCGTTGAAGGATTGCGCGCAGCGAAGGAGTATTTTAACAATGTCTTTGAATAATTTAGATCAACTTTATCGTGCTGTAATTATGGAGCACTACAAAAAACCTCGCAATAAAGGGTACTTAGATGAAAATAATGTAACAGTGGATATGAATAACCCAACTTGTGGAGACCGCATACATCTTACGTTAAAAATCAATGATGGAATCGTGGAAGATGCCAAATTTGATGGTGAAGGCTGTTCGATTTCCATGTCATCTGCCTCTATGATGACAGAAATAATTAAAGGGAAAAAAGTGGAAGAAGCATTAAAATTAGCTGATATCTTCTCAAAAATGATGCTTGGAGAAGAAATTGATGAAGAAATTTTAGATGAATTAGGAGATATTGCTGCATTACAAGGCGTATCAAAATTTCCAGCTCGCATAAAATGTGCAACTCTTGCTTGGAAAGCGATGGAAAAAGGTGTAAGCAAAGAGATAGAATAACTTTGAACGGAGGAGAGAACATGGCAAAACAAATGCCGGATATTGGCGATTACAAATACGGTTTCCGTGATAAGGACGTTTCTGTATTCCGTTCAAAACGTGGATTAACCGAAGAAATCGTCCGTGAAATTTCAAAAATGAAAAATGAACCAGAATGGATGCTCGAGTCTCGCTTAAAGGCTCTTGAAATATTCTATTCAAAACCAATGCCACAATGGGGTGGCGACCTATCAGCTTTAGACTTCGATGAAATTACTTACTATGTAAAACCAACTGAAGCAACACAACGCTCTTGGGATGAAGTGCCTGAGGAAATTAAGCGAACTTTCGACCGATTAGGTATTCCGGAAGCTGAACAAAAATATTTAGCCGGAGTTTCAGCACAATACGAATCAGAAGTGGTTTACCACAATATGAAAAAAGATCTTGAAGAAATGGGAATCATCTTTAAAGATACAGATTCTGCTCTTCAAGAAAACGAAGAACTGTTCAAAAAATATTGGGGAACAGTCGTACCAGCATCTGATAACAAGTTTGCTGCTCTAAATACAGCAGTTTGGTCAGGTGGTTCATTCATTTACGTTCCACCTGGTGTGAAAGTGGAGACACCGCTTCAAGCATACTTCCGAATTAACTCTGAAAATATGGGTCAATTCGAACGTACATTAATTATCGTTGATGAAGGTGCCCATGTGCATTATGTTGAAGGTTGTACAGCACCAGTTTATTCAACAAGCTCACTTCACTCAGCGGTTGTTGAAATCATCGTAAAGAAAAATGCTTATTGCCGTTATACAACAATCCAAAACTGGTCTAACAACGTATATAACTTAGTAACAAAACGTACAATCGTTGAAGAAAATGGTACGATGGAATGGATTGACGGTAATATCGGTTCAAAATTAACAATGAAATACCCTGCTTGTATCTTAAAAGGTGAAGGTGCTCGTGGTATGACGTTATCCATCGCATTAGCGGGTAAAGGTCAACACCAAGATGCAGGTGCAAAAATGATTCACTTAGCACCAAATACTTCATCTACAATCGTGTCAAAATCCATTTCAAAACAAGGCGGTAAAGTAACGTATCGTGGTATTGTCCGCTTCGGTCCAAAAGCAAGCGGTGCTCGTGCAAATATTGAATGTGACACATTAATTTTAGACAATGAATCTGCTTCAGATACAATTCCATATAACGAAATATTTAATGACAATGTATCCCTTGAGCATGAAGCGAAAGTTTCTAAAGTATCAGAAGAACAATTATTCTATCTCATGAGCCGCGGTATTTCTGAGCAAGAAGCTACAGAAATGATCGTTATGGGATTCATTGAACCATTCACTCGCGAACTTCCAATGGAATACGCAGTAGAGATGAACCGCTTGATCAAGTTTGAAATGGAAGGTTCAATCGGTTAATGTGAGGAAAACCTTTGTATGTCAAGGGGCTATGAGGAAGGTATTTAATAAATAGTTATTTTGCCGATTTGAATTATCGTTTACTGTAGGAGGCGAACTTTATAAGTTCGTCTTCTTCTTTTTCGGTAATATTATGACGTAGCAATTTTTCGCTCGTTCAAATTAAACTAGACTGGAACCGTTTTTCAGGAAATATTCGAACGAAAAAAATAAGGTTAGTGGCATTAGAAAACCGACTGTAAAAGTACAGTCGGTTTTTTCTCAAATTATAAAAGCCAGTCATTAGGTATATCTGCTAATTCCTGAATAGTATTCATAAACAATCCTGCATGATAGCCATCACAAACAGAATGATGTACTTGTAAAGATAGTGGTAAATAGATGGAATTACCTTTATGAATGAATTTTCCAGCTGTAATAATGGGGAGAAGGTAATTGCTATTATTATTGATATTTAAGTTAAACCCAGTGAATGAAGTCCACGGAATAATGGAAATAGAAAAAGTATTTTCGGGTATAGGAGTTTTGGGAAACAATTTCCCTGTACCATTATATTGATCTAAATCAGAAAGGTATAGATTGTAAAACTCTCTAAAGTCATCTTTTACAGGAGTCCATATACCTGAGAATGTTTTAGAATCATTATCAAAAATTGTATAAATTGGGTCTAATCTATCCCAATAACCTAACTCTCCATTGCTATTATAACCAGTTCGAAAAGCTACATTTGAGTTTATCACCTTTGTCACTAAGAAAATAAATGCAGGATAGAATTTATATTTTTTCTCTTTTATGTTTCGGTATAACTCAGTAATCTCAATTTCTGTTGTTATACTAAAAGTTGTTTGTTGGTTCAAAAAATGATTAAATATCTCTTTTCTTTTCCAATTGTCTAAATCAATTTTATGAAAGTTCATTTGCTATGCCTCCTAAATTTTTAATATAAAGTAAATTTAGGAGGCTGACTTGTCTGCTTTCTTCATAAGAATCAATCCTTTTTTAAAGTCAATTTTATTGTATCATAAAATTGTAAAATAGCTTCTTTTATAGTAGGTTTTAATTAATTAATACATTAAGAGATTTCTTTTTCCAATAAACTTTGTAGTAAATAGATTGCGCCAAGAAATTGAATATGAACGCAACAGGATATGCGAGCCATATTCCTGCTATCCCAAGTCCTGTAAAATGTGATAGGGAGTATGCTACTGGGACTCCAATCAATAAAATACTTGTAATCGTAAAAATTGTTGGCCAAAGAACAGTACCTGTTGCCCTCATTGTTGCTGAGATTGCCTGTGTGTGACCCAAAATTAAATAACTCCAAAATGAGATGATAATCAGACCTTTTGCTATATTAATCGTATAAGAATTGTCTACAAAGATTCTTAAAATAGGTATTGGTAACAGGTAAAGAATAATAATTGGAATACTGCCAAGAACATAATTAAGAGTTATTGATATTTTTGTAATGTGTTTTATATTTGAAATGTTACCTGAACCTAAGGCTTGTGCAACAAATACTGAAATGGCAATGGATATACTCATTGCTGGTATTTGAACGTAACTTGCAATTTGATTCACGATTCCATATGCAGCCGTTGCATTGGATCCATAATCATTGACAAAAGTGATGACTGCAATTTCTGACAATGCGATTGTAACCATACTTATGCTTGTAGGAATGGCTAATTTCAGTAAAGTTTTCAATATCGGGCCTTTCAAGTGAAGATGTTTCAAAGTATAAGAATCTAATTTGAGTACATGATTTTTTTTGTGTAAATACACTAATAGAATCACGAATGTAATGAAATTGGATAATACAGAAGCATAAGCAGCACCGTTTAATCCGAATTCCGGTAAACTTAACCACCCTAGAACAAGAGTTGGAATCAAGGCCATATTTAAAAAGATACTAATTAATAAGAAATAAAAAGGTGTTTTTGAATCGCCAACACCTCTCATAAAAGTTGTATAGCACATATATAAGAAAGTAATAGGTAATGTTACAAATAAAATACGTGCATATTCTGCACTTGCAATCAAAATATTCGCAGGTGTTCCCATCCATTTTAAAATTTCTTCTGTAAAGAGCCCTCCGATTACGGCGACTGCAAAGGATATAATCATCGTAAATGCCAAAGTGACTCCAACAACTTCCTTCATTTTTAAGATATTTCCTCCACCGTACGTTTGCCCAATTAGAATGGAACTACCAGATCCAATTCCTATTGCAAAGGACATTAAAAAAAAGAATAGAGGGAAGAATGCAGAAAAAGCTGCCAAAGAATTTACTCCAAGTATTTGCCCAATGAACATCATTCCAAATACTTGACCTAATGATTGAAAAGCACTTGCAAAAATGACAGGTATGAGGAAGGAAATCATTGGTTTTGCTAAGTCAATCGATTTATTTAAAGGTTCATTCATTTCATGCAACTCCTATTAGGTTTCATTCAAAAGAAGACCTCACTTTTGAAATATATGAACAAAGTGAGGGAGAAAAATAACCAGTATGAAGTTTAGCAAGTAATTATAAAATTTGGTAATATAAACCAAATTGAGTATCATACCATAATAGTTTGCTATGTTTATGTTTCGGGATACGTATTTGTATACCCCATTCAGGGTACTGTTTAATAATTTGAATTTGATCATCAGTAGCAATAGCAATAAAGGATATATAATGATCTTTTTTCATAGAATGATTGCTTGAAATAAACCATTCATTTTCAATTTCTGTAATTGATAGCTTTTCTTCGTCTGTTGCTTCCTTTGCTACTAATTGTTCTAATTTTCTCCCACAGCAAGACAGGGTTATATCTCCAGTTGCTAATACAATATTATTGCATGTTGGACAGACAAAAAAATTCGAATTTTTCATATTTCCTCCTACAAATTGATTAGAAGTTAATTCACCTTCTAAGATATTTTCTATATTGACTCCCAATAAGGTAGATAAACTTGGTAATAGTGAGATATCTGGACAACCATGTCCACGTTCCCATTTTGAAACTGTTCGATCGGAAATGTTCATTTGTTCAGCTAATTGTTTCTGCGTCAACCCTTTTTCTTTCCGCAAGTTATAAATTAATTCTCCAACTTTACGATTATCCATCTTTTCTCCTCCTGACCTATTTCCATCTTAGGGGGTTATATGTTTAGTATCAACAAACGCTCCGTAGAGTTAAAATTTTTCGTTGGCTAATATTAGGAAGAAGTTGACTAATATCGTGCTCCGATTGACTAATAAGTTCCCGAGAATGACTAATATCCGCAGACTGAAAGCTCAAATTTATTTCATTGGCTAATATTAGGAAGAAGTTGACTAATATCGTGCTACGAATGGCTAATAAGTTCCCGAGAATGACTAATATCTGCAGACTGAAAGCTCAAATTTTTTCCATTGGCAAATAAAGGGATGAAGTTGACTAATATCGTATTACGAATGGCTAATAAGTTTCCGAGAATGACTAATATCTGCAGACTGAAAGCTCAAATTTTTTCCATTGGCAAATAAAGGGATGAAGTTGACTAATATCGTATTACGAATGGCTAATAAGTTCCTGAGAATGACTAATATCTGCAGCCTGGAAGCACAAAATTTTCTCGTTGACTAATATATGGAAGAAGTTGACTAATATCCTGCTTCGAATGGCTAATAAGTTTCCGAGAATGACTAATATCCGCAGGCTGGAATCTCAAAATTTATATTTTAAGAAAATTTAACATAAAAAGAAGCAGGGGAAAATAAGCCCTGCTTCTTTACTCTATATTGAGGGGGAGTTTTCTATACAATTTTTATTATTTGATATATCCTTTTTCAATTAAAAAATCAATCAATTGAGCTGTGCATTCCTCAATAGAATATTTTTCGCTATCTACAACAATTTCAGGATGATCTGGTGCTTCATAAGGAGCAGAAATGCCCGTAAAGTTCGGAATTTCATGATTTCGCGCTTTTTTATACAACCCTTTTGGATCTCTTCGTTCACATTCTTCAATAGAACATTTCACATATACTTCGATGAATTCACCCTCATCAACAAGGGATCTCACTAAAGCACGGTCTTCTTTATATGGTGAAATAAAAGCCGTCAACACGATTTGTCCGCTTTCCACAAATAGTTTTGAAACTTCACCGATTCGACGGATGTTTTCTTTTCTTGATTGTTCATCGAATCCTAAATCCTTATTTAAACCGTGGCGAATATTATCGCCATCCAGTACAAAGGCTTGATTTCCACGGTTAAACAATTCTTTTGCCAATGCGTTGGCAATGGAAGATTTTCCGGATGCAGATAAACCGGTAAACCAAAGAATGAAGCTGTGGTGGCCATTTTTCTTTCGGTAATCAGCTTTCGTAATCGATGTATTATGCCATACGATGTTTGAACTCATTGTAACAACTCCTTATGAATGAACTTCTTCACGAAGCCCGCGAATTAATACTTCTACTACTTCTTTGCGGCTGAATGTGCTTGGAGGGATCTCTCCATTACGCAACATTTCTCGTACTTTAGTTCCGGATAAAATGATACGAGAAGAAGCATCATGTGGACAAGTTTTAGTTGTTGCCATGCCGTCGCATTCTGTACAATAGAAACTATGTTCAAATTTTAATGGTGTGATGCCGATTTCTTCTGGAGTGAAGTTGTCAAACATTTTTTGTGCGTCATATGTTCCGTAATAATTTCCGACACCTGCATGATCTCGACCAACAATAAAGTGAGTGCAGCCATAATTTTTTCGAACAAGCGCATGGAAAATGGCTTCTCTTGGTCCTGCATAGCGCATTGCTGCAAGGAATACGCCTAACTGCACACGGTCTTTTGGATAATATTTATCGAGCAATACTTCATAACTTTCCATACGAATTTTTGCTGGAATATCGTCTGACTTTGTTTCTCCTACTAAAGGATTTAAGAAAAGGCCATCCACGATTTCAAGAGCTACTTTTTGAATATACTCATGCGCGCGATGCACTGGATTTCTTGTTTGGAAGCCAACAACCGATTTCCATCCTTTTTCTTCAAATAAAGCGCGTGTTTCTTTCGGGTCGAACGTGTAGTCAGGGAATAATTTTTTTGTTTTCTTCACAAGCGTTACTTTTCCGCCAACATATACATTTGGACGTTCAAATAGTTTTTTCACGCCAGGGTGGTTTAAATCATCTGTTCCATATACATTTTTTGCTTCAATTGATTTATCGGGTGTGTAAATTTCATGAACTTCAATCGTACCGTATACTTCTCCATTAAATACTAATTTCGCTTTTTCACCAACTTTTAATGTAGCAGCAACTTCTTCTGTGACAGGTAATGTGATCGGAATGCTCCAAACAATGCCGCTAGCCAATCGCATGTTTTCGACAACACTTTTATAATCTTCTTGTGATAAAAATCCATCTAATGGACTGTAAGCGCCTACTCCGATTAACTCCAAATCACTTAATGCAATTCCATCTAGAGGAATTTCTAATTGCAGATGCTCGTATTTTTCATTTGGGTTAAATCGATTAATTAATTCTCCACCGTGGGGTTGAATTGTCATTGTTCCATCCTCCTAATCAACATGTAATCCGCATTCTGTTTTATTGAGACCTGCCCATCTTCCTGAACGCAAGTCATCCATTGTATAAGCTGGTTTTGTGCAATGAGCGCAACCAATACTCGGATACCCCTGGTCGTGAAGAGGGTTGTATGTTAGTTGATGTTTGCTTACGTAACGCCATACATCTTTCCATGTCCAATGAATGAGTGGGCATATTTTTATCGATTGAAATTTATTATCTTTGTTAATAAACTCCACATGTCTTCTCGTTTCAGATTGTTCACGGCGTAAACCAGATATCCATGCTTTTGCTCCTGTTAACGTTTCATGGAGAGGGATTATTTTTCGTATTTCACAACATTTATTCGGGTTAGTTTTCCAAAGTTCATCCCCATATAATTTCGCTTGTTCTTCTAAGGAAATAGAAGGCCTCTTTAACTCAATATTTAATTGGGGATATTTTTCTTTAACTTTTTCAATTGTTTCATATGTTTCTTTAAAATGAACATCCGTGTCTAAAAACACAATGTTCGCATCAGGCTTTACTTTTGAGATTAGATCAATTAACACAATGCCTTCGATGCCAAAGCTACATGCATAAATCACATCATCTCCGTAATGGTCATAGGTCCAATGTAAAACATTCAATGCCCCTTTATAAGTTTCATCCACTTCAAAATCTATCAATGAATCTTGCCATGTGTGATACGTTAGCATGCGATTCCTCCTTTCAATAAAAAAGAGGCGTTTTAATGTAAACAAAAAAGAGAATTTACATTAAAACGCCTCTAGTGTTCTAGTCAGCGTATCAAGTTATAAAAAATTTTAGAAATGTAATTTTATTTAAAGTATACTATTTTTATTGAATTTATCAATATTAAAAATGATTTTTTAAAATTTTATAAAACCATGTTGACTAATCGGAAAAATTGGATTATTGTATGTTTCAAAGAAAAAGAATAATGGTTTCATTCGAAAACCGATCAGACAAACTGAAGGTTGCTTATTTATTCCTTGGATTAAAAGGGGAATGTAAGCAACCTTCTATTATTTTATGAAAAGAAAAGGGGAGAATGAGATGAGAAAAAAACTTTTATTAGGAATTGCCTTACTTATTTTATTGTTAGCAGCATGTGGCAAACAAGAACAGTCAAATGATAATGCATCTACAAACAACAATGCGAGCGAAAACAATACTTCTAAACCAATTGAGTTGCTAAATGTTTCTTATGACCCAACACGTGAATTATATGAAGAATTTAATAAAGAATTTGCGGCTTATTGGAAAGAACAAACAGGTCAGGAAGTAACAATTCAGCAATCTCATGGAGGTTCAGGAAAACAAGCAAGATCAGTAATTGATGGAATTGAAGCGGATGTTGTGACGCTTGCATTAGCTTATGATATTGATGAAATAGCACAAACTCGACAATTATTAAATGAAGATTGGCAAACAGAATTTGAAAACAATTCTTCACCATATACATCAACAATCGTTTTTTTAGTTAGAAAAGGAAATCCGAAAAACATTCAAGATTGGGATGACTTAACGAAAGAAGGCATTTCGGTCATTACACCTAATCCAAAAACAAGCGGTGGTGCACGATGGAACTACTTAGCAGCATGGGCGTTTGCAAATAAAAAGTTTAATGGTGACGAAACAAAAATAAAACAATTCATGAAAGTTTTATATAGCAATGTTGAAGTATTAGACTCGGGTGCACGTGGATCTACAACGACTTTCGTAGAACGTGGTATTGGTGATGTGTTAATCGCATGGGAAAATGAAGCATATCTTTCTCTTGCAGAATTCGGGGAAGATGAATTTGAAATTGTGACACCTTCTTTAAGTATTTTAGCTGAACCACCAGTGGCAATTGTCGACAAAATCGTTGATAAAAAAGGAACTCGCGAAGTAGCAGAAGCTTACTTGAACTATTTATACAGCGAAAAAGGGCAAGAAATTGCAGCGAAAAACTTCTATCGCCCTCGTGATGAAAAAGTGTTGGAAAAATTTAAAAATCAATTCCAAACTTTAGAGTTAATTACTATTGATGAATTTGGCGGGTGGCAAGAAGCCCAGAAAACCCATTTCGCAGATGGCGGAACATTTGATGAAATTTATCAATAATACAAAATATATGCTTCTACGTAAAGTGTTAATTTTGGGATGGAATGAAATAAATTAACTTTGAATAAACCACCATCAACATCTGAACGGGAAGCATCATTTGAGAAAACTGAATTTTTCGAAATAAAAGCATAAAGGAGAAGTATGACTCCTCCTTTATGCTGAATCTTCATTATGGAGATGGTGAGAGTGGAATTATCATTAAAAAGAAGGAAAAAAACTACTATTATTCCTGGTTTTTCTTTGACCTTTGGATATACGATGCTTTATTTAAGCATGATTGTCCTATTGCCTTTATCGATGATTATTGTAAATACGCTATCAATGAGTTGGAGTGAATTTTACGAAACGATTACCCATCCTCGGGCAGTAGCCTCTTATAAATTAAGTTTTGGAACGGCTTTCGTTGCTGGATTAATCAATGTTTTCTTTGGAACGATGATTGCATGGGTGCTTATTCGATATGAGTTTCCAGGAAGGAAAATCATTGACGGTCTTGTTGATTTGCCTTTTGCATTACCAACGGCGGTTGCAGGGATTGCGCTTACAACACTGTATGCACCGAATGGTTGGATTGGGCAATTTTTTGATTTTAAAATTTCTTATACGCCGCTTGGGATTATTATTGCCCTCACATTTATTGGGTTGCCATTTGTCGTTCGAACGGTGCAGCCAGTCTTGCAAAATTTAAGTAAAGAAGTAGAAGAAGCTTCAGCCAGTTTAGGGGCAACTAGATTCCAAACATTTGTGAAAATAATTTTACCTGAACTATATCCAGCAATGATTACAGGTTTTTCGTTAGCATTTTCTCGAGCTCTTGGTGAGTACGGATCCGTCGTATTTATTGCTGGGAATATGCCGATGAAAACGGAAATTACTCCGCTTATTATTATGACAAAGCTTGAACAATACGATTATGTTGGTGCAACAGCAATCGCAATTGTCATGTTATCGGGTTCGTTTATCATCCTGCTATTTATTAATTTCATTCAATGGCGAATGAATAGGAAATTTTATCATTAATGAGGAGGGCAAGTAATGACCAAACCATTGGAGGTAAAACAAGAAGTGCCCGTTGTTACAAGAACAACCAGTAACTCTTATTCTTTGAAAGAATCAGCAACTGTAAAGTGGTCATTGATTACGATTTCATTCCTTTATATTAGCCTATTTTTAATACTTCCGTTGATTTCGATATTTGTCACTGCCTTCGAAAAAGGTTGGGAAACGTATGTTGCATCGATTGTTCATCCAGATGCACTAGCAGCAATTAAACTAACTATTACCGTTGCACTGATTGTCGTACCATTGAATGCGATTTTCGGAATTGTAGCTGCTTGGTTGATTACGAAGTTTTCTTTTAAGGGAAAAAATTTATTAATAACACTTATTGACTTGCCATTTGCCGTCTCCCCAGTAATTGCAGGTTTAATTTTTATTTTACTTTTCGGTGCTCAAGGATTGTTTGGTGAATGGCTCTTTGAACATGATATAAAAATTGTATTTGCATTACCGGGCATCATCCTTGCTACATTGTTCGTGACATTTCCCTTCATTGCAAGGGAGCTGATTCCTTTAATGCAAACACAAGGAGTAACTGAGGAAGAAGCTTCTATTTCGCTGGGAGCAAGCGGGTTGAAAACATTTCTCTATGTCACGTTGCCAAATATTAAATGGGGATTATTGTACGGCTTAATATTATGTAATGCCCGTGCAATTGGTGAGTTTGGCGCTGTTTCTGTTGTATCGGGACATATTCGAGGATTAACTAATACAATGCCGTTGCATATTGAAATTTTATATAACGAATATCAATTTACAGCGGCTTTTGCTGTCGCTTCCATCATGTCAGTGTTAGCGATTATTACAATCATTATTAAAAATATTGTTTCATGGAAAGCTAAAGATGTGTAAGGTAGGGAGAGCTTATGAGCATTCAAGTAAAAAATGTATCAAAATCTTTCGGCTCATTTCAAGCGCTGAAAGATATTTCAGTTGATATCGAATCTGGTGAATTAATTGCACTACTAGGCCCCTCTGGATCTGGGAAAACCACGCTATTACGTATTCTTGCAGGGTTAGAAGGGCTTGATGAAGGAGCAATCTATTTTGATGGCGAAAATATTACAAATGTAAGTCCAAAGGAGAGAAAAGTCGGTTTTGTTTTCCAACATTATGCGTTATTCCGTCATATGACTGTGTTTGAAAATGTTGCATACGGATTAAAAGTGCGTCCGAGAAAAACGAGACCTTCCAAGCAAGAAATTGCAAAAAAAGTTAATGAATTATTGGAGCTTGTTAAACTTCAAAACTTTCAAGATCGATATCCTTCACAACTTTCTGGTGGTCAGCGGCAACGAGTTGCATTAGCGAGAGCACTTGCAGTCGAACCGAAAGTATTATTGCTCGACGAACCGTTTGGCGCTTTAGACGCAAAAGTGAGAAAGGAGTTGCGAAGGTGGCTGCGCCAACTGCATAATGAGTTTCACGTGACAAGCATTTTTGTTACCCATGATCAGGAAGAAGCACTTGATGTGGCAGATCGCATTATTGTCATGAATAATGGAAAAATCGAGCAAATTGGTACACCAGATGAAGTATATGAGAACCCAAAAAGTCCTTTTGTTTATGACTTCTTAGGAAACGTAAATATTTTTCGTGGACGTTTACAAAATGGAAAGCTAAGACAGGGGCAATTTGAAATCAGTGCTCCAAATTATCTTGATTCCCATGATGAGGCAGTTGGATATGTTCGTCCTCATGACATTCAAATTGAAAAAGAAAAAGTTGACAACGAAACAGTTGCCGCAAAAATCACGTTTATTCATATCGTTGGCCCAACTGTACAAATAGAATTAAAAAGGGAAGATAATGGTGAATTTTTAGAGGCTGAATTAACAAAGGAACATTATAAAAATCTAGAAATTCAAAAAGGGGATATCGTGTATGTTCGCCCAAAACAATTAAAAGTGTTCATACCGGAAGATTTCTCAATATAATAGTTATATTTTTATAGAGCAATTAATAATTTCTATCCGACGAGAAAACTAGAGGCCATCTAAGTAGCAATTGCTATTTTATGGTCTTTTATTTTTGCTAAATACGCTTTAGTTGGAATGCGTCAAATTAAATTATAGTTAAGAGTAAAAAATACGCTTATTAAATCATCCTATTTAATGAGTGTAATCATTCGTTCCCAAATTTCTTGAGACATGACCAAAGTAATCAAGTTGGAAAGAGTTCGATTTGCGTATTGCTTAATCGAACTTTTTTTGTATAATCGTTTATACTTTTTTATATACAACATAATGAGGTAAAATGGAGAGAAAGAAATGATAAAAATTGGTCTTACTGGATGGGGTGACCATCCTTCAATATATCGTGAAAACTCCACAAAAAGAGATAGGCTTTTTGATTACAGTGGTCATTTCCCAATAGTGGAAGTAGATACATCCTTTTATGCAATTCCATCAGTGAAAAATGTTGAAAAGTGGATAGAGGAAACGCCAGAAAATTTCCAATTTATCGTGAAGGCATATCAAGGAATGACCGGTCATGGTAGAGATAATATTCCGTATCAAAACCGACAAGAAATGTTTGAAGCATTCCGCCAATGTGCCAATGCCTTTCACAAGTCCAATAAATTAGCTATGGTACTAGTCCAATTCCCACCATGGTTTGATTGTACCTCTCAAAATGTAAAGTATATTTTATATGTTAAACAACAATTAGAAGAGTTTCCAATTGCTATTGAATTTCGTAACCAAACTTGGTTTCAAAGTGATAGAGAGGAAGCAACGATTCAATTTTTAAGAGAAAATGGACTAATTCATACCGTTTGCGATGAACCACAAGCCGGTATTGGTTCAGTGCCCTTCGTTCCGAAAGTAACAAATAAGAAAGTACTTGTCCGTTTGCATGGAAGAAATGTTTTTGGATGGCGTAATTCGGGTACTCCTAATTGGAGAGAGGTTCGTTTTTTATACGACTATACAAAAGAGGAGCTAGAAGATTTAGCAAACAAAATAAAAGATTTGGAATCCAATGCGGAAGAAGTTTTTGTACTTTTTAACAACAATTCAGGGCATCATGCAGCAAGTAACGCAAAAATGTTTCAAGAAATTTTAAATATCAATTTTGAAGGTCTTGCACCGAAGCAATTAAATCTTTTTGAAGGGGAATTTTAATGGGATATTTACTTCTTTCCATCATCGCACTTTGTGCTGGAATATTAGGTTCGTTAGTTGGATTAGGGGGAGGGGTTATTTTAATACCAGCAACGCTTTTTTTCGGTATTAATTTAGGCTTTTTTCCTGACATTACTCCGCAGCGAGTCGTTGGTTTATCTGTAATCATGATGATTTTCATAGGTTTGTCTTCAACGATTTCATATATGAGATCAAAACAAGTGGATTTCATAAGCGGATTAATTTTTTTTATAGGTAGTGCACCAGGTACAATATTGGGCGCTTGGTTAAACAAAGGGTTGGATATTGATTCATTTAATTTATATTTCGGTTTTTTACTAATCGTTTTGTCAACAATATTGTTTGTACGAGATAAGTTAAAGCCCATTAACTGGTTTATTGATCACGGATTAAAAAGAAGTTTTACAGATCGCCAAGGCCAAAGTTTCGAATATGGCTATCCTATATGGTTTGCTGTTCTCTTTTCCTTCTTTGTCGGCATGATTTCAGGATTATTTGGCATAGGTGGAGGTTCATTACTTGTTCCTGCAATGGTGTTATTGTTCCGTTTTCCACCACATGTTGCAGTTGCTACTTCGATGTTTATGGTGTTTTTAACATCATTAGTCAACTCGATGAGTCATATATATTTAGGAAATATCCCTTGGCACTATACAATTCCCGTAATTGTTGGGGCTTATGTAGGTGCGAAATTAGGTTCAGCTTTAAACAAACGATTGAAATCAAAAACGGTTGTTCTTGTATTGCAAATCGTTATGGTATTAATCGGTATCCAATCGATTTTAGAGGGGCTATTTTAAATATTGAGAGATGGTGAATAGTTTGCTAGAAACGATTCATTTTTATCATACAAATGATTTACATAGCCATTTCGAATATTGGTTGCGTTCTCAATTTTTCATTCGAAAAGAACGCCTTGCCTACGCAGAACGTGGAGAACCTAGTTTTTTATTTGACATTGGCGACCATTTAGATCGTTCGAATATATATACCGAAGCAACGCTCGGTTTAGGGAACGTCAAACTATTAAATGAAGCTCAATATGATGTCGTTACAATCGGAAATAATGAAGGAATTACGTTAGATTTTGACGAACTTTATCATTTGTATGATGAAGCAAATTTTGAAGTAGTTGTCGCTAATTTAAAGGCAGCAAATAGAGAAAATCCGAAATGGCTAAAACCATATACAATCTTAGAGACTAAATACGGAACAAAAATAGGTGTAATTGGTGCTACAGCTTTTTATGAATTGTTTTATAAAGAACTTCAATGGGATATTGTAGAGCCGAGAAAAAAGATAATTTCTATTGTTAAACAGCTTAGGGAGCAAGTCGATATCTTACTATGTTTATCTCATTTAGGAATTACGGAAGATGAATTATTGGCTCAAGATTGTCCAGATTTAGATGTAATTTTTGGTTCTCACACTCACCACTTTCTTGAAACAGGTAAAATGGTAAATGGTGTTTTGCTCACTGGTTGTGGTAAATTCGGGGCATATACTGGACACTTAACGATTCAATTTGATCACCGCGAGCGAAAAATTATTCGGAAAGAAGAAAAGATTATTGATAATGCATTGTTACCTGAAATTGACGGGGAAGTGGAGTTTCTAGAACAGTTATCGAGCACTGGCAAGGAGTTAATGAGCGAAACGATTTTCCAAACAACGAAAAGTTATAATAAAGAATGGTTTCATCATTCCCAAATTTCTAGGCTTTTTGCAAAAGCAGTATTGGAACATACGGGTGCCGATTGTGCGATGTTTAATGCAGGAATATTTTTAGATGGCTTGAAAAAAGGTAATATTAGTAAATATGATATTCATCGAATTTTACCCCATCCCATTAACTTATGTGTTGTAGAAATAACTGGTAGACAATTGAAGGAAGTGTTTCTTCAAGCGAAGAATGATGAGTGGTCACAACTTGAGTTAAAAGGATTAGGTTTTAGAGGATTAATTTTTGGAAAAATATTAACGTATGATTTTTCGGTAAACAAAAATCGGGAATTAATTGTAAAAGGAGAAGTCAGTGACTTAAATCGAACATATCAATTAGCGACGCTTGATATGTTTACTTTTGGATATTTTTTCCCTAATTTTAAATATGCGAAAAAGAAATATTTTTTACCATATTTTTTGAGGGACGTTTTAATAGATTATTGTAAACGGTATTTAAATTGAAAATTTTTACTAAAATGTTCCTAAATGATATTACTGGCTATATAATATAATTTGGAATACTGAAATCGGCAGAATGGGGTAAACATTATTATGCGACTCATTTCTATTAATGCAGCAAAACCAGGAATGATAATGGGGAGAGCAATTTTTAACGAATCAGGACACCCATTAGTGCAGCGACATGTAAAAATGACCGAGGGCATTATACGAAGATTAAAGCAAATGAACATTCAATATATATATATTGAAGATGAAATTTCCAAGGACATTGTAGTGGAAGAGACGGTACCCCTAGAACTCAGAGCAAAAGCTGTATCGAATATTGAGCGTTCTTTCCGTCAAATGAAAGGATTAAATAGTCGTGATGCGGCTTTTGTTTTAGATAAGCAATCAAAAAAGTTGAATTTTTTAGTAGATGATTTGTTAAAAACGATATTTAGCAATAATGAAATGTTAACGATAATAACGGATACTTATCTTTATGATGAAGCGTTGTTCCAACATTCCTTTAATGTAACCCTTTATTCTCTTGCAATAGCGAAAGAACTCGGATACCCGTATGAAGATTTACGTACAATTGGAATTGGCGCATTATTACACGATGTAGGTAAAATGGTGCTGCCACTCGAAATTTTACATAAACCTGGACAATTAACTGATGAAGAATTTGCCATTATGAAACTACATACCCGTTACGGGTTCAATATTTTACGAAATTTACATACGGTTTCTTTATTAGTTGCTCATTGTGCCCTGCAACATCATGAACGTTTGGATGGCAGTGGATATCCAAGAGGATTAGTAGACAATGAAATTCATCCATATGCAAAGATTATTGCCGTGGCCGATGTTTTTGACGCGGTGACATCTAATCGGGTTTATCGCGATAAAATGTTGCCTTCGGAAGGAATTGACCTAATTGAATCTGATAGTGGCACACTTTTTGAAAAACGAGTGGTAGATGCTTTGATTAAAAGTGTTGTACACTATCCAAATGGAACGGTTCTTTGTTTATCGGATGGAAGAAGGGGAATCGTTGCAAAACAAAATACTAAACAATCCTCCCGTCCCTATGTTCGCATTTTTGAGGAAAACGGTATGTTATTAAAGTCTACGTATCTTTTAAATTTAGAAGAATTTCCGCAAGTTGAGATATTAAGAGTAGATACTGAATATTTACAGCCTTGAATAGTCATCTCCTCCTGTTCATAAAATTAGCTAGGAGGAGATTTTTTGTTTTCACGAAAACCTCGTAGAATGATGATTCGGTCACCGAATAGACGAAAAAAAAGAGCAAATCGTTTTGCATTATTTCTTATGAGCTTTGTATTCACTGTGATATTATTTTTATATTTTTTAAACTCTCGATTGATGCCAACCTATTTAGATTATGCTGAAGTACAAACATATAAAATCGCCTCGCATGTAGTAAGTAAGGCAATCAATGCAAGAACTTCAAGCGTGCTAGATGTGAATGAAATAATTGAGGACTTGCCTACGGAATCAGACTACATGTTGACAACGAAATTTAATACTGAAATTATTAACCAAGTCCGCGCGGAAACGACAGCCCTCGTAAAAGAACATCTAGAAATGGCGGAAAGGGGAGACTTGTCCCAGCTTCCTGAATTAGAAAATGTAGAATATGATGTTTCGGAAATTCAAAGAGGGGACGGCATTGTCTTTTTTGTTCCACTTGCTCAAGCGTTAAATCTGCCCCTATTAGGTAACTTAGGACCTAAAGTGCCAATACGTTTTCACATCATTGGAAATGTTTCGAGTGATGTTGCGACAACCATAACAGAGTTTGGAATCAATAATGCACTTGTAGAAGTGAACATTCGCTTAAAAGTAAATGTCCAAATCATCGTGCCATTTGCTAGTAAAACTGCTACTGTAGAACAAACGATTCCAGTCGCAATTGGACTAACTAGAAGCCAAGTTCCAAATATTTATACAAACGGTGGAGATGGTGCACAACCTTCTATTGAAGTCCCTGTTCCATATGAATAATAATAGAAAATAATATTAATGAACTTTATCGATATTGTTAGTTGTTGCAAAAGCATTAACATGATATATTGACAAGTAGGTTATACTATTTTTTCTTAATTGATAGGGGCTGATACGAAATGAGCAATAAAGAAATTTTAAGGAAACCCGAATGGTTAAAAATAAAGTTAAATACGAACGAAGAATATCGAGATTTAAAAAAATTAATGCGAGAAAATAACTTGCATACTGTTTGTGAAGAAGCACGTTGTCCAAACATTCATGAATGTTGGGGAGAGAGAAGAACGGCAACGATGATGATTTTGGGGGCTGTTTGTACCCGAGCATGCAGATTCTGTGCGGTTAAAACGGGACTTCCAAATGAGCTGGACTTACAAGAACCAGAACGTGTTGCTGATTCAGTAAAAATTATGAATTTAAAACATGTCGTAATCACAATGGTTGCGCGTGATGATTTAAAAGATGGCGGAGCAAGCATATTAGCTGAAACAATTCGCGCCATTCGACGTAAATCACCGCAAACTTCTATTGAAGTCCTACCTTCTGATTTAGGCGGGGTAGAGGACAATTTACGCATTGTCATGGATGCAAGACCAGATATTTTGAATCATAATATCGAAACTGTTCGAAGACTTACTCCGAGAGTCCGTGCTAAAGCAACGTATGACCGTTCACTAGAGTTTTTGCGCCGAGCAAAAGAAATGCAACCGGATATTCCGACAAAATCTTCTTTAATGATCGGACTCGGTGAAACATGGGATGAAATTTTAGAAGTAATGGATGATCTCCTTGCTAACAATGTTGATATCATGACAATCGGACAATATTTACAACCAACGAAAAAACACTTACCAGTTAAAAAGTATTATTCACCTCTAGAATTTGGAAAACTTCGAAAAATTGCGATGGAAAAAGGTTTCAAACATTGTGAAGCAGGTCCTTTAGTTCGTAGTAGTTATCATGCGGATGAACAAGTGAATGAAGCAACGAAAACTAGACAACTCCAAGCAGAGATGTAATGAAATAAAAAGTGATCTAGTCGTAGAATTGGAGGGGTTTGGGTGATTGTAGTCGAAGGAATTGGCTATGAGTTAATTGAAAATTATCGTGACGGTTTTCAAGACGAGGCATTTATAAATCGATATACGGACGTATTAGCGAAGTATGATTATATCGTCGGAGATTGGGGATATGGTCAACTTAGATTAAAAGGATTTTTTGATGATCGTAATCAAAAATCTACCTTTGATAATAAAATTAGCACCGTTCAAGATTATTTATTTGAGTATTGTAATTTTGGGTGTGCATATTTTATTTTAAGAAAAATTGGCCGAGTCCCACAAGAAAAGCTTGTATCAGCTCCGCAGGGGTATTCTCACGACAAAATCAAATAAGAAAATGAAGGCCATCTCCCTTGTTGGAGATGGCTTATTGATTATGACAATAATTCCATTAAATATTCTCTTAAATCTTCAGCCTCTTCTTCTGTTTTATTAAAAACATGTTCTAAATAGCCAGGTTCTTCTAAATCATCTGGTCCGATAATCGCAAATCGGCCAAATTGCATATCTAAAACAAGAACTTTTCCATAAAAACGTGTCGATTGCATAATCGCTAAATCATAGCGAAGTTTTTTTCCAGTAAAGCTGACAAATCTTGTCTTTGTATCTTCTATATCATCATATAAGAAAAATCGTTCCATCGCTGTTTTGGTCTCCTTCCAATACTACAGAATATGTTACTATAGAAGCGGGAAAACTATCAACTTTTTGAATTGGAGGCATTTGTCATGTATTTTGTTGACAGAAATAAAATTACGAGAACTTTATCATATTTAGATGAAATCATCTCCATTTTTGAACAGAAAGAAGATTGGTTAAAAGATGATATAACAAAATTAGCATTGGAACGCATTACACATAATGCAATTGAATCAGTCATCGACGTTGGAAACTTGATGATTGACGGTTTTATTATGAGAGATCCTGGCAGCTATGACGATATTATTGACATTTTGATTGATGAAAAAGTTATCGCAAGTGAAAAAGAAAAGCCATTCAAAGAATTAATCAGTTTACGCAAAAATATCGTCCGTGAATTTACACAAGTAGAAATTGAAAAGGTTTATGAAGTGTTAAAAAATACATTACCAGCGTTAAAAACATTTTCAAAAGAAGTAACGCAATATTTGGAAAATGAATTAGGACCAGTGTCCGCATTTTTACCGGAGGATCGTTGATGAAGCACTATCGAGCGTACTGTTTTGATTTAGATGGCACAGTATATCGTGGAAAAGAAGTTATTCCTACTGCCATCCAATTCATCCATCAATTAGAAGATAAACAGTTAGATTACTTTTTTGTAACAAATAATTCGTCGAAAACTCCTTCCCAAATTAAACAAACACTTCAGCAGTTCGGATTGAACGTTTCTGAAAAACAAATTTACTCAAGTTCATTAGTGACTGCAAAATATGTGAAAAAGCATTTTGGACAAGCTAAAGTATTTGTTATTGGCCAGGATGGAATCCGTTATGCACTTCAACAAGAAGGAATTGACATAGTGGAAGAAAATCCTGATGTAGTTGTAATGGGAATTGATCGAAAAATTGATTATGAAAAATTAACGAAAGCTTGTATTGCTGTTCAAAATGGAGCAACCTTAATTGGAACGAACGAAGATATTAAATTCCCAACAGAAAAAGGGTTCCATCCAGGGAACGGTTCTTTTGTTAAACTCGTTAGTCAAGTTTCTAATGTGGAACCAATGTTTATGGGGAAACCGTCGCCAGTTATGCTAGAAATGATACAGCAAGAATATGGCTATAACAAAAATGAGATGCTAATGATTGGAGATAATTACGATACGGATATTTTATGTGGTATTCGCTTTGGCTGCGATACTGTTCATGTCAATACGGGTGTCGTGAATACGGAGAAAGTTAAAGAAAAAGGGGTACAACCAACTTACTGCATTAATGATTTAAGTGAATTTGAATTATAAGCGTAACAAAAATTTGTCATAATAAATGATAGATATACGTTATAGCTAGTTGTCTTCTGCGGTACTCCTTTATAACTTGCATTTATCACATATAAAATGCGACGAGAGGGGGCATTTGATGTGGCCACCTGACTACCGTAGAGACAGCTTAAAAATATTCATAGTAAATATTTGAGCCTGACTAAAAGTTAATACTTTTGGTCAGGCCATTTTTCAATCTGTATCTAAACGAAATGATGACATGATTAAAAAAGAGGGTTGTCTTTAATATATTCATAAATCTTTTTCGTCAATTCTTCAGGAGTATCAGCTTCAACCATGTCTCCATTGACGAGAGCATATAACTTCTCTGAACACATTGTACAATAACTTAAACAACCGTATTCAAGAACATCTATATTTGGATCATTTTCCAATACATCATATGTTTCTTGAGAGCCCATTGCTAAATTCGAAATACAAAATTCTACTAACGGATTCACAAAGGTTCACCTCACTCAAAAAAATCCTACTCTTAAATTTTACATTCGTCAATGAAATAAACTTTATGTGAATCCTTTCACAAAAAACTATTGTGAAATCTCTCACAATGTAATATACTAATGTTTGTGTAAATTTAGTGAACTGCAAGCAATAAAAAAATAGGGGAGTTTTCTATGAAAAAACTTGTATTACTAGGCGGCGGTTATGGCAACATGCGTATTTTGCTTCGATTGCTACCTAACCAAATTCCAGAAGATACGATGATTACATTAATTGATCGCAATCCGTTCCATAGTTTAAAAACAGAGTTTTACGCACTTGCAGCGGGGACAACAACTGACAAAAAAGTACGAGTTGATTTTCCTGAACATCCAAGATTAGAAAAGGTGTACGGAGAAATTACAAAAATTGATCGTAAGGAAAAAACGGTTCATTTACAAGATGGAACGGTTATCCCATATGATGATTTAGTAATCGGTCTAGGCTGTGAAGATGATTATCATGGTGTACCTGGAGCAGAGGAGTATACATTGAGCATTCAAACGATAGCAAACTCTCGCAAAACGTTTGAAATGTTATGCGGCTTACCTCCAGGTTCTATCGTTGCAATCGTAGGAGCAGGATTGAGTGGTATTGAGATTGCTAGTGAATTAAGAGAAAGTCGCTCAGATTTACAAATTAAATTGTTTGACCGATCTTCTCGTATTTTACGTTCATTCCCTGAAAAACTAAGTAAGTATGTAAAAGAGTGGTTTGAAAAAAATAATGTAGAAATCGTTGCAGAATCTAACATTACAAAAGTGGAACCTGGAAAAATCTATAATCATGATGAAGTAATTGAAGCAGATGCCATTGTTTGGACAGCTGGTGTGCGTCCGGTGAAAATTGTTCGAGAAATGGATGCTGAAAAAGATAATAAAGGTCGACCACTTGTCAACCAATATTTCCATCTCGTTGATGATGAGCATGTTTTCGTTGTAGGAGACTGTGCTTCATCTGATTTGCCAGCCAGTGCACAACTTGCTGAAGAACAAGCTGAACGAATTGTTCGTGTGTTAAAACATCGCTGGAAAGGTGAAGCGTTACCAGAAAAAATGCCAGATATCAAATTAAAAGGATTTATGGGATCTTTAGGGAAGAAACAAGGATTTGTTTATATTGCGGATACAACGGTAACAGGTAGAATTGCACGTTTACTTAAGTCAGGATTGCTTTGGATGTACAAACGTCAAAACGATAACTAAATGAAAAATTCGCAAGTATTTTCCTTGTAATACTTACGAATTTTTAACGTGAAGAAAACGTATGTTAATATTACTCGCTAGGCTCAAAACCTAATTTTTCTAAAGCTTTAAAAACCGGCTGTATTTGGATATATCCTTCTCCGACAACTTCATTGTTAATAAGTACTAGAGGATAAAAATATTCATCATTATGAATGCGTTCAGCATATTCTTGATCCCGTTTATCTGTTAGCGGTTCGTTGATATCAATGTAGCGAATTGTAAATGGTTGATTCGGATATTTCCGTTTAATCGCTGCTTCTAACCATTCGTAAGTGTCTTTGGATGAAGGTGCATTAACGCAACTTGCACAAAGAACGTCGGCACCAAAAACTTCAATAATTGGCATATTTTTATTCATATTATTACACCTTTCGTTACGATAATAATGGATTTTTTCTCTTGTTCACATTATAATAATTTTAATGAAAGGAGTCGAGGAATATGACAAATACTGAACAATTTGAACAAGTAAAAGAAGTTTTAGATAAATTACGCCCGTTCTTACTACGCGATGGTGGAGACTGCGAATTAATTGATGTGGAAGACGGCGTTGTAAAATTACGTTTACTAGGTGCATGTGGTTCATGCCCAAGCTCTACAATTACATTAAAAGCCGGCATCGAACGCGCATTATTAGAAGAAGTACCTGGTATTGTTGAAGTAGAGCAAGTTTTCTAATTGAAAAACGACTAAACTAATTGAAAACGGTGTACTCTTCTATTTAATATGAATAGTGAGTACACCGTTTTTTTATTCAGTAATTACATTTCCTTGATTTCGCTCTTCGCGAATGATTTGCCATTGTTCCTTAGCCATTTCTATTATTTTAGGTTCTCCACCATGTCGTTGATTTTCTATTACTCTTGAGAAGAATCTCGTTGCATTTGATATGTCCCCGATTCTTCGTGAAAGTTCAGCAATCAAGTACATAACACGGATTCCGCTCATTCCAGTGCTTAAATAGTCTTCTGTTGAGTAAGAATCCATATATAAATCTCTGGCAATTTTTAAAAAACGTATTTCTTGTTCTTTATTTTGAAGAGTACGATATAGCCACCCAATTCGAAGAGCAAGACCTGCTCTTGCAATGAATTTTTCATTTTTTAAATTACCGCAAACGAGTGCGAGTTTATATGATTGTATTGCTTGGGCTATTGTACGTTCACCGCTAAAGCTGTGTGGAACCCATTTTTTCGTAATTTGCTCTTGAATTTTTTCCCGTGTACCTGGTGCAAAATATTTAGAAAAATCTTCGGTGAAGGAAAAGCCGCAGTGTTGACAAACAAATACATTGTAGTATAAAGGATTGACATTCGAATCAGAATAAATGGGACGAAAATCAGTTTCAGTATTTTCAACTTTTACGAACTTGGAACGAACTTTTAGGGTAGGAAATTTTTTTTCACAAAAAATACAAACTACTTTTTTTACATAAAAAGGGGAGATTTCTGTATAGTTTTCCATAATATACTACCTCCTGAGCAGTAGGTTATAAGACTATTATACTGGCAGATTCAATAAATGAGTTTAACAATAATGTGTATAAAGCAGTTTCATTGTCATATTCATGATTGCACTGTTATTATATTGTTTAAGGAAGGTGATTCGGATGAGTGCAGAAAAAAGAGTTATTGAATTAACAGAAGCAGCTGCATTTCGCGTAAAAGAGATGGCAAAACATAATGAGGAAGAAAGTTCTTATTTACGTTTAGCTGTTCATGGTGGTGGTTGTAGTGGTCTTACTTATGGCATGAATTTTGATCAAAATGTAAATGAAGATGATTATATCGATGAACAGCACGGAATTAAAATTTTAGTATCACAACAAGATGCCCCTATTTTAATGGGGACAAAAATTGATTATAAACAGTCGTTAATGGGCGGTGGATTTACGATCGACAATCCGAATGCCATTGCATCTTGTGGTTGCGGTTCATCTTTCAGAACAGCGAAAGTTACTGGCACACCGGAAGAATGTTAAAACGATTTATATTAATTGGGCTGTCTAGAAGAGAAATTTCTGGCGGCCTATTTTTATGAATTTTTTTAAGTGAACTAGGTGCTACTACCAAATAAGGAGATAGCTGAAAGTTTTATAGATATATTCAAATAGCTATAAGCGTTGTAAAATAGTGGTAAGTTTAAACAAAGGGTGAGTATATATGAAAAAAGAACGAGGAAAAGTATGGTTAGGTGCAGGAGCTGTTGTTGTCAATTCAGATGGAAAATGGCTCGTTGTAAAAAAGAGATATAGTGGATTAAAAGGAGTATGGTCAATTCCAGCAGGATTTGTGCAACTAGGTGAAACTGCTGATGAAGCAGCACTCCGGGAAGTAAAAGAAGAGACTGGGATTGATTGTATCGTAACCGGCATGGTTGGATTTAGAACGGGGGTTATAAGAGGAGAAGTAAGTGATAATATGGCCATTTTTGCTTGTAAACCAATTAATGAAGAGCAACCGATTTGTATTCAAGAACGCGAACTAATTGACGCCAAATGGCTTTCTGTCGAGGAATTATTAACTGGCGGAGAAGCTTCCATCATGCTACAAAACATGGCAAGTGATACTTTAATTCAGCATCAGCTATCAAAAAATGAGGGGATTAATCCAGGAGATTGGTTTCAATATACATCCTATCGTGTGTTTTTTAACAAGTAATCTTTGAAACTTTATTGAATAAATCAAAGAATAGGATAATAGTATAGTAAAAAAAAAAAGAGATTGATTTTTTTGAAAAAATATAAAATAATGATAAAAAAATATTTTTTTGTAAAAGTTGTAATTTTTATACTATTACAAAAGAAATTTCATATTGTTTATTACATTTTCAACAATTTCTAAAGGGGGATTGGACAAGGGGGTTATTTTAAAATAGAAATCGATTCTGTTAGTAGTTATTCCAAGAAATAAATACTAAGGGATGGGGGAATTTTATGAATGGACTTTCTATTGTAATCGGTGCCATCTGTATACTCGTGATTGGATACCGATTATATGGTTATTTTTTTACAAAAAAAGTTTTGTTAATCAATGAAAAAACACCAACACCTGCCCATGAATTAAACGATGGGCAAGACTATGTGCCGACGAACAAATGGGTAGCATTCGGACATCACTTCGCCGCAATCGCTGCAGCTGGGCCGCTTGTTGGACCTGTACTTGCTGCACAATTTGGATATTTACCAGGTTTACTATGGTTGTTAATTGGTGCGGTGATTGGTGGAGCAGTACATGATGCCGTTGTATTATTTGCATCCATGCGCAAAAAAGGGAAATCCCTTTCTGAAGTGATGAAAGAGGAGCTGGGGCCGGTTGCAGGATTCTGTACAGGTCTTGCTATGTTATTCATCATTACGATAACAATGGCTGGTCTTTCCATGGTAGTGCTTGGTGCATTAGAAAGAAATCCGTGGGGAACTTTTGCAGTAGGAATTACAATCCCAATTGCTATGCTTGTTGGGATTGCCTATAAAAAGACTGGTAACTTAGTTGTAACATCTACGGTTGGATTCATTTTATTAATGATCGGCGTCTTTGTTGGACCGTATATTCAAGGAACAGTGCTTGGTGATTGGTTGACGTTAGATCGCCAAACTTTGGCGTTGATCTTACCGATTTATGCATTTTTTGCTGCGGCATTGCCGGTATGGTTTTTGCTTGCACCAAGGGATTATTTATCAAGCTTTATGAAAATTGGGGTATTTATAGCTTTAATTATTGGGGTATTTTTCGTTAACCCTGTTATTCAATTCCCAGCAGTAACAGAATTTATTCATGGTGGAGGGCCAATCATTGCAGGTCCTGTATGGCCATTTGTTTCAATTACCATTGCTTGTGGTGCCATTTCTGGTTTCCATGCATTCATTGGATCTGGAACAACGCCTAAGATGTTAGATAAATGGGAAGATATTCGCGTTGTAGGATTTGGAGCTATGCTAGTCGAAAGTTTAGTAGGGGTAATGGCGCTTGTTGCAGCTACTTCTTTGCATCCTGCTGATTATTTCGCAATCAATGCAGCTCCAGCAGTATTTGCCACATTAGGAATGGAAGTTGTCAACTTACCTCAATTATCACAAGCGATAGGTATTGATTTAGAGGGAAGAACGGGCGGTGCCGTATCCCTTGCAGTAGGGATGACACAAATTTTTACTGGAGTGCCATGGTTCACAGAAATGAGCGGTTACTTCTACCAATTTGTCATCATGTTTGAAGCGGTGTTCATCTTAACTGCAATCGACGCAGGTACTCGTGTAGCCCGCTACTTAATTCAAGATTTCTTAGGAGATGTCATCAAACCGTTAAAACGGACAGATTGGTTGCCTGGTACAATCATTGCTAGTGCTTTAGCGTGTTTCATGTGGGGGTATTTACTGTACACAGGTGAAATTGGACCAATTTGGGCGTTATTCGGTGTATCTAACCAGCTAATGGCTTCCATTGGATTAGTTATTGGTGCAACGGTTGTATTAAAAATTGCAACAAAACGGATTTATGTTTTAACTTGTATTATTCCATTAGTATATTTATATATATCAGTAAATGTTGCAGGAATTTGGATGATCAAAAACGTGTACTGGAATCCAGCAGCATCTGGTTATTCTGTATTAAATGGCATATTATCCGTCATAATGTTGATTTTAGGTGTTGTTGTTGTGATTACGGCTATTAAATCATGGATTAATCTATGGAATAGTCCAAGATTTGTAAATGGTAAAGCGGTAGGAGAAGCGGTATAACATAAATTTAAGAGGTTGGGACATAAGTATTTTTCAACCTCAAAAATAAGGGGTGAGTTGTTTGAAACAGCTCACCCTTTTACAATTTCATCCAATTCATGAGGGTTTTACACCCCTCGTAGTGCATATTTTCTTAA
>NZ_JAAXPW010000050.1 GCF_012396605.1 Ureibacillus thermosphaericus
AGAGAACAGCTATTCACGGAAGTTATAAAGACTTGCGTCAATCATCTTAATTGAACCGCCGTATACGGAACCGTACGTACGGTGGTGTGAGAGGACGGGAGTTAATCGCTCCCTCCTACTCGATTGAGGGAGTGGAGAATAGCTAATCCAGAAACGGCTTTTTACAAAATAAGAGCTAAAGGGAAAAATGACTTTTCGAATGAAGAGATAATAGTCAAAATTTAAAGCATAATAGCCAACCAGAGGAAGATAATAGTCAACCCTGTGCACATAATAGCCAAAGGGGAAAAATGACTTTTCGAATGAACGGATACTAGTCAAAATTTAAAGCATAATAGCCACCCAGAGGGAGATAATAGTCAACCCTGTGCACATAATAGCCAAAGAGGAAAAATAACTACTTGAATAAATGGATAATAGTCAAAATCAAAAGCATAATAGCCAACCAGAGGAAGATAATAGTCAACCCTGTGCACATAATAGCCAAAGAGGAAAAATAACTACTTGAATAAATGGATAATAGTCAAAATCAAAAGCATAATAGCCAAACAAAGGAAGATAATAGTCAACCCTGTGCACATAATAGCCAAAGAGGAAAAATAACTACATGAATAAATGGATAATAGTCAAAATTTAAAGCATAATAGCCAACCAGAGGAAGATAATAGTCAACCCTGTGCACATAATAGCCAAAGGGAAAAAATCGCTCCAAAAAGAAGGGATAATAGTCACCACCCTAGCAGCCATCAATAAAATCCACGTCCCAATTCCTTGTAGAAACAGACTTCATCGCACAGAATACTGTAATAATTCCCTTGAAAACCTGCGAAAATTACATAGGACATAAATAAACTTCCAAAACATTTTCGACTTTTAAAAGAAATTGACAACTATGTAAATGCATCGATTATTTGTTTTCTAATGAAATGTTTTTTGTTATACTGATTTGGATAATGTGGAACAATAAAATCCACCTTTAGTCCGTATAGACGATAAAAATTTAATCTTTTCAGAAGTTAGGAGCGAACTACATGAGTAGAGTATATGTATTTGATCATCCACTAATCCAACATAAGTTAACGTATATTCGCGATAAAAACACTGGTACGAAAGAATTTCGTGAACTTGTTGATGAAGTAGCAACATTAATGGCATTCGAAATCACTCGCGATTTGCCATTAGAAGAAATTGAAATCGATACACCGATTACAAGAGCAAAAACAAAAGTACTTGCAGGTAAGAAAATCGCTCTTGTTCCAATTTTGCGTGCGGGAATCGGAATGGTTGACGGAGTATTAAAATTAATTCCTGCAGCCAAAGTTGGTCATATCGGATTATACCGTGATCCTGAAACGTTAAAACCAGTTGAGTACTATGTAAAACTTCCTCAAGATGTAAAAGAACGTGAATTTATCGTAGTAGACCCAATGCTTGCAACTGGTGGTTCTGCTGTAGAAGCGATTAACGCGTTGAAAAAGCGAGGAGCAGTAAACATTAAATTTATGTGTTTAATTGCAGCACCGGAAGGAGTACAAGTATTACAAGAAGCTCATCCGGATGTAGACATCTTCATTGCAGCTTTAGATGAAAAATTGAATGAACATGGCTACATTGTTCCTGGTTTAGGTGACGCGGGTGACCGTCTATTCGGTACGAAATAAATAGAAAATAGATGCGTCCTTCAAAATGAAGGGCGTTTTCTGCAAATTTTGCACAATCAGAAGGGAGTATCATCCGTTGACAAATAAAATTAAAGTAATGACCATCTTCGGTACTAGGCCTGAAGCAATCAAAATGGCACCGGTCGTGTTGGAGCTAAAAAAATATAAAGATGAAATCGAATCAATTGTCACAGTAACGGCACAGCATCGACAAATGCTTGATCAAGTGCTTGAAACTTTCGATATTACACCTGACTACGATTTGAATATCATGAAAGATCGACAAACGTTAATCGATGTGACGGTGAATGCCCTTCAAGGTTTAGATCAAGTCATGAAGGAAGCAAAACCAGACATCGTTTTAGTTCATGGTGATACAACAACAACTTTCGTAGGTAGCCTTGCTGCCTTTTATAACCAAATTGCAATTGGACATGTTGAAGCAGGATTAAGAACTCACAATAAATATTCACCGTATCCAGAAGAAATGAACAGACAACTTACTGGCATCATGGCCGACTTGCATTTTGCACCGACTGAACAATCTAAACAAAACTTGCTAAAAGAAAACAAAAATCCCGACACGATTTTTGTCACAGGCAACACAGCTATTGATGCATTAAAAACAACGGTGAAAGAACACTATACACATCCGATTTTAGATAAAATCGGAAACGATCGCATGATTCTCTTAACAGCACATCGACGTGAAAATTTAGGAGAACCGATGCGTCACATGTTCCGAGCAATCAAACGCTTGCTTCAAGAACATGAAGATGTGCAAGTAGTATATCCAGTTCATTTAAATCCAGCTGTAAGAGAAGTAGCAAATGAAATTTTAGGTGATGATCCGAGAATTCATTTAATCGAACCGCTTGAAGTATTTGACTTCCATAATTTTGCTGCCCGCTCGTATATGATTTTAACGGATTCAGGAGGCGTGCAAGAAGAAGCACCATCATTAGGAAAACCTGTACTAGTATTGCGTGATACAACAGAGCGTCCAGAAGGCATTGAAGCGGGGACATTAAAACTTGCTGGAACAAATGAAGAAACTATCTATCATTTAGCGAAGGAATTGTTAGAAGATCAAAATGCATATGAGAAAATGGCGAAAGCATCCAATCCATATGGTGACGGCTTCGCATCTCGTCGAATTGTTGATGCGCTATTAACATATTTCCATGAGAAGAAACAATAATTTTACATGAAATTAGATTCTATTAAATAAGTAGAAAATATTGTGAAAATTAAATTTTGTAACAATAAAAATCGTCTAAAATAGATTCTCTGTTGGAAATTTGTCAATATTTTGACAAAGTAAGTTCACTGTGAAGTTTTTCACTAAAACTAATTGACATCAAAAAGCCCCTATTGTATGCTTACAAAGTGTATGAATATTAAGGGGATTCTATTACAAAATGATTTTCAAACCCTTGTAATATCAAGTTTCTACTATGCAAACAGTGGAAACAAAGAATGAAATTTTGCAACGTTGGAAGAGTCTGAATACAAGAGTAATAAAAAGGGAAAAATACATAGCGGTAAAAAATTTTGCCCTCAGAGAAAATATGTAAAATTTGTTTCCACTTGACACTAAACTCTTGTATAACTCAATAGGCACGGCGAATAAAAAGGATTCAGGAGATTGAACCAATGTTGGATTTGCACCAAATTTTTATTAAGCAGAAAAAAGCTTTATTTTTTTTGCTTGCCCTATGTATAATAGGATGGTTTTTTACGCCATATCCGACGATTTTCTCGGGAATGGGGATTGGTGCGCTCTTTGGTACTTACAACTTTTGGATTCTTGTTCGAAGAATGGACAAGTTTGACCGTTCCTATCAAGAGGGAAAACGAACAGTGTCTCTTGGTTCAGGTTTACGCTTTGCCTCTGCAGTAGCTGCAGTAGCAATACCGATCGCGTTGCCAAAATACTTCAATGTTGTTAGCTCAGTCATCGGGCTAATGATTCCTTATATTTTCCTCTTTATCGAGGCCTTCATCAGTTTACTCAAAACTAGAAAATAGGTCATTTGAAAGTGAGGTGAGTGCAAGAAATGGAACATGGAGCACCGGAGTATACTCTGCATTTAGGAAATATTCCAATTACATTCAACTTGGCTACAATCTTAACTTTGTTAGTTACAGCGACTATTGTATTTATCATCGCGTTCATCTCAACGAGAAACTTAAAGTTGAAGCCGACGGGAATGCAAAACTTCATGGAATGGGTAATGGACTTTGTAAAAGGGATTATCAAAAGCAACATGGACTGGAAAACAGGTGGTCGATTCCACGTTCTAGGAATCACGCTTATTATGTTTATTGCAGTTGCGAACCTTTTAGGTCTACCATTCTCAGGTATTTATATACATGGAGATTTATGGTGGAAATCACCAACTGCAGATCCTGTAGTAACATTAACGTTAGCATCAATGGTAACAGTACTTGCAACATTCTATGGTATTAAGTTGCATGGTTTAGGACACTATGCTAAAACTTTTGTTCAGCCAAAAGCATTCTTATTACCATTAAAAATAATCGAAGAGTTTGCAAACACGTTAACACTTGGTTTGCGTCTTTACGGTAACATCTATGCAGGTGAGATTCTATTAGGTCTACTTGCTGGACTAGCTAGCTCAACAATATTCGGCTTTATCGGTGCCATTATCCCAACAATGGCATGGTTAGGATTCTCAATCTTTATCGGCTTTATCCAAGCCTTCGTATTTACAATGTTAACAATGGTTTATATTTCACACAAAGTGAGTGAAGACCATTAATTTTATAAAGTCATAGTGTAATATTCACATTATGCATTTCATCTCAAAAAAATAAAAAAATAATTCCAAGGAGGAAATATTAAGATGGGTTTATTAGCAGCAGCAATTGCAATTGGTTTAGCAGCACTAGGTGCAGGTATTGGTAACGGTTTAATCGTATCTCGTACAGTAGAAGGAATTGCACGTCAACCAGAAGCACGTGGCGTTCTTCAAACTACAATGTTCATCGGGGTAGCGTTAGTAGAAGCCTTACCGATCATCGCTGTAGTAGTTGCGTTCATCGTAATGAACCGATAATTGGTTCCGTGTGGCGAAGGATGATTTGTATAAGAAACTTCGCCATTCCTTTTATTTAAAGGTTTAACTGCAACCATTTTTTATAAAAATGACTGTTAGAAACAATTTTAAATCACAAACAATAGATTTGAAAATAAAAGGCTCTCTTCAAATTTTCGATTGGAAATGAACTGAAGTAGGGCAGACTAAATGGAATTTGAAGCTCTTGAAGGGAGTGAAACAATCGTGAATTTTGAATATCTAGTATTAGGTTCAGATGTTGCTGAAGTAGTTAACCTTGGAGATATTCTTGCAACATTAGTAATCTTCCTCGTATTAATGGCATTATTAAAGAAATTTGCATGGGGTCCGTTAATGGGCATCATGAAACAGCGTGAGGAATTAGTTGCAAGTGAAATCGACGCGGCTGAAAATGCTCGCAAAGAAGCTGCAAAAGCTTTAGAAGAGCAAAAAGCATTATTAAAAGAAGCTCGCACAGAAGCACAAAAAATTATTGAAAGCGCGAAAAAGCAAGCTGAAGCACAGCGTGATGAAATCGTTGAAACAGCTCGTCAAGAAGCAAATCGCTTAAAAGAATCTGCTGTTCGTGAAATCGAAACAGAAAAAGAAAAAGCGATCGCTTCATTGCGTGAAGAAGTGGTTTCACTTTCAGTTCTTGCAGCATCTAAAGTGCTTGAAAAAGAAATTTCTGAAGAAGATAACAGTGCATTAATTAAAGAAACGATTGCTAAGGCAGGCGAAGCGAAATGAGTAAATCTACTGTAGCTAATCGCTATGCCGAAGCACTTTTTTCTGTAGCACAAAAACAAAATATCGTCGATGAAGTGAATCAAGAACTTCAAGAAATGACAAAAGTCGTAAGTGCAAATCGTGATTTCATTTCATTATTGACGAATCCAAAGTTTTCTTCTGAACGAAAAAAGGAAATCGTTTCCGAACTTTTCAAGGAAGCGAATTCAATCTTACTAAATACAATCAAATTATTAATTGATAAAAAACGTATCAATGAATTAGTGAATATTGCAGAAGCATTTAAAACATTAGCAGCTGACGCTCAAGGCACTGCGGAAGCTACAGTATACTCAACACGCGAACTAACAGAAGAAGAGAAAAAAGACATTTCTACTTCTTTCGCAAAATTAGTTGGCAAAGAGTCATTGAACATTACGAATGTGATTGAACCATCAGTGATTGGTGGAGTTCGAGTTCAAATTGGAAACATGATTTTCGATAACACTGTAGCGAATAAATTAGATAGTCTCAGACGCACGTTAGTCGTTAATAAATAGAAAAGTGAGAGGTGACATTCATGAGCATCAAGGCTGAAGAAATCAGCGCTCTGTTAAGAAAGCAGATTGAAAACTACCAATCTGAATTAGAAGTAAATGAAGTTGGTACTGTAATCACTGTTGGTGACGGTATCGCACGCGCTCATGGCCTCGACAACTGTATGGCAGGAGAACTTCTTGAGTTCGAAAATGGTGTAATGGGTATGGCACAAAACCTAGAAGAAGGCAACGTCGGTATCGTTATTCTAGGTAACTACCTTGGCATCAAAGAAGGCGATACAGTTCGTCGCACAGGTCGTATCATGGAAGTTCCAGTTGGTGAAGAATTAATCGGTCGTGTAGTAAACCCACTTGGTATGCCAGTGGATGGAAAAGGACCTATCAATACAACAAAAACTCGTCCAATCGAAAGCCCAGCTTTCGGGGTTATGGCTCGTAAATCTGTACACGAACCATTGCAAACAGGTATTAAAGCGATTGACGCATTAGTACCAATCGGCCGTGGTCAACGTGAGTTAATCATTGGTGACCGTCAAACAGGTAAAACATCTATCGCAATCGATACAATCTTAAACCAAGCTGACCAAAACATGATTTGTATTTACGTTGCAATCGGTCAGAAAGAATCTACAGTTCGTACGGTTGTTGAAACGCTTCGTAAAAACGGTGCGTTAGATTATTCAATCGTTATCACAGCATCAGCTTCTCAACCAGCACCATTATTATACTTAGCACCATATGCTGGGGTTTCAATGGCTGAGCACTTCATGTTACAAGGTAAACACGTTTTAATTGTGTACGATGATCTTTCTAAACAAGCAGCAGCTTACCGTGAGCTTTCATTGTTATTACGTCGTCCACCAGGTCGTGAAGCTTACCCAGGTGACGTATTCTACTTACACAGCCGTTTACTAGAACGTGCTGCGAAATTAAGTGACGCAATGGGTGCAGGTTCTATTACAGCTCTTCCATTCGTTGAAACACAAGCTGGGGATATTTCTGCTTACATCCCAACAAACGTAATCTCAATCACAGACGGACAAATTTTCTTACAATCTGACCTATTCCACTCAGGTGTACGTCCAGCGATCAACGCCGGTTTATCCGTATCCCGTGTAGGTGGTGCTGCGCAAATCAAAGCGATGAAAAAAGTTGCTGGTACATTGCGTCTTGACTTAGCTGCGTACCGTGAACTTGAAGCATTCGCTCAATTCGGTTCAGATTTAGATAAAGCGACACTTGCAAAACTTGAACGTGGTAAGCGTACAGTTGAAGTGTTAAAACAAGACTTAAACAAACCAATTAAAGTAGAATATCAAGTTGTAATCATTTACGCTCTAACTCGCGGTTACTTAGATGATATTCCAGTAAAAGATATCCGTCGTTTCGAAAATGAGTTGTACAGCTGGTTAGATGTAAACCACACTCACATTTTAGAACATATTCGTACTACAAAAGATTTACCATCAGACGAAGACTTCAAAGCAGCTCTTACAGAATTCAAAAACCAATTTGCTAAATCAGAAGAATGATTCTTTCAGCTTTGCTGAAAGATCTTCTGCTGATTCGTAGCACGAATGATGACTAAAATGAAAAGGTGGTGAAATACCAGTGGCAAGAAGTTTGCGCGATATTAAAAACCGAATCAACTCAACGCGTAAAACAGGGCATATTACAAAAGCGATGCAAATGGTGTCCGCTTCTAAAAGATCAAAAGCGGAAGAAAATGCAAAAGCTTACGTTCCTTATATGGAAAAAGTGCAAGACGTTGTTGCATCGATTGCTAGCGGCGCATCAGATGTCTCACACCCAATGTTGACAGCTCGCCCTGTTAAGAAGACGGGTTATATCATTATTGGTTCCGACCGTGGATTGGCTGGAGCTTATAATGCGAACGTAATTCGTGAATTATCACGTACGATAGAAGAACGTCATAAATCAAAAGACGAGTATGTCATTTTATCAATAGGGCGTGTACCTACAGATTATTTTAAAAAGCGTGGCTTAAATGTTGTTGATAGCGTTGTCGGCCTTCCTGACCAACCATCATTCTCCCAAATTAAACAAATCGCACGAAAAGCTGTTGGTATGTTCGCTGATGGTACATATGATGAACTTTATATGTACTATAACCACTACGTGAGCGTTATTTCACAAGTAGTGACAGAGAAAAAAGTATTACCAATTACGGATTTAGCGCCTGCAACAGAAGGGCTTCAAGCATCGTATGAATTCGAACCAAATGCGGAAGCAATTCTAGAAGTATTGCTCCCTCAATATGCTGAAAGCTTAATTTATGGTGCTCTACTTGATGCGAAAGCAAGTGAACATGCTGCACGTATGACTGCCATGAAAACAGCGACAGATAATGCGAATGAACTTATTAAAACACTTACACTTGAATACAACCGTGCTCGTCAAGCATCGATTACACAAGAAATTACTGAAATTGTTAGTGGAGCAGAAGCCATCCAATAGGCTAGCTTCTTGTTGCGTATAAATGTACGATAGGAGGGTACACAGGAATGAACAAAGGACATGTTCTTCAGGTAATGGGTCCAGTCGTTGACGTAAAATTCCCGAACGGACAATTACCAAATATCTACGATGCTTTAACAGTTAACATCAATCGTCCTGGTGAAGATACTGTTACTTTGACATTAGAAGTAGCATTACATCTTGGTGACGACTCTGTCCGCACAATTGCCATGGCCTCTACAGACGGTCTTCAACGTGGCGCGGAAGTAACAAATACGAATGCACCAATCTCTGTTCCAGTTGGTGAAGTAACACTAGGACGCGTATTCAACGTTCTTGGTGAACCAATTGACGAAAAAGAAGATATTCCAGGAGAAGCTCGTCGTGATCCAATTCACCGCGAAGCTCCAACATTTGAAGAATTATCTACAAAAGTAGAAATTCTTGAAACAGGTATTAAAGTAGTTGACTTATTAGCTCCTTATATTAAAGGTGGTAAAGTAGGTCTATTCGGTGGTGCCGGAGTAGGTAAAACGGTACTTATCCAAGAATTAATTCACAACATCGCACAAGAACACGGTGGTATCTCTGTATTCGCTGGTGTAGGTGAACGTACTCGTGAAGGTAACGACTTATATCATGAAATGAGCGATTCCGGAGTTATTAGTAAAACTGCCATGGTATTCGGACAAATGAACGAACCACCTGGTGCACGTATGCGCGTTGCCCTAACAGGTTTAACAATGGCAGAATACTTCCGTGATGAACAAGGTCAAGACGTACTTTTATTCATCGACAACATCTTCCGCTTCACGCAAGCAGGTTCGGAAGTATCAGCCCTACTTGGTCGTATGCCATCAGCCGTTGGTTACCAACCAACACTTGCTACAGAAATGGGTAACTTACAAGAACGTATCACATCTACAAATAAAGGTTCTATTACATCTATTCAAGCGATTTATGTACCAGCCGACGACTATACTGACCCGGCTCCAGCTACAACATTCGCTCACTTAGACTCTACAACAAACCTTGAACGTAAATTATCTGAGATGGGTATTTACCCTGCGGTGGACCCACTAGCATCTACTTCTCGTGCGTTATCACCAGAAATCGTTGGTGAAGAACACTATCAAGTAGCTCGTGGTGTACAACAAACATTACAACGTTATCGTGAATTACAAGACATCATCGCAATCTTAGGTATGGATGAATTATCTGAAGAAGATAAGAAAACAGTTGAACGTGCACGTCGCATTCAATTCTTCTTATCACAAAACTTCCACGTTGCTGAGCAATTCACTGGTCAACCAGGTTCATACGTTCCTGTAAAAGACACAGTGCGCAGCTTCAAAGAAATCTTAGAAGGTAAATATGACCATTTACCAGAAGATGCATTCCGATTAGTAGGAAGCATTGAAGACGTAATCGAAAGAGCTAAAGCAATGGGCGTAGAGGTATAATGTTACGGACGGAGGAGGAAAAAAAATGAAGACAGTTCAAGTCAATATTGTCACTCCGGACGGCCCAGTATACGATTCAGAAATCGCAATGGTAATTGCTAAAACAGTTTCTGGGGATATCGGTATTCTTCCAGGTCATATTCCTTTAGTGGCACCGCTTGAAATCAGTGCGGTAAAACTAAAGTTAGCAGACGGTTCACAAAAAGCAGTAGCCGTTAGCGGTGGCTTTATTGAAGTTCGTCCAGATAAAATCTCGATTCTGGCACCTTCAGCTGAAGTTGCTGAGAACATTGATCTTGCTCGCGCTCAAGCAGCAAAGAAAAGAGCAGAAGAACGTTTACAAAGTAAGTCCGATGACATTGATTTTAAACGGGCAGAATTAGCTTTGAAACGTGCGATCAATCGTATCAACGTTTATGAGGGTAGAATTTAATGAATAAGCGGGCAGTTTAACTGTCCGCTTTTAATATGTTATATCCTTCTTTGAAGATACATCATTTTAATTAGACTATCCTGTTTGAGGAGACGTGCATATGAATAATATTTATCAAACTATTGGAATTCAAGCCGCAATTGGATTATTTTCCCATATTCTATTTATTTGTATAGCATTCTATGCATTGCAATCTATTCGATTAGATGTCGTGTTTAAAAAGGGAAAGACTTTTCAAATTCAACTCATGTATATATTGTTAAGCATTGTTTTAGGATACAGTGTATCAAAGTTTGTCCTTGATTTTACAGGTTTATCAAAACAATTACCGTTTATTTTTTCGTAATGTACTTTTATTTTGCACAACAGTTCCCTTCTATTATTTATATGGTTTGTAAGGGCAAATGACAATTTATGACTCCTTTGTCGTTACAATACATATACGTGTTATTTCCTGGGCAATCATGTAGATAATTTTGAGACAAAAATGACATAAAAAGTTGGAAAAGTAAGCAAAATTTAATATTTCGTAAAAATTCACCATCAATCCTTGTTGTGCGTAATATATAATTGTAGATATATGATGAAAAATATCTGAAATTAGTATTTTTAGTCACTTGTAAATATTTGATTTAAGCATTACTATGAATATGGTTTGTTTTTTTATTGATTGATTGTGATAAACATCATTGGAGAATGGATTCGGAGGGACGATTTGTGGATAAAATGATTGTTACAGGAGGCCGAAGATTACAAGGAAAAGTTAAAATAGAAGGGGCAAAAAATGCCGTATTACCAATTTTAACTGCTTCGTTGCTAGCTTCTAAGAATACTAGTGTTATAAAAGACGTCCCGAACTTAGCGGATGTTCATACCATAAATGAAGTATTAAAAAGCTTAAATGCTGAAGTAAAATATGATGTTGAAAATAATGAATTTCATATAAATGCTGAAAAGAAATTGTTAAGCGAAGCTCCCTTTGACTATGTTAGCAAAATGCGCGCCTCAATTTTAGTGATGGGATCTCTTTTAGCTCGAAATGGATATGCTCGTGTTGCAATGCCTGGTGGTTGTGCAATTGGTTCCCGGCCAATTGAATTGCATTTAAAAGGTTTTGAAGCCATGGGAGCAAAAATTTCCTTCGGTCATGGGTATGTGGAAGCAAAAGTGGAAAATCGTTTAAAAGGTGCGAATATTTATTTAGATTTTCCAAGTGTGGGAGCAACAGAAAATATCATGACGGCTGCTGCTTTAGCTAAAGGAACAACAATTATTGAAAATGCAGCAAAAGAACCGGAAATTGTCGATTTAGCAAATTTCATCAACAAAATGGGTGGTCGTGTCACAGGAGCAGGAACTGACACAATCCGCATTGAAGGTGTGGATGAACTGCACGGAACAATTCATCATGTAATTCCAGACCGAATTGAGGCAGGGACTTTTATGGTAGCTGCAGCAATTACTCGTGGTGATATTTTAATAGAAAATGTGATTCCTGAACATTTGACAGCTTTAATTGCAAAAATGAGTGAAATGGGCGTGAAGATTACGGAAGAAGGAAATGGACTTCGAGTATGTGCATCTGAACCGTTAAAAGCAGTTGATGTGAAAACGATGCCATATCCAGGATTCCCTACAGATATGCAAGCCCAAATGATGGCGTTAATGTTAACAGCTCAAGGAACGAGTATCATTACGGAAACGGTTTTTGAAAATCGCTTTATGCATGTTGAAGAGTTTCGTCGCATGAATGCGTCGTTGAAAATTGAAGGCCGTTCAACGTTTGTCGAAGGACCAGTGAAATTGCAAGGTGCAGAGGTTGCAGCAACGGACCTGCGTGCAGCTGCAGCATTGATTTTAGCTGGGTTAGCTTCAGAAGGAGTCACTCGCGTAACAAAACTGCATCATTTGGATCGGGGATATGTCGACTTCGAAAAGAAATTGCGTGCGCTTGGGGCAAATATTGAACGCGTTTCTAGCAATACAATTGAAGAGAAACCAATTGTTACGACGGAAACTACGTTAAATGTGTAAGTGATTTTAAGGGCAATCTATTTTTCTACTGTACAATATGTTATGTGTGTTTAATTTATTCCCATCAATCGTGGAAAGAACGACAAAATCTTGTGGGTGAGGTTTTGTCGTTTTATTTTTGTCTTTCATTTAATAAGCAGAAAGGGTTATTTGCTTCTTGAAAGACAAGATAGAAATTGAATGGAGGAGATATTCGTTAAATTTATGAAAATAATCCTTATATATTGGATAATAGTCAAACAGGGACAGATAATAGCCAAACCCGACAATATAATAGTCAAGTCCTCGAAAATAATAGTCGCACGAAAAAAGTCGCTTCCAGAGACATTAGATAATAGTCAAATTCGGGAAGATAATAGTCAAACCTGACAATATATTAGCCAACTCATAGAAAATAATAGCCATTCGAAAAAAATCGCTTCCTGAAAAATCGGATAATAGTCAAACTTAGGAAGATAATAGTCAAACCTGACAAGATAATAGCCAACTCATAGAAAATAATAGCCATTCGAAAAAAATCGCTTCCTGAGACATCGGATAATAGTCAAATTCGGGAAGATAATAGCCAAACCCGACAAGATAATAGTCAACTCAAAGAAAATAATAGCCATTCGAAAAAAATCGCTTCCTGAGACA
>NZ_JAAXPW010000051.1 GCF_012396605.1 Ureibacillus thermosphaericus
GCTTTCAATTGGTTCGCTCGACTTGCATGTATTAGGCACGCCGCCAGCGTTCGTCCTGAGCCAGGATCAAACTCTCCATAAAAGAAAATTTGATTTGCTCAAAATTTAATGTCCGAATCTAGTTTGTTAACGAGGGTTAACAACTAGATAATTTATTGCATTAACGTTTTGTTGTTCAGTTTTCAAGGTTCATTTCGTCATTTTTTGACAACTTTTATATTATAACACAGTTCCCTTTTGTTATCAACTATATTTTTAATAGCTATTCATTCAGATAAGGGAAACTATCATTATTATGTTACAACTCATCATGTAAATCATTTATTGATATTTTTTAGTCGGATTAACGACTGGATTTATAATGTAACAAATTAATATAAATAATGCAACCCCAATTTCAAAAATTTTTTCATTGAATGTAAATAAAATATAGAATCATATTCTAATTTTATAAAGAATATTCTTCTCTCTTATATCTACTGTCTAGCTATTTACTCCATCAAAAATCCATAATTGTGTAATCTAACTGTAGTCCTTATTATCCTTAATGTTATCAATTCATTTTTTATACCTTCATTACAATCCTTTTGATTTTTCTTTAAATCGTGTATAACACTTGATCGTAACTCATTTCCTTCAAATTCTCTCTCTTATATTTAATTGTAGCAAACAAAGCCACAAAGTAATGGAAGTTTTCCATTCTTTTGTGGCTTTTATCAAATCAAATACATTATTACTCTTAAACTGCTACAGGCGCTTTGATGGTTGGATGTGGGTCATACCCTTCAATCGACAAGTCATCCAACTCGATATCAAATACCGATTTTTTCTCAGGATTAATTTTTAGCGTCGGGAGGGCTTTCGGTTCTCTAGAAAGCTGTTCCTTCACTTGTTCTATATGATTTAAATAAATATGTGTATCGCCAAAGCTATGAATAAACTCTCCTACTTCAAGTCCGCATTCATGAGCGATTAAATACGTCAACAATGCATAAGAAGCAATATTAAACGGCACACCTAAAAACACGTCTGCACTACGTTGATATAGTTGACATGATAATTTCCCTTCTGCCACATAAAATTGGAATAACGTATGGCAAGGTGGTAGCGCCATTTCATCCACTTCTGCTGGATTCCATGCAGAGACAATTAATCGGCGGGAATTTGGATTTCGCTTAATTTGCTCAATCACATTTTTTAATTGGTCAATCGTTTCACCGTTGTCACTAGGCCAACTTCTCCATTGTTTTCCATATACCGGACCTAACTCACCATATTTTTTTGAAAATTCATCATCCGTTAGTACTTTTTCATGGAAGATTTTCATTTGCTCATCTAACACTTTTGCAAACTCTTCATCCTTTGCTGCACGTAATCCGAAGTCGGTCATATCCGGTCCATTATACTCACTTGATTCAACCCACTTTTTAAACGCCCATTCATCCCAAATGTGGTTATTATGCTCGAGTAAATACCGAATATTTGTATCACCTTTAATAAACCATAACAATTCGCTAGCAATCAGTTTAAAAGGTACGCGCTTCGTAGTTAATAATGGAAAACCTTTGCTTAAATCAAAGCGCATTTGATAACCAAAAATGCTGATTGTTCCTGTCCCTGTTCGATCTTCTTTTTTCACTCCCGTATCTAAGATATGTTGCAATAAATCTAAATACGCATACTCAGGATGGCGCATATCAATACACTCCCGTCTATGAAAATTCTAGTTCGTAATCATTTTTCCAAACTTACAGCAATTTATGAAATAATATTGCGTCATCGAAAAAAGAACTTTTCTTATCATATCATAAAAGAAAAGAGATTGGTTTCAAATGAAAAATGAATGGATTTGTAAAATGTTGCATATAATTACTTTCTAAACATATCTTCAATCGGAGGGATTATAATGGATGCAGATTTTTTAATTGGTATCGGACTTATTTTATATACAATATACTTAACAACCCTTTGCTTTACAAATTAACAATAAAAAAACGAAAAGCTGATTCAATGAACTCGAATCAGCTTCTCCATTTGTCTTTTACCAAATGTCCTCATTGGAACTATTTCATTTTATCATTCCCATACTTGATAACAATATTTTTGCATCGCTATTCAAATTTTTTAGTGTATTTTCCCTTAATAATAATTGTTCTTTTTCTCTTAAAAATATCTTTAATCCGCTAATATCGAATCGACTTGCATAAGTATTAATGACAGTAATAGCATGTAATTCTTCTTTTGTTAACGTTTGTTCCACCGATTCAAATTTCTGCTGAACAAATAAAAGAATTTCCCGAGCATTACTGTTAAGCAAATGTCTATTTTCATAAACAGTATCAAAGTTTTCCTCTATGTATCTACGAGCTGTACCATAATCTAATGCATCAACAGCGCCATTTATCCTAATAATCAAGTTGCTCAACAACACTACTAAAGACCTCCTTGACATAAAAGTATATCGGTATAATAGTAGTATTGTTTAGCCTATTTTTTAAGAAATTGGATATAAAATGAAAAAAAGATATATTTGACAATATATCCCCAATTTTTGAAAATAAAAAAATACCACCCATTTTTAGGTGGTATTGGATATTAAGAAAGCCATTTAGGTGGAGTATTTTTAGAATAGTAAATATCCCCAATCGTATGATGGGATGCAAAATGATCCTCGTGAGTATGATAATGGAAGTTGTAATAATATCCTTCTTGAGGACGCTTTTCCGTACGAACATGGAATCGAAGTAAGTCTTTTCCGCTTATACCATCCGTAATATGAAATATTTTTTCAGAATAATTTCCGCCCGGTTTTTCAGAAATTGTTAAATAACGTTTTGATTCATCATCCAAATTTGATAAGGTAGTAGAAATAATTCTTTCTATATTTGGGAAAATCTGTTGTTCGAATTCATCTTCAATCACCGGCGTAATTTTTGAACCAAATTTTATGTATGATTGTTCACGTGCAAGATGAATAATTGAATCAATTGAATCAATTGATTCAATCGACTCGTTACTTTCTTCTATATAAGATTCTTCAATACTTTCATTTGCTTCTTCAACATTTTTATAATCGGAACTTGGCGTTCGATTAGAGTCTTGTCCATTTTCTAATACATCCCAAATGGAATGATCAGGCGTAATGAACCCTAATGTTAATAAGGCAACGGTAAATACGAGTGCTTTTTGCCACCACTTTTTCAAGGACCTCACCAGCTTTCTATACAAATCTACTATCATTATTTACGATTTTCTATGAAAAAGGTTTCCTAATTTAAGTTTTCATAGTAAAATTACTAGGGAATCGACCATTGTTTTCTATTAAGGAGGGATAAGGAATGGCCTCAATTACTATTGCCATTGGTCTTGTTCTTTATTTAGGATACTTAACTTCATTCTGCTTTTCTAAATAAGTCATGAAAAAAGCTGCGTCTCGTGGCTTTTTTTGTTTATAGGAGGAGCACTGCTATGAATCTTTGATAGAGTAGCAGTGCAGTTACACTTAAATTCTCAGCAACTCTGCGATATTCTCAACTAGTTCCAACACAAGTTGTTTTGCATCTTTCATTGATTCTTCTATCGAACTCGGTCCTTTACATATTGAGAAAGCCGCGGATAATCCTAATTCTCTTATTTCATTTCTCGATAATTCAATATTGCCGCAAACCGCCACAACCGGGATATGATGCTGATTGGCAAGTTCACAAATTCCTTTGATTACTTTTCCATTAAGGGTTTGATGATCTAGTTTCCCCTCCCCTGTTATAACGAAATCCACCGTAGGAAGCAACTGATCTAATTGTAAATATTCTATTAATATGTCAATGCCTTGTCTAATTTGCGTTTTAAAAAGTGCCAAAAAGGATGCAGTAATTCCCCCAGCAGCACCAACGCCTTCGCGACTTACAATCTCCTTACGAAATTCTTTTTCTAATACTTTTCCATAATGTTCAAGGATTCCATCAATTTCGTTTAAACGCTCTTTGGCAATGCCTTTTTGCGGTCCGAATACGAAAGTCGCCCCCTGCTCTCCACAAAGAGGATTATTTACATCCGTCGCCAAAATAAATTCACATTCAAATAGCCTCGGATCAACCTTTTGTAAATCAAGTGAAGCAATTTTTTGGATATCCGTTAATGATTCAATTTCTACAGGTTTATTGTGAACATCTCTGAACGACACGCCCAATTCCAAAAGCATCCCAACACCCGCATCATTCGTAGCACTACCGCCAAGGCCGATAATAAAGGTACGACAGCCTTTATCTAAACCATATAAAATAAAATTTCCTACCCCGTAGCTAAATGATTGATAGGGATTTCGTTCATCCTCCGATACATGTGTTAACCCTGTACTTTTTGCCATCTCGATAAACGCCGTTCGTTTTTGTAAGTCAAACGCCATTTTTCCTTGAATCGTTCTCCCCAACGGATCTTTGACGTTTACCAACTCCACTTGGAATGGATGCACAGAACAGATGCTTTCTAAAAAACCTTCTCCTCCATCAGAAATCGGAACTTCGATTACTTCTGCATCCATGACGTTGTTCATCCCATGGCGAATTGTTTGGCACAATTCAATTGATGAAAGAGAGCCTTTAAAGGAATCCGGTGCAACTAAAACTCTCATATTTTCAAACCTTTCGTCACAGGCGTAATCGGTTCTTTACCCGATAACACATTGGCAATATTGTTCGCAGCGAGTTCCGCCATTTTTGTTCTCGTTTCATATGTAGCACTGCCAATATGAGGAAGCAAGATGACATTATCTAACGCCAACAACCCTTCCACAATTTTCGGTTCATGTTCGTACACATCGAGTGCCGCCCCAGCGATTTTTCCTTCTTTTAAATGTTCATATAACGCTTGTTCATCAATTAATGGCCCACGGGATGTATTAATTAAATAAGCATCTTTTTTCATGAGATGTAATTCTTCTCGCCCAATCAAATGATAAGATTCTTCATTTAATGGTGCATGGATTGTGATATAATCGCACTCTTTTAACAACGTTTCCAAATCGACATATCGTGCATTGTATTCTTGTTCCTTTTCTTTCGGCAACGGATTTCGATTATAATAGTAAACCTTCATATTGAACCCTTTTGCTCTTTGACATACAGCTGACCCAATTCTCCCCATCCCTATGATGCCTAATTTCTTTCCATATACCATATTGCCGATAAATAAATGCGGAAGCCAGCCGGTAAACTTCCCTTCCCGAACGAAATGATCGGCTTCAACAATTCTTCTTGCCATTCCAAGAATCAGTGCCCATGTAAGGTCTGCCGTTGCATCATTTAGAACATCTGGCGTGTTTGTTACGACGATGCCACGTTTTTCCGCAGAAGCAATATCGATATTGTTATAGCCAACACCGCAATTGCCGATAACTTTTAACTTTGATGCTTGTTGTAAAATGTCATCTGTAATGAAATTGTTGACCATCGAAAGCACGGCATCTTGATCTTTTATTTTTTCGAGTAACGCTGGCCCATTCAACGTTTCTTCCTTTTCCCAAACTTCCACTTCACCCACAGATTTTAATATGTTTAATGCTGAATCACTAATTTTACTCGTCACAAAAATCTTAAACATTTCTACCACTCCTCTTCTACATACATATTCTCGGTTTTTTTTAATAATCCTTCTGTCGAAACTTTTTCGAAAAGGAACTCGTATAAATAGGAAACAGCTACAAATAATGCATGGTAAAAACGAATAGGAGAATGAATATTGGAAACAAAGGAGCAATTATTGGCCTATTTACAAGAGATTGAAGCATGGGAAAAGGAACAAAAAGATTTATTTTTTTGGGAAAAAATCGGTAGAATCCCCTTTAAAATTTTAGATAAATTGACACCAAAATGGATTCAAAAAAAAGTTGCTGAATTAGTGGATGAATTAGGAAGCTACATTCAAACAGGCGGAAAATATTTAGTCAGTGAACAAGCTATCATTAAAAGAATCAATCAACATTCCTCTGTTAAAAATATCCACTCGATAGAAGAGATTCGAAATTTGCCGATTGAAGAGATGAAAAAGATTTCCGAGCAGCTTTCGAAAAAACGCGCAGCAATTGCAACGGTGCAAGGAGCTTCAACGGGAGTAGGCGGATTATTTACTCTTGTAGTCGATATTCCTGTGATATTGGGAATTTCCTTGAAAACCCTTCAGGAAATTGCCATAATTTATGGATATGATCCAAATGATAAAATAGAACGCATATTTATCGTGAAATGTTTGCAATTTGCAAATGCAGATATTGTTGGAAAGGAAGCCATCTTAAAAGAATTGTCGGAAATGGATAAACAATCCTCTACGGATGTAATCCAGCAATTAAAAGGATGGCAAGAAGTGTTTTATACGTTCCGTGATCAATTTGGTTGGAAAAAATTCTTCCAAGCGATACCGATTGCCGGCATACTATTCGGAGCTTTCGCCAATAAAGGTATGATTGAAAACATCGCAGAAACTGGCAACATGCTTTATCGGAAAAGAAGAGTGAAGGAAAGATTAAAAGAATTGTCTGTTGGAGAGTTTTATAACTTATCTTAGGGGAGAAATAATAAAGGGAGTTCAGGAAATGGCAAATAAAATATTTACAATAAAAGTTGCAGAACTGTACTTTGAACAACTACAAAAGGAAATTCAATCCAGTGGTTTAACTGTAGAAGAATGGTTTAAGCAAAAAATAGAACAATTACAAAAAGACGCTCGATCACAATAATGGGCGAGTGTCTTTTTATATGGAAAATGAATGAAAATACGCTTAGTAAATGTGTAAAAGTAGATTGGAAACATCTATTTGGAGCATGGTGAATATTTGATCAATACAAGTTATACTGCTCCATTCGCACGAGAAAGCTTGTTCCTATACGCACGAGTGAGGGCTTCTTCTGCACATGTTGGGATGCTATATATACGAGGGAGTACTTTATCTGCACTAGTTGAGATTCCATACGCACGAGTGAATACTTTATCTACACAAGTTGGTCTCCCATACGCACAAGCGAACACTTTATCTGCACTAGTTAGTATCCCATACGCACGATTGAACACTTTATCTACACAAGTTGGTCTCCCATTCGCACGAGCGAACACTTTATCTGCACTAGTTGATTTCCCATTCGCACGAGTAAATACTTTATCTACACAAGTTGGTCTCCCATTCGCACGAGCGAACACTTTATCTGCACTAGTTGATTTCCCATTCGCACGAGTAAATACTTTATCTACACAAGTTGGTCTCCCATACGCACAAGCGAACACTTTATCTGCACTAGTTAGTATCCCATACGCACGAGTAAATACTTTATCTACACAAGATGAAATATCATAAGCACGAGTGAACACTTTATCTACACAAGTTGATTTCCCATTCGCACAAGCGACTACTTTATCTACACAAGTTGATTTCCCATTCGCACAAGCGACTACTTCAATCATAATATTTACTACTCCCCATCCGCACCTACACAAAAAAGAGCGAACTTGCCATATTCGCTCTTTTTATACTTTATATGCTTGCTGTAATCAGCAATTAATTTTTTTCTAATACCCCGTAGTGGAATTTCGATGTCAAGCGCACTTTTCGCTCAAAACCCAAGTCTTCAAAATGAGTTGAACGAAAATGAGCTTTTAACACCACCCGCTTTTTCGCCACACGATACGCTTCCTTTACCCATTCTTCCGTTAATGGATGATGGCTGCCGACTTCTCTTAGCGATTCAAAGTTATTTGATTCTTCAATGGTCTCCTCAAACATCGGATCAAGATATACAACATCAAAGGAACTATCTGGCTGCTTCTTTAAAAATTCAACTGCCTCAGCATGAATAACCTGAATCCGCTCCATCGCTTGTTTTAGCACTGGGTCTGCCGTTTTATATTCTTTTAATCCTCTCCGGACAAGAAAAGAAATGATAGGATCTACTTCCACACCTACCACTTTTCCACTTTCGCCAACAGTAAAAGAAGCAATAATCGAATCTGAACCAATTCCTAAGGTACAGTCAAGAAATGAATCGCCAGGTTGCAGCCCACAAGACTCAATAAACGGCTCCGTTTCCCCTCTCTCTAACCGCTTCAAACGAAAAGCGGCCGTATCAGGATGAAAAAAGAAAGGCGTTGAAGAGCCTTTCGCATAATACTCGAACCGATTTTTCCCGGCAACAATCACATTGGCTTGATAAAGATTGCCGATTTTCGCAACAGAACGTTTCTTTCGCGGAACATAACGAACATGAAGTTCTTCGCTAATTTGTTTTGCCAACTGAAAAGACTCTTCATCTGGCCTACCTGCCGTCGTCACAATTACTTTCCGCATGCTTGTTTTAACACGCCCGTAATATGGTCACGGATTTGTTCCACTGAAAAACCTTCAATTTGTTCTCTTGGAATAAAGTATTCCAATTGTCCATCACGTAAAATAGCAATGGATGGGGAGCTTGGCGGAATATCTTCAAAGTATGCACGCATTGCCGCTGTTGCTTCGCGGTCTTGTCCAGCAAATACCGTCACTAAGTGATCTGGTTTGATTTCTTTAATTGCTTCTCTTACTGCTGGACGTGCACTTCCAGCCGCACAACCACATACGGAGTTAATCACAACAAGCGATACCCCTTTCGCTGTTGCCATAAATTCATTGACTTCATCTGCTGTTGTTAATTCTTTAAATCCAACGTCCACCAATTCTTGACGCATTGGCTTCACGATGGCTTGCATGTATTCTTCGTAAGCGTTCATCGTTTCGCACCCTTTCATATTTTTTCACAAAACTTATTATATCAAGGTTTTGCATAGTTTGACAGAAAGTTGCTTTTATATTTTTTAATTATTGAAACCTACCTTTTGAGAGAATAACACAAGGAAAACAGGAAAGGACAACCAATTGATTTTAATTAAAGGTTGTCCTCTAGATTAGTGGAAGAACATAATTCTTCCTTTTCTAAGTAGCCATTCACTGTAAAAAAAATAGATGAACACAGGTGTTTCACCCGTTCACCCACCATTTTTTCATATAAAGTGTATTTATCAAAGCTTCATCGCTCTACTTTTTATTCCTTCTTTGCTGAATCGTAATATATAAACCGAGTAATCGGTCAGTTGTCATTTTTTTATTTCGAAGGTCATCTAAGTGATACGGTTGAATGAGTCCTTCTTTAACTGCTTGTTCCAGCATTTGTTCAGCTGCTGAATACATCGTCGGTGATTTTGGATCCCACACGCCTACTTCCCCCTTTTCAATATCTTTTTCATCGATAATGAGCTGCACTTTTAACTTGCTCGTTGTTGGCACAATCACCGTACCTTCTAATTTATAACCCTTTGGCATCGTCCAAGATGGAGTTACTTCAAAATGAGGACGATCGACACTGCCGACCCAATCTCCCCCCCAAGTAATGCTCAGTTTTCGAGCAATGGCGCCAACTTTATTCAACGTAGTCACATCGTAAAGATCTTTAGGTGGTGCTACTGCGATATCCCACGCTAAGCGGCTTGTGTGTCTGCTGTTTAAGGTCCATGTGATTATTGAGCCTGGACGACTGCGACCTTGCTGATATAAATAATTTTGTCGTTCCTGCGTTCGGTAAGTTTCTGTAATAAAAATATCTCGAATCCCCGCTTTATAGCATTCTTGAAACAGCAACTTGCAAGCAGTTTGTGCTACGGGCAATAGTTGAGACAAATCACGAATCACTGTTGTTACACTCATGTAATTCACCACCCTTCTGACTTATATATATCCAAAACTCTCTAAAAAGTGCCGGCAAGTTTAAAATTTATAGTTTTTTATTGCGATCGATATTAATTATTTATAAATAAAAAATAGAGCTGCTCCTTAGCATATCCATTACAAAGAGCAGCTCTTCTCCTATTTATCTGCAATTGAGTTTATAAGTTTTCATTTAAATTTGATAGACACTTTTTACCCTCTTAATCTTATAAAGTTATGGAAGATCTATATGTATGCCCTACTCAATCTTCATTTTTGCCATAGTATAAATATATACTAGTTATATTGGAAATGGGGGATATCAAATGTTCCAACGTCGTAGATCGCCATTCGGTTTCTGCTATCCTGGTTATCGTTACTGCGGACCGGGTTGTTCTGGACCGGGTGCACCAACAAATCCCGTCGACTTTTGTTGTTTACAACACGATATTTGTTACGCAATGTACGGACCATGCCGCTATTGTGATGATTTGTTTCAACAATGTTTAGCACCTTATAAACATCCTTACTACGGCAGAATGGCACGGGATGCAAGACTATTCTCTAACGTCATGAAAATTCGTAACTTCTTTTTCTAGTAAGGGCTAAAGGACGTTTTTTATATGCTGTTTACGTTTAAATACTGAAAAAGTTTAGGAACACGCAATATTAAAAAACAGCCTTTTTATAAAAAGCGTCTTTTTTTATGTCTACAATCGCCTCTTTCAATTTAATGAAAAAGCGTACCTTTAATCAGTACGCTAATTATGCAAAGTTATTTACAATCGCCTGACAAATGCGCTGCGCTGCATTGCCATCTCCAAATACTTGAGGTTGTGCATGATTCAAGCAGTCTAATTTTCTGGACGCCTTTTCCATTATCGAATGAACATTGATTGGACATAAACAATTCCAACCATTTTCTAACGTTTCAATCCACTCTGTTTGATCCCTTAGCGTCGTGCAAGGCGTTTTTAAAAGATAGGCTTCCTTTTGAAGACCGCCCGAATCCGTCACCACCATATAAGCATTTTTTGTTAAATAAAGCATTAACAAATATCCTACTGGTTGAATAATTGTTACGTTTCGAAACGAAATATTAAATTTTTCCACCAATTTTTGCGTTCTTGGATGCAACGGTATGAGTACTGGTTTATCCAACCTTTCTAAAGCAGTGAAAATCGTTTGTAATTTCATTAAATCATCTGTGTTTTCTGCGCGGTGAATCGTAGCAAGATAATATTCTTTTTCTTTTAAAAGCGGAATATGTGGATTTTCAGCTTTCAATGTTTCTAACCATTTACTGTTTGAATAGCGTTTATTTGATATATTCATAAATCGATTAACAGCATCGACCATAATATCGCCTGTTAAAAGAACCCCGTCTGTTATCCCTTCCTTTTTCAAATTTTCCACAGCTGTTTTCGTAGGACATAACAATAAATCCGATAGATGGTCGGTCAATACTCGATTTTGTTCTTCTGGCATTCGTTTATTATAACTGCGCAGTCCCGACTCAACATGAAAGACCGGGATATGCAATTTGCTGGCCGCTAATGCTCCTGCCAATGTCGAATTGGTATCTCCATATACAAGCACTCCATCAGGCTTCTCTTTCAACAGTATCTGTTCAATCTTTTCAAGCATTCTCCCCGTCTGTAAACCATGACTTCCAGAACCAACTCCTAAATAATAATCGGGTTTTGGAATGGAGAGCTCTTGAAAAAAGATATCAGACATATTTTGATCGTAATGTTGTCCCGTATGAATCATAATTTCATGATGCTGCTTTCGAAACACATCCGAAAAAGGGGCAGCTTTAATAAATTGCGGCCGTGCACCAACGATTGTAATCAGCTTCAACTCACATCCCCCTTTCATAAAAAGTTCGTAATCTATTTTATGTCTAGTGATAAACATTGTTACTGTCTATTAATTTATAAAAAAATAGGAATATGTATCGGTTCATTTGTGAGATTTTGCATAGCATATACCAGTAAACCGAATCCATATTGGAGGAATGCTAAATGAAAGTTTGCAAGTTAATTCGAAAGCATTCTTTTAAAGATGTCCGTGTTTTTGAAAAAGAAGCTATTAGCTTAAAAAAATTAGGTTATGACGTAACCATTGTAGCTGGAAAAACAAGAGGAGTTGTTTTTGGACCAAATCGAAGTTCGATAAAAGACCCAGCTTTTAAAAAGGATTCATTCGAATATAAAGGGATTAAGTTTTTAACGTATGATATAGTGGAAATTACTTATACGCATATCAACAAAATGATTAAAGCTTTAGAAACGAATACACAAAATTATTTTCCTGATAAATTATATGAAAAGGCTTTGTCTACAAATGCTGATATCTACCATGCCCACGAATTGCATACGTTGTATGAAGCTGTACAAATCAAAAGAACGCTTAGAAAAAAAGGAAAAAATGTCAAGGTCATCTTTGATGCACATGAATTAGAAGCAAATAGCAAATTCTTGACATTATTGATGAAAGAAGTCGATCATCTCATTACTGTATCGGATTCAATTAAAGAAATTTATCAAAAGAGATACCCAAATGTACCTATTACAGTGATTTATAATACGCCTTCCTATCAAGAAGAGTTGCAGAAGGATAAAACATATAAAAACTCTTTTGTCATTGCCTTTGAAGGAGTCGTAACGTACCAAAAAGGAGATCCTAGAAAAATCATCGAAATTGCGAATCTTTGCAACAAGTCAATGAAAAATTTCAGTTTTGAAATTTTCGGAAGAATTCATCCTACTATGAAGGAAAGGAATCTCATTTCCCAACATCCTTCCATCAACTGTAAATGGATTGACTATCACAACCTACCTACTGAATTAAACAAGGTGCATGTGGGCTATATTTATTTCGATACAAGCAATGCGAATCGGAAATATGCGATGCCGAATAAGTTTTTCAGTTATTTGAATAACGGGATTCCTGTCGTAGTGAATCAATCCATTGACATGAAAAGATTTATCGAAAAATATCAATGTGGAATTGTGATAGATAAAGTAAATCCAACGGCAGAAGATTACTACAATCAGTTTTACCGATTATATCAAAATCGAAAATTACTGAGCCAAATGGGCCAAAACGCAAGAAAAGCAATGAAAGACATTTGTTGGGAAAAGATGGAGGAACGGTTGTCTGAAATTTATAAAAGTCTACAAACATAATCGAGTAGGAGGGAGTGATTAGCTCCCGTCCTCTCACACCACCGTACGTACGGTTCCGTATACGGCGGTTCAATTAAGATAATTGACGCAAGTTTTCATAACTTCCGTGAATAGCTTGTCTTCTT
>NZ_JAAXPW010000052.1 GCF_012396605.1 Ureibacillus thermosphaericus
GATATTTTGCGTTAGCAGACACCAAATCTATATTCCTTGAATTAGATAAATGGATTCGTAGAAGACTTCGAATGTGTCTATGGAAGAACTGGAAGAAACCGAAAACAAAGATACGCAACCTTATTCAGCTTGGCGTACCACAATGGCAAGCGTATGAATGGGGAAATACTCGGAAGAGTTATTGGCGTATTTCAAATAGTCCAATATTACACAGAACCCTTGGTAACTCCTATTGGAGAAACCAAGGGTTGGAAAGTCTTGAAGCTCGTTATGAAAACTTGCGTCAATTATCTTAATTGAACCGCCGTATACGGAACCGTACGTACGGTGGTGTGAGAGGACGGGAGTTAATCGCTCCCTCCTACTCGATTTCTTCTCTTGATAGATTGAGATTTTTTGTTATGATATGGTAGGAAAATACAATAAACGAGGCAAAGTACAATGAAAAATCCATACTTATATGGTTATTTACCATTATTTTCAATTATTCTGTATAGTCTAACTTTTGGAATTTTTACAGTAAGTAAGTCTATTCAACTTTTTCAATCTATTGGAATCTATAATGGCATGCGAGAATTTCTAACAGAAGTAGAAATTCGGATGCTATTATTGTTTGTATTCTTCCTTTGCTTTTTCATGCTGTTTTCAGCTTTAAAATTGATTGGAGAAACGATTCACGAAATAGGGATGTTGTTTTTTTCAAAGGATTCAGAAGGTGGTGCTGTTAAAGCAGCACGCGGAGGATATGTACTTTTCTTTATCGGAAGTCTTATTAGCGCCTTTGCTATCCAATCCTTTACTGCACTAATAATCATTTTTGCATTATCACTATTTTGTTTTTTCGTCTATTCAATCTATAAAATGAGCCAATATATGTCTTTATCTGGGATGATTGGATTAATCGCCTTTGAAATACTCTTTTGGTCTTTTTTTATAACAGTCGTCATTTTTGTTTGTATGAAACTTTACAACGGGATTTTGGCGAGCTTGCCTTTTGCTAAATAAGGGATAGACACTCTTATTCTAATCTGATTTAAGCGAAAGGAAAGTTCCTGCCGTGTTCGCTTCGTCGCAATTTATCTGCGATGAAAGCAATATTAAAGTAAAGCTTTCCCGCGGGAATGGACATGAATAAGAGAGGAAAGCCCATGCCCGCGGAAAGCTTCCAGCTGAAGCGAAAATCTATGATAGAAAAATATCATCCAAATAGTCATTTTATTGGTTAATAATACGGTTAAATATGTTGAAATGAATTCGATCGTCTTCTAATTGAAGCATAGATGTTGGTTGATCATAGCCAATCCAAACGGCTGCGGTATATTCATTGGATAATCCAGCGATCCAAAAATCTCGATATTCGTTCGTAGTGCCTGTTTTTACCCCAATATAGGATGAATTTGCATGAATCCCTCTTCCTGTTCCACTTCGCACTACTTCGTTTAATAATGAACGCATGTATTGTACAGTTTGTTTAGACCATATTTGTTTCCGTTCCGATGGCCACTGATACAATATGTTTCCTTGTTGATCGGTAACTTTTCGAATTGCATGGGATTTAACGTAACTTCCATCGATAAAGCTTGTATATGCATCGGCCAATTCTAATGTAGTTACACCGTATGTTAGTCCACCTAATGCAGCTGCGTAGTTTTTATCTTGTTCTACAATCGATTTAAAATTGAATTGTTGTAAATATTGAAAGGCTGTCTCTATACCAACTTTTGAAAACAGACGAACAGCTGACGTATTCAAGCTATGTTTAAAGGCAGTTGAAATCGTTACATCGCCATAGATTGCTCCGCCGTAGTTTTGTGGACAAAACGCCCCAATGCAATATTTTCCTCCATTCACGATGGAGGAAGGTGAATAATTTGTTCTTTCAAATAGCGGTGCATATACAATTAACGGTTTAAAGGATGAACCTGGCTGTCTCGGAGCCTGATAAGCTCTATGAAAATCGAATTTATTGTAGTTTTTTCCAGCATACATACTCACGATTTCCCGCTTCTCATTTTCAATGACAACCGCGCTAGATTGCAAATTTTGAATGGTTAAAAGAGAATTAATTGATACATCATCTTTTGATTGTTTTTCAGGATCTAATGCTGTATGTATAATGATGCCAGAATAAAGAAGTTCATTGATTTTGTTATCTAATTCTTTTTGAAGCAGCAATTTTTCCTCTGGTGAAGCTTGTTGCAGCGCTTCGTTGTATCCCTCAGTTTCTGCAATTAATTGATTCAGTTCATGTAATACATACGTGCTGTAAGCAGGGAAGTTTTGCGTTTTTTCTTTTATGTTCAACCGAATGGGTTCTTCTTTATATTGTTTTGCTTCATCAAGGGAGATGACATTTTCTTTTGCTAGAAGATCAATTAAACGTTCTTGACGTGCTTTCGTATTGTCAAAATGCTTTAACGGATCATAAATAGAAGGGTTATTTGGTATAGCTGCAATAAAGGCGATTTCCGCAACGGATAAATGTTGTATTGGTTTTTGAAAATAATAGGTTGCAGCTGAATTAATACCATATACTTGATGACCGAAGTACATTTCATTTAAATACATTTCAAAAATGGTGTCTTTATCATATAGTTTTTCTAGTTCGTAAGCATACAACACTTCCATTAGTTTGCGTTCATATGTTTTCTCTTCCGATAAATAAAGCATTCGAACAAGCTGCTGGGAAATTGTACTGCCCCCTTGTTGAATAGAATTTTGTTCCGCATTGGTTATGACAGCCCTCATTATAGCACTTATGTCAAAACCGATATGTTGATAAAAATCTCGATCTTCACTCAAAATAAAAATTTGTTTAACGATTTCGGGTATTTCTTCTATGGGAATAGGATTTCTCCATTCCACGTAATCTTCGTTAAATAAATCTCCGTTTCGATCTAACATTTTAACAGGAAGCTGTTTTTTTATTTCTGGGAGTTTGATTTGTTCCTGAATTTGTTCTTTATGATTTTGTGCTTTGGCTGCTTCTTCCCAAATTTTGTCTCCAACAACAAAAAGAAGAGGGAAGAGGCAAAGAATCATAAGATACCCTAACAATTGCCTCACATTTATTCCTCCTATTGCCTACAAGAAAGAATACCATATTTTTCATTAGAACAGTTCACTTTTCATATCATTACAACATGTTTATAAAGAAATTTCCGAAAAAGATGAATGAAAGAAAGAGGAGTATAACAACTTAAAATAAGTAGAAATAGAAGTGAAATAACTTAATTAGCGGAAAAAATTCATGTTTTATGGTAAACTGAAACGAGGAAAATAAGAAAATGTAGTCATCACTATGATTTTATTTATAAAGGAGAAGAAGAAATGTACCCACAATTAACGAAAGAATTAAACCCTGGAGAAATCTTAGTTGAAATGAAAACGACAATGGGGTCAATGAAAATAAAGTTGTTCCCAGAACATGCACCTAAAGCGGTTGAAAACTTTTTAGGTCATGCAAAGTCAGGTTATTATGAGGGTATTATTTTCCACCGTGTTATTGCTGATTTTATGATTCAAGGCGGAGATCCAACTGGTACAGGTATGGGAGGGGAATCCATTTGGGGAGAACCTTTCGAAGATGAATTCCATCCTGAACTGTTTAATTTACGTGGAGCGTTATCCATGGCGAATGCTGGTCCAAATACGAATGGTTCTCAATTCTTTATTGTACAAATGCCGCAAGTACCAAGTGATATGATTGGACAAATGGAACAAGCAGGTTTTCCAAAAGAAATCATTGAGGAGTATGCTCGTATTGGAGGAACACCTTGGTTAGACTATAAGCATACTGTATTTGGTCATGTTGTTGAGGGTATGGAAGTTGTAGATAAAATTGCCAATGTCGAAACAGATTTCCGAGATAAGCCGATAGAAGATATTAAAATAGAATCAATTACAGTGCTTGAATAAGACGACAGAAAGAAGTGATGATTGTGCACTTGCTATTATTATATGGCGATTTTTTATATTTTCCGGAAGACAAAAAAGCATATATTCCAGCTGCAGTTGAATTGATATTGCTATTTGTACTTTGTTTTGCTGTCTTTTTCCTTGTAAAAAAAATATCAAAAATACAAGAAATGAAGACAAAAGAGTTGGAAAAGCGAATGTTGCGTGAGCGTAAACAAAATAAAGACACAATAATAAAAGAGTAGGGTTTGCTACATGAAAAGGCTGTCTAATAAGCATAAGCTTTTAGACAGCCTTGATTGTTTTAAACAACTTACTATTCACCTTATACACTATGTTTTTGGTGGAATCTTTTTAACGAAAAATTTAAAAAGATAAGATAAGAAATTGTTGTAGTGACAGTAATCAGTATGAACCCTTTCCATCCTAAATTATTATAAATGGGGGCAACCAAGGTGCTTCCTGATGCAACACCAATATAATAGGAAACTAAATAAAGACTTGATGCACTTCCTTTTAAATGGGTTGCAGTTTTGCCAACACTTGCTGCAGTTAGCGAATGGGCGGTGAAAAAGCCGAAACAAATTACACACAAACCGAGCAATACGATAAAGAGTGAAGAGTGCAATGTGCATAATACTCCGAATGATAATAAGCAGATTGCAGTAGTTCGTACTTTATCTAAAGTAAATTTATTTGATAGCCAACTCGCAATTGGAGCTCCTAATATTCCAAAGGCATAGGCAAAATACAAAAAGGAAATGGAGTCAAGCGACATTGAAAAAGGCGGTTCTGCCAATTGGAAAGGGAGGTATGTCCACGTTCCAGTAAATGTGACTTGTAATACAATACCTAATCCGAATAAAACAAGTAAATTTGGATTTTTTAAATGAAATCCAAAACCTCTAATATCTTCCCAAAAACTTACAGAACTTGGAACGAAATGTTTTGATCTTGGTAATGCAATCAGAACAAAAAGAAATACACCAAACCCAAAAATGGTAATAATCGTAATTGCTAATTGCCAACTGTAGTTTTCTGAAAGATACCCTGCAAGAAAACGTCCAATCATTCCACCAAGCGCATTGGTAGAAATGTAAATGGATGTTGCTAAATTTCTTACTTTCGAATCGATTTCCTCTCCGATATACGCAAGAGATGCTGCCGGAACTCCAGCAAGGGTGAAGCCTTGAATTAATCGCAATATTGAAATCATCCAATACTTTTCCACAAAAAGCATAACCAGAAAAGGAATGATAGATAAAAGAATAGAAAGTTTAATAAATAATACTCTTCCATTCCGATCCGATAAAAAACCTAAAACAATCAACCCTAGAATCAAAGATAAGGTTGCAAGCGACATGGTTAAACTAGAATATGTTACGGATATTGCAAATTCTTTTTCAAATACAGGAATGAGTGGTTGAAAGGCGTAGAAAGTTGCAAATATAAAAGTTGAAGCTAAACCGAGACTCGCGACAACTCGCCAATAACCAATTTCATTAATATGATACCCCTTTGTTTCCATACGTGAACACCTACTTAATGGAAGTATAACGGACACAGTAGGAAGTATCCGTTATAACGTCAATTATTTTCCAATTCCAAATGGTAACCAAAGTGACAATTGTGGGAAGAGAATGACGACAACTAAGTATGCAATCATTAATACGATAAATGGAATAACTCCTCGAACAACCATCCCAAGTTTTTCCTTCGCTATACCTGCAACGACGAACAAGTTTAATCCAACTGGTGGTGTAATCATTCCAAGTTCTAAGTTGATAACCATGATAATAGCGAAGTGATATAAGTCGATGCCAAAATGTTTTAAAATAGGTAATAGAATTGGTAATGTAATTAATATGATGGATACAGCTTCTAAGAACATACCTAAAATAAAGAAGAGCAAGTTAACAATGAGCATGAAAATCCATTTGTTCATGCCGCTTTCCGCAATCCACGCTCCAACTTTTTGCGGAACTTGTTCGTTTGTGAGATATAATCCGAATAATGAAGCAGCCCCGATAATTAAGAAAATCATGGCTGTTACGTTGATGGATTCAACTAAGATTTGACGGAAATCTTTCCAACTTAGTTCGCGGTAAATAAAAATTGAAACGATGAGGCCATAAACAACAGCAATAATAGCAGATTCAGTCGGAGTTACAACCCCTGAGTAAATCGTACCTAAAATTAATACCGGCAAAAATGCACCCCAAATGGCTTTCAACGATTTTCGACCGCGTTCTTCCCAACTTGCTTTTTCATCGCCTTGATATCCCTGCATTTTTGCATATACAATCGCTGCTACAATTAATACAGCAAGTAACCCTAATCCAGGGATAACCCCGGCCATGAATAGTTTTCCAATCGATTCTTCCGATGTAATACCGTAAATAATGAGAGGTACACTCGGAGGAATTAAAATACCAAGAGTTCCTCCAGCAGCCACTAATCCGAGAGCGTATTTTTTCTCATATCCAGCAGCAACTAATGCAGGAATCATGATAGAACCAATTGCAGCTGCTGTTGCTGGAGAGGAACCAGAAATTGCTGCGAAAATCCCGCATGCAAGTAGTGTTACGACCGATAATCCACCAGGTAAGTGTCCAACCCAGGCACGTAATGCCTCAATTAAATATTTTGAAATTCCCCCACGAGCCATAATGGCACCTGCTAATACGAATCCAGGAATGGCCATCATAGGAAAGGAATCAAGTGCCGTAAACATGCGTTGCGGCATCATGTTCATATTAAAATCAGCCATGAATAACATTAATATGGTAGCTAGAGCCAAGCTAATAGCAATTGGAACACGTAAAAAAATCAATACAAAGAAACTAATTAAGAGGGTTAGCATAGTCTTCATCCTTTCTACGCAGAATGTTTACCAACCTTTCAATGAAACGAAGCAGGAAAAGCACTCCTGAGATTGGTAGTATTAGGTAAACAATCCACATAGGGATTCCTACATCTAGAGATACCATTCCGGAACTAATGCGAGCAGTGACTAAATTCCATCCGTAATATGTATAGATTAGGCAGAAAACAATCGATAGCACTGTCGCTAGTATATTGATGAAATACTTTCCCTTATTTCCTAAACGATCATATAAAATATCTACTTGAATATGTTGATTATGTTTTAGCGCCATACCAAATCCTAAAAATGTTCCCCAAATTATTGAATACCTTGCGACTTCTTCTACCCATGCTTGAGGATGATTTAAAAAGTAACGCATAACAACTCCGTAGAAGATCAATAATACACCGACGCCAAAAAAGATGCTGGCTAATATTTCTTCTAACCAAGTCCAAAGCTTCGATAATGCCTTCACTTGTTATCAACTCCCTTATAATGGAATACATATATGAAAAAAGATGGAGTGTCGAAATAAATTCGACACTCGAAAAAAATAGGGAAAAGACTGTGTTATAAGGATGAATTATTCAGCTAATGCTGTAATGCCATCGATTAATTCTTTTGTGATGACATCAGTAAATTCATCATAAACAGGTTGTAAAGCTTCTCGTAAAGCTTGGCGCTCTTCATCAGTCATTTCATAAACTTCAACAGTGCCTAAGCTTTTGATTTTTTCGAAGGATTTTTGGTTTTCTTCAGCTGCTAATTTTTGAGCGTATTCAGTAGCTTCACTAAGCGCTTCTTCCACTAATACACGTAAATCTTCAGGCATTGATTCCCAGAACGATTTGTTTACGAAAATTGCATAGTCAAGGCGACCATGTTGAGTTGTAGATAAATATTTTTGAACTTCATAGAATTTCATTGTATCAAAGTTGTTGAATGGGTTTTCTGCACCATCAACAGTTCCTTGTTGAAGAGCTGCGTAAGTTTCACCGAATGAAATTGTTGCAGAACCTGCACCTAATGATTCAAATTGTTTTTCTAATACTTGTCCAGCTTGTGTACGGAATTTCAAACCTTTGAAGTCTTCAGGTTTTACTAATGGATGTTTGTTGTTAGAGAAATGTTTGAAACCGTTTGGCCAGAATGCCATACCTTTAATATCGTTTTGTGCTAATTGCTGAGAGTTGAATAATTCTTGCGCTACTTCTGAATCAAAGAATTTTTGAACATGTTCTTCATCTTTGAATAAATATGGCATATCAACATATTGCCAACGTGGGTCGATTTTCACCATTTTTGTAACGGATGGAGCGATCATATGTACGTTCCCTGATACTAATGCATCAAGCTCATCCGCATCGCCGTATAATTGTGAAGATGGATAAACTTCAACTTTTACACGACCTTCTGTTTTTTCATCTACTAATTCAGCAAAGTAGTTAGCAGATTTACCTTTTACACTATCAACTGCAGTTACGTGTGAGAATTTGATAATAAGTGGTTTGTCAGCAGTGTAATCTTCACTGGATTTTGGTTCACTGCTTGAACTGCCGCCACATGCAGCAAGGGCAAGAGCTAGCACCCCTAAAATAGTGGCTAATAGCCATTTCTTCATGTAATTATCCCCCTTAAATGTAGTAATGTTTTTATTGTAAAAAGAGCGCAAAGTCTCTTTTTTACCTATTTGACATATTTATATTTCGGAAGATTTTGAATGTAGTAATCCCCGTAATGTTGGGTGTAGTAGTGATATACGGGCGTAAAATGTTCTTCCCATTCTTTTTTCTCTTCCTCAGATAAATAATAGATTTGTATGCATTGGCATTCTTCAATTTCTTGCAGTCTTCTGTCATTTAAATCTTCTGCAAGCTGCCATTGCCATTCTTGAACTTCATGAAGCGTCTCGGTAATAAGTTCCCGATCTTCATCAGATAAACTTTCCCAAAAATCTAAATTAAATAGTAGAAAATAACCTAAATATCCATGATTTGAAATAGTTAAGTATTTTTGCAATGAATAAAAGTTTTTACTTGTGATATTTGTTAACGTATTTTCTTGTCCTTCTATATCACCTTTTTTCAGCGATTGAAAGACGGTATTAAAGTCAATTTTTCTAGGAAAGGCGTCAACAATGTAATATTGTTGTGCTAAAATATCGCTCTGCATAATGCGCATCCGTATTCCTTTTAAATCTTGATAATGCTCGATCGGTCTAATGTCGTTGCTAATTTGTTTAAAACCGCTATCCCACAAACTAAGAGCGATAAGATTATGCATTTTTAATAAATCTTTTAATCGATTCCCGGCTTCACTTTCTGTAAATTCATGAACTTCTTCTAATGAATTAAAAGCATAGGGAAGATCGTATACAGAAAGTTCAGGAACCAAATCTGTCAACTTCGAAATAGCAGGAGCAATTAATTGGATATCTCCTCTTAAAAGGGCATCCAATTCTTCCACATCTTTATAAAGAGTTCCGTTTGAAAACACTTGTATTTCAATTCGACCGTTTGATCGTTCTTTAATGAGTTCAGCAAATTTTCTAGCTGCCATCCCTTTTGGTGTATCTTCACCTACGACATGGGAAAATCGGATGACAAGTCGCTCATCTTCACTTAACTGTTCTAAATCAGTGGGATAATCTTTTATTTGAGAGCACGCAAGAGTTAAAAATGGTATGACTAATAGAAAACAAAATAGAATTACTTTTATTGAATCTCTCATCGTTTTCCCCTTGAACTTGCTGTTTGATGTAGATAGTTTCATGTTATATGAAAAACGAAAATTCTCAATATTATGGTATTAATGGACGTTTTGTTCTTTTTGGTATACAACAGTTATTTTGAAATAATAACTGTTGTATTACATAGATGAAGGCAAAAAAATAAGAGCCTTGATAGCTCTTATTAAATGGAATAATATTTTGTTGGACGACCCACTGTACCGTATTTTAAATCGATTTTGACTTCACTAATACTCGCAAGATAGTCTAAATATTTTCTTACAGTGACTCTCGCCATGCCTGTATTTTGTGCTAGTTGTTCAGCTGTGACGGGACCGTTGATTTCTTTTAATTTGTCGGTGATTTGTTTCATTGTAATTTCATTGAGTCCTTTTGGTAATTCTTTTTGAGACTCATAATACATGCCATAATAATCATCGATGTCATCTTGCTTAAGTTCGGTTTTCGTTGTTAATTTTTTTCTTGAGCGGGCATAATCTTCTAACGCTTGTTGGAATCTTTCTAAGCGGAAAGGTTTCACTAAATAGTCGAAAGCTCCTAAGCGTGTCAATTCTTGAACTGTTTTTGCATCTCTAGCTGCAGTAATCATAATAATATCAACTGGGAGGCGTTCTTGACGAATTTTGTAAAACAACTCTAACCCAGAAATATCTGGTAAATACATATCTAAAAGGATTAAATCAGGCGTTTTGTTCTTAATTTCTCGATAGGCTTGTTCACCTGATTGGGCTTCCCCAACTAAGTTAAATCCATTAATTTTCTTTAAAAAACTCTTATTTACTTCCAATACCATTGGATCGTCTTCCACAATTAAGACATTTATATTGGTCACAGTACATTCCTCCCAACTTGTACGATTATTGTTGTGCCAACACCAACCTCTGAAAAAATTTGAATTGTTCCATGATTGGACTCGATAATTTGCTTCACTAATGCTAATCCAATCCCATGGCCTTGTTTATTTTTCGTTGTATAACCATAATTAAAAATTTGTTCCACTGGTTCTTGAATTCCAACGCCATTATCTTGTACTTCAATATATAAATAATCTTGATCCCCTTGAATGAGAATATCTACATATCTTTCTTCTTTAGAAAGACATGCTTCCATTGCATTATCTAGCAAATTCCCAATAATAGTGATTAAGTCGCCACTAGAAAAACCTGTGACATAATCAAGCAAATAGGAATCGTCGCTTAATGTTAACTCAACACCTAATTCTTTCGCTCTTGAGAATTTTCCAATTAATAGTCCTTGAATGGAATAATCGTGTATTTTATCTTTAATTTTTTGAAAAACACTTTCTTCATCAGTAATTTCATCTAAGATTAGACTGATGGCTTCCTCATTTCGATTGAGTTGAATAAGCCCCGCAATACTATGTAATCGGTTTAAAAATTCATGGTGCTGAGCCCTAAGTGTATCCACTAAAGTTTTTACACCAGTTAATTCTTCAGCTAAGGTGTGTGCTTCTTTATGGTCAGTAATGACGATGAGGGAACCAGCATTTTTATCATGTATTTTTAGTGGAAAAATTCGGACTAAGTACATTTGATTTAACAAAGATAGCGGTTTATAACTTTCTTGTTTTTCAAGGCGTTCTTCGGCTAACCAAGTATTTTTAAATACCTCTTTTAATGTTCCTTCCTTCGCAAAAAAATGAGTATATTTTCTAGCTAAATGATTCATATATGTAATTTTCCCTCGGCCATCTGTGGCGAGAATTCCAACATCCATTGCTTGCATAATTGCTGAACGTTCTTCCACGATACGAGCAATTTCATATGGTTCTAAGTTTAACGTTTGCCGTTTAATTAGATTGGCAATCAAGATCGATCCTATCAACCCAATCAGTAACCCCCAAAATAATGCGATAAAAATATCTAATTGATATTCTCCTACTAATTGGTACCATTTTGGCGTAATGATTCCGACCGTGATGACACCTACTTGTTTTGTAGCATCTGGATTCATAATAGGTACAAACGCACGAATCGAGAATCCTTGAACTCCGATTGCTTTTGAAATGTATTCGTGTTGTGACAAAGCTTCATTGTTTTTTATTTCTTCATTGATGGTTCCAATTTTACTTTCGGACGGATGAGAATATCGTACACCTTTCATATCGAAGATCACAATATAATCGACGTCCGTTGCCAATCGAATTCGTTCTGCAATCGGTTGAATAACTTCAAAACCTTCCTCTTTTCCAACGGTTTTTTGTACATCTTCTAGTTGGGCAACTGTACGGGCGATAGCGATTGCTCTAGATCCAAATTCTTTTTCAAAGGCGCCAGAAATATTATGAATCATAATAATTCCACTGGTTAAGATAGAAAATAACACGATAACAAAGGAAAAAATAAACATTGTTAATCGAAGAGGAAATCTTTTCATCACTTTATTGATTGTAACAACCCCATTTTCAAATAATTAAGAATTTATTTTTTCTTATTATATAATAAATCACTAGCGTCGCATTAAAATAATTTAACACCTTCAAATAAACCGAATTTTCTGAAATATAATCTAAACACAAAAAAATCCTTTATAATGGTTGGGTGGTAGTAAACCATCCAAATCCAATACAAAG
>NZ_JAAXPW010000053.1 GCF_012396605.1 Ureibacillus thermosphaericus
TGAGAGAATAACCTCTCTGAAATTACATACATAATCAAATGAGTCTAGTGACGATGGCAAAGAGGTCACACCCGTTCCCATACCGAACACGGAAGTTAAGCTCTTTAGCGCCGATGGTAGTAAGGGGCTTCCCCTTGTGAGAGTAGGACGTTGCTAGGCTCAAAAAGCTATTACTGACGTAAGGTCGGTAGTGGCTTTTTTTATGCCCCTTACTACCAAGGACTGAAAGTCCGATCGGCGCGATAGAGGAGTGGCATTTAAAACGAAAGAAAAACAATTATTTGGAGGAAACGAGAAGCACGGAGACCAAGAAGTTCAAGGAAGCGAGGCAGCCCGGAGCGGAGCGTACTATGTACGTGAGCACCGGACTGAAGAAGCTGACACAGAAATTCACTGGTCAACGTGCTTCGGAGTTAGCGCCGATGGTAGAAAGGGGCCCTCCTTGTGAGAGTAGGACGTTGTTTTTTAATATGCCACTGTAAAATGCCAATTTCACAAGTGAAAACCCAACGGTTTAAAAAAACAATAAATAGTTAATATTTACAGCATTTAATTGAAAATAACAACAAGGACAAAAAGTCCACTCGAGTTCAATAAACCGCAGTACAACTAAAGAAACACTACAAAAGAAAAAGCATATATAACATTTAATTTCAATAAAAAAGAGAAGATACAGTGTACGAGCACCGGACTGCGGAAGCTGACGCAGAAATTCACTGGTCAACGTGCTTCGGAGTTAGCGCCGATGGTAGAAAGGGGCCCTCCTTGTGAGAGTAGGACGTTGTTTTTTAATATGCCACTGTAAAATGCCAATTTCACAAGTGAAAACCCAACGGTTTAAAAAAACAATAAATAGTTAATATTTACAGCATTTAATTGAAAATAACAACAAGGACAAAAAGTCCACTCGAGTTCAATAAACCGCAGTACAACTAAAGAAACACTACAAAAGAAAAAGCATATATAACATTTAATTTCAATAAAAAAGAGAAGATACAGTGTACGAGCACCGGACTGCGGGAAGCTGACACAGAAATTCGCCGGTCAACGTGCTTCGGAGTTAACGCCGATGGTAGAAAGGGGCCCCCCTTGTGAGGGTAGGACGTTGCTTTTCCATAATACCACGGCAAAGTGGTGCTTATTTCGCAAGTAAAAATCTAACGGTTTAAAAGATGAGAGCAAAATAACATTTAGCGGCAAAAAAATATAATAATCCACTTGTAAAAATGATAAAAATGGATATAATATATTTTGTATGCAATAACATTATAAATTTTTCATTGTTCCGAAGTAGCTCAGTGGTAGAGCAATCGGCTGTTAACCGATTGGTCGTAGGTTCGAATCCTACCTTCGGAGCCATTTTTTTTGCATTTTTACAATAACAATGCCTCTATCAATTTTCTTACAATATCGTTAACACCATTCTATTAGATATATTCCAAATTCCTCAGCAAAACATCTATTATTTTTAAATACAGTTTCCATGTTTACAATACAATATAAAGTATACAAGTAGGAAAAATTTTATAATAGAAGAATAGTTTATTTATTTTATGATAAAACAATTTTCTTAAATCAGCACAACACTATTAATGTTCCATATGACTAAAATATCATATTAGAATAATTTAATATTTTATACCCTCTTACTAATAAAAAGTAAGGGGGTATTTTGTTATAAAAAATCTCAAAAATTAGAAAATTTTATTCATAAATAAGAAAAAAGATTAGTATATTATACAAAACATCTCATCTATTAACTGCTAATGTAACTAATAAACTAAAAGGGGGAACTTTATTGGGGCCGATATTGGAGATAGAAAATGTTTCATTACACTTTGGAGGAGTGAAAGCTTTAGATCAAGTTTCATTTCATATTAACGAAGGAGAAATATTCTCACTTATAGGTCCAAATGGTGCGGGAAAGACAAGCATGTTGAATTGTATTAGTGGATTGTATCATCCAACAAGCGGCTCAATCCGCTATAAAGGGAAAGATATAACTAATATGAAACCTTATGAACGAACAACCCTTGGAATTGCACGGGCTTTCCAAAATATTGCGTTATTTGCGCATATGTCAGTATTGGACAATATTAAATTAGGTAGACATACATTAATGAAATCAGGTGTGTTTAGTGGTGGAATTTATGTTGGTAAAGCATCAAAAGAAGAAATAGAACATCGTGAAAAAGTAGAAGAAGTAATAGAGTTTTTAGAGTTACAGGATATTCGACATAAACCAGTTGGCACTCTTCCATATGGACTACAAAAGAGAGTAGAAGTAGGCCGAGCGTTAGCCTTAAATCCCGAGCTGATTTTATTGGACGAACCAATGGCTGGGATGAATGGTGCCGAAAAAGAAAGAATGTCTCAATTTATATTAGATATGCATGAAGTCATGAAAATTACAGTAGTACTTATTGAACATGATTTAGGTGTTGTAATGAGCTTATCTAATCACATCGCAGTGTTGGATTTTGGGAAACGCATAGGTTTTGGAACACCTAAGGAAGTAAGAGAAAATCCAGATGTAATAAAAGCTTATATTGGAGAAGAAACAGTTATTTGAAGGGGGAAAAACATGGTAACAACGGTCACGTTACCGTCACTTTTATTTGAACGAGCGAAAATCGAATCTTTAGGAGTAGCTTTTAGACAGAAACAATTGGGAATATGGAAAGAAATCACGTGGAGCCATTACTTAGAGAATGTAAAGAGATTATCGATTGCTTTACAGAAACATTATGATTTTAAAGAAGGGGAAACGCTAGCCATTATAGGGGAAAATAAACCACAATGGCTATATGCTCAGCTTGCAGCACAGACAATTGGTGGAATATCAGTAGGAATTTATCAAGAATCTTTACCAGAGCAAATTCGATTTTATTTGAATGATACAAGACCGAGAATCGTCATTGTTGAAGATAAGGAGCAAGTGGATAAATTATTAGCAATTGAAAATGAAGTCCCATTCATAGAACATATTGTTTATTATGATGCTCGAGGTTTAAGACATTATCGTCACCCAAAACTAATTTACTTGGAAGAATTACTGAATATTGGTGCAGAACGATTAAAAGAACATCCGAATTTTTTCGAAGAACAGATTTGCCTTTTAGAAGAGCAAAGAGAAGCGCTTATTTCCTACAGTGCCGCAACAAGTGGAAACCCAAAAGCAGCCGTATACACCCATTATCAACTAATTGAAGCAGCCAAAAATTTAACTCAACTAGATGAAATGAAAAAAACGGATGATTATTTTTCATTTCTCCCGCTTGCTTGGATACATGAGCAAATTATGGGGATTGTGGTTCCTTTAGTTATTGGGTTGACAGTAAATTTCCCTGAACGTTCGGATACAGTTATTGGTGATTTGAGAGAAATTGGACCACAAACAATAATTGCTTCTCCGAGAGTGTATCAATCGATCATGTCAAATGTTCAAGTTCGTATGGAAGGAGCTAGTTGGTTCAAAAGAAAAGTATATCAACTATTTAAAAAATATGGTGATAAGCGCGCAAAGGCAAAGTTGGAGAATCTCCAGCTTACTGCATTTGAACGTTTTATGTACTTCCTTGGAGATGTCATTATTTTTAGTGCAATTCGCGATCATTTAGGTTTAGCGAGAACGAGAAGAGCATATGTTGCAGGAGCAGCATTGCACCCTGAAGCATTATATTTTTATCATAGCATCGGTGTAAATGTGAAGCAGACGTATGGTGGAACAGAAGTAGCGGGAATTGCCATTGTTCAACGAGATGATGATATCAAAGTGGGCAGTTCTGGTATGGCGCTTCCAAATACGGAAGTAAAAATTGGAGAAGATGGACTAGTATATTTAAAAAACAATGCCATTTTCTCTAGATATTTAAACGATGAACATCAGGAATTGGTGATTGATGGATGGATTTCCCTTGGAGATAAAGGTTTCATTGATAAGGATGGTCATCTCTATATTTTGGATAGAAAAGAAGATGTGATCGTCATGCCAAAAGGAGAAATTTATCCTCACAAAATTGAAAATATATTAAAGTCCAGTCCATATATTCAAGAAGCGATTGTGTTTGGAAAAAATCGTCCATTTTTATCTGCACTTATTAATATCGATATGACTACTGTTGGAAGATGGGCGGCTAAAGAGCGCATAGTATATACAGAATTTTCTGATTTATCAGTAAATAATAGAGTGATTGAATTAATTCAACAAGAAGTAAAAAGGTTAATGGAGGAATTACCTCCACAAGAACGGGTAAAGCGATTTATCATTTTACACAAACAATTTTCAGCAGATGCAGGAGAACTGACAAGAACATTAAAAATTCGAAGGAATTTCGTTGAAAATGCTTATAAAGAGCTAATCGATGCAATGTATTCAAATAATCAATTGATTCAAGTGCGCATATCGGAAACAGAACCAGTAGAGGAGCTTCCATTGCGCATCGTTCAATTGGAGCAGAATTTGGAGGTGCCTGAGGATGTTCTTCTTGCAAATGCTTATTAATGGAATTGTCGTTGGTAGTATTTATGGTCTTGTAGCTCTCGGTTTTGTTTTGATTTACCGAGCCAGTGGAGCGCTAAACCTAGCTAATGGTGAATTTGTATTATTTGGACCATATGTTTGTTTAGTCATTATGACGGCTTTAAACGTGCCTTTCCTTGTTGCATTTATAGGGACGTTATTATTTAGTGCATTTTTAGGGTTAGTCGTTGAGCGACTAGTCATTCGGCAATTACAAAATGCACCGACAATTTCTGTCATTATGGCAACACTAGGATTATCAAGTTTACTAGCTGGTGCTGTTCATATTATTTGGGGACATACAACTAGAACTTTTCCACCGGTGTTCCCGCAGACGCCGCTGAATATAGGAGGAATCATAATTACACCAGTCTATTTATGGTCCTTTATTATTGTCATGATTTTATTAGTTATTTTTTCAATTTTTTTCAAATACTCCAAAATTGGTCTAGCGATGCGTGCGGTTGCAGACGATCGACAAGCTGCATTATCCATGGGGATGAGCGTAAAGTTCGTTTTAGCGATGACTTGGATGATTGCCTCCATGGTAGCCGCAATAGGAGGAATATTGCTTGGAAATATTAATGGAGTTAGCCCTACTATGTCAGCAATTGGTTTAACAGTATTACCGGTTGTGATTCTTGGAGGACTTGATAGTGTAATGGGGGCAATTATTGGAGGTTTTCTCATTGGCATTATACAAAACTTGGCAGGAGGTTATTTAGATCCTCTCGTAGGAGGAGGATTAAAAGATGTAGTGCCATTTATTGTGGTTCTATTAATCCTAATGTTAAAACCACATGGCTTGTTTGGTAGCCGTGGTATTGAGAGGGTGTGACGTTGTTGAGGAATTTGTTTGTAAGAGAATGTGGAAATTACAAAACATCCTATAAAGATGATATGAAACTCTTTGGAACGAAGAGTGAAATCGTAAAATGGCTTTTTTTGTTCATCATTTTACTAACATTACCGCTCTACGTATCGAATTATTGGGTAGGGCTTCTTACCCTTTGTGCTATTTCCGCTATCGGTGCAATTGGCTTAAACATTTTAACCGGATTTACTGGACAAATCTCTATCGGAGTTGGTGCATTTTTAGGGGTAGGAGGATATACAACAGCGATACTCACTACAACTTATGGTTTAAGTTTCTGGGTTTCTCTCCCGCTAGCTGGTATTGTGACAGCATTGGTTGGAGGATTGTTTGGAATTCCATCTTTAAGACTAAAAGGGTTATATTTAGCCATTGCCACATTGGCAGCACAAGTGATTATTACATTCATCATCAGCCGATGGGATAGCGTCACAGGTGGAACAGCAGGAATGGTATTGAGCAGGCCTAGTATCGGAAGCTATTCTTTCATGTCTAACGCATCTTATTATTATTTATCGATTATCATTTTGATTTTAACCGTCATATATTCGGTGAATTTATTGAGAACGAGAGTCGGGCGAGCCTTTTTAGCTGTTCGAGATCGAGATATTGCTGCGCAGATTATGGGGATTAACTTATTCTACTATAAAGTACTAGCCTTTATTATAAGTTCCTTTTTCGTTGGGATTGCAGGAGCATTATTAGCTCATTACACAATGATTGTGAGTCCTGAACTATACAATATCCATGTTTCCATTCAATACCTCGCCATGGTGTTGATTGGTGGGTTAGGAAGCATTTTAGGATCTATTTTAGGGGCTATATTCATTACCCTTTTACCTGTTGGACTAACATCTATTGTTGATTTGTTAACTGCATACATGCCTAACTTATACCAATTATTCTCAGCCTTTAAAGAATTTGTTTTCGGTTTAGCGATTATTCTGTTTTTAATTTTTGAACCGGGTGGTTTAGCTCATATTTGGCATAACATAAAAAACTATTTCAGAGTTTGGCCATTCTCTTATTAAGTTAGTTAATAAATTTTATATAAAAAAGGGGGATTTTGGTTTGAAAAGCAAACAACTTTTGGGGATTATGCTAGGGGTGTTGCTCATCATCCTTTCAGCTTGTGGAGGTGGAGACTCAGCAAATCCAAGCACTTCAAACGATGGTAGTTCATCGAATTCGAGCGATAGTGGAGGCAAACGCACAGTCGTTGTTGGAGGTTTGTATGATATCACAGGTGGTACTGGAGATGTAGGAACACCTTATGCGGAAGGAGAAAAAGCATATTTTGAGTATCTAGAAATGAAAGGCGGAGTGGAAGGACTTGACCTAAAATTAATCGGTAAAGATTACGCCTACCAAATTCCAGAAGCGCAAAAAATTTATCAAGAATTGCGTGATAAGGAAAAGGCTGTTGCTATTTTAGGTTGGGGTACAGGTGACACGGAAGCTTTAAGACAGCAAGTAGCTACAGACCAATTACCATTTATTTCAGCTTCTTACTCTGAAAACTTGAAAAATATTAATGAAAGTCCATACAATTTCTTAACAGCTGCTTCCTATTCAGATCAAGGACGAGCAATTCTTAAATGGATTGTTGAAAACCATGAAGGAGACGATGCTCCAACTTTAGCATTGCTTTACAATGACACAGCATTTGGGCGTTCACCAATTGAAGATATTAAAGAATATGCAAAAGAAGTTGGAGTGGAAGTAGTTGATGAACAAGTTATTGATGTTCAAGCAACAGAAGCTCAATCTCAATTGTTAAATATGGAAAAGAAAAATCCAGATTATGCTATTATTCAACAAACTTGGGGAGCTACATCTACAATTTTACGTGATGCAAAAACATTAGGCATTGATACGCAATTTATCGGATTAAACTGGGCAGCAGGTGAAGGAATTATTGATATTGCAGGTGCAGATGTTGCAGAAGGATATATAGGTATCCTTTCCCATGCATTCCCGTATGAAGATATGCCTGGTATGGCGGAGATCAAAGAATATTTAGATGCAAAAGGTAAGACAGTTGATGATATTAACCAAAAATTTGTACAAGGATGGGTTGCAGCAAAAATTATGGTTGAAGCAATTAAAATCGCTGCAGAAAAATATCCTGAAGGCGATTTAACAGGACCACAAATTCGCGAAGGTCTTGAATCCATTCAAAACTTAGATTTAGGCGGTTTAGCTGCAAATGTATCCTTTGCTCCAGATAATCATGCTGGTACAGAAATGACTCGACTTGGTATTGTGAAAAACGGAAAATGGGAGCCAATTACTGATTACTTCAGCTATAAAGATTGAAAAAATCAAAATTAATGAAAGGGACAACATTCTATTGTCCCTTTTTCTCTTTAACGATTGATGGAAGGAGATAAAAAAATGCTTCGTGTGAGTAATTTAGAAGCGGTTTATCAAAAAATGATTCTAGCATTGCGAGGAATTTCGCTTAATGTTAAAGAAGGGCAAATAGTTGCACTGCTTGGCAGTAATGGTGCGGGGAAATCAACAACTTTAAAAGCCATTTCAGGTTTATTGGCTGCAGAAGACGGACATATTACGGACGGAACAATTGAATTTCAAGGAGAAATCATAAACAATATTTCTCCCGATCAGTTGGTGAAAAAGGGAATCTTTTTGTGTATGGAAGGTCGTAGAATATTTAAAGATTTAACGGTGGAAGAAAATTTATATGCAGGAGCATATACAAGAAAAGATCGCTCTTCAATTAAAAGTGACATTGAAAAGATTTATGAATATTTCCCAAAATTAAAAATGCTTGAACATCGAAAAGCAGGTTACTTATCTGGTGGAGAACAACAAATGTTGGCCATTGGCAGAGGACTTATGGCAAAACCAAAATTATTACTGCTTGATGAACCATCACTGGGCATTGCCCCATTGCTTGTAAAGGAAATTTTTGAGAATATAAAAAAGATTAACGAAGAAGAAGGTTTGACGATATTAGTCGTCGAACAGAATGCTAACATCGCCCTTTCTATAGCACATTATGGATATATTATCGAAAATGGTAGGGTTGTAATGAAAGGTGAAGCATCGGCATTATTAGAAGATAAAAATATTAGTGAACATTATTTAGGCACTGGAAAAGATATAAAAGAAGGTAGAAGCAATCGGCGCCGACAAAGAATTGTTTGGTAAGAAGTATTTACAATTATAGAATTGGCTACCTTAAAGGTATTAGTATACTTTTAAGGTAGTTATAAATTTTTTTGAAAAAAAATTTAATTTTTCTATTGCATAGTTCAGTAATACATGATAATATAATTCTTGTCTTGTTAAGGAGACAATGGCCCGTTGGTCAAGTGGTTAAGACACCGCCCTTTCACGGCGGTAACACGGGTTCGAATCCCGTACGGGTCATTATTTTTTATTAATTTAGGAGGATTAGCTCAGCTGGGAGAGCACCTGCCTTACAAGCAGGGGGTCGGCGGTTCGATCCCGTCATCCTCCACCATATATTGTTTGGATATACATTTGGAGGGGTAGCGAAGTGGCTAAACGCGACGGACTGTAAATCCGTTCCCTTTGGGTTCGGCGGTTCGAATCCGCCCCCCTCCACCATTTATTGGGGTATAGCCAAGCGGTAAGGCACCGGATTTTGATTCCGTCATGCCCAGGTTCGAATCCTGGTACCCCAGCCACTAAAATAATATTGCTTAAGATTGTATATTACCCTTCAATAAAGTGTTAATCGAATAAATAATTTTAACTAGTCAATCCTTTACTCAATGAGTAAAGGATTTTTTTTATTGTATAAAGGTCAAGAGTACACGAAAAACTATAATTTAATTCCATGCTTACAAGTTTAATGGATTGGTTAAAACGTATTTTTGAAATACATTCTATATGAAGAAATCGCTATATTCTGTGTTTTTTTATGTATATTTATACAATTTTTTGTCAAGTTGAGTCAAACCATCATTCTCTTATAGAATTAAATTTATCAGGGGGTGTTTTTATGGAAAGAAAAAAAATATCAATTATAGGAGTTCCATCAGATTATGGTCAACAACGTAGAGGGGTAGATATGGGGCCAAGCGCGATGAGATACGCTGGCGCAATTGAAAGATTAGAAAGATTAGGATATGAAGTGATTGATGAAGGAAATGTATCAGTTCATAAAACGAAAAAAAGTGAGATTAGCGATAAGAAATTGTTAAATTTAGAAGAAGTTCTAGAGGTTAGTGAAAAATTAGCGGACAAAGTGGATGAAGTTATTCAGCAAGGAAGATTTCCTGTAATTCTTGGAGGAGACCATAGTATCTCTATCGGTTCCATTGCTGGAATAAGAAAACATTATAACAATTTAGGTGTTATTTGGTTTGATGCTCATACAGACATTAATACTTCGGAAACAACTCCTTCCGGAAATATTCATGGTATGCCTTTAGCGGTAAACCTTGGACTTGGTGATGAACGATTAATTAATATCGCAAAAAATGCACCAACGATTAAATATGAAAATGTGGTCATTATAGGCGCTCGTTCGATTGATGAGGGAGAAAGAGCTTTAATTAAAGAAAAGGGGATTAAAATTTTTACAATGCATGAAATCGATCGAGTGGGTATGACAAAAGTAATAGAAGAAACAGTGGCATATTTAAGAGAGCGGGAAGTTGATGGGGTGCATATTTCCATTGATTTAGATGCTTTGGACCCTATCTATACACCTGGAGTAGGAACGCCAGTACCTGGAGGAATTACTTATCGAGAAAGCCACTTAGCAATGGAAATGTTGGAAGAGGCCAAAATTATTACTTCATGTGAATTTGTGGAAGTAAATCCAATTCTTGATGAGCGCAATAAAACTGCTGATACTGCGGTAGCATTAATGGGGTCGTTGCTAGGCGAAAAATTAGTGTAAAATGCACTATTTATTTGATAAATTTGGTATTTTATACTTTATTAGGGTCAGAATTCTTTTTTTGTATTTTAAATAAAAATGAAACTTTGTGAAGAATTCATTCGTATATTACGTTAAGCCAAAAAAGGTGGAGAGAAACACATGGATGCGTTAGTGAACAAAAGAATAAAGCAAGTGCTAAAAGGTGATCAAAACGCATTTTCAGATATTGTGAGCCTCTACCAGCACAAGCTATACCAAATTTGTTATCGAATGCTTGGAAATAAGCAAGAGGCGGAAGATATTGCTCAAGAAGCTTTTGTTCGGGCGTATATTAATTTACATACGTTCGATCAAAATAGGAAATTTTCAACTTGGCTTTATCGCATAGCAACGAACCTGTGTATAGATCGAATTCGTAAGAAAAAACCAGATTACTATTTAGATGCTGAGGTAGATGGCACTGATGGATTAAATATGTATTCACATATTGCAAATGAAGAAGATCTACCTGAAGATGTAGCTCTCCAAATGGAATTTCAAGAACGCATCCAATATGAAATTAGCAGGTTACCTGAGAAATATCGTACGGTGATAGTACTAAAATATATTGAAGAATGTTCTCTTCAAGAAATAAGTGAAATACTTGACTTGCCTTTGGGAACGGTGAAAACTAGAATTCATAGAGGTCGTGAAGCGTTAAGAAAGCAGCTTAACAAATTGTAGGAGGGGAATTGCATGAGTACGTGTCCACAACACATTATTGACTATATGCACGAGTATTTAGATGGCGACATTAGCCGTGAACACGAACAAGTGCTAAAACAGCATTTGAAGACATGTACGGAATGTCAACAACATATGCATCAACTGAGTGACACGATTGCATTTATTAAAAGTGCAGCGCATATTACAGCACCTCCACATTTTGAGGAAAAGGTAATGAAGCGTCTGCCTAGACCGAAAAGTCGAGTAGGCGTGCAAAAATGGCTTAGAAGACATCCATTTTTAGTAGCGGCCGCAATGTTTGTTTTATTTATGAGTGCAACGTTATTTGGAAGTTTTAATGATGATAAATTTTCAGTAACGAAACAACCAAACTTAATCGTTGAAGGGCAAACGGTCATTGTTCCTGAAGGTGAAGTCGTAAAAGGTGATATTGTTGTAAAAAACGGAGATATTGTAGTTGAAGGAGAAGTAGATGGCAATATAATCGTCATTAATGGGGAGTATATGGCATCTACGGCAGTTGTATCGGGACAGATTCAAGAAATCGATCAAGTGTTTGAATGGATATGGTATGAGATTAAACGAATGGCATCGGACTTTGTGACACTGTTTGAAAAAGATGAAGAATAAAATAGGAATTGGATTGTTCAGCAGCAAGTAGATGTAACAAAAATTAAATGTGTTTTTAAAGAACTGTAATCTTACATGTGGCGTGGACATATATACAGTTTCTATGCATGCATTCTTCAGGAAAGTAATGTCTGAAAAGTGGCAAAGAAGCATTGCTAGTATGTTCTTCTTTTGAAACAATAATGATTTAAACAAAAAATTATCATCCGAAAATGGATGATAATTTTTTTGTTAGTGCGCCTGGCATGGGTGTAATCTATAGGGTGTAAGTCCCGAACTGTGAAGGCAGAAGTAACAGTTAGCTTAACGCAAGGGTGTCCGTGGTGACGCGGAATCTGAAGGAAGCGAGCGGCAAACT
>NZ_JAAXPW010000054.1 GCF_012396605.1 Ureibacillus thermosphaericus
GCCGCTCGCTTCCTTCAGATTCCGCGTCACCACGGACACCCTTGCGTTAAGCTAACTGTTACTTCTGCCTTCACAGTTCGGGACTTACACCCTATAGATTACACCCATGCCAGGCGCACTAAAAAGATCAATTGTTATTAAAACAATTGATCTTTTTTCGTCTAAACTTAATTTATGAAAATACTTAGGCTGTATAAAAAGCATAGCACTTTTTACACAGCCTTTTTTGGATTCCTTTTTATGAATGCTAATTTATAAACTTTTTAATAAAAACATTTCCAAATATCTTTCCCGGTTTCCTCCAGTTGTTTTTAATAGAATATCAATTTCAGCAAGTTCATTTAGCGCCTTCAATAACCGCTCTTCACTTGGACGATTCCTTTTTTCTAGCATTAATTTTACTCTGTAAGGATGAATCTTCAATTGTTTCGAAATTTGTGTCGGAGGATAACCTTTCTTATGTAAATAGTAAACGTTATTCATCGTCCGTATATTGTTTGCTAATAAACCAACTAATTTTATGGGTTCTTCCTTTTGACGCAACAAGTCATGATAAATTCGAAGCGCTTCTGAAACGTTATGAGTAAGGTAAGCATTTAACATTTTAAACGCATCGTGTTCAAGGGTTTTTGCTACGAGATTTTCCACTAAATCACTTGTAATCATTTTATCTTCGCCTAAATAGAGAACAAGCTTTTCAATCTCCCTTTGAAGCTGATTCATATTTTCGCCAACCATTTCAACCAGCTTGTCTATAGCTTCGTCTTCTATTTTTTTCTCAAAGCTTGCAACCTCACTTTGAATCCAAACAGCTAAATCTTTTTCCCCTAGCGCTTCTGCATGAAGCATGACGGTTAATTCCTTCATCAACTTTGTGATTTTTTTTCGTTCATCCAATTTTTCATATGGCGCTGTAAAGATTGTTACTGCAAAATCGGAAGGATGATTTAACCAGTTTTCTAGTCGCTTGACGTCATGCTCAACTTTTTCCGAACCTTTTTCGGCAGCTTTTAAAAAGGTTGCATTTTTCGCAATGATTAATTTACGATCTGATAAAAATGGATATGTATCCGCTTCATCCATGACAAAGTCGACCGGTGACTCTTCCAAGTCAAAAATCGTCATCTCCACTTCCTCGTGAACACTCAAGGCTTTTTTTATACGTTCAATTGTTTCATCTATAAAGTAAGTTTCTTCGCCATAAATACAATATACTGGAGCGATTTTTCCATTTGCTATTTCTTTCCACGCTTTCGTAAACATTTTGTAAACCTCCAAACAATTCGTACCCATTAGTATACACGAATTATGAGAAGAACTGTATTTTTTGTATAAAATGTGTCAAAATGAAATAGAAATCAAAAAGAAATTCAATAATCTCTTATAGCTTTTTACTATCTATTGACTTATAATGGACTTTGAGTAGGAGGTTATCATATGGCAAATCATAATGAAAATTTCGTTACACATAACCCATTCGAAGGTGATAATGCTTCTTGCAAACGTAATGAAGCTACTGATGCTGCGGTTGGTTTCACGGTATCATTCTTATTTTTCACATTAATGTTCATTATTGCCGTAGTTATTGATGCTGTCGCTTAATACTTAATAGAGTGTAGACAAGGTTTCTCCCTCTGTCTACACTCTATTTTTCTTTTCAGTCAATAGTTATTGTAACGGTTCTTATTTCCATCTCAAGAGCTTTTGCGATGATTTCAATCGTCCCAACTTCCCCTGTCGTAAATGTTTTTAATCCCATTCGTTGAAATCGTTCTACAACTTCTATATGAGGATGTCCAAATCGATTATTTTCCCCCGCACAAAAAATCGTAATTGCAGGCTGTAATTGTCGAATAAATTCTTCGCTGCTGGAGGTCTTACTACCATGATGGCCAGCCTTCAATAAATCGATGGATGATAATGTAGGATATAATGAAAGCAGCTTTTGTTCTCCCTCCTTTTCTAAATCCCCAGTAAACAATGCATGAAAATGACCATGTTGAACATATAAAACGAGCGAATCATTATTTCCTTCATAATCCGTATCAAAAGGCCAAAGATATTGAAAAAACACTTCTCCATCACGCCATGCATTTCCAGCCATTTGTTCCTTAATAGGAACTTTTTGAATCTTTGCCTCAACCATTAAATCATTCATAACTGGCTTTTTCAAAGAAGAAGGCGTTACATGTATTTCTCGAACGCGAATCTCTTTTAATATTTCTTCAGCTCCTTCCACATGATCACTATCAGCATGTGTTAATATAAGCGTATCAATGCTTGAAATTCCCTTTCCTTTCAAATACGGAACGACTACTTGTCTTCCCACTTCATATCGAGTACCTTCTTTCCACTCCTCCTGTTGAAATCGCAAAACCCCGCCTGTATCAATCATATACACTTTCTTTCGAAAAGGAAGTTCGATGACGATACAATCGCCTTGTCCAACATCCACAAAGGAAATAACTAAATGTGGGTTTATTTTTCCTTTAAAATGTAGTAGAAATACAGGAATTAGTAATACCAACACGATATATCGGATTTTTGCTCGACAATCGATGAAGTATAATGCCATCAACACACTGACATAAGCCAGTATCATCGAAAATAAGGAAGGTTTGCCTGGCACCCACATTTGGTAAGGAACAGATTGTAGTACGAAAGTAAATTTTGTTATGAGAAGCCGAAAAGGTTCATACACTGTAAAAAATAGATTGGATAAAGGAATTGGAATAAATGAAAGGATTAACAAAACAATATTGATTGGCAAAATAAGAAAGGAAAACAGAGGCACATAAAATAGATTGACGATAAACGAGGAGATACTTAGTTCATAAAAATGATATAGCAATAGAGGATAAACGATTAACTGGCAAACAAAAGTAATGAAAAACGATTTTAACCACCAAGAATTAATCGAATGCAAAAATCTACTAGAATAAATTAAACTAACTGTAGCTAAATAAGATAGTTGAAAGCCAACTTGATAGATAACCCATGGCTCAATCATCACAAAACCGATGAAACTGATGGCAAGAGCATCATCTATTGCAAGGCGACGTTTGTATCGTGAAATGATGATCAGCTCCAAAACAGTTACCGCCCGCCAAACAGAAGGAGCTCCACCTGCAACAATCGCATAAATTGGCAATAGAATTATTAGAAGAATGGTCGCAATCTCTTGCCTTATACGCAAACAAATCAGCCCTTCATAAATAATGAAAGCAAAAATCGCAATGTGCAATCCAGAAATGGCGAACAAATGAGTAATACCTAATTTTTGATAAGCCCTCGTTGTTTCATCATCCACATCATCTTGTAAACCGATTAGTAAAGCTTTTGCTTCAGGAGCAAGAGATGTTGGAAACGTCTTTTCAATATGTTTTTTCAAATGAAAACGCATAACACTAATTTTTTGATGGAAAGATGATTTCGTGTCAATATATTGAAGCCTATGAATTTCGAAGATACCTGTCGCACCTTTACTTTTTAAATACTTTTTCATATTAAAACTATAGGGATGTTGGGGTCTTTTAGGTTCCACCATTTCCCCTTCAACTAAGAATCTCTTTCCTTCTAAAGGCATCGATTCGAAAATATGTTTTTCTTCTTCAGAGCTGAGTTTATATGTCACATAGACTTTCCTACCATTTTCATCTTTCATCAACCCTCTTATCTTATCGCCATTTACTTTATATTCATGCGTCCACGTATAAATTCCCGTCAAGATGATGGGCTTTTCTATTTCTTTTAATTGGGTGGAGAAATAGAGAAAAACACTAATACTACAAAATAAAAGTATAGTAATTTGCACTGGATGAAACTTTATCAAATAAGCATGCAAAACTAGCGGTATAAGTAACAATAAAAGCCATGTGGTCTCATGCACACTGAGGGAGGCAATGAGCACCGACAAGGCATAGTAAATCCACTTATGTTGAAATATCAAATAACTCCTTCACCTTCTCTTCATATAAGGATAATTCTTCTTTATCGGCGCCACTTTGTCGTAACTTCTCCAACAAATCTAAAACTATTTGATATTTCTCGTCTTTTAAAAAGTCAATTTTTGATTTATTAAACGGCACATGAACAACATTTACTCCGGCTTTATTTAATATTTCGATAGCATATGGATCATTTTTATAATCACTAGCATAGTAAACATTTTTAATGCCAGATTGGATGATTGCTTTAGTGCATTGCAAACAAGGAAAATGAGTGATATATATATCTGCTCCATTTGTTGAAATACCGTATTTTGCACATTGTAATAGAGCGTTAATTTCTGCATGGATTGTTCGCACACAATGATTATCTCTTATATAACAACCTTCATCAATACAATGTTCATCCCCTGATATGGAGCCGTTGTAACCTCCCGCAATGATTCGTTTATCCCGCACAATCGTAGCACCAACGCTCAAACGTGGACATGTGCTTCGTAAAGCCAATAAATGACTTTGAGCCATAAAATACTGATCCCAAGTAATGCGCTCCATATGATTACCTCCAAATGATTTCTATTTACTAGTATAGAAGAAAATAATTAAATATTAGTTATATCGTGATAAAATCCTTCAATTTTTCAAAGGTTTTTTCACCGATGCCAGAAACACTTTTTAAATCCTCGATTTTTTTAAACGGTCCATGTTCTTCACGATACTGGATGATTGCCTGAGCTTTTGAAGGACCGATTCCTGGCAAAGTTATTAATTTGGACTCATCGGCGGTGTTAATGTTTACTAACGACTCTTTCTTGCTTGATGAATGGCTTTGTTGAAGAGCTTGTCCTAACGGTTGGTATTCTTCATCCCGAAGAAGTTCACCTATTTTTGGTATATAAATAACCATCTCATCTTGCAATTTTTGTGCATGATTAATATAGTTTGAATCAGCTTCTTCTGCATAACCGCCCGCTAATTGAATGGCATCGATAATTCGATTTTCTGTTGTTAATTCATATACGCCGGGAAATTTTACAGCCCCTTTTACATCAACAATGACTTTTGTAGAAGTGGGTTCTTCCGATTGAAGGGTTTCCATGTCATCGAAAATTTGTGGTTGAGGAATGGTTGAAACGAGTTCAGCGTCATCCGAACTGTCTTGCTGAAGTAAATAGATAGCAATGAATAGGCAAAGGATTCCGGGTGCTACAAGCATTTTTCCATACTTCTTTAAGAAATCGTGGAAAATCATAGAGCACCCCTTCTAGAAGGTAAATCATATGGAGTCACCTTTATGATACTCGATTTACCTTCTAAAGAAAAGATGTCATTTCACTGCACGAATAAAAATACGTCCACTCGTGTTGGTAGGTGATTGGTCTTCCCAATCTGCAGTTATAAATATTTGTGAAAAACCAACTTCCTTTAACCAATTTTCATAAGTTTCAATTGAAAAGGTTCTCTGATAATGTTGTTCATCAAAACGCTCATAAAGATTCGTTAAATCTTCCATTACAAAAAATGTGATGTCATGAACAACAGAATGCTCTTCTTCCCCTTTTTCTGTATACCAGATATAGAAAATTTCGCCGTCATCATACGTAAAAGGACTTTGTAAAAAGATTTCATCCATTTTATAAACGGAATGGACATCAAAAAATAGTTGACCTCCCACACGTAAAGATGAATATACTCTTTTGAACGTTTCTTTCACTTGTTTTTCACTTTGTAAGTAATTGATTGAATCAATGGGAATGACAACAACATCTATATTTGAAAAGCCCTCTAAATCATCCATTGACATATGGTAAAACGGTATCGTCAAATCCTCTTTTTGGGACCGTTCTTGAGCAATTGTAAGCATTGATTCAGATAAATCAATGCCACTAACTTGATAACCCGCTTTACTAAACAGTATCGATAATGTACCAGTCCCGCATCCGACATCTAATAATGTGGGATAATTGGAACTTGGTGCAAAGGCAGTAACCCACTTAACATACTGATCATATGGGATGTCTTCCATGAGAACATCGTACACTTCGGCAAAACGTTCGTAACTATTCACTGACACTCGGCACTTCGATTTGTGGTGCATCTCCCCATAATCGTTCTAAATTATAGAATTGTCGTTCTTCCTTATTGAATACATGAACGACCATATCACCTAAATCGATTAAAATCCAACGAGCAGAATCGTATCCTTCCATTCTTCTAACATCAAAGCCATTTTCTTCAGCTTTTTCCTTCACTTCTCTAGCAATCGCTTGAATTTGACGGTCTGAATTTCCATGACAAATAATAAAATAATCTGCCAGTAATGAAATGTTTTTCATATTTAAAATGACGATATCTTCTGCACGCTTATCGTCTAATGCTTTATAAACTACTTGCAACAAATCTACCATTGAGTCACAATTCCTCTCCTTTTTGTATTTACTATCTATTTTTTCGAATTGTCAAAAAAGCTAAACAAATTATTTATAATAATGATTATAACATTCGATGGAATCAGGGAAAATCGGCTGCTTTGTATGAACTAAAAAGGCAATGGAATGACGAATACATGCACACATCGCTTGATTTAAATCTTGTTGTGCTTTATTTCTTAACTTTTCTACTCCATCAAATGATCGATTCGGTTCAATCATATCGGCAATATAAATAATTTTCTCCAATTTCGACATGCCTGCTCTACCTGTCGTATGGAAACGAATGGCATTTAAAATATCTTCATTGGATATATGAAATTCATGTTCGGCAATCCAAGCACCTACAGGACCATGTAAAATTTCTGGCCCCCAATCCAACAATCTTGTATCCAGACCGTGTTCCTTTACGATATTTTTCATCCAATCTTCATCCGCATATTTCGCAACATCATGCAAAATGGCAGCTGTTTCTGCTGCTTTCACATCTGCTCCATATAGTTCAGCTAATTGAATTGCCGTTTCCATTACTCCTATTGTATGAATATAGCGCTTTTCTGGCATTCGAGATTTAATTCGATTCAATAATTCACTTCGCTCCATAAAGTCCTTCCTTTCGAATATAAGCTTCCACTTCCGGTGGTAATAGAAATCTTAATGTTCCACCTGTGGCAAACCGTTCACGTATTAATGTGGAAGATAAAGCTATATCTGGAGCTTCTACCATAATAATGTTATAAGGTGACTCCGACTTGGCACCAGGGCGCTTAATACCAACAAACTGAACAATTTTTACGAGTTCATCGATATGATGCCAAGTGTGGAGGGTATCAATCATATCTCCACCAATAATAAAATAAAACTCGACATCCGGCTCTCTTTCTCTTAATGCCACCATCGTGTCATAAGTATAAGAAACTCCACCACGTTCCAGTTCAATCGTTTCCACCGTAAATTCTTTATAAGGTTTTATTAGTAATTGCACCATTTGCAGGCGATTTTCATTTGTTGATTCGTCTTCCTTTTTTTTATGTGGAGCAATTGCGTTTGGCATAAAGCGGACTTCATCAAGTTGTAAGGCATGATACACTTCATTTGCCATAATTAAATGTCCGATATGTGGAGGATTAAAAGTTCCCCCTAATATGCCGACTTTTTTCATTAAAGAACACCTGACTTTAAATTTTATTTAGGTAATTGAATTCTTTTATTTTTCTTTGAAGGTTTATATAACACAACTGTAAGGCCAATTAATTGTACAAGTTCAGAATTTGTTCCCGAAGCCAATGCTTCTGCTACATCGTGTTTATCTTCTTCACAATTATCTAGAATGCGAACTTTAATAAGCTCTCTGGCTTCAAGAGCATCTTCTATTTGGCGAAGCATTTGTTCATTCACTCCGCCCTTCCCTACTTGAAATATCGGATTTAAATGATGGGCTTCTGCCCGCAAAAATCTTTTTTGTTTACCTGTAAGCATAGGTTCCTCCTAGTAATCTATTTTAATTGCTCTATTAATTTCTCCATCATTTTTTCGGTGTTTGGATATTGACCTAGCCAATGGTTAAATGCGATTGCTCCCTGATGAATAAACATTCCTAGCCCAGTTACAATTTTTGCTTGTCGTTTTTCAGCTTCTAACAGGAAAGGCGTCATTAACGGATTATACACGATATCGGCAACAATTGTTCCCTCTTGTAATAGATCCAATGAAATTGGGAGCTTGTTTTCTCCAGTTGAAAGCCCTAGAGAAGTTGCTTGAATAATAATACCATATTGATTTAATTGTTTTTCTGCTTGTTCAAGAGAAAGAGCAATCCCTTCACCGAGTTCTTGGATGATTGCTTCTGCTTTTAAAACAGTGCGATTGGCAATATGGATTTGTTCATAACCATATTGCTGCAACGCAAAAGCAATTCCCCTGCTTGCTCCTCCAGCTCCAATCATAAGCACTTTCTTCTCTTTGTTCTTTCCGACCGCCTCTTCTAAAGCATGTACAAAACCAGCACCATCGGTATTATAACCTTTTAATGAGCCATCATTTAGTCTAACAACTGTGTTGACTGCCCCCATCTTTTGAGCAATCGGATCGATGTCATCTAATAAAGGTATAATGGATTCCTTATGGGGAATTGTCACGTTCCATCCACTAGCACCTAACAATTTTAAAGCAGCAACGGCTTCCTCCAATTGTTCGCTTTTCACGTGGATTGGAATGTAAGTCGCATCAATTCCCATTTCATGGAACCACGTATTATGCATGAACGGCGATTTTGAATGAGCGATCGGATCACCAATAACAGCAAACCATTTCTTCATTACCTAACCCTCTTCCAATACTTAAATTAAAGAAGAACGTATAAATACTTCTACACCTTTAGGCGCATGACAAGCAACGACAACATTTGGTTGTTGCACTGTAATCCATCCTAGCCCGGAAATGACGATATCTGTTTTACCTTCTTTTATCGAAAACTCGTGACGAACCATTGGAGGTAATTGGTTGATATACTCTTCCGAAGGCGGAGATAATAACTTGCCTCGGTGTTCATCATATAATGCGTCGGCTTTTTCCAATTTCGTACGATGGATTGGAAGTTCGTTTGATACATACACAGTAAACGAGTTGCGATTACCTTTAATAAAATCAAATCGAGCTAGTCCACCGATAAATAATGTCTGTTCAGCATTTAATTGATACACTTTTGGCTTAATTTCCTTCTTCGGTGTAATATACTTTAACTCACTTTCATGAATATGATGAGCCATTTGGTGATGATTGATAATACCGGGCGTATCGTAAATTGCTTTTCCATCTTCCATTGGAATTTCAATCATATCTAGAGTTGTTCCAGGGAAATGAGATGTTGTAATTAAATTCCCTTCTCCAGTAGCGCGTTTGATAATGCGATTAATAAATGTAGACTTTCCTACATTGGTACAACCGACTACGAATACATCTTTTCCTTCACGATATTGATCGATTGTTTCAATGACTTCATCCATTCCGTGTCCTTTATGGGCACTTACTAGTTTTACCTCGACAGGATGTAATCCAAATTCTCGTGAAGCTCTCTTTAGCCAACGTACCACTTTTTCTCGTTTCACAGATTTCGGTAACAAATCCGATTTATTTGCTACTAGTAATACCGGATTATTTCCAACAAATCGATGAATTCCTGGTATGAAGCTTCCATTAAAATCAAAGATATCTACAATTTTCACAATCAGTCCATCATGATTACCTAAGCCATTTAATATTCTCAAAAAGTCATCATCAGTTAATCGTACCGGTTGAATCTCGTTATAGTTTTTTAATCGAAAACATCTTTGGCAAATTACTGTTTCTTTTTCTAACGTTTTTGGCGGCGCATAGCCTGTTTCTTCTGGATTTTCAGTTTGAATTTTTACACCGCAGCCAATACAAGTTGGCATTTCTGTCATTATTGTTCCTCCCACATCGTAATTCCTTTTCTTTTTAATACTTTAAATAAGCGTCGTTCAACAAAACGGTTAAAGCGCGTAACAAAGCCATCCGACTCCGCTACAGGTCGAACTAAAAAAGTATAAAGTTGCAATCGTTTTGCACCTAAAATATCCGTAAGCAACTGATCGCCTACCATTGCCACTTCATTTCTATTTAATTGCAATTTATGAAGAGCAGCTTTATAAGCTTGTCCAAGCGGTTTTTTTGCACGATAAATATACGGTATTTTCAATGGTTCTGCAAACCGTTTTACTCTTTCTTCGTTGTTATTGGAAGCAATGATGATTTGGATGCCTGCTTCTTGCATCAATCTCATCCATTCAGCAATTTCTTTCGTCGCTTCCTTTCGATTCCATTCGATTAATGTATTATCCAAATCGGTTATTATACCTCGAATTCCAAGTGATTTTAATTTTTCTGGAGTAATTTCAAACACTGATGCAACAAATTCATTTGGTAAAAATAACTTATACAAAACCTTTTCCCCTCTTACAAAAATTTATTTCCCATTATAGCATAACCTTCAATTTGAAACCTATGTAGCACGAACATAACGATGGAACTCAATGCTACTCACATAATACTACAACAATTGAAACATTTACTAAACTATCAAATGTTAAACAGTTCTTTCAAGCCTTTTCTTATGAATTTTACTTTTTTCTACAGAATAAGCGTCGTTACGCATTTTTTCATACTTCAATTCATATAATGTCGAAAAAAGCGGAAAGGATGACCTCCTTGAGCGGAATATTGGCATCACTGATTCAGCTTTGGTTAGATATTCCCGCATTTCTAGGATACCTTAAAGGTCAGGCATTTCATAAACCATTCACATCAGAAGAAGAAGCAAAAGCAATTGAACGATTTTTAGCGGGCGATGAGCAAGCGCGACTTGATTTAATTGAACGGAATATGCGGCTTGTTGCCCATGTGGTGAAAAAGTTCCATCCCCCACACGAACAATTGGACGATTATATTTCAATTGGAACGATCGGGTTAATGAAAGCTGTGAGCAGTTTTACACCAGATAAAAAAACTCGCCTCGCAACATATGCAGCCCGTTGCATTGAAAATGAAATACTCATGCACCTTCGAGCACAAAAAAAGGTCCAAAAAGACGTATCCTTATTCGAACCCATTGGAGTGGATAAAGAGGGACAATCTTTGCAAATACGAGACATCTTACAACTAGATGAAAAACCTGCAATTGAAAAAATCGAACAAAAAGAAAGTTTCGAACAATTGTATACGTATCTCAATACATTGGATCCGAGAGAATTGGAAATTATTATTTACCGTTACGGATTAAATAATGAAGAACCTTTAACTCAAAAAGAAATTGCAAAAAAATTAAACATATCCCGAAGTTATGTATCTCGAATTGAAAAAAGAGCTCTTGTGAAATTGTACCAACAATTTAAACATAATCAAAATGAAAGAGAAAGAGAACGGGAAAAAAAGTAAATCGAGTAGGAGGGAGCGATTAACTCCCGTCCTCTCACACCACCGTACGTACGGTTCCGTATACGGCGGTTCAATTAAGATAATTGACGCAAGTTTTCATAACGAGCTTCAAGACTTTCCAACCC
>NZ_JAAXPW010000055.1 GCF_012396605.1 Ureibacillus thermosphaericus
CTAGGCTTTCAATTGGTTCGCTCGACTTGCATGTATTAGGCACGCCGCCAGCGTTCGTCCTGAGCCAGGATCAAACTCTCCATAAAAGAAAATTTGATTTGCTCAAAAATTTAATGTCCGAATCTAGTTTGTCAACGAGGGTTAACAACTAGACAATTTATTGCATTAACGTTTTGTTGTTCAGTTTTCAAGGTTCATTTTTGTTTCGTTATTTATCGGTCGAAACAACTTTTTTATTTTAACATCTTGTTTTGTTATTGTCAAGATGTTTTTTGTTATTTTTTGTTTTTTATTACAAAACTTATCTCGTCCGCTAAGGACATGTTATATATTAAAACACATTTCATTAGGAGTCAATAGTTTTTTTGAAAAAAATTTTTAGCATTTTCAAATCTAGTACAAACAACAAAATTCCTGCAATTACTATAATTCCACCAACAATTTGTGTAACTATCAATTTTTCTCCAAAAATAAACAATGCTAAAATTGATGCACCAACTGGTTCAAATAATATTGCAATTGAAATAACTGTAGTGCTTATCCATTTAATAGCCCAGTTAAAAAGTGAATGGCCAAGTAAATTCGGAAGGATTGCAAGCAACAAAAACCATATCCATGTCATCATTGGATAAGGACCAAATGACTCTTCTCTTATTATGACATAACATAATAAACAAACTGTACTAATAGAATATACGACCATCGTATATGTAATTAAGGATAATCTCTTTCTTACATCTTGTCCAAATAAAAAATATGCTGTTACTAAGCCACAAGCAATAAGCGCTAGTATATCTCCAAATAAAGCATTGCCACTTACTTTAAAATCTCCCCAACTAATTAAAACACTACCGGATATAGCAATAATTCCAGACAATATTGTTTGCATTGTAATGCGTTCTTTAAAAAATAAATATGTTCCTACAAAAGCAAATAAGGGCTGCATTGTAACAAGAACCGTAGAACTTGCAACCGAAGTGTAGTTTAGTGATTCAAACCAAAGTATAAAATGAAATGCCAAAAAGATTCCGGCAATTGTAGAGAACAACCAATCTCTTTTATTTAACATTTTTAATTCGTGTACATGTTTTTTTAAAAATATCGGTGACAAGATTAACACCGTAAATAGCATACGGTAAAAAGCGATAACACCCGATTCAGCATCTGCTAGTTTTACCAAAATAGCAGAAAAAGAAATCGAAATGACACCAATAATGATTGCTATAGATGGATGAATCGGTGGTTTTTCCATTTTATTTACCCCTAACTTTACTTTATTCAATATCCATTTTTACATGATTAATGTTTTTGCACAATAAAAAAAGGGGGAAATGTCTTGGGGTACTTTCACATTTTTCATGAAACGATTCGCAGCGTCGTTTTATTTAAATTGGCCTTTGCTGCAATGTTAAGTTTAATTATCGGAATCGAAAGAGAATTAAAGAAAAAACCTGTGGGATTAAAAACTAGCTTAGTAATTTCTACATTTAGTTGTTTATTAACCATTATTTCGATTGATACTGCATATAGTACCCCTCCTAGAGGTGATATCAACATCACAATGGATCCACTAAGACTTGCAGCCCAAATTGTGAGCGGAGTCGGCTTCTTAGGTGCAGGTGTCATTTTAAGAAAAGGAAACGATAGTATTACAGGTTTAACCACAGCTGCTATCGTTTGGGGAGCGGCTGGAATTGGAATTGCTGTCGGTGCCGAGTTTTATATAGAAGCATTATTAACAGTTATCATTGTCGTTTTCGGTATTGAAATCGTAGCACCTTTTTTAACAAAAATTGGGCCAAAACGAATAAGGATGCGAGAACTTTCTCTTAAAGCAAAGATTGCACATAAAGAAAATATAGAGGAATTGCTAAAGTTCATGAAAAAAAACGGGATGGTTATCGATAATATTCGCATTACTGGCGAAAATCTGACTTATGAAGTTGATATTCGTTTTTCCACATTATTAAAAAATAACACTTATACAGTTTTTAACACCTTTCATGCACTTCCTTATATTCAAAAAATTGAAATTGAAATTTTATCTTAATTTGGAGGAAATCGATGTTAGAAATAATAAAATTACTAAAAGACGGAAATAAACCATCATTATCTGCAGCAATTGTGAATTTAACTTTAGGTATTATTAAAGGAGCAGCTTATTTTTTTACAGGGAATGTAGCCATGTTTGCCGAAATGATGCACTCATTAGGAGATGCAGCCAATCAATTTTTCGTCTATATTGGTTCTGCTTTATCAAAAAAGGCGCCTACAAAACGGTTTCCAAATGGATTTGGGCGGGTAGTGAATCTTGTTTGTTTAGGAGCAGTCATCATCGTTGCAATACTTTCTTACGAAACAGTAAAAGAAGGTCTCCATCATTTTTTACATCCTAAAGAACAATCAGATGGAATCCTATTCGCCCTTGGTGTTTTGTTATTGGGAACGATACTGGAAGCCATTGTTCTACAAAAAGCTGCAAAAGAAACTTTACATGAAGTAGGAATCGAAACTTCCGGTATAGGAGCAATTCCAAAATCAATTATTTATTTAAACCGAGCTAAACCAGCGACAAAATTAGTATGGATGGAAGATGCAGTTGCTACCGCGGGAAATGTACTAGCATTTTTAGCTATCATTATCGCTTATTTTACGAATTTTTACGCATTAGAAGGTTTAGTATCCATGATTATAGGTGTAATGATGTTTTATGTAGTGGGTCGAGTATTCCTTGACAACGCTCGTGGTGCAATCGGCGAAACAGATGAAGAAATGTTAATACACATTGGTAATTTAGTAATGGAAGATCCCCATGTAAAAGATATTGAACGGTTAGAAGTTGTAAAGGAAGGAGAGTTTCTCCATGTTGAAATCGTTGTAGAAACCAATCCTCATCAATCTCTTGATTATTTGGATAGTGTTCGAGATCACTTAGTTGAATTAATTTTGGCTCAAAAAGGCGTTACAAAAGTAACTCTTGCTTTTGACAAAGACGACGGAATAACAGAGTGGAAATATCATAAAAAGAATAATGGATAACTTAATTGTGAAATCGCTAAAATGAATTATCATGTTAATACAATGATATATTACACTGTTAAAGATAATAGGCTGTCTAATACTAGACAGCCTCCCCATTTATAAAGACATCCTCAAAATTTCTCTTACATCGTTCTTCTCAAGAACTTTAAAACGTCCAATTGGACCATTCGCCATTGCTTTTTCAACTAATAATTCCAACTTTGAATCATCAATAGAATAATCTTTAAGTGAACTTGGAGCTCCTAGAGATGTCCAAAACTCTCTTAAACGTTCAATTCCTTCAAATGCAACTTCTTCTACAGTCTTATGAGACGGATTTACTCCAAACACTTTCGTAGCCAGCCGAGCAAAACGATGCGGATTTACATGAACAACATGTTTCATCCAGTTTGGAAATAGAATCGCAAGCCCCCCACCATGTGGAATATCATATACTGCTGATATGGCATGCTCGATTTCATGAGTTGCCCAATCACCCTCTGATCCCATTGATAACATTCCATTTAAAGCAATCGTTCCAGATAATAAAATTGTTTCCCGCAATTCATAGTTTTCCAGATTATCTACTAATTTTGGTGCTGTTTCGATAACTGTTCTCAGTACCCCTTCACACAATTCATCCATTACCAATGTATTTTCCGCATCATGGAAATATTGTTCAAATACATGGGACATCATATCGACAATACCGTATACCGTTTGATCCTTTGGTACTGTTATTGTGTATGTCGGATCAAGAATAGAAAACTTTGGAAACACCTTTCCGCTTGCCCATCCATATTTTTCTTTCGTTTTTTCGTTGGAAATAACAGAATTCGCATTCATTTCTGATCCAGTTGCAGCTAACGTTAAAACTGTTCCTAGAGGCAATGCATCTTTTACCTTCACTTTTTCCGTTACAATATCCCATGGATCTTCTTCCGTTTTTGCTCCAGCAACTATTAATTTAGAACAATCGATAACCGAACCGCCGCCAACCGCAAGTACAAAATCAATAGATTCTTTCTTACAAATATCAATTCCTTTTCTAGCCGTTTCAACTCTTGGATTTGGTTCTACACCACTTAATTCGAAAACATTCAAATCAAGATCTTTCAATATAGAAGTCACTTCATCATATAGCCCGTTTCTCTTAATGCTACCTCCTCCAAAAACAAGCAGAATATTTCTCCCGTATTTCGGCAGCTCCTTTTTTAATTTACGTATTTCACCCTTCCCAAAATATAATCGAACAGGATTAGTAAAAACAAAATTATTCACTCAAACACTCTCCTTTATGAGCAAATTTACAATTCACACTATCAGTTAAAAATCCGAATAAACAAATAACACCATTTTTCAATGCAGAAAAATGGTGTTATTCTTCTTCAAGAAGCAAAATCTAAATCAAGTTTCAGTTGTATATTACACCCATCCGCGGAAGCGGGAAGCTTCAGCTGTACGGCGAACACCAACCATATACGCAGCAAGGCGCATATCGATATTTCGACTTTGCGCAGTTTGGTAAACATTTTCAAATGCATTGACCATTCTCTCGCGCAATTTTTCTTTCACTTCTTCAGCAGACCAATAGTAGCCTTGATTATTTTGAACCCATTCAAAATAAGAAACAGTTACCCCACCAGCAGAAGCAAGTACATCTGGTACTAATAAAATTCCACGTTCAGTAAGGATTTTTGTTGCTTCAGCAGTTGTTGGACCGTTCGCAGCTTCGACAACAATTTTAGCTTTAATATTAGGTGCGTTTTCAGCTGTAATTTGGTTTGAAATTGCTGCTGGAACTAAAATATCGCAGTCTAATTCTAACAATTCTTTATTTGTAATTGTATCTTCAAACAATGTTGTTACTGTTCCAAAACTATCTCGACGATCTAGTAAGTAATCGATATCTAAACCGTCTGGATCATATAAAGCACCATAAGCATCGGAAATACCAATCACTTTTGCACCTAAATCGCTCATAAATTTCGCCAAGAATCCACCAGCATTTCCAAAACCTTGAATAACTACTCGTGCACCTTTAATATCAATACCGCGTTTTTTCGCTGCTTCCTGGATAACAATTGTCACGCCTTCTGCAGTTGCACGGTCACGTCCTTGCGAACCGCCTAAAACAATTGGTTTTCCTGTAATAAATCCAGGTGAATTGAACTCGTCAATTCGACTATACTCATCCATCATCCATGCCATAATTTGGGCATTCGTAAATACGTCTGGAGCAGGAATGTCTTTTGTAGGTCCTACGATTTGGCTCACAGCACGAACATACCCACGGCTTAATCGCTCCAATTCTCCCATTGACATTTGACGAGGGTCACAAACAATACCACCCTTACCTCCGCCATATGGTAAATCAACAATACCGCATTTTAAAGTCATCCACATAGAAAGCGCTTTCACTTCATCCTCGGTCACATCTGGATGGAAGCGGATTCCTCCTTTAGTTGGACCAACCGCATCTGAGTGTTGAGCACGATAACCAGTAAATACTTTCGTTGTACCGTCATCCATTTTTACGGGGATGCGCACTTTTAACACACGAAGCGGTTCTTTTAATAATTCATACATCGCTTCATCATATCCAAGCCTATTTAATGCTTCTTTAATCACATCTTGTGTTGAAGTAAGAAGATTTACATTTTCAGACATATATTCTCGCCTCTTTTAACTCAATGATTTAATATTTTGTAGAAAGTTCCTCAACATCATATTAACATACTTTGTAAATAAATCGAGTTGATTGTATTGGTAATTTCCATTTTAATGATGTCCTACCATATGTACAACCATTTTTTCTCCCAATTTATATTATTAGCTCAACAAATTATTTATCATTCATTTTGAATAAAAAAGCAGACGTATAAAAACGTCTGCTTTTTAAATTATAACGTTTCAGAAATAGTTTTTGCTTGCATATGAAGAATCAAGTAGTCAGGTCCACCTGCTTTTGAATCTGTACCAGACATGTTGAATCCACCAAATGGTTGATATCCAACAATTGCAGCAGTACATCCGCGGTTGAAGTATAAGTTACCTACATGGAAATCTTCTGCAGCTTTTTGTAAATGGAAGCGATTATTTGAAATGACAGCACCTGTTAAACCATACACTGTATTATTCGCAATTTCAAGTGCTTCATCAAAATCTTTTGCTTTTGTTATTGCAAGAACTGGACCAAAGATTTCTTCTTGCATAATTCGAGCATTAGGATCTACATCTGCAAATACTGTTGGATGGATGAAGTAACCTTTTGAATCATCATATTGTCCACCAGCAACTAAGCGGCCTTCTTTCTTCCCAATCTCGATATATTCAGCAATTTTCTTAAATGCACCTTCATCAATTACTGGGTTTACATATGTTTCCTCATTTGCAGGATCTCCTACAACAAGTTCATTTGTTAATTCAGCAACTCGTTCTACAACTTTATTGTAAGCTTCATCTCCTACAATGATTGCACGTGAACATGCTGAACATTTTTGACCACTGAATCCGAAAGCACTAGTTACAATAGATTGAGCTGCTAATTCTAAATCAGCATTTTCAGCATCGTCTACGATAATCGCATCTTTACCACCCATTTCAGCGATTACTCGTTTAAGCCAAATTTGTCCTTCATTAACAACGGCAGCACGCTCATTGATGCGAATACCAACATCACGAGAACCAGTGAAGCTGATAAAGCGTGTACGTGGATGATCTACTAAATAATCTCCTACTTCTGAACCTGGTCCTGGAATGTAGTTAACAACTCCTGGTGGCATTCCTGCTTCTTCTAAGATTTCCATGAATTTATAAGCAATAACTGGTGTTGTAGAAGCTGGTTTTAAAAGTACAGTATTACCTGTAACAGCAGCTGCTACAGTTGTCCCAACCATGATAGCAAATGGGAAGTTCCATGGTGAAATAACAACACCAACACCTAACGGAATATAAACATATTTGTTGATTGTTCCAGGATTTTCTTCAAGCGGTTTTCCTTTTGCAATTTCTAACATTTGACGACCGTAGTATTCTAAGAAATCGATCCCTTCAGCAATATCTCCATCCGCTTGTACCCATGGTTTACCTGCTTCTTTTGTTAACCATGCCGCTAATTCAAATTTACGGCGACGAACAATCGCTGCAGCTTTAAATAAAACTTCTGCACGGATAACTGGATCTACTTTTTTCCATGTATTGAACGTTTTATCTGCAATTTGCATTGCCTTTTCTGCAATTTCTTTATTTGCTTTTGAAACTCGACCTACAACTTCCGTTTTATTTGCAGGGTTATAAGAAGTAATTTTATCTTCCGTTGTAATTCTTTCTCCACCAACAATTAATGGATAATCCTTGCCTAATTCACTTTCAACTTTTTTTAATGCTTCAAGATACTTTTGACGATTTTCTTCAATTGAAAAATCAGTTAGGGGTTCATGTTTGTAGGGAATCATTATTACTCCTCCTTAAAATAAATTACATAAATAGTATGCAAAAAATATTTGCACCTATAGAATATTTATATATATAATAATGCAAAATATTATTGCATTTTTCAATACATATTATATAACATAATCAAAAAAATTTTTTGAGGGTGTTGACGATGTCTCTAAATAGTAAACAACTTCTAAAACTGTATGAATTTGCTGTAGAACATGTTTCAGTTGGCATTCATGCTGTTGATACGGAAGGAAGAACGATCTTATATAATAAAAAAATGAAAGAAATAGAAGGTTTTGATGTGGAAGACATTACCGATCGTTCTATTTTAGAACTTTTTGCATTTCGCTCCCATGACAGTACGTTGTTGCGCGTATTAAAAACTGGAATCAAAGAGATCAACGTAAAACAAACATATTTTAATAAATATGGTCATGAAATTACCACGATTAATGATACGTACCCCATTTACGAAGGGGAAAAACTTATCGGTGCCATAGAATTTGCCCGTGATATCACTTCTTTGGAAAAACTTATTTATCAACCTTTACGTCGATATGGGGAACCATTAACATTTGATGTCATTACTGCGATCTCTGAACCGATGCAAATCGTTAAAGAAAACGCAAAAAAAGCAGCTCGTGCCCGTATTCCTGTATTATTAATTGGAGAATCTGGAACAGGAAAAGATTTAATAGCAGAAGGAATCCATCACGAGCTTCAGCCGAAAAACGATGAATTTGTTACTCTTTTCAGCAGAAGGCCAAATCAATTAGAAAGATTAAAAACGTATTTAAAACAAGATAAATCATATACATTTTTCTTTGAACGAATTGAATTTTATTCCCTCTCCACTCAAAAAGAACTACATAAACTGTTAACAAGCCTACCGCCAGAAAAGCATATGGTTATTGGCAGTGTCGGTGGAGACCCAATTGATTTAATTGGCAATCATCAATTGCTGAAAGACCTATATTATTATTTTGCTTCAATGAGCATTTCTATACCCGCTTTGCGCACTAGAAAAGAAGACATTAAACCTTTCGTAAATGATTACTTTTCAAGACATCGCGAACGTTTTAATTCGAATATTCAAGGTTTGTCAAATGATGTAATGGAATTGTTTCTTGAATATGATTGGCCTGGAAATTTAAAGGAATTGGAACTATTGTTAGATGAAATCGCTTCGATGATTACAAATGAAAAATACGTTACATACGAAATGTTGCCATTACATTTCCGGTTTAAGTTACAACAACAAAACGAAAAAATGAGAAAACCGGATTTTTTCCTTCTTCAACAAAATCGGGAATTATTGCCATTAAACGAGTATTTAAAAGAAGTGGAAAAATATTATTTACAACATGCATTAGAAATGAACGAAGGAAATATTACAAAAACTGCCCAAGCATTAGGTATGACACGACAAAATTTACAATACAGACTAAGAAAATTAAACATATAAAAAATCCCAAAAGCATACTCGCTTTTGGGATTTTTTTAATGCCCTCTCTCAATCCAATCTTGAAGTTTTTCCTTTAGCGTCTGAAAACCGTTTGCATCCTGTTCATTTACACGTTCTTGTAATGTTTTTTTCGGATTCTTATCCATTTTCTTTTGTGGTGGTGGGTCTTGAAGAGCACGGGTAGATAAACTAATTTTTTCGTTACGTTCATCAATATCAAGTATTTTTACTTGTATTATGTCACCAACTTTAAAAAAATCTTCTACATTTCGAACGTAACCATAAGTAATTTCAGAAATATGAACAAGACCTTGTGTTGATTCATCTAATGCCACAAAAGCTCCATATGGTTGAATCCCGGTTACCTTCCCTGTTACAACTTCACCTACTTCATATTTTTTTTTCATAATTTTTTCCTACTTTCTTTCACTACGTAAATGTCATGTTAAATTATAACATAACGAGTAACGGCGAAACAAAAAATCACCTTTTTTTGAAAAAAGCTTCCAATTTTTTTTGATGAATTTATAAAAGTTTATCATAACATTAATTTTGAAAGTAAAATAAAAAGTGTCGACTTTTTTTAAAGGAGCGACACTTTTTATCACTTTTTATATAATACATTTAGCTTCAAATTTAATCGCAATTAATTGATAAGCCATTTCCACACAATTTTCGAAAGGAATCCAAATTTCAAAGGAGTGTTCGTATACTCTCTGAATTACTTTTGCTAATTCTGTGGGATCATCTATCGCTTGCAACGCTGCAACTACATCGCTGGCTTCAATTTCATAAGCACCTTCTCCCATTTGAAAGGGATCCCATTTCATTAAAGCTTGCTTCGCTTTTTTATTCATTAATACGTCTTCCACGAATTTCACCTAACACAAATTATTCTTTATTTTCCTTCTTATGATATCATATTATCATTAGATTTAAAGATAAAAAATAAATAGAAAAGAGTGATAATTGTGACAATCCAGTTCGATGAAATATATGAAAGAAGAAACACCAATAGTTTTAAATGGGACAAATTTAAAGAACGCTTCCGTGCAAAATACCGTGTCGAAGATGACTCTGATATTTTGCCAATGTGGGTTGCTGATATGGATTTTGCTGTTCCCCAAATTGTTATTGACGCAATAAAAGAACGATTAAATCATCCGATTTTCGGCTACTCCTACATCAGCGACGAATGCAAAGAGGCCATCCAACAATGGTACAAACGTCGCCACAATTGGCATATAAATAAAGATGCCCTGATCTTCCATAGCGGTGTTGTTCCTGCTATAGCTACGATTATTGAAACCTTCACAGAACCAGGAGACAAAATATGTATTTCAACACCGGTATATGCACCATTCTTCAGCATACCAAAAGCCCTTAATCGCCAAATAATCGAATGCGATTTAGTAGAAAGTAAAGAGCATATTTATGAATATGATTTTGAACAGTTGGAGGAAGCATTTAAAAAAGGTGTAAAAGCTTATATTTTATGTAGCCCACATAATCCAGCTGGAGTTGTTTGGTCAAAAGACACGCTGAAAAAACTCATCCAATTATGTATAAAATATGATGTTTTACTTATATCAGATGAAATTCATTCAGATATTGTCTTTGAAGGTCATAAACATATCCCGACTATGACTGTAGAAGGTGCCGAACAAGCAAAAATTGTCGCATGTATTGCCCCTACGAAAACATTTAATCTAGCTGGACTTCATGCAGCGATTATCGTAGCAGAAAATAAACAATTACGAAATGCATTAATTCAAAATAAAATGGCTCATGGTCTAGACGATTGGAACGTACTTGCAGCTAGCGGTGTACAAGCGGTATATGAAAAAGGTGACGAATGGCTCGATCGCATGATTCAATACGTCTCCAAAAACATTGACTATTTAGAGCAAGAATTAAATAAGTTGGATGGCATTCGAATCATTCGTCCTCATGCCACCTATCTCGTTTGGATTGATTATCGTGGAACTGGTCTTTCTGAAAACGAAATGATGGATTGTCTGATAAATAAAGGAAAAATCGCATTAGAACCAGGTACAAAATATAGTGAAGCTGGCCGAGGATTCCTTCGTATCAATTTAGCATGTCCATTTGAAACAGTAAAAGACGGTGTTGAACGATTCAAAAAAGCTTTATTATAAAAACATTTATTAAAGACTCTCAACCTATTAAAGGTTAGAGTCTTTTTATTTGTTACCTTTTTTCAATCTTCTATTTATTATCACTACCGTCGCATAAATGATGTCTGAATTTTCAGTTTTATTTTTTCTGGACTTTAGAGAAAAAACGAAAACACCTAAGCGAGGGTAGTAAACATCCATTTTTTTACTATAACCTATGACTTGT
>NZ_JAAXPW010000056.1 GCF_012396605.1 Ureibacillus thermosphaericus
AAGAGAACAGCTATTCACGGAAGTTATAAAGACTTGCGTCAATCATCTTAATTGAACCGCCGTATACGGAACCGTACGTACGGTGGTGTGAGAGGACGGGAGTTAATCGCTCCCTCCTACTCGATTAGAGCCGTTTTTTTTTAGTTTTAGTGTTCGTGAATATAAACTAGAACTAATTTTTTTAAAAAGTAAAATGAAAACACTCTGCTGAACTGTATCGCTAAACGGCATTATACAAGGAGTAGAAAATAATTAATAACATGTGTTAATAGTAAAGTATTAAAATTTAATGTATAATAATACTAGAGAAACATCGTTTGTGAGTTTTATATTCACAAAATGAAATGGTTCTCTTTTTTTATTCCTAAAGAATAAAGGTTGAATAAAAACTAATCGTTACTATAAGGATTTAGGTGGCAATAATATGTAAATGATACTAAAGCAATATATAATTAAATAGTGTATAATAATTTAGGTATTAACTGTAATGAAAAATGATAAAAGGAATGAGAATATGAAATTAAGAGAATCTCATAGAAAATACATATTGTTAGGAATGATTGGGTTCATTATCGTTGGTTTAATTACAGCCAATGTAATGGCAAAAAAACAAGATCAAGAGTTTATAAAAAATGAATTATTGTATGATCAGGTGCAACAAATGTATAATAGTGGGAATTATGAAGAAGCTTTGGTTTATATCAATGAATTATTAAAAACTCAACCTAATTCAGAGGCAGTAAACCACATGGGAGGATTAATTACTGCAATCAATAAGGAATACAGTAAGGCTGCAATATTGTTACAAAAAACACTTGATATTAATCCGTATAAAGTAGAAGATCCTATATTTATGCTTCAATTAGGGGAAGTGTTTTATCAAGCAGAGCGTTATGAAGATGCAAAAGTTGTTTTAAATCATTGTAAAGAGATGGGATGGGAACCAGAAGAATTACCAAAATACCAAGAAAAAGTTTCTGAATTGCTTACTTCAATTCAAAATCAATAGTAAGGTAGGTATACATATGACTTTATTTTATGGAGAAGATCGACAAATAAATATATTAGTAGATGAAGAAGAAAATCGAGTATCAAGGGCAAATATAGATAAATGGATATTTAGATTGTTACTTATTTTGATTGGTTTTATGCCTATAATTGTATTGGCTCACGTTAGAGAAGTAATTAGTCCTCAAGTATCCAATATTAGTCTTCTTTTTTCTGGAACAAAAGGCGACATCTTTACTTATTATAAGTTTTTATTAATTTTAATTATTACGATTGTTTCAGCCATTTTATTACTAATCAAATTATTTTTTATGAATGGTACAATTCGAAAAACTGTATTGAATTATATTTTGGGTCTATTTGCAATTTCAATTGTGATTTCAACAATATTTTCACCGAACATATCTATTGCTTTAGCTGGACAATATAACAGAAGTGATGGTGCGATTAGCTGGTTGTGCTATATTGCATTAATGTTTATTGCCATGAATATTAATTACCCAAAAAATGCAGTAAATAAAATTATATATTCACTCTATCCTTTTGTATTTATTAATTTTATTATCATTACAATGAACTTTACAGGTAACGATTTAATGCAAAAGGAATGGGTGAAAAAACTTGTAACTGTATTTTTACCTGAAGGAGCTAATTTAGCTGAAGGCGCACAGTTAGTTGGTACATTAAACCAATGGAACTATATGAGCGGTATGTTTGCTATAATGACAGTAATATTTTTGGCAGCCGCATTAGTTGGTGAAAATTGGTTATATAGTATAATCAATACAGTAGTTGCAGTGTTATCTATTGCTATAATGTTTATGTCAATATCGACTAGTGGATTTGTAACTGTTCTAATTCTATTTTTACCAATAGTTATTATCCTTTTTAGATTAGATAATAAATTAAAAGGTATTATAATACTAACTATATTTTTAGTATTATCAGGAGGAACACTTCATTTCCTATCTAAAGAAAATCCTAAAGTATGGGCTGAATCATTTGGTTTTCTTATAGATAAAAACCCATATGAAGAAGAATCAGCATCACAATCAACTACAAATTTTGAATTGATTAATAGAGTTTACGCATCAGATCGTACCTTCGAATTACCGGAGTTACCAGAGCGTGCAGTAGCAGCTGGTACTGGCCGCGTCTATATTTGGGAAAAAACTTTTGATTTATTAAAAGATCGACTTCTTTTAGGTTATGGCTTAGATTCGTTAATGTATAATTTTCCACATTATAATATTGATGCAAGAGCGGGGTTATTTGATGAAAATCAAATTGTTGATAAACCCCATAATATATTTGTAGGAATTTTATATGGTACAGGTTTAGTTGGATTTATTTCGTTAATTCTAGTATTTGCAACAACCATGATATATTTAATTAAAGCTTTTATCAAAAAAGTTGATATACAATATTTTATACTGGGAATAGCATCGCTGGGTTATTTCGTTCAGGGAATGTTTAATGATTCGCTACCTGGTATATCTGGTGTTGCATGGATAACTATAGGAATATTTGTGGGGCAAATACTAAATGAAAACAAAAAAGATATCAAAACAGAAAAAATATAAGAGAACTATATCAAAATAATAGTTTAACAATGAATAAGGACATTGAAGGGGAATTATAATAAATGTTTTTTTCTAGACTTTTTAGATTTTTAAAAAAATATGGCTTAATGACGTTTTTAAAAAAAATAATTGAAGAAGTAAAAGTCTTTTTTCAAAAAAGAAGGAATACTAAACTGCATACAAAAATTTTAAAAGACATTTTAAATGAAAATAGTGGGAAAGAGATTATTGTATTTCTTTCCCCTATTCCGTGGAATGTTCCTCTATTTCAACGTCCTCAGCATATAGCCCAAAATTTAGCTAGACAAGGTTATTTATATTTTTATTGTACGGATAGTGTTGAAGTTAATGGATTTAAAAAAATAGAAAATTCTTGTTATGTTACAAATCGTCAAGATATTGTTCTAAAAAATATAGAGAAATTTATTCTTCATACGTATTCTACTGATACAAGAAACTTAAAAAAAATAATAAAGCTAGCTAAAAATAGAAAATGTACTTTTTTATATGAGTATATAGATGAACTGGATGAAGAATTAGTTGGTAAGATAAATAATTATACAATTAAAAAGCATAAGAACTTTTTAAAGGATGAGGAAAATACTATAGTTGTTGCTTCTGCTGATACTCTTTATCGGGAAGTATTGTCATACAGAACAAAAAAAATTGAACTTGTAACCAATGGCGTGGATTATAGTCATTTCAATATCCCATATAGCCATAATAATATTCCTATAGAAATAAAAGATGTTGTTAATAAGAAAAAACCGATTATTGGATATTTTGGAGCTTTTGCTTCTTGGTTTGATTACGAATTAATCATAAAATTAGCAATTAATAAGCCGGAATATGAAATACTGCTAATAGGCTGGAATTACGATAATTCAATATTGAATTATGGTTTCGAAAACTTTGAGAATGTAACCATAATTGGTCCAATTGACTATCAGTTTCTACCAGAGTATGCAGTACATTTTTCAATCTCCACAATTCCGTTTGTATTAAATCAAATTACAGAATCGACTTCACCGATAAAATTATTTGAATATATGGCTTTGGGAAAGCCGATAGTTACAACTAATCTAAAAGAATGCAGAAAGTATAAATCAGTATTAATTGCCGAGAATCATGATGATTTTATTAATAAATTAGATATTGCATTAAAACTAAGTACAGATAAAGATTATCAAAATATATTAGCAAAAGAAGCATTAGAAAATACTTGGGAGGCAAAGGCTAAGGCAATTCAGTATTTATTACATGCAACCGTATAATTCTTGCTAATAGTTGTAGGTTATTAAATAAAGAAAGTGAGTGTGTATTATATTTGCTAAGTTATATACAGAAGCACCGAAACTTAATTAAGCAATTAACTAAAAGAGAATTTGAAGCTAAATATAGAGGATCAGTGCTTGGAGTTTTATGGTCTTTCATTACACCTTTATTAATGTTAGCTGTTTATACATTTGTATTTTCAATTGTATTTAAAGCCAGATGGGGAGTAGAACAGAGCGATAATAAGTTCGAATTTGCAATGATAATATTTTCAGGTTTAATTATGTACAATATTTTTAGTGAAACAGTTAGCAAATCAACAATGGTAATAACTTTTAATGTGAACTATGTAAAAAAAGTGATATTTCCTTTAGAAATATTACCTTTCACTACTTTTTTGTCGTCTTTAATAAATGCGCTTATTAATATTTGCGTTCTATTAATTGGTATCCTACTGTTTATTACCAATTGGAATCCGGGAGGAATATTGATTTCATTGATATATTTTCTACCAATTAGTTTCTTTTCTTTAGGTTTTGCATATATTGTTGCTTCCATTGGTGTTTACATAAGAGATTTGGCTAACACTGTTGGTCTGATTTTAAATATATTATTTTATATAACACCTATTTTTTATCCAATTTCCCTTGTTCCAGAATTTATGCATCCAATAATGAATTTAAATCCATTAACATATATTGTTGAAGGTTTTAGAAATGCAATTTTTGCAAGTGAATTGCCAAATATGTTTAATTTTGCTCTATTCACTATAAGTGGATACATATTCATGATAATAAGTCTTATATTATTTCGGAAATTGAAAAGAGGATTTGCAGATGTCTTATAGTGATGTGGTAATACAAGTTAAGAATGTCACCAAAGAATATAAAATATATAAAAAACCTATTGATAAAATACTTTACAATCTTGCACCGAATTTTTTCCAAAATAAAGTCAGCAGCTTTACTGCATTAAATAATATTAATTTAAATATCACTAAAGGATCTACTGTTGGTATTGTAGGGAGAAACGGATCTGGTAAGAGTACGCTTTTACAAATTATTGCAGGTACATTAAGTCCTACTCATGGTGAAGTAATAATAAACGGAAGGGTATCTGCACTATTAGAGCTTGGGGCAGGGTTTAACCCTGAATTCACCGGACGAGAAAATGTATATTTAAATGGTGCAATACTTGGTCTTAGTAAGAAAGAAATTGATGAGAAATTTAACGAAATACATGAGTTTTCAGAAATAGGGGAATTTATTGATCGACCTGTAAAAACATATTCAAGTGGTATGTTTGTTAGACTTGCTTTTTCTGTTGCAGCGTTTGTTGATCCAGATATTATGATTATAGATGAAGCACTTTCAGTTGGCGATGAGAAATTTCAAAGAAAATGTTACAATTATTTAGAAAGTTTAAAAGAAAAAGGCTGCACTATATTATTCGTATCTCATTCAATGCGTGTTGTTGAACAATTATGTGATTATGCTTATCTTTTAGATAAATCTAAACTAATCGCAGAAGGTTCACCAAAAGAAATTATAGATAAATACCATTTGCTCCTTTATTCTCAAGAAAATGAATACCTACAAAATTTAAATCAAGAAGTAAAAAAACATAAAGAAAGCAGTAATAATAATGAATTAAAAGAAAATCAAAAAGATGTCTTTATTGAAAATGTTAAAATGTTTAATAACTTACAAGAGGAATCTTACGTATTTGATTCTGGGGAATTTAGTAAAATTACTTTAACAGTTTATTCTTCTATTGATGTTCAAGATATATTAGTTGGTATTAGAATTAAAAATACTGAAGGTATAGAAGTGTATGGTACAAGTACAATATATTTTAATATGAAAGTGAATTTTAAGAAAAATAAACAATACAAAATTTCTTTTACTCAAGACTTAAATTTGGTTGCTGGTACATATCATATTTCCGTAGCTATAGCAAAACAAGATGGGAAAAATGATATGATATATTTCGACAAATTATCTGACTTTCTAATATTTAAAGTGGAAGAAATTCCACTAAAAGGAACCGGTATTGCGAATTTAAATAGTACTATTGATATAATAGAAAGTTAATATTTTTTAAATCCGAGAACTAACTGAGAAAGTGTGATTCGAGTATGAAGAACAAAAACATTTTAATTGTTACAGAACATTTTTATATGGGTGGCTTAGAAACTCATATTTTATCTCATTGTGAAGTTCTAAATGGATTGGATAATAATTTATTTATCGCCACATCCAAAGACTCTGATATTTCTTTAATTCAAAAGTATATAAAGAAGAGTTTATTTATTGAAAACTTCTCTAGCACTATTGGTGCAGATGTTTTAGCACATTTTAAAGTCTTAAAAGATTTTGTATTGGAAAATGATATTAATTATATTCAAATTCATCCACATAAATCTGCAATTGTGGCTGCTGCAGTTGCTAATTATTTAAATATACCATTTTCTTATACTGCTCATGGCCCATTGAATTTTAGCCCAACATATGGAGAGATATATAGAAATTTAATCTTTGATACTATTTTACCATCTGCTCATAGAATATATGCTGTTTCTGAAGAAGTTCAGTCAATAATTAATATTAACAATGAATCTCTTGATGTAACAGTATTACCTAACATTGTACCGGTAAATAAAAATATTAATAATTATAATATCGATCGTAAGTTTGTTAGTATGATTTCTAGATTGGATAAAGATAAAATAAATGGCGTTTTTGAATGTATAAGGTTTTTCAGAGAATTTTTAAAAACTAATTTAGGATTTGGAAAAAAATTAATTATTATTGGTGATGGGGACTCTTATAATGATGTAAAAGAATTTACAAAAGATGATGAATTTATTGAAATGGTAGGATATTCTGATGAAGTAGATAAGTTCATTAAGGATTCATACTTTGTTTGTGGTATGGGAAGAGTAGCTCTAGAATCAATGGCACAAAATGTTCCTGTTCTATTAGTAGGATATGATGGGTTAAAGGGTTTTATTAATGTTGATAATGTTGAAAATTTAGCACGTTCTAATTTTTCTGGGAGAAATGCTAAAACCATTAATTATAAAGAAATTATTTCGCAGATTTGTAAAATGAATAATCACAATGAAGACTTCTGTTTACAAAGATGGGTTATTGATAATAGAAGTTCTAAAATACTAAAAAATGAATATTTAAATTTAGTACTAAACAGTAATAAAAAAATGCAAGTTAATAAATGGAGCGAAAATTTTCTTAATATTTGTAAGGGCTTAATTAATGATGATATATTAGTATCTTACAATATTGTATATTTTTTAGATTTATTCAATATTAACAAAAACGATAAATTATTATTTTACTTAACTAATGAATTGAATAGGGTAAAAGAGGAAAAAGAAAGACAAGCCATTGAGTTAGGAATGGTTAGACAGAGTTTACATGAAATATCAATAAAAAATTCCGAAGTAGAGCTCAAATATAGTGATTTAATTGATAAAATCAATGAATTGTCAAATGATATCAGTAATAGAGAACTAAAACTAATTGAAAAAGTGGATGAGTTACTTAATCTTCCAAACAAGAAACAAGAAATTGATACATTATATGAAAATCTAAATCAATATAAAGCTGAAATAGATCAGCTTCATGTAAATCTAAATCAATTAAACCAACAGATAGCAACAAATGATATAACTTTTAATAAGTTATCGCAAAAAATCTATGACTTACATGGCTCAAAATATTTTAAACTAGTCAATTTATTGAAACGCATATATATACATTTGTATAAAGGAAATGTAAGTGAAAAGAAAGAGTTTATTAATTGGTTTTATAATAAACTGTTAAGGAAACCGTATGTATCAAAAAATAAAATCGCTCACCCATTAGATGAACTAATCACAATCATAGAACATAGAAATAGTTTATCATCAAATGAATTGTATGAGCGCCATCCTGAGCCTGAAGTTGAAAATTTTGAATCTATATATAATAAAAAATATTTGTATTATGAAAATTATTTAAAACAACCGAATGATGACTATACGATAAAAATAAAAGATATATTGAAAAGTAAAAAGTTTAAAGGAATTGTAGTGTATCCACCGGCAGTTCATTGGGAGCCAATTCAACGACCACAACAATTTTTAAGAGAATTCGCAAAAAAAGGATACTTATGTTTTTTCTGTGATTCTAATATTAATGGGGATTCTTTCATTAAAGAATATGAAAATAACTTATTCATTATTAATAATGAAGCGGCATTACTATCAGTACTAAAAAATAAGTTCTGTATTGTATTATGTACTTGGCAAGGCCAAAAAGCTTTTATAGATCATTTACCACATAAATTATTATGGTATGATTTGCTAGATAAATTAGAATTCTTCAGTGATACGGATAATAAAGCAATTGAAGCACATAATGAAATGGTACAAAATGCTGACATAGTCACATATTCAGCTGAGAAGTTATATAAATATGTAGAAATTAGAAAAGATGCGGTTCTATTACCAAATGCTACTAATTTTGAGGACTTTAAGGATTTAAATAACAATACTTTAATCAGAAATGAATTATTAGATAAAAAATATTCAAATGTGATAGGTTATTTTGGTGCAATTGAAGAATGGTTTGACGCTGAGATTATAAATAAATTAGCAGAAAGAAATAAGGATTGGTTATTTGTTATTATTGGAAGTGTTTCTCCTGATATACATTTTAACAATATTGACAATATACGTTTATTAGGCAGAGTAGACTATAGTAAATTAGTTGATTACGCTTCTTTATTTGATGTTGCATTAATTCCTTTTAAAGTTAATGAATTAACAGATTGTGTATCCCCTGTTAAATATTTTGAATATAGAGCATTAGGATTGCCAGTAGTTTCTACTCCGATTCATGAAATGAAAAGATATAAAGATGATTACGGTGTATATTTAGCTGCAGATTATTTGGAATTTGAAAATTCTATAAAAGAAGCTCTAGCTTTAGACAAACAAGAATTAAAAAATAATTCAAAAAGATTTGCTTTAAACAATCAATGGAAGAATAGAGTTGATTTAGTTGAAGAAAGAATTAATAATAGTATCACAAATTTAAGAGTGTTTGCTAATTATAATATGACAAATCATGTTGCTGTAATGACCGGTACATTCCTAGGATTAGATGGGGATAGTTTCTATTCTGGTGGAGCAGAAAGATATCTAATTGACCTAAATGAAATTGTAAATTCAATTGGATTTGAATTAATCATTTATCAATATGGAACTTTCCCTTGGACTAGGAAATTTAAAAATATAGAAGTTAGATCATTAGCACGTGGAGAGAAAGAAATAACTGAATTGTCGATTGAAAATGTTAAAAACTATAATCGTGTTTTTTATGATGAAGAAAATGGTATAGCTTTATTGAATATTTATTCTGCATTTTTTGAAGCTTGGCCAAATGTTGCTAGACCAAGTATTGGAATTAGCCATGGTGTTGCATGGGATTCTCCAATAAATGAGAATTTGTCTGCATTAACATTTTGGGAACAAAATAGAAAAATAATAGAATCCGCATCCTTGGTTGATAAAATGGTTTCAGTTGATACAAATACGGCTAATTGGTTCCAGACAATTGACTTTAAGTTAGGAAACAAAATGGAGTATATACCAAACTATGTAGATACCGATGAATTTAAACCTGTCAAAAAAGATAGTGATAGAATTGTTATAATGTATCCTCGTAGATTATATGGTGCCCGAGGTCTGTATTTGGTGTTAGATATAATTGATGATATCCTTAAAAAATATAAAAATGTAGATTTTTATTTTGTTGGAAAAGGGTTTGAAGAAGACACGAGACATGTTGAGAAAAAGATAAAAAATTGGAAAGAAAGAATTAAATGGTATTCTTTAGATCCATCAGAAATGCACAAAGCATATGAAGTTGCAGATATAGTTTTAATACCAACATTGCACAGTGAAGGGACTAGCCTTTCTTGTTTAGAAGCTATGTCTTCAGGAAATGCTATCATCGCTACAAGGATTGGTGGATTAACAGATCTTGTAATTAATAATTTTAATGGCTTGTTGATTGAACCAAATAGTAATGCGTTGAAAAATAGTATTGAATATTTATTGGAAAATCCTGATAAATTAAAATCAATAAAAGAAAATGCTATACAAGTTTCAAAAGTATTTTCTAAATCACAATGGGATAAAAAATGGTCATCTCTTATTCAAACTTATATTGATAAAACAAAGATTAAGGAATCGAGTATTGTGACTAAAACTCTACATGTTTATGTTGATGACAATTTGGATTTAAATCGATTTGTAAATATCATAAAAGAGTATCTAGTGAATGGATACAATGTTATGGTATTTATGAAAAAAATCATAAATAATAGAAAAATGTTCAGCTTTGGAAGATTGCAGTTTTTAACTTTTGAAGAAGATATCTTTGATCCCGGGGATTATATTATCGCATCCACTAAACTGCAAAAAATTATGCAAGATAAAAAATATAAAGTAGATAAGTTTATTTAATTTTTATAAATAATTTATACATCCTTCTAATCATAATTTGACGTATACAAATTATGGTTAGAAGGATTCTGTGTGATTTGCTATTTATATTTTGGCTCTATAATATTTGGTGTTGGTGAGTAAAAACCAGCACCAATTTTTTTGAACAAAAAAATGAGACAGTGACAAAACTCTGGTAAAATGTAATCGCCAAAACACATTTTCCAAAGGAGTTGTG
>NZ_JAAXPW010000057.1 GCF_012396605.1 Ureibacillus thermosphaericus
AGTTGATCGAATCAATGCTTTATTACAGCAACAAAACCAAGTTGCATAATTAAAAAAAAAACGAAGTTTTTAGTATAGGGGTACTCTATACTTCAGAAAAACTATGATTTATGAAATTGATTCAATTGGTCAATTTAAAAAATTTATTTTAATAGTTGTAAAGGCTGCTGAAATCGATTTCATTGATCAGAGGCAGCCTTTTGCTATTTTTTAGGTGTCCACGGGATTTTTATATAAAGGAGGGAACACTTTGCTAAAGTACATTATCAAAAGAATTATTCATATTTTAATTGCTTTATTTATTATCATCACGGCAACCTTTTTCTTAATGAAGGCAGCGCCTGGTAATCCTTTTGCAAGTGAAAGGGATTTTCCGCCTGCAATAGAAGCCAATTTAAAAGCGAAATATGGACTGGACAACCCTTGGTATATTCAATATAAAGATTATTTACTCAATACGCTGACTTTTGACTTTGGAGAGTCAATGAAATATAAAAACCGCTCCACTAACGATATTATTGCGGACGGGTTTCCTGTTTCGTTAGCCCTTGGACTTGAAGCCATGTTCATTGCGGTTGGAATAGGGGTATCACTTGGCATCATTGCAGCATTTTATCATAATCGTTTCTTCGATTATGCTGCCTCGTCGCTCGCTGTTTTAGGAATATCAATCCCTTCCTTTGTATTAGCTGGATTAATGCAATACTTTATCTCCTTAAAATTAGGTTTGTTCCCTGTAGCAGGTTGGAATGGATTTAAGTATACCGTCTTGCCAGCATTAGCGATTGCATTAACACATGCAGGTTATATTGCAAAATTAGTTCGTTCAAGCATGTTAGAACAAAACAATAGCGAATATGTAAAATTAGCTCGCGCAAAAGGGCTTGGCAAATGGACGGTTGTATTTAAACATACGTTGCGCAATGCATTAATGCCTGTTATCACGTATTTAGGGCCTTTAACAGCCGGGGTTGTAACAGGAAGTTTTATAGTAGAACAAATTTTTGCTATTCCTGGATTAGGTAGACATTTCGTTCAAAGTATTACAAACCGGGATTATACAGTGATTATGGGCACAACGGTATTCTATGCAATTATTTTAATGTTCGCAGTTTTAATAGTAGACATTTTATATACTCTCATTGATCCGCGCATTAAGTTGAAAGGAGGAGCAAAAAAATAATGGCAAAGCAGCATGAAACGATTGACAATTTAACTCCAGAAATGTTTACAGTAGTTGGGCCCCGATTAGAAGAAAGCGATAAAATGACAAAAAAGTCTGTATCTTTCTGGAAAGAAGTATTCCTCCGATTTAAACAAAACAAATTAGCGGTTTCGGGCGTAATTATTCTGTTCATCATTGTACTACTGGCGACATTTGTACCAGAATTTTCACAATATAGTTATCGTGATCAATTAGGTGTTTATAATGAAGCGCCTTCAAAGACTCATTGGTTTGGTACGGATGATTTAGGTCGGGATGTATTTGTTCGTGTATGGTATGGTGCACGCATTTCATTATTTATTGGTATTACGGCCGCTATCATTGATGTAATCATCGGTGTTTTATGGGGCAGCATTTCAGGTCTGATTGGCGGACGTGTAGATGACATAATGATGCGTTTTGTCGATATTTTATCTGCCATCCCTTACTTATTAGTGGTAATCATTTTACTTGTTGTAATGGAACAAGGTCTTCTTCCAATGATTATTGCTTTATCGATTACAGGTTGGGTAAACATGGCGCGAATTGTCCGTGGTGAAGTTTTATCGATTAAAAATCGAGAATTCGTACTAGCCTCAAGAACACTTGGAGCAAGTACTTGGCATTTAATTATCCGCCACATTATACCGAATGCTTTAGGTGCGATTCTTGTAACAATGACATTGACAATTCCAACAGCAATATTCACTGAATCTTTCTTAAGCTTTTTAGGTTTAGGTGTAACTCAACCGGTTGCTAGTTGGGGAACGATGGCATCAGAAGGTATGGGTGGTTTAAGAATAGCCCCTTGGCGTTTATTCTTCCCTGCATTCTTCATTTCCTTAACAATTTTTGCTTTTAACGCAATTGGTGATGGTTTACGCGATGCACTTGATCCAAAATTACGAAAGTAGAAAGGGGTGGAAAGATGAAAAAACCATTGTTAGAAGTAAAGAATTTAAAAATAAACTTTAAAACATATGCAGGACTTGTTCAAGCGGTACGAGGGGTAGAATTTACATTATATGAAGGCGAAACTTTAGCAATTGTTGGCGAATCAGGTTCGGGAAAAAGTGTTACCAGTAATGCGATTATGAAATTGATTCCTGAGCCGCCTGGCATTTATGCAGATGGACAAATCTTATTTGAAGGAAAAGATTTAATTCCGCTTTCAGATAAAGAAATGTCAAAAATTCGCGGTAATGATATCGCGATGATTTTCCAAGATCCGATGACGGCTTTAAACCCAACTATCCGTGTTGGAAAGCAGATAATGGAAGTCATTTTAAAACATAAAAAAGTTTCTAAACAAGAAGCGAAAGAAAGAGCGATAGAGTTGCTTCGCCAAGTAGGTATACCAATGCCTGAAAAACGGTTTAACCAATATCCGCATGAATTTAGCGGTGGGATGCGTCAGCGTGTGGTTATTGCCATTGCTCTTGCCGCTGATCCGAAATTGCTAATTGCTGATGAACCAACAACTGCACTTGATGTTACAATTCAAGCGCAAATTTTGGAATTATTGAAGGAAATTCAAAAGGAACGGAAAACGTCTATTATTTTTATTACCCATGATTTAGGGGTTGTAGCAAATGTTGCAGATCGTGTAGCGGTGATGTACGCTGGCCAAATTGTGGAATACGGAACAGTCAACGATATTTTCTACAATCCTAAACATCCTTACACTTGGGGATTACTTGGCTCTATGCCTGATTTAAATAATAAAAGCGACGAAAAATTGTTTGCAATTCCAGGTTCTCCACCAGATTTAACAAATCCGCCAAAAGGAGATGCTTTTGCACCTCGAAACAAATATGCATTAGCAATTGATTTTGAAAAAGAACCGCCAATGTTTAAAGTATCGGAAACACATTATGCAAAAACATGGTTGTTGCATGAATATGCACCGAAAATTGACATTCCGGAACCTATCGTCAGAAGAATGGAAAGATATAAAAAGGAGGCTGAATTAAGTGAATCATAAGTTATTAGAGGTAAAAAATTTAACTCAATATTTCGGCTCTCCTTCCAATCCTATTAAAGCAGTTGATGGAATTAGTTTCCATATTTTTGAAGGGGAAACGTTAGGACTTGTTGGTGAATCTGGTTCCGGTAAATCAACGACAGGTCGTTCCATTATTGGTCTTTATAACATGACCGATGGCGAAGTGATTTTTAAAGGAAAAAATGTTCACAAAATCAAATCAAAGAAAGAGCAAAAGCAATTAAAACGTGAAATGCAAATGATTTTCCAAGATCCATATGCTTCATTGAATCCGCGTATGACAGCAGGTGAAATCATCAGTGAAGCATTTGATATTCACGGTCTTTATAAAAATAAAAAAGAACGCCAAGAAAGAATTGTTTCCTTATTAGAAGCCGTTGGTTTAAATCGTGAACATATGACAAGATATCCCCATGAATTTTCCGGTGGACAAAGACAACGTATTGGTATTGCAAGAGCGTTAAGTTTAAATCCGAGTTTTATTATTGCTGATGAACCCATTTCAGCACTAGACGTTTCCATTCAAGCACAAGTTGTCAATTTATTAAAAGAACTTCAAGAAGAACGGAATTTAACGTACTTATTTATTGCGCATGATTTATCGATGGTGAAATATATCAGCGATCGAATTGCTGTGATGTATCGCGGAAAAATTGTGGAGTTAGGGGATGCAGAAGAAATTTATCATCACCCTATTCATCCATATACAAAATCATTACTATCAGCAGTTCCGCTCCCAGATCCGATTTTGGAAAGAAAACGGAAACGAATTCCGTATGTACAAGAAGAAACGTCGGATTTTGCATCAATGCACGAACCATTGCCGAATCATTTCGTATATGGTACGGATGAACAGCTAAATAAATGGTTAAAACAAGCCCAACTATAATGCTGTTTGTTAGATGCAACTTTCTTTTCAAATTAAAATGTAATCTGTTGCTTAAGGGGACATGAATTCCCCTTAAGCCGTTTTATTATTGCTAAATGTTGAATTAAGGTTTTCCTCAACTATCCAAATTTCAATTTTTCAATGAATAAATTTATATACAACTGTTCAAACTGGAGAATGAAAATACTACTCCCCTTTCCAATATAAAAAATACACTCTCAAGCTACTGAGAGTGTATTTTGCCTATTGTCAATTATTTATCGATTCCAATTTGATGAGTAAGAATATGAACCAACATCTACTTGCTGTGTTTCATCGTCGCTACCGATTTCAGAGATATTAGAACTTGCATTGCTTGGGATGATTTCTAAATGGCTTTTTAAGATTTGTTTTGTCTCTTCTAAAGATTCTCGATCTAACATGTAATAATAAATTCCTGTAGACATATCACCTTGACCTTGTAACGTTAAAGTATCAATTTGTGGCATGCCACCTGAGAAATACGTAAGGAACGATTTCATATCATCGAATGTTAAGTTAGTTTTCATGTTGTCACCGATTGCCAAAAGAACTTCATCGTATTTCGTGATGGAGGATAAGGAAAGTGCTTTATTGGCAATGGCTTTAATAATATCTTGTTGACGCTCACCACGAGCAAAATCTGTATCATGTTTACGAGTTCGTGCTAATGCTAATGCTTTTCGCCCATCTAGATGATGGTATCCAGGCTCTAAATAAATAGAATAGCGGTCGTTTTCGTCTTTTTCATAGAAGGCATATGGAATGTTAACTTCTAAATCGATACCGCCAAGCGCATCGACTACATCGATAAATGCATTAAAATTCATGCGTACATAATAGTCGACAGGAATATCAAATAATTCTTCTATTGTTTCGATTGTTGCCACTGTGCCTCCAAAAGCATGTGCGTGCGTAATTTTATCTTGATATCCTACTTTTGGTATGTACACATATGAATCCCGAGGGATACTGACTAATTTTGCTGTTTTTGCTTCACGATTAAGTGTCATTAATAAAAGGGCGTCTGAACGAGAATGATCGGAACCTTGACCCCGTGTCTCGCTGTCATCCACACCGATAAACAATATGGAAATGTTATCGATTTCAGCTTCAGCTTTTATTTCCCTTTTAGGAGAAGATTGTCGTTCCTCAAGCTCTTCGTAAGATTGTTTTGCTGCGTATTCAGCTTTTTTCGTTAAATAAATTCCATAAGCTGTTGCACAAATTAAGAATGAAGCCGACAAAAGTGCTAATACTTTAAGTACTAGCGAAAACTTTGTCGAACGTTTTCCTTTTTTCTCCTTTTTCTGCATTCGTTTCATTATATATACTCTCCTCTATATATGTAGGAATGTTGATTTTGTACGGCTTGTTATGTTTATTATGGATTTCAACTTAAGATTCATCACAGGTAAATCTTATGTGAAAAGCAAAATTGTTCAATACGTATAATTATACAATGTTGTCGAAAAACAGTAAATTGAAAAATTATGACAATGAAATATTGACAAAAAAGAAATTTTTTCGAGGACTGAAACGATTATGAAATGACTTTTTCAATAAACATTTTGTCAATACATGTAATTGTCGCTTGTCCGTTAGTTAATTCTGTCATCCATTCGACAAAGGCTTGTTCTTCGTCTTTTAAGACATGAACGATGATATCGACATTGTCAGCATATTGGATTTCAGCTAATGTATATTTCGAATTTCGAATTTCATTTTCCACTTTACCAAGCCATGTATAATCAATCGTTACTTTCATTACATGATGTAGTCTTCTTTCCACTACTTGGGCAGCCGCAATCCCTTCTGTAGTAGCTTTTCCGTATGCCCGAACAAGCCCTCCAGCTCCAAGTTTAATGCCACCGAAATATCGAGTAACAACAACGACAGTATCTTGTAGTCCTTGTTTTTTTAGCACCTCTAACATAGGAACGCCAGCAGTTCCGCTAGGTTCCCCATCATCGTTCGCTTTTTGAATTTGATTATGCTCGCCAATCATATAGCAAGAACAGTTGTGGGTAGCATTATAATGCATCTTTTTTATTTTATTAATAAAATTAATAGCTTCTTCTTCAGTTTCAGCCCTGTCAACATAAGCGATAAATCGAGATTTCGATATAACAATCTCTTTTTCTCCATAACCCTTAACAGTTTTGTAGTCCTTTCGCATTACAAAAACTCCTTTATTTTCCAAAAAAACGAATTCCTTGTAATAAAAAATTTTCTTAAAAGTTTACTGGAAAATGGTATAATAATGTTAGAATAATATAATCATTAAATACTAATAGTTGCTCACATATAATTTATTATATTACACCAATTGGATTGGGGACAAATCATGTATTTTGATGAAAAAAACAAAATTGATATCCAATCGATTGATTTTATTTTTAATCGGATGATTGAAAATATTACCAATTCGAAAAACGATATTTTTATAATCAGCGAACAAAGCCGTAGAAGCTTTGAGGAAATGAAAATCGAATTGGAATTAATTAAGCAGAAATTAAAAGTAGTTATTCAGAATAGTGATAATTTAGCTCGCCAAACGCAACTGGCAAAACAAAGGCTAGTAGAAGTTAGCAGACATTTCGATAAATATTCAGAACAGCAAGTCAGAGAGGCTTATGAAACTGCCAACGACTTGCAAATTCGGTTATCACTTTCCGAGGCCGAAGAAAAAAGCCTACGAGAGAAACGTGATGACCTTGAACGGCGTCTAAAAGTATTATACGATACAATACAACGAGCCGACCATATCGTTAATCAAGTGAATGTCGTGTTAAATTATTTAACATCCGATTTGAAAAATGTGGGTGCAGCACTTGAGCAGGCAAAATTAAAACATGAATTTGGCATAAATATCATTGCCGCTCAAGAAGAGGAAAGAAAAAAATTGTCTCGTGAAATTCACGATGGACCTGCACAAATCATGGCAAATGTTTTGATGCGAGCTGATTTAATTGAGAAAACATATCGTGAAAGAGGCATTGATGCCGCTATAAAGGAAATTTCAGAACTCAAGAAAACAGTTAGAGAAGCATTGTCTGAAGTAAGAAGGATTATTTACGATTTACGTCCTATGGCATTAGATGATCTTGGCATTGTGCCGACATTAAAAAAATATTTGTCCACAATTATGGAATATAACAAGGGTGTAGACATTCATTTTCAATCTCTTAATAATGAAACGAGACTTCCTTCAAATTATGAAGTCGCAATTTTCCGATTAGTGCAGGAATGCGTGAATAATTCGGTAAAACATGGAAACCCAACAGATATTTGGGTTAAACTAGAATGGAATCTTAACAATTTAAATGTTATTGTAAAAGATAACGGTAGTGGTTTCGACTTAGAAGCCAAAAGAGAGCAATCTTTTGGAATTATTGGAATGAGAGAAAGAGTTGAAATTTTAAAAGGTTCGATGGATATTAAAACGAAAATTGGAAATGGAACTGTAGTTATGTTTAAAATACCATATCCAAATAACGAACAGAAATTTCAACTGTAATATACTTGTTAAGGGGGAATGCTTTGTGACAAGAATAATCATTATTGACGATCACCAATTATTCCGAGAAGGAGTAAAACGTATTTTAGAGTTTGAAGAATCCTTTGAGGTTGTTGCAGAAGGCGATGACGGCAGCGACATCATCAGTTTATATAGAGACTATTTACCAGATGTAGTGTTAATGGATATCAATATGCCAGGTAAAAATGGCGTAGATGCAACAAAAGAATTAATTCAAGAATTTCCAGATGCAAAAGTAATTATGCTTTCGATTCATGATGATGAATCATATGTTACGCACGCTTTAAAATCCGGTGCTTTAGGATATATGCTGAAAGAAATGGATGCAGATGAAATAGTAGAAGCAATCAAGGTTGTTGCAAATGGAGGATCTTACTTGCATCCAAAAGTAACGAAAAATTTAGTAGCTGAATTCCGTCGCCTAAGTGAGCATGAAAATAAAGGAAACTTCCATCAAACAGAAATTCGTCGTCCATTCCACTTGCTCACAAAACGTGAATGTGAAGTACTGCAATTATTAACTGATGGACAATCTAACCGTGCAATTGGTGAAACATTGTTCATTTCTGAAAAGACAGTGAAAAACCACGTATCTAGCATTCTACAAAAAATGAATGTAAATGACCGTACACAAGCTGTCGTAACCGCTATTAAAAACGGTTGGGTGGAAGTACGATAATTCCATAAGCACCAAGAACAAATTTACATACTGTAATTTTGTAAGAGGTTGGGACAGAACTAAAATTAGCCTTCTTAAAAAGAATTATCATACGCATTTTGGTATATAATTAAAAAACCGAACGATATTGAAGCTCAAAATAGAGTTTCAAATAATCGTTCGGTTTTTTTTATAGGCTGAAAACCTTTTGTTCTTGTTTTTTTTTGAATTCAATTATGCAAATGGTGCGTAATGGAGAGGATTTGTAAATCGAGGCAACTAAGTTTAAGGTGATTTCGTCTTAAGTAGATGATGAAAAGTTTCTTGTATTTTCGACAAAAATCTGCATCAATAGAAATGGTAGTTGCTCATATGCTACAATATTACCTTGGGAGGTAAGGGTAAATGAAGAACTGGTTGATTTTGGTAGTTGCAGCAGTATTCCTGCTAACTGCATGTGGAAATAATAATGCTGATTCTGAACCTGAAGCAATTTCATCCGTAGAAAATACAACTGGGGAGTCAGATGAGGCAATTGGATTTGAAATGATCGGTGACCAATTTGTTGAAGCGACGAATGTTCCTACAGATGAAAAAGTAAAAATTATTGCTGCCTTTGATGAATATATTAATTCATTTAATGCGAAAGATATTGATCGCTACGCAAATGTTCTTTCCAAAAATGCAATTGGATTTAATTATGAAGAAGAAATTAAAATGTTAAAAGAAACATTTAAAAATCATGATGTGAAATTAAAGGATTCAGATGCAACGATTGTGAAGTATAACGAAGACGAAGCTCATGTGGTTGCGAATATTGATTATCATGTGAAAGAACATGGAACAGATGCAACACTTAATCGTACGGTTAGACAAGTAACAATCTTTGTAAAGGAAAATGATGATTGGAAAATAACAAGGATTGTAGGAATGGAAAAATTAGACCAGTAAAAGAAAAAAGGATCATCCAACTTTGGATTGGATGATATTTTTTTGTGCAGGAAGGTAGGCGGGAGTGGCTAATATCTTTCGAACATAATTAAGGAAGTGCTTTTTGGCTTGGCTATTATATTTCGAAAATTGGCTAATATCTCCCGAAGTTTGACTATTATCCCATGATTAGGGAAGGGTTTTTTGAGGCTTGGCTATTATTTTTCGAGATTTGACTATTATCATGCTCAGATTGGCTAATATCTTCTGAAGTTTGACTATTATTCCATGATCAGGGAAGGGATTTTTGAGGCTTGGCTATTATTTTTCGAGATTTGACTATTATCTTGCTCTGATTGGCTAATATCTCCCGAAGTTTGACTATTATCCCATCTTCAGGGGATTGATTTTTTGTGCTTGGCAAATATTTTCCCGAATTTGACTATTATCATGCTCGAATTGGCTAATATCTTCCGAAGTTTGACTATTATCCCATGATCAGGGATGTAATTTTTTGTGCTTGGCAAATATTTTCCCGAATTTGACTATTATCATGCTCGAATTGGCTAATATCTTCTGAAGTTTGACTATTATCCCATCTTCAGGGGATTGATTTTTTGTGCTTGGCTATTATTTTTCGAGATTTGGCTATTATCTTGCTCAGATTGGCTAATATCTTCTGAAGTTTGACTATTATCCCATGATCAGGAGTCAAGTCCCGATAATTGTGTAAAAACTCTTATACACTGTTTCCAAATCCGATTAAAGTAGCGTAAGTGGAATCAAACCAAATATAGCAGTTTTTGATTCCATTCCCCTCCCACATTTTTTAGCCG
>NZ_JAAXPW010000058.1 GCF_012396605.1 Ureibacillus thermosphaericus
GCCGCTCGCTTCCTTCAGATTCCGCGTCACCACGGACACCCTTGCGTTAAGCTAACTGTTACTTCTGCCTTCACAGTTCGGGACTTACACCCTATAGATTACACCCATGCCAGGCGCACTAAAAAAAGGAAGTGGATCAAAAAATCCACTTCCTTTTTACTTAAAATTTTTTTATATCGATAACTTCTTTTTCGTATCCAAGTGCTATTACCATTTCGTTATATGCATTTAACACTTCATTATATAATAGGTTTACCTGTTCTTCATTTACTTCTCCATCCATCTCATAGCGTGCAGCATCAAATTGGCTACTAAATTCATTTAATTTCACTTTAAGAGTTTCTACTTGTTGCGATTGTCTCGCTTCCTCACTTGCATATGTATAAACATTAAATGAATGCTGGTTAGCAGTAAATTTTTCAATTAATTCGGTACGTTTTTTTCCTTTGACTGAAGCAATTTTTTTTAATTGTTTCATTAGATCCATTACATTACGGCTTTGATTTACGAGCGTTTCAACCATATTCATATGCAATGTCCCTCCCCAACATACTTAACTATTATCCACTTCATTATTTTATCAAAATTAAATATAAATAGCATAAAATCTAGTACAAGTAAATAAAAAAAGCAATCATATTCAAATAAAAAAGAAACTGGCCTTTTGCCAGTTTCTCACGAATTTATACTTCTCCTCTTTTACGAGCAGCAGCTTCATCTTTAATTTCTTCACGGAAACCTTCGATTGCTTTACGGCGACGCTCATTCTTTTCTCTAATTTTTTCTCTTTCTTCAGGACCTGCAAATTCCATACTTGCTTCTGCTTCATGAATATTTTTAATTGTATTTTTCACCATTGTTTGTAATCGTTCTACGTTGTTTGAACGATTGTCTGGATTCGGTTTTCGATTTGCCATTGAATGCTCCTCCTCCTTCAAAAAATTCAGTATTAGTGTGAATCGAATAATATGAAATATGCATCTGGGATTGCTTAAGAATTTGGTTCCGATTCCATTAATTCATTTTTCAATAATTCCTCATATTCTTTTGAAGTTCTGATTTCAACCGTAATCGCCCCAGGTCTGTAATAAGCTTGAATGAGAAAAGGGATTCCGGTTGTATTTTGGAATTGGAAGTCTAAGCCTCCAAATGAAACCGTAGCATCTCTTCCTTTTGGAACGTATCCAACATCCATGGAATGATGATGTCTTTCGATAATTTTAATTGGAAGCTGATCAACAGCATTAAATAATGTGGAAGATGTTTGACATATGCCTCCACCAATTCCCATTACCAATTTTCCATTCACGATTTCAGGTGCTATTTGATAACCGTAAGCAATTTCTCTAGGTCCAACGACTGCATTAAAGGAAAATGTATCTTCGCTGCCAACAATGATGTTATGAATAGCTGCAGCTGAAATCTCGATGTTTTTACTTCTCCCTGCTTTATTTGGATTAAAGAATGTAGTATAGGAAGCGAGTACAACTTCTTTTAAATGAGGAATATCAGTAAGTCGATAATTGCTATCAGTAATCTTTAATGGGATTTCAATCTTTCCACCAGTAAATGAGCGCTTTAATATTTCTTCTAACAACTGAGTAGTATTGACTTCAATTCTTGGGGAACCTTTAATAATTTCACCATCTTCATCAATTCGATCAAGGGACATTTCTTTGTAGTAATATGGTTCAATTTCATGAATCCATCGTTCCACTTCACTTTTGAAGATATTTAAGTCTAATTCGATGTCATAATCATACGGATGAAAGGAATGGACTATCTCCTTTGATTCGGGATCAATTATCTCGATGTTGATGGATTGATTATTAGAAAAAGGAAAATCAATCGTGGAAGCATTCACAAAAGTCTGGTTCAGAAACATTAATAAACTGAAAAATACAAATAACTTCTTCATCAACTATCAACACAACCTAATCAATATTTTTATAATTATGTTTCCCTATTTGTACGGACTCATACAAAAAATGAGCAGTCTGAAAAATCATTTTGGATGGCTGATTGTCATGTACGTTTTAGTCACAGATTAATTTTGCAGCGAGGGAAACTTGCATTGATTGTCGGAGGAGAGATTTATATAAGTTAATTGTTATGAAGAAGTAGGGGTGTCAAGAATTTCTCTCGACACCCTAAGTAAATAAACAAGGAAAATTATTTAAAATTTAAACTTTTGCGCTGTTTCGTTTAATGTTTCTGCCATTTTTGCTAATTCATTTGCTGCCGAAGCAATTTCTTGCATTGTACCATGTTGCTGTTCTGATGCCGAAGCAATTTCTTGAATGCTGCTTGATGTTTGCATTGAGCTATTTAATACTTCATTAATGTGATGTACAATTCTTTCAACATGTTCTTTAATTGTTGAACTTTCATCTAAAATTTTATTCATTTGAGTGGAGACTTTTTTGACAGCAATCGTAATATTCGAAAACTCATTTCCTGCTTTATCGACATATTTCATTCCATCCTGAACCGCATTATTTCCTTTGTTCATTGCAAGAACAGAATCTGAAATTTCGCTTTGAATTTCTTGTATTAATTTACTAATTTGTCGAGAAGCATCACTAGATTGCTCTGCAAGTTTTCGAACTTCATCTGCTACCACGGCGAACCCTTTTCCATATTGACCTGCTCGAGCCGCTTCTATCGCTGCATTTAAGGCTAATAAATTAGTTTGATCTGCAATGTCTGTGATTACTGAAACAATCTCATTAATTTCATTCGATTTTTTACCAAGTAAATTAATTGCCTTTGTTGCAGTGTTTGTTTTACCTTCGATTGCTTTCATTTGGTTGATTGTTTCTTGAATGACTTCAGTACCTGTCATAGCAGCCATAACTGCATCATCTACATTATTATTCGTTTGTTGTATGTTTTCTGTTATCGCATGAACACGATTTGATATATTGGAAATAAGTTGGTTACCTCTTTCCATAAAACTTGTTTGTTCATCAGTACTAGCTGAAATTGTCTGAATGGATGCGGAAATTTGTTCTGTAGCAAGCAATGTTTCTTCTGAGCTTGCTGTAAATTCTTCGCTTGAAGCTTGTACTTGTTCAGTAGCCTTCTTAATTTCTGCTACTAAAAGTTTAACATTATGAACCATATCATTGAAATGTTCTGTTAATTGGCCTATTTCATCTTTATTTTTACATTGAATTTTTTCGATATTTAAGTTCCCTGCTGCAACTTCGTTCATGCCTGCTGCAACTCGCAATATTGGTTTAGTAATCGTTTGAACAATCATGATGCTGAACAAGATAATAAAAATTGCTGAAATTCCAATAATGATATATACAGTATGCTGAATCGTTTTCGCTTCATTTAATACAATTTTTTCCGGCGTTTCTAAAATTAATCCAAAGCCAACTGATTCAATAGGGCATGTGCAAATATGTATTGTTCACCATTTAGACTAAGAGAAGAAATGCCCGAACTATTCAAGCTCTCTTTTAGAATATTGACTGTTTCTTGTTCAAGATTAGACTCATCAATATGTTTGCCAATTATTTCTTCATTATTAGCAACTTGGATATATCCTAAGTTGTCAATTAAAACTAAATTAGAAGAAACATCTTCATCATTTTTTAATAGTGTGTCGACCAATATTTCAAAATTTGCAGAGCCACACATAATTCCTATTATATTACCGTTGTCATCTTTAATGGGTGTCGCCCCTACGATGATTCGATTACCGGTAGCTTTAGATATTAATACTTCAGAATATGTACTTTCTCCTTTTAAAGCAATTGGATAATAACTACGATCGGAATAATCAGATCCAATACTTTCAGGTTTTGAATGAGCTATAACGGTTCCATCAGTATTAAGCACAAACATCGTTTCAAATACTTTTGATCGCGCTTCAAGAGTTTGTAAATATGGAATCATACTTTCAGAATCCATCGATTTCATAACATCACTTTCTGCTGCAACTTGCATTTCTCCCATCTGTGCGGAAAACCATTGATTGACAAATTCCGCTTTACTTAACAAAAGATTGTGCATTGCTTCTTCTTCTTTTTTGACAGTAATTTTACTATTCATGTTTTGAATAACAAATGAAACTAGAATTAATGGAAGCACTGAAACCAGTAAAAACCAACCGATAAACTTCTTTTTAATGCTATACTTTGCATGTAAACTTTTAATTTCCCCCAAATGAACCCTCTCCCAATAAATATAATTTTTAGATTTTTCAATTTATTATATAACTAAAACGATTAGAAATAAATAACTTAATAGTAATTTAATGGTTGTAATTTATGTTCATTTTTTCTATTATTCTAACATAATTTTCTAAAAAAGGAGAAAATTCTGCACTGAGCAGATTTTTCTCCTTATAAACAACACAAACGTATTTGAATATGATTTTAATAATGTTGTTCATAAATTGTTTTGTAAACCAAATTAACAATCGATTTTATAAATAAAAGTTAATACAACATTTCAAATAAACGGCTGTCCGCAATATTCGTATCGATTGGGCATACTTTTGAATCTCTACCATACTGCCATATCCATACATTTCCTTTACATGATACTTTTGTTGGATCGAATTTCGGTGCTAATTGTGCTTTCGTTACGCCAGGTGCTGGTTCTGCACTCCATAATATAGCTTGATTGGCAACGAGTTCATCATCGCTGACAGCTTGACAATAAGCATTTGCAAAGTTTCCTTCCGTCGGATCATGATAAAAGCCCGGTTTAAAATCAGTGTTATACAAATAATTGACATAACCACGAATCCAATTGCTGTCTACTTCAAAAAACCGTTCAACATTTGCAAATATCGGAGTTCCCTTTCGAATACCGAGCCGTTTTGCATGATAAGAAGCAAACATTGCAACCATTCTTCCTTCGTTCTCTCCAACTGCTCTTTTAAAATCGTTATATATTGGGAGTATCTTTGTTCCGCTATTGTGGAGCAGTTCAATTTCTTCGCGATCTAAACCGTCAGAAGCTCCTTCTACACGTGTTAAATATCTCCCCCAAAACTCAGGTTTCCCATAATTATTTAAAACACAATTGTAAAGGTCTGTCGTCACTTTTTGTGATGAATCAACACCCCAATGATAAGTAACCACTTCCGTACCTCTTTTCTATTAGTGTTTCCACTATTTATATATATTGAAATGTAGCAACAATTGTTCATAGAAATGAAAAATGAGGGCCGCATTTGACCCTCACTGAATTCATATCTTTGTAAAGATAATGCCCATCAATGCCGTGATTATCCCAACGATTTGATACAATTTTAGTTTTTCATGAAATACGACAAAACTTCCACAAACTACGACTAAGCAGCTTAATGATACGATGGAAAATACTATACTTGCAATTCCCGTTTGTAAAGCAAAGAAATAACAACTATATCCAATTACACTAATTATTCCTACCACAAAACCAATTTTTGCTTCCGGTGTCTGCCATTTCTCTTTTTGAATGAAGCTGTTAATCATTAAATAGACGGTACCTCCGCCGTACATGCAAATTAACATGTTGAGTGGCTGAATGTGCAAATATGTAGATGCTTTCATCAATATACCGAGAACACCAAGTGAGAGAATGGCAAAGCTAATTCTCATCATCCAAGGTAAATATTCTATATGCATATGATTGGAAGGAGAATATTGAATCAAAACGGCTGAACAAATCATGATGATAATGCCAATCCATTGCAGGAGCGTAATATGTTCATGAAAAATTAATGCTGCGCTTAAAATAGGAATGATTGCATTCATACTAATTAATGAACTGGTGATGCTTGCTGGTCCTTTTTCAAAGGCTTTAGACATTTGAATATTGCCGTTTGTATTTAATATTCCGATTATCGCTCCAAGTACAACCGAAGCAAAGTTAAAATTATGTAATCCAACAATTAATCCATAAATCATTGTTAAAATAAAAGCAATCAAATAAAAATAAAGTTGAATATGTATTTTTGAGTACCCTTTAGTAGTACTCCATTTAAAAATCATATTATTTGCACCAAAACAAAACATGGTAGACAATGCTGCCCCGACCCACATAAGTAAGCACCTCTTGCAAAATTTAATTCATTCTATTTTAGGTTCTATACATTGAAAATTTCAATGATTTTTCAATCAATAATTTTCTTTATTTTCACCATATTTTCTACCTTATGTTATTTGCTATAATGATAACTCAAATAGAATGGACCCACCTCAAACCAATGGAGAAGGGTCCAGTACATAAAACAATATTAATAATTTTTTTCTAATCGCTCTTGTAAATTGATTAAAACTTCCTTGGCTTTTCCTTCTATTATACAATCAAAGTAGGTTGAATGATGTGCAATTTCTTTATTGATGTACACTTTTTTTCCTTTGGTCATCTTAGGAAGTTGGTTTACCGGATATACTTCCAAACTTGTTCCAATAACGATGACTAAATCTGCACTTTGAATATTTAATAATGCATTGTGCCATGCTCTTTCAGGAAGCATTTCACCAAATAACACAACATTTGGTCTTAAGTTTCCTTGACAATGAGCACAATGTTCCTTGGCTAAAAAAGCTTCTTTTGAAGCGCTTCTTCCACACGAATGGCAACGAAATGTATAGATGGATCCGTGCAACTCTTCTACTTGGGTGTTGCCTGCTTTTGAATGGAATCCGTCGACATTTTGAGTAGCAATGTGTTGAAGGATTCCTCTTTTCTCCCAATTCGCAAGAATATAATGTCCTTCATGGGGAGAACATTTGTCCAGTAAATTAATTCTCATAGAATAAAATTCATGAAACAACGGATAATTGGATTCTATAGCGTCAACTGTTGCAACTTGCTGCGGGTCAGTTTTTGTCCACCAACCAGATGCAGAACGAAAATCGGGTACACCGCTTTCTGTTGACATACCCGCACCAGTCAATACAATTGTTTTTTTCGATGAACGAATCCATTCAACAACTGTTTGTATTTGGCTCAAATCCCCCACTCCTCTCTCTTATCCTTATCAATATTTATCTCATAAATTTTCCAAGAAGAAAATAAAAAAGTGCGATGGAAGTAGTGAATCCATTAAAATGCTTTATCGTACAGTTTATATATCTGCTCGTGCGGATAGATAAAACGCTTGTTCGTATGAATATGTCGCTTGTGCAGATAAATATATCCCTTGTGCAGATAAATATATCCCTTGTGCGGATGAAGATATTACTCGTGCAGATAAATACATCACTTGTGCAGATGCATACAAGTTCGCGCTGATGAAGCCTACTCTTGTTCAGTTAATAATTAAAAGTCTGTGCCAACATTACTTAACAGGCACAGACTTTTGTTCATCATCGTAGTAAAAATTCCGCAGTTATTTCATATCCCCGCATGTAATCTGGTGAACCCGGAAAACTTTGCATAAAACCATGAACGTTTCCATCAAAGCGAACAAGTTTTACATCAACACCAGTATTTTTTAATATCTCTGCAAAATATTCTCCTTCATCACATAAAGGATCGTATTCCGAAACAAAAATTAAAGTGGGTGGCATTTGAGCTAAATACATATTATTTGTGTGAAGGGGGGCATAATAGGAAATAGATGTATCCTCAAGATTGGAGATATTCAAAGAATGCAATGTTAAATCAATTCCGTACTTTCCATTAAAAAGCATTCTTGAAATATGGGGACTGTTCTTTATATGTTGGTCTAATTGAATAATTGGATAATGTAACACTTGCTTTTTAAATTGGAAATTTTGCTGAATAGTGAAATCAAGAACAATACTGATGGCAAAATGTGCGCCCAAACTTGGACCGCCTATTGCAATATGATCCGAATGGCCTCCTAATTCTTCAGCGTGTTCTATAATCCATTTTGTTACGTTATAACAACGTTGAAGCATTGATGCTTTATCCGAATTCGTATCATAATCGACTGCAATCACTTTGTAGCCAGTTAAAGAACAAATCATTCGACAACTAACATCATGGCTTTCAACACCACCCGGAATAAAATCTCCTCCGGGGAAAAAAATGAAAATAGGATGTTTTTCCGCTTCATTTGGTGTATAAATGCGAATGGGAATCTCAGAATTCCCTACTTGAACAATTCGATCTTCCACTTGAAATACTTTTGGACGTTTTTCTAAAGGTGGATTTTTTACTTTAATCCCCGTTTTCCTTGCATCCGGATGTTGTTGGAAGTACTGTTCGATATATAAATGAATCGGCATTACTTCACTCCTTTCATTGACATAATTGTGATGGATTGCTCCATACTAATCGATACACTGTACAATTAGAATGTCCAAATGAATAAAAGGATATGACAAATGAAAAAAACTAAGTATAGCCACTAAATCAAGTTTCTATACTTAGCATGAAAAAATTGTGCTGCTTAACAAACTCACTATTTCAAATTTATCTCTATAGTTAAGGGAATCATCCTCATCGACGAAAATTTTCGCAATAAATCCACTTCAAATCGTTGATACTACTGGATTTTCACCCATTTTTTCATTAAAACCATGCACTCTCAGACGCATCGAAATCTAATTGAATGAATAACTCCCTTCAAAATGAGCTGTAAATCGTTTATACAGCACGTATTTAATAATGAAAATTATTCCTTTATTTTACTTTTAACTGCATATAATGTATATTATATGCAGTTAGATTTTTTTCATGGAAAAAGTATTTTTATTGAATCGGTACATTCGCACGTTTTAAAAAAATCGCATTCGCCTTAAACGAATACGATTTCGTGTTAATTACTCTTCCCTATTCCATTTTTTAGATGAAAGGAGGTTTTAAGATGAATACACAGGAAGCAAAAAATCAATTGGACTATTATGAAGATGAATTAGATATTTTTTATACGTATATGGAGGATTTAGGTTATTCGCCTCACACGATAAAATGCTATCTGTCTGATGTACAATCTTTTCTATTGTTTCTTCATGAAAAAGATGATCAATGTGTTCCACTCGATGAGGTTGGATCGAAGCATATTCAAGCGTATTTGAGGAAAACACAAAAAGGCAAAGCCAAAACAACTCGCAACCGAAGATTAATGTCTTTACGAACATTTTTTAAATCTCTTGTGAAAGCGGAAGAATTAACCGTAAACCCAGCAGCAGAAGTTGATTTAGCGAAAACAGAAAAGAATTCTCTTCCTACCTATTTAAATGATGATGAGCTTCGACTGCTTTTTAAATGTATTAAGCATGATCAATACTATATACGCAATAAATGCATTTTAATGCTTATGAGTCTAGCTGGATTACGTGTCATAGAAATACATAATCTGAATACAACAGATCTTATTCGAGATGAAGATGAGCCAGGGATTAAAGTATTAGGAAAAGGAAATAAATCCAGATATATTCCCTTACCTACTCCTTTGTTTAATTTACTTTTAGAGTACGAACGAATGTATAGACCTTTACCAAAACCTGAACATCAAAATGCTTTTTTTGTTTCGAAACGCGGAGAAAGAATTTCAAGAAGAAGAATACAAATGATTGCAGAAGATACTTTTGCTTCGTTAAAAAGTTTACCTGATTTCACTTACTTACAAAACAAAAAGTTATCATCTCATAAATTGCGGCATACTTTCGGGACTAGACTTGTGCGCGGCGGAGTTGATCTTGTTACAGTACAAGAATTAATGGGACATACAAACTTGAGTACAACCCAAATTTATACGCACGTGAATAATAAGCAAAAGCAAGAAGCGATGAGAAATCAAAACGTTGGGAAATTTTTTGAATGAGGTGTCTAGAAAGGCGAATACTTCCAGACACCCTTCACTTTCTACAGCAGGAGCAATGACTTCACAAAATTTTACTACTATGAATAATCACTACCGTCGCATAAATGATGTCTGAATTTTCAGTTTTATTTTTTCTGGACTTTAGAGAAAAAACGAAAACACCTAAGCGAGGGTAGTAAACATCCATTTTTTTACTATAACCTATGACTTGTG
>NZ_JAAXPW010000059.1 GCF_012396605.1 Ureibacillus thermosphaericus
TTGCCTCCAGCTTCCTTCAGATTCCGCGTCACCACGGACACCCTTGCTCTTGGCTAACCTCTACTTCTGTCTTCGGGGTTCGGGACTTACACCCTATAGTTCATGTACATGCCGGGCGCACGAAAAGAGCGAATGAGAAAGCCAATCATCATTCTCATTCGCTCTTTTGAATAAACCCACGTTTTCTAGAACAAAGACATTTGTTCCTTTTCTGTCAGTCTTTCCAACGCTTCCGGTTCATGGTCGCGGAAGTATGCGTGGTGGAGCCATTTTTCCGTTTTGACGATTTGTTTATTGGCTTGTTTGGCTTCACGGAGTTTGCAGCTATAAATTACAGGGAAATAATCCCGCAAAAACTTCCCTTCCGCATGGGCAGTCAATGCGATGATTTGAAATCCCAATTGTTCCGCAACAAAGAAAACCGGACTGAGCACATGGTCGCTCGATGCTTTGCCGAATGGATTGTCCAAAATCACCACCCGGCTGTGCTTCATGTTTGTTTTTTGATGCTGTTTCTTTTCAGCGACGTATTTTAACAAGCCCAAAAACAACGTCATATTTTTGCTCCATTTTTCTCCGCCTGACCATTCATTGCTCTGCTCCCAAGAATAGGACCTTGTCGACACTTTATTTTCGTTTGTCACTTTACGGCAACTTACTTTCATGCCTTCATTTTTCATCACCACTTGCAGAAGCTGTTTGGTTTGCAGCCACATTTCAATGTCATTCCGAACTTTCGTTTCATCCTGAAGGCCATTTTCTTTTACATAACGATCCGACTCCAGTTGAAGCATAATCCACTCAATGTAATCGCGGATCCGCTGCTTACCTTCTTCTTCGTCCCATTGAGGGATCGTAAAAGTATAAATCGTTTTCCATTGATCCTCTTCTTTTACTTTTGTATGTTTTGGAATTTGTTTCAACTCTTCTACCACTGTTTTTAAATGGTTATGGATTTGGTTGATATATGCCTGCAATTCCTCATCTTTTTGCCGTATATGTTCATTGGCATAATTCGTCGACCGCTCGATTCGGATCATCATATTCTTTTTAAAATCCAATAACTCTTCATAACCCGTCTTATAATCCACACCTTCAATCGCCATTTTTTGCAATTTATTATCAGAAATCGTTGAACAAAACTGCTTATAAGCTTGTTTTTGGGCATCCACCGCTTCCTTTTCCTTCTCCACTTGTCCACTATGTTGCTCCAATTCTTGGATAATGGCTTTCACCATTTTCTTCCGATTATAGATAAAATCCATTTTTTCATTTTCACTTAAAGGGATTGTCACGACTTGCGGTGCGTTAAAATGATGTTTTTCAATGAATTTGATCAGCTCGCGTTCCGCTTCATCAATCTTGTTTTGCTCCCGTGACACTTGTTCCATCTGTTCATCCAAATAATTCTTCTCTTTTTGAAGCGCCTTCTTTTCTTCAGCAAGCTCTTCTTCCGCTTGGTTTAATGGAACGGAGAATGTGTAAATATCATGATCCGGAAAATTTTCACGGAAAAGCTGTTTCAAATGATTTCTTTTTCCTTTTTGCTCTTCCTTTGCAGAAAGCTTTTCTGTAACCTGTTTTTCCAACTTGTTTAATGCCTGTTTCAACTCTTTTATTTTGATAATCTTATTTTGCAATAAATGTTCTCCATCTGATGGAAATTCCCAATGTTCATGCACATTTTCACATTCATTGCGGATCTGATCCATCTCTTCCTGCAGTTTAGTCAAATTGTGTTTGGCATTGGCCAGCTTTTCATTCAATTCCCCGATACTTTTTGACGCTTGATGGATTTTCAAATTCAGCGTCTGGATTTTGTCGCGGAGATTTTTCCGGCTTTCCCCGGTAAAAATTGGGGTCAATGATTGCACTTCTTTATACTCTTCATCATTTTTAAGAGAATCTAATTTCCATTTTAAATTTTGTTTGCGTTCCTCCAGTGCAGCCTTTTGTTCGTTATAATCCAATAATTGTGCGGCTAAATGTGCTTTTTTGGCTTTTATATTGGCCAATACGTCTTTCAACTCTTTTTCAACTTCCTTGGCCTCTTTTACTTCACGGCAATAATGGAAATATTGATTCCCTTCCTGGATTTTCCGTTCAAGCCCTTGCATTTCTTCTTGGCAAAGTTCCATTTGTTCCCCGATGGTTGTGATTTGATGCTTCAGATTCTTTCGCTGCTGCTCCGCATTTTCAATTTCTCTTTCGATTTGTTCGATTTTTAACATCGTTTCCGACCATCTTTTTTGAAAATTGGTCAGCCGTTCATATGGATAGTCTTTCAAAAATTGTTGGAAGGCTTGTAGGGCATATTCCCATTCTTTTTGTTCCGTTTCTTTCAGTTCTCTTTCCTTCGTCGCTTTTTCCGCATCCACACGGACTTTTTCTTTCCATTGCGCAAAGGTCTCTTCCATCATCCCTTTTTCCCAATGAGCAGGAATAATCCAGGATGGCTCCGGTTGGACGGCATCTTTCTTTATCTTCGCCGCTTCTTCGGTCGTCAGTATTTGAATCGGGTATCGAAGTTCATCTGCAAGGTCTTCCACTTTCTTTTGCAATTCTTCCTTCGATTTATTGGTTGTAATCAAAGTGACAGCCCATAACGGATAGAAGACTTTTTCTTCATAATCCGCTTCATTCAGCATCTGCAAATATTCAATACCCGTTACACAATAGTCCAATTGATTTTTCCATGATTTTATCCGCGCTTCAATCAACGGATCGCTGAAAAATGTTTTCTGTTCCCCATAATCATCGACTAAACGCAATGCCACCCGCTCTTTGTATAATAAAACCTCTTTTTCCTTTTTCAATTTTTCGATGGTTTCATAAAGCCGGTTATAAATGGAGTGTTCATTTTCATAGACCGATTCCAGAATGGCCCATTGCGGTCTTAATCTTCCCAAAATTCGAATCAATTTTCTTTGTTCATTTTCAATTTGGCTTTTCTCGTTTTTCAATTGTTCTTTTGCAACATGCAAACCGTTCTTCTCATTTTTTAATTTTTCGATGGTTTCATCCAGCTCAATCGATTGCTTCTCTTTTTCCTTCTTCTCTCCGTGCAGCCGTATCAGTTCTTCATCCAAAAATTGATGGCGGTTTTGCCATTCGGCCATTTTCTCTTCCACTTGTTCGTGCTGTGGATTGGAAAGCAAAGTTTGTTTCAACCTTTCGATATCCGCTTCCCTCATTTGGATGGTTTTCTGAACACCGGCGATTTCCCTTTGCTTATCCAAATCATGTTTTTCGATGGACCGCTTTTCTTCCTGCAATGTATCGATTTGCCTTACAATCGGATTGAGTTCGAATTGGATTTGTTCCATATTCTTTTTCATGTCATCCATCTGTTCAATAAAATGTCCGAGCAGCGCCTGCTTCGTTTCTTCCAATTGGTTTTGCAAATCCGAGAGCTCTTCTATTTCTTCCAGCTTCTTCATTTCGCTTTCAACAAACGCAATTTCCTTTTGATAATGATTCAAAAGTTGCTTGCATTTCGCAAATTTCAATGAATAATAGGCAATGCTAAGTTGCTCCAGTTCTTCCTTTTTTGTGCCATATTCAACATTTGCCAGATCATAATCTTTCTGCAGTTGTTCGTATTTTTCTTCCTCAACGGCAATCTGATAAGACGCCTCTTTCACTTCATGTTCTTTTTTCTTTTGAATCCAAAGATTGAATTGCTCTTCATTCTTTTCCATTTCTTTTGCAACATCGATTTTTTGAATTTGAATCTCTTCCCATATTCCTTTTGCCTTCTGCTTCGACTTGTCATAGGCAAGCTGGGAGGAATGCAGTTTTTCAAACGTTTGCACGTATTTTTCCAGTTGATGTTGGATCCGCTTGTTCTCTTCAATGGTTTCTTTCAGTTTTTTATAAAGTTTCAAATTATCCAGCTGTTTTTCAAAGATATCGGCAAAAAGGGTTGGATGATGACCCGCAATCGATTGTTCAACGGTCGGTATCAATAAGCGGTCAAATAACTGGGTGGTGTTTTTGCAGGCTTCGAAAAAGGCCTCGACGCCCCCTTCCGAGCTGTTGATCGTCACAATACTTTCCCATTCATCGGCAATAATATGGTATTGTTCTTCAATAAACTTCCGATATTCTTTGATTGTCGAAAACGTTCTTGCCGATAAAGGATATCGTTCCTTCATGCCATTGTAATAATCAAGCATTTCTCCCTTGTCGGCAGGTCTGGTGCCGCCTTGTCCTTCCCGAACAAAAGGAATGCCTTCGATTCCGTTCTGATCCCCTTCATCATATTCATAAACATAGCGGTAAGAATCCAATCCTTTATCCGTCATAAAAAGGGTCACCGCCGTCACAACATATCGCCGTGGACGTTCGTTGAGTATCCATTCGATCGCAATATGGGCCGGGGCATTTTCCAACACCAAAGTGTTTTTAATTTTTCGATCCGCCAAATCGGTATGGGGAATCATCCCTTGCAATACCGTTTGGATAAAAACGGTCTTCCCTCCGCCGTTTTCAAGAAGAATCGCCCCATTATATCCGTTGAATAAAAAGAGTTCATCATTATAACGCTTGTTGCCTTCTTCATAGACAATATTGGTCAATCTGATTTTATTGATGGCCGGCATGTTGTCCCTCCTTATCAAAACCGTAAAGAAACTCAAAAATCCCTTTGTTATATTCCACTGCCATGAAAAATCGCTGGATGATGGTCATCGCTTTTTCCGTCAAGGTGATTTCATTATTCCCGATTTCCCGGATCAACTGTTGGTCGTTCAAAAACTTTGCAACCATATGCAGGAAGCTCATTCGGCTAATCGTATTTCCTGATTGCCGCTTAGCGGTTTCCTTAATATCATCCATATCATCCCATTTTTCGATGATAGCGCTCCAATTGTAAGAAATCTCTTTTTCCGATGCTTTTAATTGTTCCTCATCATGGGATTTCAAATGATCAATCCGCTCCTGAATCAGCCGGATCCAATCATCCATGCCGATAAATTGCCTTGTGGGATGCGGACTTTGATAGGAATCATAAAAACTGCCGAAAAGAACAAGTATGCAAAAATAAAGAAGATACATATCCGCATTCGTCGCACCGGAACGCAAATATTTCCGTTTAATCCACTCATTGCTTACATGGAATGGAGACAGCTTCGGTTCAGGAACGAGAAACAGTTCTTCACTCGTTTTGATTATGGCGCAATGCACTTCCTGGCTGAACAATTCAAGAAGGGCGCGCACATCTTCATCGGCATTATAGATTTGAACGGCCTCTTTGCCCAAAACCCCGTCCTTTGCCAGCTTCGTATATAGTCGAAAGGCTTGCAACACTGTTTGTTCAGAATAGTTCATCTTCATCCTCCAACTTTATGTTCATTTCACTGATGGAATAGCGATCTACTTTTTGAATGATCGCTTTATCTTCCGTAACGATTAATTTGCGTTTTCCCAATAATCGAAAGGCCTCATCAAAAACCGTTCTGCTTTCTTCATCATCCGTTCCCGCTTGAATAGGCGAACGTTGGTGGAGAACAATCCAAAAATCGTAGAAATACCGCATTTGGAATAGATTCTCCAATTGATTTCTTTCGAGATAGGATATGAACTCGGATAACGTATTGCCGCTATTTTCTTCATAAGCCTTCAGAAAATGTTCCATCAGCTCTTTATATTTTTCTGAAATCCATTGTTTATATGAATTGAAGCTGTTTTCGTCATCCACTTCATAAAAGTGATATTCCACCTTCTCTTTTCGGTCTTCCACGATATTCTGTTCTTCCAAAACAGCAAGCGGCGACCAAAATTCATTTTCTTCCACTTTCAGGAAAGGATGGAGAACGCCTTTCATCGCATCCAACGGCAAAGGGGTGGACACAATGAGAGACACGATATCTTGGTCGAAGTTAAAGGAATGCATGCCCGTATAATAAAGCGACTCCTGGGCTGTAATCAAAGTCGTGTTTTTCAAATGGAGAGTCTGATTCAGAAGCTCGGAATGTTCATAGTGCACTTTCTCCAATTCCCTGTTGATCTGCAAAATGTATTGATACGTTTTCTGCTCCTTTTGATGAATATTTTCGGCAAACAATCGTTCCCTCGTTTCTTTGACAAACTCCCTCAATTCTTTGAATTCTTCATCTTCCCGTTCCAACCTCTGAAAAATATCATCAAGCAGCTCTTTATACCGCTCAAACGTTTCTTCGGACACAATGCTTCGCTGGATTTCATGCTTCAATTTGACAATGCGTTCCTGCAACGTCTCGACGGCCACCCGCATTTCATTGATTTGCCGAAGTGCCCCCTTAAATTCCCCCTTTTCCAGCTGTTTCCGTAAAATCAATTGGTTGATGGAAATTTGAAACTCACTGTAAAACTCCTTCGTTGCAAAAATCAATTCCAATCCATCTTCATCCAATGTGTAGAATTGGGTATTCGTTCCGGCATCAAAATCGTTCGCCTTCAAAATGGAATATTCAATGGTCTCCTCCGCCTTTTCCTCCCAATCAAAATAACCGTAGCTGCGTTTTTTTCCGTGGGTCGGGCGGAAATTTTGAATCAAGGTTCTGGCCAGTTCTTCATAGGTTTCCTCTTTCAGCATATACACTTCTTTCGTGGCCTCTTTTAAAAAGGAAGCCAATTCTTTGACACCTGTCCTTTGATTTCGCATCAACTTCTGTTCAAAGAAAAAAAGCAAAGTGAGGAGGCCAAGCCCTTTCATATCAATCTTCGTCCCATTTAAATCAACATCCCTTTTCCGATCCAGTTCATTCAATGGTTCAAAAAGGGCGATGCGCCGGATCCGATCTCTGTATCCGCTTAATAACGCTTGCATATCCATCTGTTCCAATCGGATCCCCTCCAAATTTCCTGCAATTCTTTTGATTTTAAGATTTCCTGCGGGTAATACTTCCCTTGCGAAAACATCATCGCCAGTTGTTCTTGCTCCTTTTGCGGAAATTGGCTAATGAATTTTTCTTGAGCTTCAGTATATTGTCTTTGATATTCTTTTCCGGCGATTGGCTGTTTTTCAAGACAAGCTTTATAGAATGGCAATGCCAAATGGGCTTTGATTTTTTGGTTCAACGAATGCCAAATGGACACTCCTTCCCGGTCAATGTCGCCGAAATAGAAAAAATGATGCTGGGCGTTGACCGGATATTGGTCCTGGAACTGTTCGATGCTATGGATGATTTTCTTCCCACTTCCGTAAATCAATGTGGAAAATTCAGTGGATGGCAAAGCCGGAAGCAGACCTTGATAAGTCGTTTTATTTTCAACAATGAGGTGAAACTGTGTCTCCTTTGTCACCAGCTTGGGATGGATGGCAAACATCAACGGGTCGGAAACAGGGATGATGTTAAAAGAATGGAAGAGTCCGATACGCTCCAGCAGCTCTTTTCCCCCTTTTTCAGTGAGCCATTTTTCATCCTGGACCAGTTCAAAACTGCGCTCCGGTACAGGAACGGACTCTTCCGGAAAACCAAATGTTTTTATGTATTCATCGATTTTGATGAGATAAGGAAGATCGTGCCGCCAAATGGAAGGATCTTTTTTGTAATATTCATCAAGGTTTATGGATGGATGGAACTTGTTGCGATAATGTTGAATCTCTTGATGGAAACCGGTTTGAAGCAGACTTTTATTGATCCGGTACTGAAAGGCGAGCGATGGATTTCTTGTCGTTCTTCCTTTAGACTTCACCATCTCCAAAATGCCTTCCTGTTCCAGCTTCAAAATAAAGCCGGCATATTCTTCGTATGTATGAAAGAAATTCCCCATGATTGCTTCCAATGCGGATAATCCTATCATTCTTTTCGGATAGCCATTAAGTGCGCGGTAAATTTCATCCACTATCCTTACCTCCGAACATTCTTTTTTCTTATTTTACTTAAAATGAAGGGAAATTGGAAATACAAGTCTGTGAAGAAAGTTAGGGGAATGTTGCACAGTTCAAGAAATGTTTGGTTTTGGGGAGGGGATTTCAATAAAAATCGTTTTACGGGCAATCAATAGATTTGTCAAAACAATAAAAAATGGAAATTTTTGTTGAGAAGTGTTTCCGTTTCTTTCCATTCATGTATTCCTTATTTTCGAAACTTATGAATTTTTATACATCGTAGTGTGTTTCTCTTTATATTCACTATAATAAGAAATTAAATACCTTTTGTAATTATTATGGATTCGCCATCGGACACTAGTGTCGCATAAAAAATATCAATAGACATAATAAAACTGAATTTTCTCACTAGCGTCGCATTAAAATAATTTAACACCTTCAAATAAACCGAATTTTCTGAAATATAATCCAAACACAAAAAAATCCTTTATAATGGTTGGGTGGTAGTAAACCATCCAAATCCAATACAAAGGACAAAACCATGGATAAGTTTACACGAAAAACATCATTTAAAAAACGCTGTCGTCCGTGTGTTAGAACGATTTTCGTTACCTGAAGATTCGCCTGTATTCTCCGATGAAATGGTGGTGATTGGAACCACGCAAAATCGTTCTGAAAACGCGTTCCGTCCCATCAAATTGTTGGATACAAAAGGAAATGAACTTCATTTACGGACGAATCGTTTTGATATGTATGCAGATGAAATCGCCGAAATCTATCAGTCACGTTGGGCCATTGAACTTTTTTCAAATGGATGAAACAACACTTGAATATCAAGAAGTTCTACGGCCACAGTGAAATCCTCAATCATTAGTTGGAACATCAAAAGAATATTTAGTTTCCATTAATCTTTTTTATCTTGAATCAGCTCCTTTATTTTTCTAAACTTGCAAAAATCGAGTAGGAGGGAGTGATTAGCTCCCGTCCTCTCACACCACCGTACGTACGGTTCCGTATACGGCGGTTCAATTAAGATAATTGACGCAAGTCTTTATATAACTTCCGTGAATAGCTTGTCTTCTTATGCCAGTGGTCACTCCACCCTCCAAGAGGTCTCCCACGGGATTCACCGCTTCCTTCCTCAAGTGAGGTACTACGTTTTCTGTGTTCATCATGACTCACTGAATGCCAAGGGCTATTCTCTCTTA
>NZ_JAAXPW010000006.1 GCF_012396605.1 Ureibacillus thermosphaericus
TACCCAAAACTTAGCGAAAATAAAAACAGCTTAGGGGAACCTCGAATTTCCCCTAAGCCATCCCATTACATATTACCAAATAATGTCACTAAAATTTATTCACCAACACCATTTGACAAAGAACCTAAAATAAAAACCTTACAACCGTTGTAGCTGTAAGGCTTTTTTCTAGCGTCCCAGGAGGGATTCGAACCCCCGACCGACGGCTTAGAAGGCTGTTAAAAAATTTTTATACATTTATATTAATTAATAAAACATTATTAAATCGGCTTTCTCAAAAATTTCTTTATTATCCTCATCAAGAATGTTTGTTCATATTTATTCTATTTTATATACTTTTGGGCAAACTTCGGGCTAAAAATTTCATTATTTCACTATTTATTATCGTTGTAACACCAGGTCAAACATCGACCTGGTTTTATTTTTTGCTAAAAAGGAAGGTATGTAGGGTATTGAAAGGGATATTAGTATGACTTGCGAAAAGTTTATAAATCCAGTAATATCAAGGAAAATTCAAGACATTCGGATTCAAAATTTCCGAATGTCGTTATTATTGAAGTCACTCGTTGAGTGGCTTTTTGTTTATTGATTATTCAGTATTTACTTTTCAAAATGAGGAAATATCTTCACTTTCTAAATAAAATTGGATGCATTTTGCGTAGTACTTCTACAAAAATAAAACCCTTCCCGAAAGGGAAGGGGTGTATTATAAAGCATTTCACATCCCAAAACAGGATGCCTCACTGGACAGGTGTACTTACAGTACACTTACTAACTATTAGCTGTTCCAGGAGTTTGACAGTCATACCATGTATGCTGTAACTTTATAATACACTATTATAATATGCGTGTAAAGAAATTTTATTCACTTTTACGTAACTTTTTATTCGTAAACGAAACTTTTTACGGTAATCTTAACACAACATACCCGCTTTTGTATACATTTCTTATTCTAGGATCTTTTTCCAATGCATTGAATTCGGTATTTGCTAACAAATCTGCTGCTTGTATCATATAATTACTCTTAGAGTCTCTATAGTTTACTTTAAAGTCCGATTTAAAGCTCGTTGTATCATATTGCCTATGTATATAATAGTAATTATCCTCATTAAAATAATTAAATAAATGATCCTCCAGTGAATCAATTGAGGAATGTGCAATATTTTGATTATCTATATTCACTTCAATTAATTCACATTGTTTGGGTATTTTATTTAAGTTGATTAATTTTTCTATCAATCTTCTAATAATGTGATTTTTATATCTAACAACATCTTTTTTGTTATTGAAATTTATTCTTACTAATTTAGAAACATCAACTGTCACAAAAACTTGAACGCAAGGGTATTTTGATAGCCTTTTTAATAACCTACGTCTTGTAGGAATATCCATTTGAGAGGTTTTTAGTTCCCCTTCTATTACTTTCTCTTGTTTGATTTTCTTAACTAACTTTTTGTAATTTTGGTTTATTCTATGATATTCGCTTTCTTTTATTAATAAGCCACCGTAAACAAAGTGCTTTCCTAGCGGATAGTTTTTATGTAATTGTCCCGAATCATCTAAAAATAAATAGTATTTCATTACAACCACCGTCTATTATTTAATACTATAAGTATATAACATTTAAGAAAGAAATGATATATAAGTTATATTAACAAATATTAATAAAGTATCATTATAAAACCGCCCTCCAAACGGAAGGCGGTTTTCATTTTTTAGACTATAAAATTCCAACTTAAGGGTTACTATTTATTTTATTGATACTTCAACTAAAGTCAATTACTTATTTCTACGTTGCTGAATCGTGATATACAATCCAAGCAATCTGTCTGTCGTCATTCGTTTATTTTTCAGATCATCTAAGTGCTGTTTTTGGATGATACCGTCCTTAACTGCTTGTTCAATAAATTTTTCAGCTTCTGTATACATCGTCGGTGATTTTGGGTCCCACATTTTTGTTTCCTCCTTTTCGGTTTCTTTATCATCAACAATCAGCTGCACTTTTAACTTGCTCGTTGTTGGCACAATCACCGTACCTTCTAATTTATACCCCTTTGGCATCGTCCAAGATGGAGTTACTTCGAAGTGTGGACGGTCGATATTGTTTGGCCAATCCCCGCCCCAAGTAATGCACAGTCTTCGAGCAATGGCGCCGACTTTATTTAATGTATTCACATCATAGAGTGATTTTGGCGGAGCTACTGCAATATCCCAGGCTAGTCTGCTTGTATGACGACTAGTAAGTGTCCAAGTTACTATTGACCCTGGACGAGTACGACCTTGTTGATATAGATAATTTTGTCGAGCTTGACTACGGTATGTTTCGGTAATAAAAATATCCCGAATCCCTGCTTTATAGCACTCTTGAAATAGCAATCTACAAGCTGTTTGAGCGACCGGTAGCAATTCAGATATGTCTCTACAAGTTGTTGTAACACTCATTATCGCTCACCTGGCCTTTTGTATGTCATTGCTCTGTCGCTGTCAGATAAACCTTGTGTTGTTGGATCTACGATGATTCCTAACAATATTAGAATGCCGAGAATTGTTTCAGAAAGTGCTGTGATTTGGTCGTTATAAACAGTAATGTCATATCCGAAGATTTCAGCTACTTGATTAGCTAACACTAATAACAATGCGATTAATGACACCCAAAACGACTTCTTTTGTAGACGTACTTTCCAGTTAATTTTCATTGATAAATACCTCCATTTTATCGATTCTTTTATGTGCTTGTTTTGACGATTCCTCAACACGAGTTAACCGTTCGTTGAATACTGCCATTTGCTTTTCATTAGCTTTTAAATCAATGCGAATATCATCTACTCCCTTGCTGATATATTCTAATTGAGCTTGTAATCTTGCATCTTGGTGCGACTCACTTTTCACTTCTTTCAATTGATTCATTTTTTGGTTTTGTTTATTTAATTGGTAGCCTAATATCGCAACGACTACCGATAAAATGGTTAATATTAATCCTAATTCAACTGTCATAAACTCACCTACTTACACAAAATAACACCGCTCGGCACGGTGTATTTCTCGTACTGGATGCAATAAAAAAGCACCCTCGGGTGAGAGTGCTTTCTTGAAATTTAACCTGTTATTGATGATGTAAAATCCCTATATTTTTTTAGTATCTCAGACATCGTTTCTGGATACTCCTCGCTAAGATTATAATTAGTATAGTCAAACGATAAATCATTTGAGTGAATAGTTGATATTTTATGGATCCTTACATAAGAAGGGTCATACTTCAATTTAATTTTTTTATGATTTTCTTGAGTTATTGGGTAATCATATTCTTTATTAATATTTTCTTGTTTACTAACTTTTGAGATAGGGAAAACTGTAATATCACAAGGTAATTTTTCTTTTTCAACACCTATAATTAATACAGGTCGTAATTTATATTTGTAAGACTGTGTTCTTGGGTCAAAGTAAGCGTAGCGAGAGTCGCACATTTTACCGATTAATTCTTGCGCGTTAGTTATTAAATGTTGCGTACTCTGGTTCGTCTTCAAATTCATCTAAATACATACCCCAGACATGATCATATAATCTAACTTTTTGCGCATCTAGCATAATATCATCAATCGGTATTTTAACATTTCCTGGCTCATCCTCGCTTAACCCCGCGCGACTTCTCTTCCAAGAAATTTCCTTGTGAGTCAAATCACGCAATGTCCAAGGGGCATACTTTGCATATTGATCCAAAATATTAGCGACAATGTATTTTTCTCTTTCCCCTATTTGTGAATCGTCATAATCATCTTGGTTTTGCTCTTTAAAAAATGACCTTAATTCAGGAAGAACAGGTCCGTGGACCCAACCTTCGAAATCTTCATCAATAATAGGCTCCCCAAAGACAGCTAATGACTCTCTTTGTGCAAAATACATCAACTTGTGTAACCTAAGTTCGCTGTTATCAAAAGAGCTATCAGTAAATTCTTCGTAAGCTTTCACTAAGTATTTAGCTAAAACTTTAGCTTTTACCATAGCTATTCCTCCCTTTGACTAGATATTAGCAAATACAGGAGGCAAAGGGAAGAGTTTACTTATAATAAATATTTGCTGTTTTAAAAATCGTATTTTACGTCACACTTTGAGACGATTGTTCAATTATAAATCCGCTTTAAATGTCACATATCCCACCCAAACACCTGTCAAATCTTGAATACTCGGTATTGATTGAATACCTATATTGCCTGTATTAGTAATGTATAAATGACGCAAAACACCGTTTGTAACATCTAAAACAGTAAATCTAATTGATTGTTTTGGTCTATACCCAATAGGTAATGTACCAATAACTGTATCCCCATTTGGTGTTCCATCTTTCATAGCAATTTGTAGGTGTACAATGTTATCATCTGTCTTGAAATATTTTGTTAAACTATTTTCGTTTACATGAACCCATCCATTTACCAAGTCTAACTGTTTCCACTCGTCACCAATATAGTAATTTAAAAAACTTCTATCACCATTATTTAATATTTTAATAGTATTTGCTACTTTTAACCTACAATCTTTTGATGCTGGATTAACAATATTTGTAGATGAGTTATTTGTTTGGAAAATCGTACAATTATCAATTTTAATAACACCTAAAGCATTATAAAAATTCATCAATTCTAATTCGCTATTCACATTTAACATACAATCATTGAACGATAGACTCATAATTTTTGTATTTTCATATGGAATATTGATAATACCATGCTCTGCTTGTTCAAACCATGTTCCATTAAATGACGATGGTCTAATTCCGTTAACATTAGTTATACCAATGTCATATCCATTTTGCACAAAAACTCCATTTACAAATTTTACACCAGCAAAACTTTCACCATTTAAATATTCAAGTGTCACACCTGTATCGCATAAAACAATACGTGGATGAATTACTACATTACCGCTGCCATGCAATCTTAGCCCGATAAAACAACTACTAATGACAATATTTTCAAATAAACAATCAAAAATACCTACACCATCTGGTACTCCGTTACCAGATATTCCGTGCGTAAGACCAACAATTTGAATATTTCTAAATGTCCCTATAGCTGAATTGTATAATTCTAAAGTGCTTCCTCCGAGTATCCCAATTACATTGCCAGCTACATTATTCTCTTTTGATAATTTTACATCTTGAATTGTAACGCCGTGTAAAGATTCGTTAACAGTATCAATAATAACTCCACCTGATACATTGGCAAATATTAACTCTGTTTCTGTCATGCTTTTTCCGTATAAACTTACATTTCCTTTTCTTTTAATAGTATCTTCTAGCCTATACTTCCCGTTTGGAATATAAACATTCTTTTTGTTAGCATGTGCATAATCGATTGCTGCTTGAATTGCTGGTTGATCGTTATTTATACCGTCACCAACCGCACCAAAATCTTTAACATTTACCGCAAAATCTGCCAAGTGTTCATTAACTGTTTGTTCTAAAGATATCAAATTTACATTACTCGCTTTACTATCTTCTAGTTCTTTTAGAGCGGTGTCGATTTTATCTAAGTTGCTATTTTGAACTCCAACATCATAAAATTCTTCCGGATCCGGTTTAACTAATTTGTAATTCGTTGTTTCAGATGCCATTAAATTAACACATCCTCTCGTAGTTGTTTGTGTGTAAAGCTAGCTAATTGAGAGTGAGTAAATTGAGATAATTTTTGATGTGTGTTATATCTAAGCTCGATTGTTAGAACTATGTTTTGTGGTGTAACACGCTCTAACATTGCAACGACTGCATCGAATTGTCCTTTTACTGTTAATTCAAGTTTTACAGTAATGGTTTTATTCGATGTATCTCGAATGAAATCGTAGCGCCCCTCACCCAAAAGACTGTCAAGCAGCATTCTCACGACTTTATATGTGTATGGTGCTTGTTCGTTGTACCTCGTAAGCACTCTAAAACGTCGAGTTTCGTCGCTATCAGTACCCGGAACTTTAATGCCTAACATTTTTTCATAACGAGCCAACCCTTCCTCGTTAGCTGTTAAGATAAATTGATTGTTTAATGCGTCCTCAATTGCTTGCCAAACGGATTCAAGAGACGGATTTTCAACGTTGGCGATTTCAATGATTTCCCTAATTTCATGTAATACTGACGGAAAATAACTTAAAATATCGACTTCCCTAGCCATTCACAACGCCCCTAACAGGTATAGTTTCTTTATCTAATTCAATGTTTGATGTTCCGCCATTTAATTGAGTGTTAGCAATATCGAGTACCCCATCTACACCAAGCAATCTGATTTCAATTTGAGAGATCCGAACAACCAAACCAGTGTAATCTTCTTCGTATGTTTGCGCTTGTGCCCATTCTTTTGCTAGTTCTTTAAAGTATTCATCAATCACTCGGTAAACGTCGTCTTGAATATCAGCCCAAGTCCAGCCATCTTGATAAGTGATATTCAAAGTTATATCAATTGGTGTTTCTTCAACCGCCGAGACCGTTACAATATGGTCGATCGGCGCGATTCCAACACCTTCACCTTGCATACTAAGTGGGTCAACAGCTTCTTGTACAGTATCGATTAGCGCTTGAGATGGTTTGTTATATTGGGAATCAATAATTGTTAAGCCAACCGTTCCAGGACCATATTTAGCCCGATACACACGAACACCGCCAACACCATTTAAAGCACCTACTCTTTCTTTGTAATCAGCTCGATTCCCTCCAAAAACTACTGATTTAAAGCTATTAAAATAGCGAGTCCGAAAGGCTTCAGTGTCCTCTTCGTCCTCGCCTGGTATCAATACTTCTGTTAGTTCCGCGTGAGTTAAACCGTCAATATAATCAATTGGAATTAAGTTGCCTAAATACAGGTTCCCTACATTTCCCGCTGTTTCACATTCTAAAATAAATTCGCCTGAGCCGATTTTTTCAACTACTACATAATTTAGATCGTCACCAGAAAAACGTGAGCCAATAGGTACGTCGATGTTAAATTCACCTTTTAACCTAGCTTTTGTTGCTGGATGTGGTGATAAACCTCTTTCCGCTGCCCGTCTAATCAAATATTCTCTTGGAGCAGTGTCAGCGAAAACTAAATCAATGTTATTTTTAATAGTTGCTAACATTTGAGCTGTTTCTGCGCTGTTGGCTGCAGTAGCAATGTAAAGGGGACTTGTTTCCCTTTTGTCCATTTCGCTAAACTTCGCAAGTTTCTGCGCCATTAAATCTTCGTAAGTTGTGTCTAAGTTAATCGGTTCTGCCATCAGTACTCCACCTCTCTTTCCAACTGAACTTCACCGAATATCGTATGTGCTGTACAAGTTACATGGACTTTATTCTTACTAGTCGTCACTTCAAAATCAGTAATATCTGTAATACGATCATCTTGTAATAAACATTCTGTTATTCTACGTTGGACTTCACTTGCTACATATGCAGTGGGTTTACCAATCAAATCTTTAAACTCCCCCCCGGTATTCCAACTAAATATTAGATGGTCATATCGCTCAATATTGAGCATTAAAAAAATCGCTTGTTTTACAGCTTCTTGGCCATCCACGAAGCTCACCATGCGACCTCTTTCAAAATCTATATAAAATGTTTTAGATGGTTCAATGACCTCTTCGAAATCGTTGATTAAATCATCATTCACTTGTGGTAACACGTTATCACACCCTATCTACCACGATATATTGCTGTCCGCCTTGCATACGAATGAGAAGTACTTTTTCACCTATTTTTAGAGCATTAAACACTTTATAGGTTTGTTTTGCGCCACCATTGACACTCATTTCGGTTTCGTAATCTGTAACATTCCGGGTAAGTTTTAGTTGGGCGGTACCGAGTATTAATTTTTGGTCAATCCTGATTTGGAGCGGATTGGTACTTATTACTTCACCGTACCTGATTGTTGTAGGATCCGATGCGTTTACTGCTTCAACTGCTGCTTTTTTAATTAACACCACTAAATCGTTAATATTACGCAATAAACTCACCGCCAATCAATTGCAAATCCATTAAATGCGACGATTCGTCGAATGTATGTTTGACATTTTCTACAACCATGTAATTTGCAACAGTTATATCTCCAAGGTATAACGCGACTGGTAAAACGGAGCCACCACGTACACGTACATCCCCAAACGCTTTATTTACTGAGAGTTTACGAGATTTACGATTAAATTGTTTGAGCAATGTGTCAGCTTTTAGTTTTCCATTCGTACTTTCTTGAATGGTCTCAAAATACTGCAATACTCCCCATTTATTGATGTTATTGGTGTCTTGAGCAATATAAATCTCTCGTTTGCCGTTCTTTTTGTCTTCATAAACGAGTTTTACTTTGTTATAAGTTTCATTGTCAATGCTCGTTGTATAATTAAAGCTTTCTCCGGTTTCTTCATCTATTAAAATATTCAATCGCATATCTTTTATATTATTTAAAATTAATTTCCCAAACTCATCATACAGCACATATACTTCACCAGTGCTGGCAGTTGTTTCATCGAGTGCCATCTGAATAATCTCGAACAGTTCTTTGTTGTCGGCCGTCAATGTCGGAATGTAATACCTTGTATCATCAGCACTACCGAAATTCAGTTTAAAATCCGCTGCAATCGTTTTTAAAATTTGCACAGCTGATTTATTCGTAAATACATATGTGTCTTTGTTTTTTAAGTACCGCAACTGGTCATAAGCAGTCACTTTAATTTTGTCGTTGTTTTGACGCTCTTTTGTAAACACAAAACCGTAAAATATTTTGTTTCCGTTATATTTGAAAATAACTGGATTACCTTCTTGGAATCCTAACGCCTCATCTTTCAAGACTGTAAATGTTAATTTTCCTGGTGCTTTACGACGTTGTGTTTCCCAAACAACACCTTCTTCAACGACACATTGTTGAATTTTGCTTCCATTCTGAATGATAAGTTCAACATTAGCCAAGTTTTAACACCTGCCCAACACGAATAAGGTTAGGATTCGGTAAGTTGTTTAGTTTTGCGATTTCTCCATATTTAGAACCGTCTCCAAGCTCTTTTTTCGCTATTGCCCAAAGTGTATCACCTTGTTTGACCGTATACGTTTTTGGAATTGATTTCGTACTTGTATCACGTTTTTTTTCAACTTTTACAGACTTAACTTGCGTTTGCGGTGCACTTTGTACTTTTAAAACTTTCGTTCCCCAAGTCCTGTATTGTTTAAGTCTAATGGGTACGATAATATCAAAACCGTTGTCGGCATCTTCTTGAATCTCGTAATCTTCTAAAGATACAAGCATATTTGTATCAAATAATAGCTGGCCGTTCGGTTTCATTCGGTTGACGATAAAAGTGAATGGTTTCTGATTGACTTTTAACTGTTCAAGTTTGTTTAAGTAGTACGATGCAGGTTGATACCCGTTCGGATAAACAGCGAATGGATATTTTACGTTAGGAAGTAATATCTCGAATTCAATTTCGGTAAGACCCGCTTTTTTCAATAAATTGACTTCACCGTCATCAATTAATGTCAAAGTTTCGTTTTTGTTGTTGATTTTTAAAATGAGTTCCTTCGGTGCAACGGGGAATTGTACCCCGTCTAAGAAGAAGTTATACATTCCCCATTACACTCCTTCCGGCAATGAATCAAGCGCTTCTTCTGTTTTGGCTACTAATTTATCTACGATTCCATCTAAATCTAGTTCGCTGTTGATGTTATTCTGCATTCCGCTCATATCAATTGTGATATTGCCTGTTGTATAGCGATTGATTGCTTCGGCGTTCGCTGCATCTCTCAAGTATTTCATATCTTCTTCTAACAAGTCCACGCTATCCGCCAACTTTCCTGTATTGCCAGCTGTATCTTTTGCGGATCCGTTACCTACATCGATTGCATCACCTAAGCCGTTTACCGAATTTAAGATGTCTTTCATATATTTTTCCATGTCGAAACGCTCTTGATTTTGGATGTCTAAATCAAAACCACTAAATAGATTCGCTCCCCAGTCATGTGCTTTCAGTGCATTATCAAGTGGAGACATATACTCAAGTCTCGGAAGCTCGATATACGTTTCTGGCATATCTCCGACCCAATCGTTGATACGCTTTTTTAAACCGCTATAATCAGCTTTGATTGATGTTCTTGCGCTAAATTTACCGACTTTACCAATGTCTAACCCCGGTATTTGATTTAGTGCTCCAATAATCCAGTTAATCCCCTCAATCGCTTTATTAGCTGCAGCAATAAACATATTCGCAAGATTTGTAGCCACACTGTCGAACGAGCCGATCATCGATGTTGCCATGTCGATTGCGCTGTTTGCTAAATTCGCAAAGAAACGTTTTATTGTGTAAACCGGATTACGCCATATATTAATCCAAAACTCAGCGAATGAAACGACCAAATTCAACATATAAGCAATCACGTTGTAGAAAACAGAATACATGAACGCGAATGCTCCAACAATTATACCGACAGCACTTAAATTCGCCCCTGTAAAGTAGTTTATAGCATTAACAGCGGCAAAATATAAACCAATAAGAAGTACAAGCGCTGCAATTATCCAGAAAATCGGGTTCATTGCCATTGCTGCATTGAGAGCCCATTGAGCCGCTGTCATAAGCAATGTCGCTACTCTCGTTCCAATCAACGCTGCAGTAAGCACACCGAATGCACCAGCTGCACCTAGTATAATTGGCCCAATAATATTCCAATGATCATACACAAACGAACCAATAGAAGATAATACTTGAATCGTCCATAATGCAACATCTGCTAATACGAACAGCGCTTGAGTTGCTTTAGCTACAAATTTTCGAATTTTTTCACTGTTTGCTAAATTATTAATTTCCTGCAATACAGGTTGAAAAGCTCTTAACGAATCGGTTTGGAAGTTAATCCACAACTGAGACCATGTTAAAGGCATGCTTTCAAATTTTTCGTTAATATCATCAGCTGCTGCGAACATTGATGTTTTGATAATATCAGCTGTTATCTTACCATCCGAAGCCATCTCTCTTAATTCCGCACGGGTTATACCTAAATATTTCTCGATATTTTGAACAATACTAGGAGCCGCCTCTAGTACTGCATTCAACTCTTCTCCACGTAATGCCCCCGCACCTAATGCTTGAGTTAATTGAAGTGTAGCGGATGCTATTCCTTCCGCATTAGTTCCAGCATTGGCAAACGATTTATTCAACAACTCAGAAAATGCTACAATTTCAGCTGTGCTATCAAATGCATCACTAGCATTCATAGCCAATTTACCAACAAGATCAGCGGTTTGTAGGTATGGTGAATATGTTCTTTTCGCACTTTCAAATATCATTTGTTGTAATTCTTCTCTTGTTTGTAAATTATCATTTATTAAATCTAAACGCGCGTTTACATTTGTCATTTCATCGGATAACTGAATAGCGTTAGATAAACCTTGCAAAGTAAAGTAAGCTCCAACAACACCGCTGATTGTACCTAATAATTTACCTGCTAAATCATCCGCTTTTTGAATATCTCTATTCAACTTCTCTTGTGCGTTTTCAGCTTGCCTAATTTCATTTTCAATCTGATTAAAATTAGCTTCAACCTGTTGCAATTCTCTTTGCGCCGCTTCTAATGCAGACACATCAACAGCTTTTCCGGATAAATCCTGTAATGTTTGGAAACTGTCAATTACTGTCGCCATCGCCATGTTCATTGCTCTAAACTGTTGCGACATCATGTCATGGACCATGATGCTAGTTTTAATAGTCGCCATCTGTTATCACCGCCTTTTTAGGCATAATAAAAAGCACTCATTAACGAGTGCTAATTACGAGAAATATACGAACCATCTTTTTGCTTATATAGTTTTGTTTTACATTTAGGACATCTAACAGAGTCTGTTACTGCTTTTAATTTAAATTGACATTCTGGACAAGGTATGCGTTTTTTGAATACCAGAACAATTAATGAAACTATAAAACTAATGATAAAAATGATAAGTATGAATAGAAAAATCGTTGCCAACATTGTAATCACTCCTTTATATCATAAATATACAAAACAGGAGTGGATATATCTATTCTTTGTTAGAATTTGCACATTTTAATATAATGAATCCAGAGATTTATTAAACGATTAAAATCTTCTTGTTTTAAATCAGTAATTTTTTCAAATTCATATAAATTAACCATATAAGTGAACCAAGTTTTTCGACCATTTAATTTTATTTTACCAACGGGATATCCGTTGTAATAAAAATCAATAGCCCTATTACTCAAACGTTTTAATTTGATGTAACCATTCAAATTTTGTTGATTAAATAATTCAAATAACAATTTTATAAATTCGTACTCTACTTCATTTACATCACAATATTTACTCTCATTCAATTTTGAAATTGTGTTTTCATAAGGTTTTTCTTCTTTGTAATCAAACTTCCTTCGAAAATATTTAAACATAAGTATCCCTCCTAGAATTAAGATTATAGAAAACTAGGAGGAGATTCTACCTTCTTTTTCTCGGTTTTCCTTTACTAGCTTTTTTAACCTCTTGTTGCGCCTTCTTATCCGCTTCAATTTTCACTTGAATAGAAGCGATAATGAAGGCTTTCTCATATCTATCCAAAGCCAAATACTGCGACGGCAACAGCTTTAGCTTATGCAGTGCGTAGTGCGCTATATTCGCATCGCTATCGCCGTCTAAAATTAGTTTTTTGCTTCTTCGACTAACTCGTTCATGTCAACGTCAAAGCCATTGACCTCTTGAGCGATTTTTTTGACTTCTGTTAACTCCGCAGGCAATAACATTTTTTGAAGCAGCGCTTCTGCTCCTTTTACGCCGTAGCTGTCTTGCAACTCTGCATTGTGCAAGTCTGGGAATTTAATTGTTGCTACTGTAGTTTTTAATGAATAGAGCTCGAAGTCGATTTCCGGCATTGTCACACCTTTTCTTCCTGGAACAGGCACTCGTTTCGTGCACTCACGACGAATTGCAGTGTCAACATCTGAGGTAATTGCTCCGAACTTCCAAGGAATGGGCTTGCCGTTTTCATCTTTGAATCGTTTCGATACCACACGTTCAACGATTTCGACCTTTTCAACATTTTGCGCAAAGAAAGCTTGTAAATTACTCATTCATTCCACCCTTTTCAATTTTATTTAATAGAGAAAGCCCACCGAAGTGAGCTTTATAAATTAGGATTGCATTGTATTTAAAATGGAGAACTTTTCAGGGAACTCGAAGCGTTCGAATGTAAAGTCGAACGTATCTTCTAAATATTCAGCATCTGCATCAATTAAGGCGACAATACCACCATCCATATTACAATCTTTCAGGATAGTAGTTTGTCGCCCTACGTCTGCTGATGGATCTTCGTTTGTCACTTGAATGTCAAAGTAAATATCTTCCCCGGTTTCTTGATAGTGATAAAGTAATTCTCTAAAAATGGATGTATTGTAATGGAATGTAGCCGATCCTGTTCCTTCCCAACCAGTAGCTTTATTTCCTTTTCCCGGACGCCCCATAATTGGAACTTGTGTTTTTGTCTTTTCCATTCTAGCTTCAAGGTTAATTACGTTTGCAAATTTGTAGCGCTGCCCATTTATAGTTACAAATGCTTCTCCTTGCGCGCCGTGAATCGCATCTTTTGCGTGCATTGTGTCATCTGCAAAGAATTGAATGTCTAACGGTAATAGCATTTTCATTTCTTCCATAACATATCACTCCTCTACGCTACCACTGTTGTGATATAAAGTTGTGACATCGCCGCAGTTGGCTCTACAGCTTCGTTCACAACAACTGCTTTTTTCGAATTCCCTTGTTCAACTTTCACATCATCTGGATTAAAATTTTCGATTGCTCGAATGCTTTGTAATTCTCGACGATGCGAAACAATGTCATTCCATAAAGATACACGCCCCGATTGGTCATTTGGAACTTGACCTAAGTAGCGTGTGTTAAAAAGATTTGCCGTATCAATTGCAATTTGGTCTAATACTCGAATAACTTGATTCAAACTGAAATCTTCGTTCTTTTCAGGTGTGAACGATGTAAATGTATTAATATCTTCAAGAACTCGAACATCAGAACCTACTCGATGGAATACATATTTACCTTTTTTAATTAATTCAGCTAACTCGAATTGCTTTTTAGCTCCCTCAAAGTCTACTGTGTATTCGCCATCGTAAACTTTATTTGTATTTGATTTATTCACTGCTACCCCAGCTTGAGCACCGGCAACCCAGAATACTAAACCGTAATCTAGTTCAGTAGCTTTATTGTGTACATCTATTACACCTTCATGATCGGCAGCCCCTAAATTGTGGCCAACTAATTGGAATTTCGCTCCAACTTCATCACGCATTCGTTTTGTATAAGCTACATAAAGAGCTTTTATAGCTTCATCGTTAGTTAAACATGCTAATACGTTGAATCCGTAAGATTCGAATTCATCAAGCGCATTTTGGTGTGGTGTAGCTGTCGGTGTTGTTCCATTTGAGCCACCGGTAAATGGAGTACCTGCTGTTTCAGATAATGCAGCTTCTTTATTCCAAACTACAAAATCGTTATCTACTAAATCTTTAGCCTCTGCAACAGCAATTTGTTCATCTACTAGAGTCGTGTCTAAGTAAGTTAAAACATCGAACTTCGCAGGCTCGTCTACATTTGCACGAATAACCGTTTTTAGTTCATTACCACGAACACCTTTGTATTTTGCTGTGCCATAAGTATTTTGAGCAGCAACTGCACCTTCATTAATTTTGTAAATATAAGCTGTGTGAGCATTTTTAAACACATCACGAATGCCTTTTAACTTTTCGTGAGCATAGTCATAACCAAAGATTTTTAATGAATTTTTTTGTAAATCTTCAGCAGTTACCGTAAATACTTCACCATCTGGACCCCAATCTAGTTCCGTCGGTAAAGCGACGTATCCACGGTCTGATAGATTCACGAATGCACGTGCTGCAGAAATAAAATTGTGATAAGTACCGGGAAGAACCTTGTTTTGAGTTATGAAAAACCCTCCACCAAGCGCCATTATTTCTTGCCTCCTTCATAAAATTCTTTTAATTTTGCATCCACTTCTTTGAGTGAGTATTTCTCCGAATCTTTCAAAATAGCATTAAGAGCATCGCGTATATGGGTGTGTTTATTGCTCTTAATAATCTGTTCCTTAGAAAATTTAAGTTCCTTGACTTCCTTTTTCTTGGAAGTCGTATTTTTAGTCTTTTTTTCAGACACTTACTATCACCCTTTCAAATTAGAGTGCTGTTCTAATGATTCCATAAACTCTTTCGCCTCGACTTCTTGTAAGTAAAAATTGAAGTTTATAAAGTTATGAGCGTTTCCATCTACAATTTCGGTATTCCCGTTAGCGCCAAGCATTACAGCGCCATTTAACAACGTTATTTCTTTTAACGCTTGTTGTACCTTCAACGCCGCATTCGAAGCCTCTGTGCGCCCGTTTCTCGGGAAATACTGAATGTTAAATAGTGTATTTACACGCCATCGTCCACCGATTTGTCGGATATTCTCTAAGTTCAGAAAGAGAATTAAAAAAGCGGGCGTTTTAAAACCCTGCGGTATGTCGTCGTCGTATATCGTATATCCTTCTCCAAACACTTGATCCAATTTAACGGAGATTGCAGTGATAATGTCCTTAATTTCCATTGAACGCATCTCCTAAGAGTTTGATTAATTTCTTTTCAATAATTTTTGGTGCATCTTTTTGTAATTCATCTGCAGATATCGTCATCATGAAACGTCCTGGAACCCAACCTTTATGATTTCTAGTTCTATGGCCAAACTCAACATACATTGCGTACTCAACTGGGTTAAAAACCTCTATTTCATACGTATTACCTTTTTTAGTAATACTCCCTACAGTCCAACCCCGTCTTAATGTACCACCAACGCGCCCATCTTCATATTGACCGACAGGTGTACGTTTAATGGCTTTCGCCAGTAATCTCGCAGCGATTTCCTTTGCCATAGCCTCGCAAAACTTTTCTAACTCTATCTTTTCAAGTTTTTGCATACGCTCCTGCAATTGTTTTAATTGTCGATAATCAACTTTTCCCCATCTAACCATTATGCGTACTCCTCAAATAATTCGAGTGTTATATGTTGATGGTCCATGTGTACCTCTGGTTCGCCACTTCTTGTAAATTCTTTTGTCACTCCGTCTTGTGTAACAATAATTTTGCTTCCAGCAGGTATTTCTAATTCGGGCGCTAGAGATAGCTTGATAGTTTGAGAAATTATAGCAGGACCTCCATCGCTTGAAGCTGTTGTTTGTTTTACATAAGACAATTTACAAGGTTCGTTTTCGAATTTCGTTACTTCTTGATGTTTCGTGATTTTTGTTATTGGATCTTTATACTCTTCCCACACTTTCACCGTGCAAGTGCCACGATACAAACTTTGAATCGCTTTTCTACGTGGGCTTACCATGAAAGTCTCCTAAACTTGCGATAATCGACTTCGTTGTGTTGTAAATATTCAATCATAGCGTTGAATTTGGACTCAGGAGTACCATCAAGTTCGACAGCAAAAATTACGTTTGTATCGCCATCTTGCACTTGTTTAGCAAATGGGGAAAAGTCGATTGTTTCGATGTCAAGTTGACCCATACTCTTTTTTAAAAATAGAAATTCGCCAATGACCATATCAATCGCGATTTCGTTTAATTCGATTGGTATATCTTGTCGATTTGTTTGTGTTTTAATGTGATTTCTCACTCTATCAATAGAAAAGTTAAGCAACGAATCATCGTTATCTGTAATCGGTACTTTCAGTGAGTTTAATCGCTCTTTTACTTTGTTCAACACGCGAATCACTCACCTTCTTTTGTTTTTGATTTAGAAGTTCTTTTTTGCGGTTCTTTCTTCTTTTCTTGAGCATCCTTAATTTTTGCTTTTTCAGCCTTTTCTCTTTCTAATCGTTCTTTTTCGAGCAAATAAAACGTTGTTGCTCCCATGTAATCCCCCCTTTACATAAAGTAAAAAGGCTAGGGAATAATCCCTAACCTTATCCGTTCGTGACGATTTTTACGACACGAACTTTCTTCGGATCATAAACACGGTCGTAGTTTGCTGCATTTCCGATTTCTGCAAGCGTTGGCATTTCGCCCGCCACTGCTTGTTCAGTCCAACGGAAACCACGAACATGCATAATGAATTTTTGGCGGTTAATTAAAATGTCTTCACCTTTTAATGTGTTACGGTCTGTTTCAGTAGGAACTTTAGGACTTCCCGCAACATAACCAACAGCTCCAGAAGCGAATAAGTAAGACGTGTATTTTTTACCGCTAGTAGTACCATCAACAACAGGTAAGCTATCGTCTACAATTAAGGTTTTACCTTGGTAAGTACCGAAACCAATGTCAATTGTGCTTTCTGGCAGATATTCGACTAATTGCGCTTTTTGTAGGTTAGCATGTACACGAGAATGAACAGCAATTGCAGTGAATTTTTCTTTTGCATCCCCAAGTAATTGAGCTGCATCAATGAATACTTCTCCACTAGCTGTTCCACCAGTTCCATCTTCTTTTGAAACATCAAGAATTAAATCTCCGCCATCATTAGCAGCATTGTCACCAAATACCCCGTCTAGCATTTTCAATAAAATCCGTTGTTGTTGACGTGTCCAATAAGCTGCTACACGACTAGCAATAGCTCTCATTGGATCGGAACCAGCTAATTCTGCTGCCAAGTCTTCTGAACTCCACGCTTTACCAAATTCGAATATACGTGCCACGTCTTTTCCTGCTGTGATTTTTTCAGGAGTTAACGCAAAGTCAGATTGAATCGCTTCTGGATCTCCTTCTAAATCGTTCCAGAAAGGCATATTTACCATAGTACCGCCATTAGGAACAGTTACATTTGGTACAGGCCCCATAATTCCAGAACGAATTAAAGCGTTTTGTTCTTCAATTGTATTTATTACATAAGGGTTAAAAACTTCAGGAATAATAATATCTGAAACTCTTGTTACTGCCATTTAACAACATCTCCTTTATATTTTTTATAGTCCGTAAAGGGCTGGATTACCTCCAGCTTGAATGATTAATTGTTTTGCTTGATCTGGATTTTCTCGAATAAGTCTTCCTTGTTCAGTTAAATTAAATTGTTCTTTGCTGAATGGATTTGGTTTGTTATTCCCTGTTGGATTTTGCGCTCCAGGAGGCGTTTTTCCTTTCAACCCATCAGGAACAAATAAATAGTCATCTGTTTCTTTCAGTGCTTTAAGTTGTTCCTCTAAACCGACTAGCTTTCCATCTACGAACTTAATAGCTTCAGTATCAAGCAAAGCTCGTACAGCTTTCGGATTCTTCGCCTTCGCGTCTCTTAGCGCGCTTTCGAGAGCAAAGTCGAATTGTTGTTTTTGAATTTTAGTTTCATATTCTTCTTGAATTTGCTGATTTTTAGCTTGCAATTCTTCAATTTGTGCTTTTAATTCATCGTTGCCAGTAGCTTTTGCTTTTAAATCTTCAAGTTGAGTGTCTCGGTCTTTAAGTTGTTGTTTTAAATCCTTAACCGTTGTATTTAGATCGTCAAACTTTTGTTTAGGAATCCAATTCCCGTTTGATACAATGTCAATCTTGTTGTCCCCAATCTTTTCCATAACTTGTGTATATAGTTCTTCACCTAATAACTCTTTTAAATCCATGTTTTTTCCTCTCCTTTTAATGTTTTTTAACGAGTTACACCTCTCGCTAAAGGAATCCGTTTGATTAACCCTCAAACCTTTAAAAAGGGCAAAATAAATAAGCAGTTTAACGACATGCTCAGGTCAAGATTAAACTACAAATCTCTTTTTCCACTCTGAATATTTAATATTGCTTGGAATGTAAATCACCTTACCATCACGATTACGCGCAAACCTTTCGCCAAAGTTATCATCGAAATATGGAGCAGTCGTCGTTCTACATCTCGGATGGAAAGGACTCGCTGTTACTCCAGGCTCATATTCACTAATTTTGAACACTTTTCCGTCCATAGATTGACAGATTTCCGATGTTCTACTGTCTAATGTTGCTACGATTTCATAGCGTTCTACATCCAATTCTTTAAACGCTTCTTTCTGTGCCGAAGCACTAAAAAACGCTTGCTCGGTTTGAACTAATCGAGCAGCGTTTGCGCGAGATGTATTCATTTTCTTCTGAATCACACTGATTATTCTGTCTGGACCTTCTCCACGAGCAAAGGTTTGTGTTAGTTCAGTGTGTAATGTGTTGATAAGTAAGTTTCTGTCACGCCAAATTCGAGCGCTAAACGTTAGGTTATCGGCTGTCCATGGTTTACTAATGACTTTTGTTAATACTCGTTCGTCGAGAGCTTGTAAAGTAAACCCAACGTTAAAGGCTTTTTGCACTTCAAATATCGTGTGATAGTATTGCTCCTGATATATCTCTTTCATCAGTCGCTCAAAGCCTTCAATTTGACCACCATACAGTTTTTCGATGTGTTGTTGAAGTTGAATACGTAAGCTTTCTAATCTACTTATATGGACTCTTGCTGATGCATTTTCAAGTTGCTTCATCCATTGTTGATTGATAGCGTTCTTTTGACCATATTTAATGTATTCCTCAACAGTCCAACGAAACTCTCTTAATTCATCAGATTTTAACAGTCTTTTTGCTTCTTCGAGTGTGATTTCATTGTTTTTAGCGAATCGGTTGTACCATTTGAGAATATCTGCTTCAATAGCTCGCATTGTTTGAATATACGCTTTTTCTAAGTCCCTGTAATACGATTCAGCTTTTCGAGTTTGTGCATCTTCCAGTAATTCAAAGCGTTTACGCCAATACTCCCTACTCTTGGTCATCTACTCCACCGCCATTCAGCTGGTTGAATGTAGTGTTGTAGTTATCAAACAATTCCATTTCCTTTTGTCGTTCTTCTTCAATTCGGGCCATTTCTTGGGCCACATCTTTAACCCAAGGATGATTTTCAAGGATCGTTGTTTGAGAAATGATACCTTGCGATTTTTGAGCCATGTCAATAATTTCAGACTCATTTGTAAGTAACATTTTGTTGAATGTGAATGTAATATCTCGATAATCAAGATTGCCAAGTTTCGCATGTCTCACATATTCCCCGACGAACCACATAAACTCACGTAAAGCTAATGTGAATTTACGTTCGAGAATACTAGCTTTCATGTCTAGTAAAGAATAAAGGTTCGTTAACGCTACACCAGATGGAGCATTACCAATAATATCCGGGGAAGGATTAACACCTTGACCAAATGCATAAATGTTTTCTTTTAGGATGTCAATTTGTGTTTTGTATGAATCCACTGGTACTTCTGCCCGAATCGTTTTAATGTTCCCATCTTCATCTAACTTGACTGCTTTATACCGTTTTAAATTGGTTACAAACTCCCCTAAATCTTCACCATCGTATCCAATTAAAGCCCAAATTAATGATTGCATATCTGATAATGTGTTCTGTGCATCAGAAACTAATAGATCATAAGCATCGATGATAGATTTGTAAAAATGTAAATCGCTTAATTCTTCTTCGTTGTTGGCAAATTTGATGAATGGTACGCGTCCCCATGACTTCCATTCCGCACCTTCTACGTCTGTGAAATGCGGTGCTGGATTCACTTCAACAGTTGCATCTAAATAAATCTGTCCGTTAATCATTTCGTAGTAGGTCACATCATCAGAAGTCCATAACTCTAATTTTGTTACATTATCATCAAGTTGATAGAATCGAATAGCAGCAACCAGCTTTTTACGTTTCGAATAGTCGTAAATCGGAATTAATTGCTCCGCCGGAATTATCATGTAATCAAATTCGCCTTCTTCATTCACGAAAGGATGCAGCCATTCTAGACCTTTGTTGCTTGCACCCTTGATTAATTCAGGTATTGTATCTTCCCACCGTTCGCCAATGAGTTCTTGCAGTAAATCTAGGTGTTCTTGGTTATCACTTCGACTACCAAAGACCATTGGTTCACCGACTAAGTAAGCTGTCTTTTGGTCTACCAAGATTTTATGAAATCCCGAAACCACTTTTTCGTTAGTAGCTTCCGTATCAATCACTTTTACGCCATCTTCGTAAGTGTATATTTTTCTGTTTAAGATGTCTGATTCGCCTTTATAGTATCGAACGCCTTCGTGCATGTGTGATGGGTCGAACGAATCGCAGAGCTCTTTAATAATCTCGGATGGTGTCGGTGCATTTTGTTCTATATATCGAATTAATTCGTCGGTATGTGTTTTTTCAAACATCTTTAACCTCCTTTAACGCAAAACTTGCATGCGTTTCTTAGAACGCATATCCTCGCTCATTGCATAACGTGTTGCGTCGATACTGTGGTTATCTTTATCTTCTAAACGCGGTTTAGGATTGCCATCTTTATCCGTTTGATAATCGATATTTTCAAACTCTCTAGCTGTGTTTGGTGTACGTAATGGATCAATGCAAATAAAATCTAAATCATCTAACCATTGTTCACCGTATTCAACACTGTCAGGACCTTTTTTAACACCTTTGATTCGTTTGATTCCATGCTCATGCTTTAGTTCATCGATTGATTTGGGTTCTGCTGAATCAGCGAATATTTCATCTGATTGATACCCTTTATCGTGTAGTTTCTTAGCAAACTCTCTATTACTCATTTTCACACCGTATATTTCGTCAAAGATATAGATGCCATTCCTCTTTTTGTCGTAGTGAATACGAACATAAGCTAATGGATCCGTTGCATAACCAAAGTCAACACCATTTCGTATGTTGTCAAAGTTCTTCACCATTTCATCAGTTATGCATCCTTTTTCGATGTGCAAGTTATCAAATGGTACGACACCAGAACCGATTGCCTCGCCTAAGTACTCCCATCTGTAACGTAATTCATTTCGTTCTTTAGCTGCATTTGCTTCTTCAATAAACTGTTTTGAAATGAATGGGTTATCTAAGTAAGTTGAGTGATGAACAAATGTATTTTCAGGAACAAATGCCGATTCGTATTTTTTATTAACCCATGATTGTTTTCGCTTTGGAGGGTTGTATGAATAGAAGAACTTATAAAAAAGACCATTACTCAACTCTCCACGCAATAAAGAGTTTGTAATGGTTGTAACTTCATCTTCTGTTTTGAACTCAGCTAATTCCTCAATCCAAGCAATGGCAAATGGAAAATTAGCGCTTTTTAATGATTTAATACGCTCTGGCTCTAACGCTCCACGGAATACCATATAATTCCCTCTAGGAATGTATGTGATTCGCATTGGAGATTTATTAATCTTGAATAAATGTGCCACACCTTGTTCGTTTATGGCCCATTTCATTTGTTCAAAGATTGATAGTTCGATAGTATTGTCAACTTTTCTTATACCCACCGCATTAACTGGGTAACGCATGAGTAGTTGTACAATTATATGAGCAATACCTGAGGATTTACCAGAACCACGTCCACCTTTGCATACCACGTTTAATATATTTGGGTTAATAGCAGCTTTCCACACCGAATGAAATGCTTTTGGCAATAATTCTGATAGTCTTATGACAGTCATTCGCCATCACCGCTTATATCATCCACGAATGTTACAGCACCTTGCACATTAACGTCTTGTTTATCAGTCCACATAGCGTAACGTTTACCAAGTAATTCAGCCGCTTTAATTCGTTCGCTCATAGTTGGCGGCATTTCTGTATTAATTTCTTCTTCGCCCCCACCAACTCCGACTAATGTTGCAGCTCTTGCTTCGCCACGCAAAACAGATGTCAATGTTTCCAGTATTTCCTGCTGATCTGCTATACGTTGTGACTTTAATTCTTCCATTCGAGCATCGATATAAGCTTTAATGTCATGTTTTGACAAGTTTTGTTCACCTATCTGTCTTGCTGAACGTTTACTATATCCTGCTTTAATCGCTGCTTGTGTAGCATTACCTAATTCGATGTAATAGTCAGCAAATGCTTGTTGTTTCGGCGTTAATTTCCTTACATTCAATGGCATCACCCCATTACGCTAATCGCTTTCCATTAGTCTAGTAACGCTCTAACTCTACCGCCACAAGCAACACATGTCTTTTTGTATGTCGTGGTCGTTCTTGTTGGTTGTTGGTAGTTGTTGGTTGTCGTTGTTCGTTTTTCAATGTCGCCAGGTCTTCCGCATTTTTCGCATTTGATTGTGTATTGCATAACTCTCACCTCGCAAAAAGAAAAGACGCGATAAACAACAGCATTAGTTAAACTAACGCGATTGCTTATGGCGTCTCACAAATCCTCATTGATCGCATTATAAAGTTTTGTCGAATTTTGTTATTCGCATATTTTTATTGTGGTAAAAATAGTAGCAAAACGAAACTTGTGTTTTATTGATTTATTACGGAAATGATTCGCCGAAGCGGTTTTCCACGCCGCCCCGGACCTACCTCATATTTTACAGTTGGAAAATTATAGCTGTCACCTTTGGTAAAAGTGTTAAATTTGGTAAGTTTGTTAATCTATCTTCGTAATACGAGCTATTTTTCGTTCACAATTTTCATCACTTTTTCCGCACCTTTTTCATTCGTTTCATAAATCGCCACCTTTACATCGTTTTCCTTACAATGTTTAGCAAGAAAATTCGAAATGGCTTCTTTAAAATCGTTATCATTCGTTTGAAGCACAAACACATTTTTCATTATTTTTCCTCCCTCTCATTTTTTTCAAATTAACATAATCATTGGAGTGTTCATTTATTAATAATTGAATATTTTCCATTTACAACGTCATTTACTGTTAAATAAAACATTGCTTTTTTCTCTCTCAATAGCCAACGCAAATCGTTTAAAGTAGTTAATTTGTCAATTTCTACGGACAAACCGTTCCAATGAAATTTCACTCTTTTTCCTTCTGATAAAGCCTTTTCAGCTTCATTACGAGTTATGAAATTAGACAATAATTTTCCTCCTTTGTTTCTCATATTGGTTCATTTGTCACTTAATCTTCGAAGTGTACATTTATTAACTATTCGTCTCCGCATCTAATAGTTTTTAAAGGATATGGACATTTATCGCAATAAGAATCTATGCAATCTTCGAATTGGCAGTATTGTTTAATTACATTTACCGCTGCTCTAAAATCCTCTGGCATGTGAGCGTAATAATCGTTTTCAAAATCTTTTTTTGTGTCTATAACTTCGTATTCTTCGTCAACAAGCCAAATAGGAGTATCTCCGTTCGTATCGATATAAACATCACCATTATCACAAGCAATCGCAACTTCAAAAATGTCGCCAACTTTTATTCGTTTATCTTTAGGTTCTTGAACAGCTACAACACGAATTAGGTCTCCTTTTCGTGCTCTCATAAATAAACCTCCTTAATACAACGCAATGTGGTTCAACTCAACATACTCTCCAAAATGTTCTCTTTTATGTTCTTAATCGTCACATGACTTAATGCCATGTGCTGCCCAATCCAACGCATTGATTTGCCTTCCAGGAGCCAATATAATACCTCCGCTTCTCTTGGCTCTGTTACTTTATCAACTCGTTTTTGCACTTCTTGAATTTTACAAATATATTCATTGATTCGTTTTAAATGTTTGTTTCTCCTTACGACCTCTGTGAACACTACATCGCTTGTCTGCCCACTTGCTTTTGGTAACGTAGCTTCAATGCCATATTGAGCGATTTTTGCGCCATTATATCTATATTCCATTTGTAATTGCTCAACAGTATTAATCATCCATCTATAATCTTTAATCCACTGATCTAACTTTTCTTTCGTAATCTGCCCTTTGCCCATCTGTTCGCCCTCCTATGCTATAATTAAAGTGTCATTTGCTAGGAGGGTAAGCTGTGGCTGTGGGTTGAAGGCGGCCACAGCTTTTTTCGTTATCAACTTAACCGTTTAAACGAATCTGCGTATGCGATAAAGTAGTTAAAGTCTGGGTTAGACTTTTTCAACCGTTCTAATCGCTTTCTCGCCCATACTTCGGATGTATAGAATTTATTGTCAATTAACTGCGGTATACCGTTTCGCTCCGCAACAATGAACATAAGCGCAGGAAACATTAATCGATGCCCCCTTTTTTATTTCGCATTTTCTTCGAAGTGTGCAATAATTTAAATAGCCAATACGTTTGTTTTTGATGGTGCATTTATCGCAAAACGGTAATAATCGTCAGACAAAATTTCAAATAGCGTTTCTTTGAAATTCCACCCATGTAGCACATTATTTTCACTTTGCAATTCGTCTAACATATTGTAGATTTTATGAACAAATATTTTACTGACTTCTAATTCTTCAAAGAAGAAATCCTCTGTTGATAAGCGAAATACTATTTCATCGCCCCAATGTGTTAACATTTTAATTCTGTCAATTACATAGGTCTTATCAAAAATTTTGATAGTTTGTGGCTTATCAATAATGAAATCAACATTAACATCGCTAGTCCATTCGTCAGTTATATCTTGACCGCGACTCAGCCTGTGGACGATAACATCAGTGATTTCTATTTGTTTCATTTCTTTTTTATCCATAATTTTCCCCTTTCCTTTACTACGCATTTTGATTCAAGTGCGACATTAAATTTCCGTCACTTCTAATTCCCATTCTTCAATAACTTGCTTCATTAACTGATTAGTGAAAAGGAAATCTCCATTTTCTGCTATTAATAAAGAATCTCCGTCTACATCGTAAACTGGATATTTTTCACCCTTTAGAAAAATCCTACCTTCTGCTTTAAAATCGTCTTTCGGACTAACATAATAAAGCAACTTACAATTCATTATTATCTCTCCCTCTACTTCGCATTTTGATTCATTTGTTCACTAAGCACTTTCTTCTTTCTCGCTGATTGTGCTATCCAACACTTCTCCGATTTTCTGAAACTCATCCCAAATGGCGCAACCAGGGCACCATTTCAGACTGTTTCTTTCGTTGTAGTTTTCGCATTTTTTGCAATGTAAGTTGTACAGTAACTTTTGTCGATCTAGAGCTTTTAACCGAGCATTTGCATCTACAACTGCCATTCACATCACCTTTTTTGCTTTTTTACGGGCTTTTCTGGCTTTTTTCAACTCGTCATGGGTTATCCATCCGCCGTCAATTTTTGAATACGTTATGACCTTTAATTCGTAAGGATAACGGTACTCAAAAAGTTTTCTTCTCAGTTCAAATTGCTGTGTGACCATTCCTTTTACATCAATCACTTCTATGCGGCCATCTGCATACTCAACTTTAAAATCTGCATTGTAAGTGATGGCTCGATATGTTTTTCCGTTCTTTTTGAAACTTTCCAGTAGCTCAAATTTTGGTTGCAACTCGAAATCTTTTACGATACCTTGCTTTTTTAATAGTTTCAAATGCTTGTAATACCGTGCTTCAAGTGCAGAATCAAATGTGATGCCGTCAACTTCCACTTTCTTGTTGCCGTATTTTGTTTTTGCCATGTCGCCCTCCTTAGCACTCGCTTATCAAGAGTGCTGATAAAAGGTTGTTAAAACCTCTTCATCAGCAAACCTTCATTTAACTAATTTGCTTTTCTTCGATATAAGGAACGCCATTCCTAAACTTATATCCCATCCGTTCCAACTTTCCTCTTACTCCAGCTTCGCTACGTTTTAAATGACGAGCCATTTCCTGAAAACTGATACCCTTTTCTACACTTTCGAGAATGTAGTCAATTTCTTGTTGCGTGTACGGTCGATGATTATCTAAATAAACCGGCCGATATTTAATCCCCAAATCCAGTAATCTACGTTTAACCGCTCCATGCGTTCGTTGTAATTGATCGCAAATCTCTGGATACGTGTATCCCTTTTTAACCATGTGTTTTAGCAAATTATCTTCTCGGCTGCTCCACGGTGTATTATGCGGTTTTGGCACGTACATCTTTTTGCGATAGTCTGCTCTACGTTTTTCTTCCACCCAATCTGGTTCGGGACCTAAATCCCCCTTCACAAATCGGCTAAAATCAATCATTTGTTTATTTCTTTCTGCCCATTTCCACCAGTCTGAGTATTTAATAACTCTGACTTTTTTTACTTTAGTAAAACGTTTATACATAACAGGGAGACCATATTTTTCTTCCCAGTTTAGTAGTATGTTATACTCTACTTTAATCGTCTTTGATAACTCGCTTACAGTTATGCCATCAAACGATTTAATCGGATCACCAAGTCCTAACTTATACGCTTTTACTTTTACGCTGTTTTCTGTACGATTTAACTTTTTGCATATCCCGGGTAGTGATACAGTGCCCCAACTGTCTTCTAAATAATCGATTTCCTCTTGAGTCCAATGTCTTTTCTTCATGCAATCACCTTTTTCAATAATTCGTCAATTGCCGTCTATGGTTTTCTTCGTTCTTTTTCAAGTATGCTTGTTCAATTTGTTCATCAGTAAAACCTAATTCATATCCCAAATTTAAGAAAATAGTTAGTAGATTGATATAATCACGCTTTTCGCAATGCTTCAATTCGCAAGAATAACTGTTTAAAACGATAAATGTATCAACGATATTTCCGTAATCATCTGGAACTTTTGCGTTTGTTAAAACTTCTTCGATTTCATCATCTGTCAAGTAGGTGATGTCATTTCCAATGCTAAGAATGAAGTGCAAGCAATCGACATATTCTTCGAGTAATGGTCTTTTTACAACTTGCAAACCTGTTCCGCCACAATACCAACATGATTCAAATTGGAATCCTAACGTTTTTCTACCTTCGCAATATTTACAAATTTCATAAACAGCTCTTCTCGGCTTTTGGTCCTTACTCCAAAACTTAAACCCTCTCCATTCATTTGCGAGCTCCCCTAACTCGACTTGTAAAGCTAATATCTTTTTAGTAAGACGATCTTCGCCTTCTTTCACCGGATGTTCTTTCGTAATGTGATAGTCCAATTCCGCCTGTATTTCAAACAACTTTTGTAAATCCATTTCGATTCTCCTTTGCTAACCAGCGTTTTTCGACTAGAATTTGATATGGTTTTGAATCAGCTTCGAAATATTTCATTTCACTTGCCTCTACATAGCCATATTGCTTGTGACGTTCGATCTCCTTTTCTAATTCTCGTTTTGTTCGACCTTTAAGAATTTTTCGTTTATGATAGATGCTTAACGTCTCCATTTACATCACCTCGCTAGAAAGGTAAATTATCATCGATATCATCCGGAAGCGAACTGTATCCACTAAACGGGTCATTATTCGGCTGATTTTGAGCCGTAGACGCGTTTTGATTGCTAGATTGATAATTTGTATTACCTTGATAGTTTTGAGCCGAATTTGGGCTATTCTGTACATTTTCCGAACGATAATCTAAGAACTCTATACTATTTGCTACTACTTCTGTTGTATAAATTCTTTGCCCCTGTTGATTTTCATAGCTACCTGTTTGAATTCGACCCGTGATTGCTATGCGATTGCCTTTCTTTTGATAGTCCACTAGATTCTGCGCTAATTTATCGAATGCGATACAACTAATAAAATCCGCTTCATCCTTTTTCATTCGGTTAACTGCTAAAGTGAATCTACAAACTGACAATCCGTTTGGTGTCATACGTAGTTCTGGATCCTTCGTCAGCCTACCAATTAATTGAACTTGATTCATCTTCTCTTCCGCTCCTTCATGTACTGCCACTCGGCACCGATTAATATTGCAAATCCCCATCCGAGTATAAGCAGCACTAAGATGTTTAATAGGTCACTCATTCTTTTTTCGCCACCAATTCTGGGTTTTCAAAAACGTTCCCTATCACTATCATTCCTTCTGTATATCTCGGTAAAAACTTTTCAGTCATGTAATAACCTGCATATGCACCATGGAAATGTAATCTGTTCATTTGGAAACCAACGTGATTATCTGCATTGTTGTTATCGTGATAAAAAACTTCGAATGCAACAAAATTCTTTTCTTCCCATTCATTCTTAGGTGGATGTCTTAAAATATCCCCTTCATAAATCGGCTTATGATGTTTATCGTATAAGCCTGTAAATTGCATTAATTCAACTTCATCAAAAGTTCTCCATGCAAGGTCTGTGTTTATCATTCTCTTTTCAAAATCTATATTGTAGACTGGAATTATTTCTTTCAGATTCTTTTCCCACGCTCGAAACTTAAACCGTGAATTTACCATATTTTACCCCTCCCCAATACTTTCTTTGCAGTTTCCATCCGTTCCCAGCGATTCATTTCGATTCCCCCCAACAACTCTGGATTCTCATAAACATTGCCAATGACTTCAAATTCGTCAAACACTGAAGGAGTCATTTCACTGAAAGAATAAAATTCTCCATCCTCCATCCAACCAAAAGCACCATTTTTAAATAAAACTTCGTATTTTAAACCAAAATAAGATACAATATCCCCCTCATAAATTTCCTTTCCGTTTTTGTCTTTTAAGCCTGTGAATTGCATTAATGGTTCAAATTCTTCAATTAACATTTGGTCATTGTAGTCGTCTGATTCATGTTCAAACTCTGGAAAACGAACAGTAATAAATCTTGTAAAATCAATAGAAACAACTCTACACATTTTTCTTTCAGCTTTATTAAATGCACGAAACTTAATTTCTCTCACGCAATCTCACCTCTCGAAAATCTTTGTAATACGAAACCGTCTTGTAGCATAGCTTGTACTAACGCTTTGTGATTGGGTACGATGATCGTGACCTCGATTCCGTTCTCGTACCCTATAAACTCTGCATATTCCTTGTAATTTAATTTTCTTAACTCCTGCTGAAGTTTCTCTCGGTCCTTGTTGTTATTTACAACTCTAATTCCGTTTTTGTTCATTTGCATATCAAGCACCTGCCTTAACCCTTGCTGTTGCAAGTGCGTATTTGAGTTCACGATCACTAAGTTCCTGTACTGGTTTGCCCTCTACTTCACGGATGCCCAAAAGTCTGAGTTGCTCGATGTAGAAAGCTCGTTTGAATTTGCTTATCATACATCTCACTCCTTTGGTTTATTAAGCTGGAATTGCCACCTTGTTGAAGTAATGCACGTTGTGAGGAACTTGGTAATATAAGTCTCCTGGTGCGTTGTAACGTGCTAATGCGCTTTGCAACTCCGCTTCACTGTAACAAATTGTTTTCGATCTATTTTTTTCGAATTGCCATACGATGATTGCGTATGGCTGTGTGTTAAAGCCGATGTATGTTGGTTTCATATCATTTTTCCCTCCAATGCTTGACGTGCTTTTATACCTCTTTCGTTTACGACCGGCGGTTCGGCATAAAAAATATCTTCTGGTAATTCTAATTTTGATATATCTACAAAGTAATTATTTTCATCAGCATAAAATTCAAGTGCTTCACGATACTTCTCCGCTTTTTCGGCTTGTTCAATGAGCCAATCAAACACTTTCGATCTTTTTTGATACAATTCATCTTCTGCGTGATCGTTTGCTAGTACTTTGATATGTTCTTGCCATTTTAGCGCTTCCTGCATTAGTTCCTTATCACTCATTCTCATTCACCCCCAACGCCTCACTCGCGATTTTATGAATCTTGTCATATGTTGGGTTGAAGTCGCCTAGCCCGCGAGTAATAGCTTCGATTTCTTTGAGCGCCTTTTCAAATTTACTTTCGAATTCATGTTCGGAAACTGTTGCTTCCGAATGATCGCCTTTCGCTGCCCATTCTCTGTTTAATCGAGCTGCGTAGTCATATGCTTCAAATTCATTTTCAATAACTTTCCGTGATTTTGTTGTACCCTCGCCACTATCAAATACAGTTACGACATACACTTTTGCCATTTCATTCACCCTCCCACAACATTTCGTAATCGATAATTGTTATGCATATCTTTTGGTACCGTCACCGTATAATCCTCAGCCATTTCAAAAATCCGGGATGCTGTTGCTTCGTCCACATATAGCAAATCGCTTAATGATAGTTCGCTAGAAACAAGCAACGGTTTATTGTTCAAATAGCGATAATTGACCACTTCGAAGATGATTTCTGCTTGCCATCGCTTCACGTCAACTTTCCCGCCAATTGGTTTGAATAAATCATCGATAAACAACACATCAATATCTTTCATCCGATGCATTATTTCTGATTTACGTTCAAAATTGTTCTCTGATATTTCGTTCATCCCGTCTTTGTATGGAAAATACATAACAGGTACGACGCGCTTTTGAATTAAGTTGTTTGATACAGCCATTAACAAATGCGTTTTTCCACTTCCAGGCTGGCCGATTAATAAAACACTATTTTTTCTAGTACTTCTAATTTGGTTAAAAGATTCATAGTATTTCATACATACAGCTTTCATATTCTGGACGACTTGCGGTCTATTTTCAGTAATAAAATTGCTGAATCCCATTTTCTGAAACTCTTCTGTAATTTCGCTAGATTTCATTAAGCGATTGATTTTTTTAATCTTGGAGCATTCACACTCAACCCATTGATCCGTATCATGTTTTAGCTCCACTTCTTCACCTTTGTAATTAAGAATAATTTCCCCTGCTTTTCTACGAACGATGTACCCTCCTTCATCTTTGCACTTTGGACATTCATATTGAGCTGAAGTTTCGGAGTTTTGTGTCAATGTCTGTTGGGATTTCAGTCGCATTTTTTTCATGATTTCTTGAAATTTGTCCGTTTGCATGGCTTCGTTGAGACTTTGCATTTTCTTCTCTCGCCTCCTTGGCTTTTAACTGTTCGTAAGAAGTGATTAATTCAGCCTTCCAATTCTTTAAAATCCCTTCAGCGTATTTCATTTTATTTTTTGCGTTTACGTGAATCGCGATTTTGAAGGCTTCTTGAATGAGATTCGCATCTTTGTAAGTGTCATAGATATCTCCAAGTTCTTGCGATATGACAGGAAGTAACGGTCCTATATTTTGCTCGTAGAAGGTTGCTAATTTCCCGAAATCAGACGACTGACTAACCGACTGACCGACTTCTTGTTCTTGTTCTTTTTCTTCTTCTTTTTCTTCTTCTTTTTCTTCTTCTTTTTCTTCTTCTTTTTCTTCTTCTTTTTCTTCTTCTTTTTCTTCTTCTTCCCCCAAGTCTATCGATAGGGTATCGATACGGTATCCATACTCTTTCGATTTAATAATGTATTGCTTAACAAACGGTTTATATTTCACTTCTTGAAGCTCTTTTTCAATGCACTTTCTCACTTTTGGTGAATTAATGAAGTTATATTTCGCCCAATTAATGATGAAAATTTCTTTAGTATCTTCGTTGTATTCGATTTTTCCATATTCTTCGAAGCGCTTGAGTAGTTTTATTACGGTATCTCTGTTATAGCCTGTTTGCATTTCGATTGTTCTGTATGGAAGTTCGTAGATGCCACATTGAGTAGTTTTGTTATTTGTCATCAAATACAAGTAGAAATATTTTTCTTCTGGAGTTAGATCAATAACAAACCCATCATCCCAAAACGTTGTATGCACCTGTCTGTATTTCGCCATTTGCCCCGCCCTCCTGTTTTGATTGCAAGGGGATTTCTCCCCTCGCTTTATACTAAAGTTTGTTGTTCAGTTACCTGTTCCTTTGGTTCTTCTTGTACTTGCTCCACTTCTTCAACGACTTCGAACTCCGGTGCATCCAGGAATACCTCGTCCTCAGGAGTAATATCCTTGATACTTCTTGCAGTGCCCTCGTCGTGCGCTACTTGTTGTTGAATTTCTACACTGATAGGCAAGTACTTCCACATGTGACGAATCACTGTTTTCTTCGCCATTTCTTCATAGTCCGTTGCCCATGGGCTGTAAGAACTATTTGCGGCTTTTGAGCGTGCTTTTCGTTTTTCAATTTCGGCTTTTGGCATAAATTCGAACTGATAACCGCCGTCTTTGAAATGTGCTACGGCATAAGCTCCTACAAATTCCCCTCTGTCTGCGTCCATTGATGGTTTATGCACGAGTTTTGGCTCAAGACCTAATTCATATTCGAACTCGTCTTTTTCATAAACTGCATGAGCATAGATGTTTTGAATTTGACCGGAACGTCTTGCTAGATCAATCATCCCTTTGTAACCGATGATAAACTGAACTTCCGTGATGTCTTTTTTGTTATTTTTGAATGGTAGTAAGTAGCAGTGTCCAAGCAAGCCAGGCTCCAATCCAAGCTGCGCCGCTTGCATGACAGCACCTAAAAGACTGGCCATGTCCGCTTCTTTGAGTGCCGGAGTTGTCCTAATGGTTGTCATGGCTAATCGGAACAAACGGTCTGCATCCATATGTTTCGGAAGCGCCTGCTTCATAGCCGGCATCATTTGTTTCAAATAATCTTCAATCGTTTTCGGATTTTGTTGCGCCGGAGCTTGTTTCATTTGTTCTTTTAATGCTTTTGTTGTTGCCATAATTAAATAACCTCCTTGATTGTTAAACGTCTTGAAATTGATGACTTCAAGTATTTTTCGTAAATTTCCGGATGTTCTTCTTTCAGCCGCTTGCTGTCTATGCGGTTTTGAGTGACTGCTTTATAAGTGATTTTGAAACGGTTAGTAACGCCAACCGAAGCATCTTCCAAAGTCATTTTTAATTGGTTCTCATACGCTTTAAGCTGCTCTTCAATTTGTTTTTTCTCGGCTTTTAGTGATTCGATAGCTTCGATTAATTGTTCTGTTTCGGAATCGAGCATTACTGTTTCGCCGTTGTCGGTCGGATATAATTTATTGAGTAGTTCGGTTGCTGATGGGCTACCGTCTATAGCTGGTGGTACACCTGCAAGTACGTGATTTTCCCAAAATTCTTTTTCGCGTTGGATCATGATATCGATAAATTCGTCATCGCGTTCGACTTCTTTCCAAACAAACTTATTTCCGCCGATTAATACAGCAATATAGGCTTTCTCGTAGCCCAAGACGGCCATGTAATGCTGGACTTGACAAATATACTCAGCTGGAATTTCATCTCCATCCCATGCATTAGAGTTGAAAGCATTTGTTGTTTTGCATTCAAGTAGCGCTCTTTCACCAACCACATCGCGGTCAATATTCGCAATCATGAAGTCATGTTCTGGATGAACAAACATTTGATTTCGACGACGTACTTTCTTACCTGTACGACTTTCAAATTCTTTCGCCACAATGTCCTCTAGTAAGTTGCCCCAATAAATAAATTCGTTATCGATTTCTTCCGTAAATTCACCGGTTTTTTCTAAATATAGTTGGAATGGAGATTTCCATTTGTTGAATCCTAAAATCACTGATGCATCGCTGCCGCCGATTCCGCGTTTCCTTGCATGCAGCCATTCTTGGCGGTTCATTTCGAGCGTTGAAATTGCTGATACCATTTTCAGACCTCCTGTGTTATAATTTCAGTAACCAAAAATTTTTTTGAAACGTAGACCACTTGCACGGTGGTCTTTTTATATTTCTTCGAGAGAACCATCATCCATGAGATACTCCCACAAACAACTCGGACTGCAAAACAATTCGTCATCGAATGTTGCGGCGCCATCACCTGGATAGATAATCTCATGACACGTTTTACATTTTCCGATCGGGCTAGCTACATCTTCCGGATAAACTCCACCGAGGACCATTGGATTTTCAACATCGACTGGTCTCATACTGTCACCTCCTTTCTGGTGATAGAATCACCAATCTACCTACAACGTCTTGGCCACTGGGGCTACAGAGTAGCTGCCGCTCGTCCGAATGGAGTCTTGGCGAAGCTGGGCTCGGTTGTAGATAGATTGCTAATCCCATCCGGCAGCCCACAAGCAAAAAGGGGAATCAGTTATTAATGAGGATTTGGCTAACCAACCGCTTGTGAACTGCTGGATAGGAGCGAGTTAGACTCGCAACCCATCATCATTTGTGTTATAATTGAATTAGTGTATATTAGTCTGCCGTTAACCATTTTGGTTAGCGGTTTTTTAATGAGTGTGAATATATAAGAAAACCGTTGAGATAATTCCGAATAATAACGGTCCAAAGAACCAAATGAAATCTGGTATGGTACCTTGTCCTTCGAAAAAGTAATCATTGAGCCACTTCATCTGATCACCTTACCTGATAGCAACAACTTTTGAATTAATGTCAACTTACGCCATTTAAACTTCCGCACCGCTTGACCACCTCACAAATAACGCCTTGTTTTGCTAAACTATTTATCGTTATGTAGAATCTGCGTTGATTTTCGAGCTTCTGTACTCGCTCCAAAGAACGTGTTAAATCACGACTTCTTGATGTTGCTAAATCCAAATTCCCGTCTTTAACGTGAATGTCAATCATTATCAACAGATCATCGATACACGCTTTTTCTTTTGCTATCTCAAAATTGATAGATTTTAAATCCATAACAACACCCCTCCTATAAATGCTGGAATCATTTGTAATAAAGTCAAAGCGTTGTTTAGCACATCTGCGCCGAACATCATTACTGCTGCTTGTGCTTCGCAATTCGTTACTCTCACCCAGTTCATGAATGTTTGAATATCAACGATATGCTTACCACTTTCCAACTTCGAAACAGTTGATTGTGTCATATTAAGTTCGTAAGCAATCTCTTCCTGTGTCATTCGTGCCTTCTTTCTGAATTGCCGAAGTAACTTGTGATATTCCTGGGTTATTTGCATCATTCTCACCCCTTTCGAATATTCCAAAATGGAATATATTCATTTATGGAATAGCTACTAAAATTTAGAAAAGTTACTATATTAGTAGAGGTTCTGCCCGACCTCTAACTCGTTTTTTGCCCTCGTATCAGTCTGAGCCATTCAGCTTGACTGATGTAAATGCCTAATCGCTCGTTCATATATTCGATGTTCTTGTCTGCCCACTCGAACACTTTATCTCTTGGATAACGAGCTTGGACTGCTTTATCTCGTGGAAACCCATCCATGCGTATAATTTTTTCCACTTGTGGCAGTGAGCAGTTAAAGAATTTGGCTAGATCAGACTTTCTCATTCGTTCAGGATATTCGAATTTTGATTTCATATATTCACGGCCATCTTCAACGCCCTGGAGATAAGCTTTCTCGATAACTGCTGTGAGTCTTTTCTCGAAAAGTTCGTATTCTTGCGATTGAATATCCTCGAGCAATCGGCTTAGGTTCATTTGCTAGCCCTCCTTTCTAAAGGCTGTTTGCCCGACAGCCTTTTATATTACTTTTTTGTTTGATAAAAATTTGTTAATGAAATAGATTTGACCGCGCCCAGTTCACCTCCTATGCGGTTTTGTTTTTAGTTGGCTTCCTGGAATTCGCGTTCAATCATCGGTAAAATACCATTTCTTTTTAGCAAGTCATACAAAAAGAGTCGTCCTTTTTGTGTCCACTTTGTATTCATCTTTATATCAGGAGTTCCATCTTTGCGTGTGATTGGAACGGTGTCCGAATGTGTATATCCTTTATTTTGATATTTCGCATATAAAAGCCATTGACCACTTTGTTTGTATTGCACTTTTAACTCATGAAGCAATTCGTTCATTTTTGTTCCAGACATTCCGTAGTCTTTTGCAATTTGAGTGATGGTAACTAAACCTTTATTTTTCAGAATGGTGTCAACATAATCCGCTTTTGGTTTTAATTCATTCACTTGTTGTTCGAGCATTAAATTTTGAGTCGTCAACTTTTCTACTTTTCTTTGGAGAATTTCATATGCTCGTTTAACTATCATATCTGGATTATTCCAACGCTTTTCAATTTCAATAAAGTATTGACGAGCCTGTTTACCTTTTTCGTTTCTTTGAAGCATAGAAATTTCTTTTGCCATGTCCAACTTTAATGCGTGGTCTAAAATTTCTTGCTTGTTTTGGGGGTGTACTTTTTGGTACGGGGTATAATCGATACCTTCCGTAAACCCGTAACCTAACATCCTTTCAAACCATTTTGAGTAACGTTCGCTTGATTCTAAAAACTCATGTAACTCACGGCCGCTTACAAGAATTTCGCCGTTTTCGTTTACGGTTGTTTTGATTAATTCGTTCATTTCATACCTCCTATGCAGATTTAACACTCAACTTCTTAGAAACTAAGAATTTTTCTTGAAAAAAATATCCCGGATCTACATTCAGACCAGTACATATTTTTTCGTATTCCTCAAGACTAATTGGCGATTCACCGTTCATCAATCGGTAAAAACGTTTAGTATTTATACCTGACTTTTCTGCTACATAGTTAAATTTCATCCCGTTATCTTGAATATAGCTGCGGATTCTTTGATGTATTTCCATGTAAAAATCACTCCTTTCGATTTTTTCTTAATTTCTAAGAACTTCTATTTACATATTAATTCTTAATTATTAAGAAGTCAATATTTTTTTCTAATATTTTAAGAAATACATTCCCAAAACCTAAGAACATGCTATTTTATTCTTAATAATTCTTAATAGAAAATGGTGAGTGTGATGTCTACTTTAGGAGAACGGTTAAAATTAGCAAGAGAACGTACTGGGTTAAAACAAACACAAGTAAAAGAAAGAACGAATATTAATAACAAAACTTTGAGCGGTTATGAAAATAATGTAAGTGAGCCGGATGCCGCAACTTTGGCCATTCTTGCAGATCTATATGGTGTATCTTATAAGTGGCTTTTAACCGGTGAAGGTTCGATGATAAACGAATCGAATAAGTTAACAGATAAAGATTCAAAAGACATCGCCAAACGCTTACAAAAATTCCGAGAAGAAATTGAAAATTCGGATGGATTAGCATTTAATGGCGAACCATTATCCGAAGAAGCGAAAGAATCACTGATTGAATCGATGGAGTATATTTTTCGGCAGACGCAGAAGATCAATAAGAAATATGTTCCTAAGAAGTACAGGGAGGAGGATAATGAATAATACATGCTAGAAGAGGAAGATTCTTTAACTTTGGATGAATCTAAATATATTAAAGAACGTTTAGATGAGCAAATCAATTGGTATGATACCAAAAGTATTAAGAATCAGAAAATTTACAAACTTTTAAAAACCTTTCAAATTATTTCAGCAGCTCTAATACCTTTCTTAGCTTCATTAGTCGCTGATTTTAAATATTTTATTTATGTTGTTAGTTTCTTAGGAGTATTAGTTTCTATTTTAGAAGGTATTTTATCTTTGGGTAAATACCACGAAAACTGGATAGAATATAGATCGATTTGTGAAACTTTAAAACGCGAAAAGTATATGTTTCTTGGTAAAGCTGGTGTATATTCTGAGAATTCTAGTTTAGAAGTTTTGGTTGAACGGATCGAGACTATTATTTCTAATGAAAATATAAATTGGGCTAATTTAAATCATGGCGAAAATAAGGAGGATAAATAGATGGGCAAAAAAGTGTTTGTAAGCTATAAAAGTGAACCTGAAGATACAAGGTATAAAAATTTATTGGTTGCATGGTCAGAAAATGATAATGGATACTTCGATATTAAGTTTAATGACATGTCTGTAGGAGTCTCTATTAACTCAGAAAATGCAAATTATATAAAAAGCGTTATAAAAAATAGAATTAAAGAAAGTTCTGTTTTTTTAATTTTAGTTGGAAAAAACACACATAATAGTGATTGGTGTAAATGGGAAATTGATAAAGCTGTGGAATTAGGAAAGAAAATAGTGGCAGTTAAAATTAATAAATCTTATACACCTCCAGCTAATTTGTATGGAATTGGAGCAGAATGGGCGATGTCATTTACTTATGATGCAATCAAAAAAGCACTTGACAGTTAATCAAGCGCTTGATATGTCTTTTCAAAAATATCCGGTTTAACAGGATAACGTTCGCCATTTATACCTGTAACTATCCAATCTCCGACATCCGCACGCATTGTACCTTCAAGAGTTTCGATATACTCTACTTTTTCAGTTTGATAAGCAGTAACTTTTATAGGTTTTTTTATAAATTGTTTAGGTTTTGACATATATAGCACCTCCTATTTCTTTTATTATAATTGTATTTTTGATTGAAAAGAAGTGATTGTATGTGGTTGAAAGCTAAAGTACATGAATTGGTAAATAAACACAAAACTTTCAACCCATTTGAAATAGCATCACAGAAAAACATCCATGTCATCAAATGGGACTTACACGAACAAATCAACGGTTATTATAAATACGATCGTCGGAACCGATACATAGTAATTAATTGCAACTTAGACGACGATTTTCAACGTGTGGTATGTGCCCATGAACTTGGGCACGCAATATTGCATACCAGGGTTAACACGCCATTTATGCAGAAAAATACTCTATTATCAGTTAATAAGATTGAGAGAGAAGCCAACAGATTTGCTGCTGAACTCTTAATACCGGATGATTGTTTTATAGAATACAATAACATCTTTGACATCGCTTCTGCATATCAAGTACCAGTTGAACTGGTCAAATTGAAATGTAAGAAGTATTTTTAATACACACAAAAACGAACATATATTCTGAAAGGATGGTTAACGTGAGTTATGTTCGAAAACTTAAAGAAAAAAATAAATATCAATTAGTAGCAGACTTAGGATATAGAGGAAAAAGGAGATTGAGAAAAACAAAAATTGTTACGGCAAAAAGTGAAAAGGAAGCCGAGCGCCAATTAATTTTATTTGAAGCTGAATTAAAACAAAAAGAAGAATTGTATTTTGGAGAAACTGCAAACATTACATTAAATGAACTTTACCCAAGATGGAAGGAACATTATGCTAAACAACATTACAGCCCAAGAACTTTTGTTGACAATTGCACTCATTTAGAAAAGCGAATATTACCAGTTTTCGGGGATATGAAATTAAAGGATATAAAAAAAGTGGATATAGCTTTTTTTATTAGCGATTTGCAAAAGAAAAACAAACGGCTTGATGGGTTAGATGGGAATCTTGCCCCTTCAACTATTAGAAATATTTACAAAGCATTTGCAAGTATCATGAGAGCTGCTGTCGAATGGGAATTAATAGATGAATCACCATGCAAAAATATCAAGTTACCAAAATTGAAATACGAAGAAGGAAAGGCATATAACGAAAATGAGGTTGCTCTTTTATTTGAACGATTAAGGAAAAGAGAAAGTCCTGAAAAATGCTTAATTGTCGAATTAGCAATTGTAAGTGGCGCAAGACAAGGCGAAATTGCTGCGCTTGAGGAAAAACATTTAAACGCCGAGAATAGCAGCATTTTGATTGAACAAGCACTGGTTATAGCTAAAAAAGAGGAATTTGAACAAGCGAAAGACGGACTGATTTTAAAAGAAACCAAAGGTAAAAGAAAACGTGTTGTGACAATTCCAAAGAACGTAATGGATGAATTAATTCGGTGGGTAACCATGAAAAAACAACATTTAGCCCAATTAGGTAACGAAAGAAAATGGAAAGAACATACATTTCTATTTTCTGATGAGTATGGTAAACCTTATCGGCCTGATTCTATTAGTCAATGGTGGGAGCGTTTTATGGACCGTAATCCAGATTTATCTCACATTCGATTCCATGACTTACGACACACATCGGCAACTTTATTAATTCATGCCGGAGAACATCCAAAAGTTATACAGTCTCGATTAGGACACGCAAATATAAGTACTACTTTGAATGTTTATGGACATCTATTAAAAGAAACGGATCAACGAGCAAGTTCGCATTTTGAAAAATTCTTCATTGAAGATGAAGAAAAAGAATGATTTGGGCAAATTTTGGGCTAAATATTTTTTGATACATGTCGATGAATAAAAATTAAAAACCTTACAACCGTTGTGGTTGTAAGGCTTTTCTGTAGCGTCCCAGGAGGGATTCGAACCCCCGACCGACGGCTTAGAAGGCCGTTGCTCTATCCAGCTGAGCTACTGAGACATTTTGTTTTCCCAAAGGACAATATTTATTATATTAGCGTAGTGTGAAAATGTCAACGGTTTTTTAAAAATTTTTTCAACTAATTTTCACACTACGAACCATTTTACAATTCTTCCAATGGATACTCTTTTTGAAATATTTCTTCCCCTTGATCCGTATACGCAGTAACTTTCCAAATTGAATCATTATACTCTAACACTGCGTAACTCTTTTCATCAATGCCCCGAGGCTTTAACAAGCTCCCGGGATTTACAAACAGAATATTGTCTATCAATTCTGCACCAAGTAAATGGGAATGTCCAAACAACACCGCATCTGCTTCTACTTCCTTTGCACGATAAAACAGATTCATGGTTGTCGACTTTACATTGAATAAATGTCCATGCGTTACATACACTTTTTTATTCTCAATTTCAAACTGCAATTCTTCAGGAAACCGGCTATCCCGGTCACAATTGCCGCGAACTCGCTTTACTCCTTCTAGATATGGGTGTTGATAATCTAGTTCGCTATCCCCACAGTGAATGACCACATCCACTCCTGGATGTCGCTCCTTAACTACTTGTATGATTTCTGCATCCCCATGGGTATCACTCATCACTAATAATTTCATTGTCTCCACCCTTATTTTTTACTTTGCATCCAAGTAATGAAAAATATGCCTAATAAAAATTTTAATAAAATCTGCTTGAAATGTAAAAGGTTAATTGCTGACAAAATACGACTTGCTGTTTTACTTAATGTACACAAGTAAATCTTTGTTTCGCATATCATTAAATAATTGCAACATTTGCTTAAATACTTGTGACTAAAATACTCGCAACTTTATCCTAAATAAAAAAGAGGCTGCTTGAGCCCCTTTACTTTAAGCTTTTTTCACAAATTCAGATTTTAACTTCATTGCACCAAAACCATCAATTTTACAATCGATGTTGTGATCTCCCTCTACCAACTTGATGTTTTTTACTTTAGTGCCAATTTTTAATGTGGAAGAACTTCCTTTTACTTTTAAATCTTTAATGATTGTCACTGTATCGCCATCTTGTAAAAGATTGCCGTAAGCATCTTTTACTACCAAGCCTTCCTCTTCAGTATGGTCGTTTTCAGTCCATTCATGAGCGCATTCTGGACAAATAAATACGTTTCCATCTTCATACGTATATTCTGAATTACATTTTGGACAGTTTGGTATCATTTCTTTTTCCTCCATATTTACATCATTACCTACTACTATAATGAAGTCTTAACGAGATTTCAAATGTTTATGGAAATTTTCAAACTGTCCACTTTATTTTAATACATTCGGCAACTCTTCTGTTAACTTCCGAATCGCATTTCCTCGGTGGGAAATTGCACCTTTCTCTTCTGGTGTAAGTTCTGCCATAGTACGACCTAATTCTGGTACGTAAAAGATTGGATCGTAACCAAAACCATTAGTACCTCTTTTTTTGTGCAAAATTCTGCCTTCACATGCGCCTAAGAATGTTCTCGTTTCGATGTTTGGACCGCTAATAGCGATGGCACAAACGAAGCGTGCTGTGCGCTCTTCATCCGGAATCCCTTGCATTTTTTCAAGCACTTTTTGAATATTTGCTTCATCATCATGATCTCCCGCATAACGGGCGGAAAATACCCCTGGTTCACCGCCTAAAGCATCGATTGCCAAACCGCTATCATCCGCAATAACGAGTTTACCAAGGGCTTGTGAGAGGGCTTCTGCTTTTAATATTGCGTTTTCTTCAAAGGTTGTACCTGTTTCTTCAATTTCCATATCACTCGCTATATCTAGCATTGTTACAACCTCATAATGAAGCGGCTTGAAAATCGCTTCAAAATCTTTTGCTTTTCCTCTATTTTTCGTTGCAATTACAACTTGTTTCATCATTCTTTTGACTCCCCAACTTCTAGAATGAATTTTGCATCTTCACCAAGTACGGACTTTTGTATTTCAATTAATTCTCGAATTCCTTTTTCACCGAGAGCAAGCAACGTATTTAATTCTTCTCGAGAGAATGTCGCTTCCTCCCCAGTACCTTGTATTTCAACGAATCTGCCGCTTCCAGTCATTACTAGATTCATATCTACCTTTGCTTGAAAATCCTCTGAATAATTTAAATCTAAAACCGCTCCAATCGGTTCTACAAATCCGACACTTGTTGCTGCTAAAAAATCAGTAACTGGAAACTTTTCAAATGGAGATTCTTTATGGCGCTTTGCAAGAGCTTGTGTTAATGCAACGAACGCCCCAGTAATAGAAGCTGTTCTTGTTCCTCCATCTGCTTGTATAACGTCGCAATCAATCCAGATAGTCCGCTCTCCAAACGCTTCTAAATCAACAACTGCCCGCAATGCTCGTCCAATTAAACGTTGAATCTCCATCGTACGTCCACCGATTTTACCTCGTGAAGATTCACGGATAGTACGTTCTTGCGTTGCTCTTGGCAACATGGAATATTCTGCAGTAATCCAACCTTTTCCTTGCCCACGCAGAAAGCTAGGAACTTTCTCTTCTATCGTAGCTGTACAAATTACTTTTGTATTACCTACTTGAATTAAAACAGATCCTTCTGGATGAATTAAATAATCTGTTTCGATTGTTACAGGTCTTAATTGATTTACTTCTCTTCCATCTACTCGCATGTACTTTCCTCCTACAAATAATCGCACAATATATTAACATACATTTTCTCCAGAAAAAAGTCATTGCACATTTTTGAAACTTTTTTGGCATACAATCTTTATAGCTTGTAGCACTGTACTACAAGTAAAAAAGCTCGAAAAGTGCCTTTCGAGCTTTCTTCATGTCTCATGCAATTCGGTATAACCGAATGATTTTGCTGCTTGATGTACCGAATCGCATGAGACTCAAAATGATTTGAGCATCATGGATTTTTTGAGTTGTTAAAATTGAATTTTTCTTACATCTAAGTGTTTCATTTCTAACCAATTTTCAGCAATTGTACGGAAAATGGGCACCGAGCCGGTCACATAGAAAATATGATGTGGTTTATGATTTTCATTTCGGAGTAAGTGATGTTTTGTTAATAGCTCTTTTACTTCTTTTGCAGTTTCTTCTGCTGATGATAAAACAGTTACATTAGGTCCAACTACCTTTTCGATATGATGTTGAATCATCGGATAGTGAGTACAACCTAAAATGACTGTGTCAAAACTTTTATTTTCAAGCGGCTTTAATCCATTCGCTACAAGGTCGAATGCAAATTGTCCTTCATATTCTCCACTTTCAACTAGCGGTACAAATGTCGGACACGCAAGAGGAATAATTTTCGCCTCCGTATTTAAAGCAAGCAGTGCACGTTCATATGCGCCACTTTTAATTGTTCCTTCTGTTGCAAGAACCACAATTCGATTGTGCTTCGTTTTTTTTACAGCTGCTCGGGCTCCCGCATTAATGACGCCCACTATTGGAATTGAGAGCTGTTCTCTTAAAACATCTAATGCTACTGCCGTTGCCGTATTACATGCGATAACAAGGAGTTTTATATTCTGTTTTTCCAACGCTTTTGCTAACTGCATAGTAAAGGCGAGAACCTCTTCACTTTTTCGTGGGCCATAGGGGCACCTTGCAGTATCGCCAATGTAATAAATCGTTTCATTTGGCAAAACATTGATAATTTGTTTTGCAACAGTTAAGCCACCTACTCCTGAATCGATAACGCCTATTGGGGCATTCACTTATACCGCCTCTATCCTATTTCATTTGTATGATATATTATTATCTATTCTATTTTGACCTAATTCTTTACTAAGTTCAATGATTCTTTTATTCATACAATTGAACAGGAAAAGACAGTTTTTTATTTGAATACCCTCATGTTAAACATCGCGCCATTGATCCATGCAACTGCCCGATTGTTGTAATTGTATATCAGATAATAATTGACATTTTTTTGAATAAGTATTTTTCATCACTAATACGATTGTAGCCTTTTAAAATTCATTTTAGGATTTAAAGCCACTATCTTAAATCGATTAATGCAATGAAAGCTCGTCAAGCCTTAGCAATTCAATCAGTGCCTGTGACCTGCTAGAAACGCCCAGTTTTTGAATTGTGTTTGAAATATGGTTACGCACCGTTTTTTCGCTTATGCCCAACTTTTGTGAAATTTCTTTTGTGGAATAATCTAAAATTAATAATTGAAATATTTCCCGCTCTCTTTTCGTTAAAAGCGAACGATGCTGCGGGCTACTCATAAGGCAACACCCTCCTATCTCCTCTCTATGTAAAGTATGTCATGAGGGTGGAGGCTGTGAGGGCATTTTAACTATTTCCCACATAATATTACTTTTTGTTCTTCAGTCCAGCGATGAGGTTTACCAGTTTCTTTGTTGATTTGTACTAAAGCCCCTCTACCAGTTAAAACGATTTCATCTTTTTCATTTTTTACCATGTAGTGAAGATCTAGAGAGGAGTTTCCAACCCGTGCTGTTTTTACATAAATTCGCAGTTTTTCTCCGTAATAAACTTGTTTTAAATAGTCGCATTGCAAATCTGCCGCAACTGGAATACATTGCTCATCTTGTGAACCCCAATTGTTCTTCACATTCAGCCATTTAAAATATTCAATGCGTGCATGTTCAAAATATGAAAATGGTACAACATTATTTAAATGTCCATACATATCAACATCTGAAAAACGAACAATCTCTTCCGTGTAAAATGTAAATTCCTTCTCCCATTGTTCAAAATCTTCAATATACATTTCTTTCATTTTCCCATCCCCTTTAACCAATGTTTTACTTATATAATAAATATTATACAATAGTAGATTCATCGAGGAAATGAATGAAAATGTCGAATATTGGAAGGGGATGACGATGGATTTTTTTATTGAAAGAGGATTCGCAATGCAACTGTACAGAAATAAACTGCTTACTATACTATGCAGCATCATGAAAATTGGATAATTGTTCTATAAAAAAATTAAAAGCAGCCAAAATCGATAAACGATTTTGACTGCTTCTAATACATATTAGTCTACCATATGGTCAGAACCGAAGAATTTGCGGAACATGTGTACAGTCGTTGCTCTGTTTAATGATGCAATAGAAGTTGTTAAAGGAATTCCTTTTGGACAAGCAGCTACACAGTTTTGAGAGTTACCGCAGTTTGCAAGTCCGCCTTCACCCATAATTGCATCTAAACGTTCGTCTTTGTTCATTGCACCTGTTGGATGTGTATTGAATAAACGTACTTGAGAAAGTGGTGCTGGACCGATGAAGCTAGATTTCTCAGAAACGTTTGGACAAGCTTCGAAACAAACACCACAAGTCATACATTTTGACAATTCGTATGCCCATTGACGTTTGCGTTCAGGCATGCGTGGACCTTCTCCTAAATCGTAACTTCCGTCAATCGGAATCCACGCTTTTACTTTTTTCAATGCGTTGAACATACGGCTTCGGTCAACTTGTAAGTCACGAACAACTGGGAAAGTTTTCATTGGTTCTAAGCGAATTGGTTGTTCAAGTTGATCAACCAACGCAGAACATGATTGGCGTGGACGGCCATTAATTACCATCGAACAAGCACCACAAACTTCCTCTAGACAGTTCATGTCCCAAGTAACCGGTGTTGTTGGTTTTCCATCAGCAGTCACTGGATGTTGACGAATGTACATCAATGCAGAGATTACGTTCATACCTGGACGGTAAGGTACTTCGAATTCTTCCCAACGGCTTGCACCATTTGGATTATCTTGACGTAAAATTCTAAATCTTACTGTTTTTCCAGTTTCCACTTGTTGTGTAGTCACGATTAATTACCTCCTTTCGAAGAGTAGTCACGTTTACGAGGCGGAATTAATGAAACGTCTACTTCTTGGTAAGTAATAATTGGCTCACCTGTAGATGGATCAAATTTCGCCATAGTTGTTTTTAAGAAGTTTTCGTCGTCACGTTCTGGGAATTCTGGTTTATAGTGTGCACCACGTGACTCGTTACGTAATAACGCACCTTTTGTAATTACTCGTGCAAGATATAGCATGTTTTTCAATTGACGAGTAAAGTGTGCACCTTGGTTGCTCCATTTTTGAGTATCGTGGATGTTAATGTTTTCCCAACGCTCTAACATGTCACCAAGTGTGTCATATGTTTTTTGTAGGCGATCGTTGTAACGTACAACTGTTACGTTGTCAGTCATCATTTCGCCTAGTTCTTTGTGAAGTAAATATGCGTTTTCATTACCTTTGTCCATTTTTAGGATGTTATCCCATTTTTGTTGCTCTTGTTTTACATAAGAATCATATAAAGATTGTGGTAAATCTTCCGCATGTTTTGTTAAGCCTTGCATATATTTAACTGCGTTAGGTCCTGCAACCATACCACCATAAATCGCAGAAAGTAATGAGTTAGCACCTAAGCGGTTTGCACCGTGTTGTGAATAGTCACATTCACCAGCAGCAAACAGACCAGGAATTTCAGTCATTTGATCGTAGTCAACCCATAATCCACCCATTGAGTAGTGAACCGCTGGGAAGATCTTCATTGGTACTTTACGTGGATCGTCACCAACGAATTTTTCGTAGATTTCGATGATACCACCAAGTTTGATGTCTAATTCATGTGGATCTTTATGAGATAAGTCTAAATATACGATGTTTTCACCATTGATACCTAATTTTTGGTTTACGCATACGTCGAAGATTTCACGTGTCGCAATGTCACGTGGTACTAAGTTACCGTATGCAGGATATTTTTCTTCTAAGAAGTACCATGGTTTACCATCTTTATATGTCCAAATACGTCCACCCTCACCGCGAGCAGATTCACTCATTAAACGGTTTTTGTCATCGCCAGGAATTGCTGTTGGGTGAATTTGGATGAACTCACCATTTGCATATGAAGCACCTTGTTGATAAACAATTGATGCTGCAGAACCAGTATTGATTACTGAGTTTGTTGATTTACCAAAGATGATACCAGGACCACCTGTTGCCATAACTACAGCATCAGAGCGGAATGCTTTAATTTCTGATGTGCTTAAATCTTGTGCTACGATTCCACGGCAAACTCCTTCGTCATCAAGAACGATTCCAAGGAATTCCCAGTGTTCGTATTTTGTTACTAAACCTTCTACTTCGTAACGACGAACTTGTTCGTCAAGCGCATATAATAATTGTTGACCTGTTGTCGCACCTGCAAATGCAGTACGGTGATGCAATGTACCACCGAAACGACGGAAGTCAAGTAGACCTTCTGGAGTTCGGTTGAACATAACTCCCATACGGTCGAACATGTGAATGATACCAGGTGCTGCTTCACACATTGCTTTTACTGGTGGTTGGTTCGCTAAGAAGTCTCCACCATAAATTGTATCGTCAAAGTGGATCCATGGAGAATCCCCTTCACCTTTTGTATTTACTGCACCATTAATTCCACCTTGTGCACAAACTGAGTGTGAACGTTTAACAGGAACTAATGAGAATAGTTCTACTTCAGTACCCATTTCGGCTGCTTTCATCGTTGCCATTAGACCAGCTAAGCCGCCACCAACAACGATTAATTTCTTTTTGGCCATGATTATTTCTCACTCCTCTTTTCTAATTGGACGTTCTATCTATGCTTGTATCATACGAATGCTAGAATTGCAGATACACCGATAATGCTTAAGATGACGAAAAATGCCATTGTAATCCACGTAACTACTTTTTGAGAATGTGTTGATTGTGTGATACCCCAGCTTACAAAGAATGACCATAAACCGTTAGATAAATGCAATGTAGCGGAAAGGATACCCACAATGTAGAATCCTAACATCCATGGATTTGCAACGATTTTTTCCATCATTTCAAAACTTACTTCCGCACCAAATGCTTTTTGGATGCGAGTTTGGAACATGTGCCAAGCAATGAAGATTACTAGGAACACACCAGTAAGTCGTTGCAATAAGAACATCCAGTTACGGAATGTACTGAAGCGCTTATTGTTTGGTGTTGCTGTAAAGGCAATATAAATTCCATATAAACCGTGGAACAGAATAGGAATGTAGATAACAATCCACTCAATAAGTAATAATAGTGGACCTGGAATATAATCCATTACTCCTGTTGCACTGTTATATGTCTCTTCTCCCCCTGTTGCAGTAAAGTTTAGAGACAAGTGGAACACTAAAAATAGCCCTACAGGAATAACACCAAGTAAAGAATGTAGTCGGCGCCAGTAAAACTCATTTTTTGCCAAGACTGATACCCCCTTAAATGATAGAAATAAGTAGTCAATAAGTCGTCACAAATTGTAAACGCTTTATGCATTGACTGTTTTATTCATAATGGTACAATATTATGACAAGTTCATTGTACCCCCACGAACTATTACCGTCAAGGTTAGTTGTGCATATTTATTTTCCGAAATTTGTCTAATATTCGCTACAAAACCTTCTATTTTTTCTCTATTATGTTATTTTTCTCTATTTTAACTTTTTTCAAATTCTCTGTTGTTAAAAAAGAAAAATTCTAGAAAGAGGTTCTTATTATATGTCATTGTCGAAAGATTCGTTTCCTTTATTTGGATACGAACTGCTAAGAGATTATTTAGTGCCATCCATTTTAGGAAAGCATGAAAAAGATATTCTATATTGGGCAGGAAAAGATTTAGCTCGCAAATTTCCATGCACCGATATTCCTTTAATCATTTCCTTTTTTAAAGATGCCGGATGGGGTGATCTTACCCTTGAAAAAGAAATGAAAGACGGATTTGTGTTTAGTTTGACGAATGAACCGGAGTTGCTAAAGATTAATGAAAGAAATTTTCGCTTAGAAGCTGGCTTCATTGCCGAACAAATCCAAAACTTTAAAGGTGTTTTGACGGAATGCTATGAAGAGAAAAAAGAAAAACAACTAGAAGTAATTTTTACAGTAAAGATGGATTTAAAAGAAAAAATTGAACGCTAAGGGGCTTTATTCGCCCCTTTTTATACCCATTCCTCAGCAAGATTAAATTCATCATGCAGTGCATTTGCTGCACGAATCATATCATCTTGTGGCACAACGACAGATACTTTAATTTCAGATGTAGAAACCATTTTAACAGGGATATTTTCTTGACATAAGCGTGCGAACATGCGGCCTGCTACCCCTGGATTGGAAACCATGCCCGAACCCACGATTGACACTTTCGCTAAACCAACTTCAAAATCAGCAAATTGAAAACCTAACTCCTCTTTATGTTCTTCAAGCACTTTTACCGCATTTGTTAAATCCTCTTTTACAATTGAAAACGATATTGTCGGTTTTACTTCACTCATCACAGATTGTACAATAATATCTACGTTGACATGATGCTTTGCTAGGGTATTAAACAAGTTGGCAAGGGAAGATTTTTCTAGTAATTCATATCCAACAGTAAAGCGGATAATATCTGATTCATAGGCGACACCACGAACAATTAAATTTCTCTCCATTTCAATCTCTCCCTTAATCAATGTACCTCGAAGATTTTTCGTACTCGAACGAACAACAATTGGTATATCAAATTTTTTTGCTAATTCGACCGCTCTCGGATGAACAATTTTCGAACCTAAATAAGATAATTCTAACATCTCATCATATGTAATATCTTTCAATTTACGAGCCTGTTGAACTACATTAGGATCCCCTGTATATACCCCATCAAGATCCGTATAGATTTCCACACGTTCTGCATCAATGCTTTTTGCAATCGCTACCGCTGTTGCATCAGTCCCTCCAGCTCCGAGAAGGGTGATGTTGCCCTCATCATCAACACCTTGTCCGCCCGCGACTATGATTATTTCGCCTTTTTTAAACCGTTCAATAATGACATTACCATCGACTTGATGTATGCGAGCATTTCCTGCTAATTTTCGTGTTGTTTTCATTCCAAGTTGCCAGCCTGTAAGGGAAACAGCTCTAAATCCTCTTTTTTGAATGGCGATGGAAAGCAAACTGCTAGCAATTTGATTATTGGTAGAATGGATTGCGTCTAACTCTCTTTCGGATGGTGCATCCGATAAAGAGTAAATAATTTTTTCCAAACCCTCATTTACAGGTGGAGAGGATGGAACGACTGCTACTACATTGCGTCCAAACTTCTTCTCTTCGATGAGTCTTTTTGCTATTTCTCCAATGTTTTCAGGTGATGCTAGATTCCATTCATCCAACTTCACTACAATATTAATCATCGCTACACTCCCCTTATTTTCACAAGCCATGAAATGAAGTTTCCGAATCTTATATAATTAAAGAAAAAAGCAACTCTTCACAAAGGATGGTGAAAAGCTGCCTCAATTTTCAGAAAACACTTTATGAGATAGCTCTCCAGAACCATTTAGATTCTGACAATCTTGCATTTCTTCAATGCAAAACCAGCCAGTAAACTGGAACAAGCAAATTTACCGCTTCGGCAATCTCCCCTTTCCCTAACCTTCTTCAGACTTGTTCCTCTCCTCCAGTTAGGTACTCATGAATCTCGCACCTCTATCTATATCTAAACTTATTTACTTTTAAAATTACATTATCATACAGTTATTCCTTTGACAATGTGTCATTATGGAAATACTGATAGATTGTTTCTGCAACCACTTTTGGCATTTTCGCTTCCATTAATTCTTCCACAGAAGCTTGTTTGATTTTTTTCACTGAACCAAAATGACTCAGTAATTGTTTCTTCCGTTTTGGACCGATTCCTTCAATTTCATCAAGGACAGAGCGTAAAGCGTTCGTTTGATGTTGTTGCCGCAAAAATGTAATAGCGAAGCGATGGACTTCATCTTGTATTCGCTGAAGCAAGTAAAAAGCATCACTTGTTTTTTTCAGTGGAATCGACATAGGTGGTTCCCCGTATAATAGTTCAGATGTTCGATGCTTCTCATCTTTTGCAAGTCCTGCAATGGGAATTGATAATCCAAGCTCATCTTCCAACACTTCTCGTGCAACTTCAATTTGCCCTTTACCACCGTCAACAATAATTAGATCAGGAAGTGGCAATTGTTCTTTTAATACACGGGTATAGCGCCTGCGAATCACCTCTTGCATCGCTCCATAGTCGTCATGTTTCGCCGTATTTTTTAATTTATATTTGCGATATTCTTTTTTTGCCGGCTTTCCATTAATAAATACGACCATTGCGCTAACAGGATCTGCTCCATGCATGTGGCTGTTATCAAAGGCTTCAATTCTATAAGGCGTTTCAATATTTAGAGCCTCACCTAATTGTTGACAAGCGCCAATTGTCCTCTCTTCCTGGCGTTCAATTAATTGGAATTTTTCTTCGATTGCAAGCATTGCATTTTTCTTTGCTAAATCCACCAGTTCTTTTTTTGTGCCACGTTTTGGCACCAATACTCTTATATTTAATAATTTTTCTAAAATGCTTTTATCAATTGTTTCTGGAATCAATATTTCTTTTGGCTTTAAATGTTCTGTATCATAGAAACGCCCTACAAAAGTTAAAAATTCCTCTTCCGGATCACGGTAAATAGGAAATACAGAAACATCTCTTTCAATTAATTTTCCTTGTCGAACGAAAAAGACTTGAACACACATCCACCCTTTTTCAACTGCATATCCAAATACGTCCCGGTTCGTTTGGTCTCCTGAAACGATTTTTTGCTTTTCCATAACCGTTTCGATATATTGAATTTGATCTCGATATTCCTTTGCTCTTTCAAATTCAAGCTTTTCCGCAGCCTCCATCATTTTTTTCTCTAATTCTTTTTTTACTTGTTCATGGCCGCCATTTAAGAATTTTATGATTTCATTTGTCATTTCTTCAAAAATTTTCGGATCTATATCTTTAACACATGGAGCTAAACATTGCCCCAAATGATAATACAAACAAACTCGATCTGGCAGTCGGTTGCATTTTCTTAATGGATAGATGCGGTTGAGGAGCTTCTTTGTTTCATTCGCGGCAGATACATTCGGATAAGGTCCAAAATATTTAGCTTTGTCTTTTTTCACTTTTCTTGTCGTAATAATTCTTGGATAAATTTCATTGGTAATTTTAATATAAGGATAACTCTTGTCATCCTTTAACATTACGTTATATTTTGGATCATATTGTTTGATTAAATTGAGCTCCAAAATTAAAGCCTCTAAATCACTTGAAGTAACAATATATTCAAAATCTTCTATTTCACTAACTAGCAGTTGAGTTTTACCATCATGGGAACCAGTAAAATAGGATCGAACTCTATTTTTTAAGACTTTTGCCTTTCCGACGTAAATAACCGTTCCTTGTCGGTCTTTCATTAAGTAGCATCCAGGCAAATCTGGTAACAGCGCCAATTTATTTTGAATTGTTTCATTCATGGAGTATCACCTTACATTTAATCAACCTACTTTAACTCTATTATACGAATATCTTAAAGCAAAAATCGATAAGTTTTCTTTTAAATCAATAATCATATCCAAAATAAAAAATCGAGCACAAACAAATTCTTTGTGCTCGGTTGAATATTATTTATTGTTGTTGATGAATTCAACTAATGCTTCTTTTGGTTGGAAGCCAACAGTTTTTGCAATTAATTGGCCATCTTTAAATAAAAGCAAAGATGGAATCGACATAATTTGATATTCAGCAGCTGTTGCTGGATTGTTATCAACATCAACTTTTACAATTTTCACTTCTGAACCCATTTCGGCATCGAGTTCTTCTAATACAGGTGCAATCATTTTACAAGGTCCACACCAAGCTGCCCAGAAATCTACTAATACTAAACCAGAAGAGATTTCTTGTGAAAAGTTTTGATCAGTAGCATGTACAATTGCCATTTATAAAATGCCTCCTTAATGTAACATCTTTTAGTAGTATAGCACGTTAAAAATTCAAAGGGTAGTAAAGTGTTTTAAGAAATTGAAATCCGTTCATCTAACAAACAAATTCCTTTAATGATTTACTTTTTCACAATAAATAACCACATCTCTGAGATTTGAGATGTGGTGAGGAGATTACCAGTTTTAGATTTTAAGAATTTACTTTTAATGCTTTAATTTCTTCAATTAATAACGGAACGACTTCAAATAAGTCGCCGACAATTCCATAATCAGCAACTTTGAAAATGTTTGCTTCAGGGTCTTTGTTAATTGCAACAATTACTTTTGAGTTAGACATACCTGCTAAGTGCTGAATTGCACCAGAAATACCACACGCGATGTATAAATCTGGTGTTACCACTTTACCTGTTTGACCAATTTGCATTGCATAATCGCAATAACCCGCATCACAAGCACCACGGGAAGCACCTACTGCACCGCCCAGTAAGTTGGCAAGCTCTCTTAATGGTTCAAATCCTTCTGCTGATTTTACACCGCGACCGCCAGACACGATTACTTTCGCTTCAGATAAATCAACACCTGTTGTTGCATTGCGAACAACTTCTTTTACAATCGTACGCAAGTTTTTAATATCTACAGATACAGATTGAACGTCTCCTGTGCGGCTTTCATCTCGTTCAAGTGGCGCAATATTGTTAGGACGAACTGTCACGAACACGAGTCCTTCTTTAATTTTTACTTTTTCAAAAGCTTTACCTGAGTAAATTGGACGTACAAATAGTGCATCATCGCCTGTTCCTTCAATCTCTGTTACATCTGAAATCAATCCAGATTGCAGGCGAGATGCCACTTTAGGTGATAAATCTTTCCCTAAAGACGTATGCCCAATAACGATTCCTTCAGGTTTTTCTTGTTCCACAAGAGCTAATAAAGCTTGGCTGAAGCCATCTGAAGTATATGTTTTTAAATGTGGATGTTCCACAACGAGCGCTCGGTCAGCTCCATATGCAATTAATTCCTTTGCAAGATCTGCTACTTGATCGCCAAATAACGCGCCTACAACTTCTCCACCATCTGAGATTTGCTTTGCTGCAGCGATTGCTTCAAATGAAACATTACGTAAAGCACCGTCACGTACTTCTCCTAATACCAATATTTTTTTTGCCATTGTTTTCCCTCCATTACCGTACGAATCTAATGAAATCTAATACTCTTCAATCCATTCTAATTGTTCAGAAAATTTAAATCACTTTTGCTTCCGTATGAAGTAAATTTACTAATTCTTTCACTTGGTCTTTTAGTTCTCCTTCTAAGATGCGACCAGCAGATTTTTGTGGTGGTAAAAATACTTCCACTGTTTCAATTTTTGTTTCAACATCATCTTCATCGATGTCTAAATCATCTAATTCTAACTCTTCAAGCGGTTTTTTCTTCGCTTTCATAATACCTGGTAAAGAAGGATATCTCGGTTCATTCAATCCTTGTTGAGCTGTAACTAATAAAGGCAAGCTCGTTTCTATAATTTCAGAATCTCCTTCAACGTCACGAACAACTTTCACGTTATTTCCATCAATTTCTAATTTTGTAATCGTTGTTACATAATTAATGCCTAATAAATCAGCAACTCTTGGTCCAGTTTGACCAGAACCACCATCAATTGCAACATTTCCTGCCAAGATTAAATCTGGCTCTTTGTCTTTTAAATATTCAGCGAGAATATAAGCTGCACCACTGTGGTCTAGCTCGTCCAAATCATCTTCTGTATTGATTAAAACCGCTTCATCAGCACCCATTGCAAGAGCCGTGCGCAGTTGTTTTTCCGCTTCTTCATTGCCGATGGAGATTACCGTTACTTTTCCACCATGTTGATCTCTTACTTGAATTGCTTCTTCAATGGCATATTCATCATATGGATTGATAATGAATTCAGCGCCGTCTTCTTGAATTTTTCCATCTTGAATGACGATTTTTTCTTCTGTATCAAAAGTGCGTTTCATTAATACGAAAATGTTCATGTAAATTACCTCCTAAAAATTATTTGCCACTAAAAGTAGGTTGGCGTTTTTCAATAAATGCTTGAATTCCTTCTTTTGCATCTTCTGAATTAAATACAATGCCGAATTGCTCTGCTTCCGCTTTGATTCCTTCTTCGAATGATTTCTTACTGTATTGTAATGCATGAATAGCAGCTTTTAATGAAACCGGGCTCTTTTTGGCAATTTTTTTCGCCAATTCTAATGCTTGCGGTAAAAGTTCTTCTTGTGGTACAGCCTTATTTGCTAGCCCCCATTGTACGGCCTCTGCCCCTGAAATCGGCTCTCCTGTAAAAATCATTTCAGCAGCCTTTGCTAATCCGACATATCGCGGTAATCTTTGTGTTCCACCAAATCCAGGAATAATTCCAAGATTTAATTCAGGAAGACCCAACTTCGCGTCTTCAGCGACATATCGAATATGGCAACTCATCGCAAGTTCCAATCCACCGCCAAGTGCGGCACCATGAATTGCTGCGATGACAGGTTTTGGGAAAGATTCCAAGCGATCAAAAACAGCTTGTCCATTTTCTGCGAGATTTACTGCCTGTTGTTCAGATGAAACATCTGTGAACTCTTTAATATCAGCTCCTGCTGAAAAGAAACGTCCTTCACCGTGAAGTAAAACAACTCGAACATCATTATTATGTTCAACTTCAGTCATCAATTCGTCTAATTCACGGATTAGCTGTTGTGCTAGTGCATTTGCTGGCGGACGATTGATTGTTACAATCGCAACACCGTCTTCTGCTCTCCATTTTAGAAATTCCATGAAGACACTCCTTTTAATTATTTTTTAGACCATTCAATAGTAGATGCTTTACTTTAGGTGCATTATCTAAGAGGCTGTATCTGAAATCATTCATCACCCAAGACGTAATTGTCTCATCGATTGTTCCAAATACCATTTGTCTTGCAACTCTCACATCCATTGTTGGATTAAATTCGCCATTCATCATGCCTTCTACCAATATATTATCAAGAAGATTCAAATATTCTTTTAAAATTGCATTAATCTTTAACCTAAGCTCCTTATTTGATTGGCGCAATTCTAATTGGGTGACTGTCGCAAGGTGTTTATTATTGGCCAACACACTAAAATGGTTGTCTATCATTTTTGATAGTTTGTCAGAGGCGTTAGCACCAGTTTGAATGATTTCTTCTAAATTTTCAATAAAAACTCTCATTTTTTCTTTAAACAAGGAAATTAAAATATCCTCTTTATTTTTAAAATACAGGTAAATGGTCCCGTCTGCAACACCTGCTTGTTTAGCAATTTTTGAAATTTGTGTTTGATGATAGCCATTTTCGGCAATCGCAATAACTGCTGCTTCAATTATTTGCATGTATTTCGGTTTATCTCGATTCATGATGTTCACCACCAAAAAAATAAGAAAATATGAATGATTATTCATTCATATTTTCATATTATAATTTCATGAACTTTCTGTCAATAACTAATGCTATTTCGCTTGAAGCTCCTTAGCTTTCTGTTTTTCCTCATCAATTAATGTTCTTCTTAAAATTTTTCCTACTGCTGTTTTCGGTAGTGAATCTCTAAATTCATAAATGCGAGGTACTTTGTAAGCAGCTAAATTATTGCGGCAATATTTATTCAATTCATCTTCCGTCACTGTTTTACCCTCTTTTAATACAATGAAAGCTTTCACCGTTTCTCCCCGATATGGATCTGGAACTCCAACTACAACACATTCTTGAACCGCTTCATGTTCGTACAATACTTCCTCTACTTCTCGCGGATAAATATTAAATCCGCCAGCGATAATGACATCTTTTTTACGATCTACAACATAGAAATATCCTTCTTCATCCATATATCCTAAATCTCCAGTTAAGAACCATCCATCTGCAAACACTTTTGCAGTTTCCTCAGGGCGTTTCCAATATCCCTTCATCACTTGAGGTCCACGAATCGCGATTTCTCCTACTTCTCCAGGTGATAAAATTTCATTTTCTCCTGGTTTCATAATCACCGCTTCTGTATCAGGCCAAGGAACTCCAATCGAGCCAACTACTCGTTTTCCCCAAATAAAGTTTGCATGGGTTACTGGTGAAGTTTCCGTTAAGCCGTAGCCTTCTACAAGTTTCCCACCAGTGATTTCTTCAAATTTTTCTTGTACTTCCACAGGTAGTGGAGCAGAACCACTTATACATGCATTGATGGAAGACAAATCATATTTAGATAAATCCGGATGGTTTAATAGACCAATATACATTGTTGGTGCACCAGGGAATAAAGTAGGTTTTTGTTTATCAATGGTTTTTAACACTTGTTCCACTTCAAATTTAGGAAGCAATACCATTTTGTTTGATTTCATGACGGATAAAATCAGCACTGTAGTCATGCCGTATACATGGAAGAAAGGAAGCAATCCTAATATAATTTCTTTTCCTTCCTCACATTTATATAACCATGCATCACACATCATTGTATTGGCAATTAAATTTTTGTGAGTCAACATTACCCCTTTAGGAACGCCAGTCGTACCACCAGTATATTGAAGAAGGGCTAAATCTTCTTCAAAATTAAAAGGCACATCAATTGGTTTCGGTTTTTCAACCTTCATGATTTCCGTGAATAAATGTGTGGAACCACGATGTTCTACTTTGACACTAAAGCCATATTGTTTCTTCTGAATAAAAGGATATACGAGATTTTTCGGAAATGGAAGATAATCTTTAATACCCGTGATGATAACGTTTTCAATTTGTGTTCGATGAATGACTTTCATGATTCTTGGGTATAAAATATCCAATGCCAAAATTACTTTTGCTTCAGAGTCCTGCATTTGATACTCTAATTCCCTCTCTGTGTAAAGCGGATTTGTTTGAACGACAATTCCTCCTGCATATAAAATACCGTAATAAGCTATAACTGCCTGTGGACAGTTTGGTAACATGATTGCTACCCGATCTCCTTTTTCAACCCCTAAAAAACGAAGATAGTTGGCAAATTTTAATGCTGATTCATACAGCTCTTGATAATCCAATTCCCTTCCCATAAAATGTATTGCACATTTTTTTGGATTTTTTTCGTATGCTCTTGTCAAAAATGTTTGGACGGGAATTTCTTCATACTCCAGCGTATGCGGTATCTCAGCAGGATAATGTTTAAGCCAAATTTTACTAGACATCAACACATCCCCCTTGCGTAAATGTTCAAATTTTCTTGCAATTGTTACATTTATTATAATTGAAAAGAAATGGTCTTTCAAACTATTTTTTTAGAATTATAATTTTTTTCTACTTTAATTCTTAATTTTTCTTATTCATTCAATAATTTTAATACTATTTTCTATGACGAAAAATGTCGAATAATAGGGTTATTTACTATTTTGATATAACTATTAATAACTTTGTAACAATAAAAAAACTAGTAGAAACGCATGTTAACGTTTCTACTAGTATTAAAATTTTAATAATAACCATTATAGTGAAAGTAAATAATAAAATCCTATAATAAAAAATAAGACAGCTACAACGATAAGCACTTTTGCTAATTTGTCCATTGGAACCTCCTAAATGATGCTGGCACCGATGACGAAGGAAAGTCCAAGTGAAATGGTGAATGAAATCAATCCAACTGAACGATTATCCGCTGCAATCTCCTGATCGACATTGAAATGGGGGGTTAAAAATTCATATAAAAAATATGCGATGATAAGCAAAATAAACCCGTACAACCCCCAACCAATCATTTCAAAAAAAGTATTATGCCTTTCAATGGAATAGCGGAATATATTGCAAACACCTAGTATTTTTCCTCCAGTAGCAAGGGCGACGGCAACATTTCCTTTTTTAATTTCTTCCCAATTTTTATATTTTGTCACCATTTCAAATAAGACCATTGAAACTATTAAACATAATACAACAACACTAAAATAGCCTGCTGTTTCTATTAAAGGATGTTGCCAAAAAGTTGTACCCACATTCACCATCCCCTTTATTTTAATTCAACGACAGTTACTCCTAAGCCACCTTCACCAGCTTCACCATATCGGAAAGAACGAACTCGTTTATGTTTTTTCAAATATTCTTGAATTCCTTGGCGTAAAGCCCCTGTACCTTTTCCATGAATAATTGTTACACGGCTATAGTTGGCAAGTAGGGCATCATCAAGATATTTTTCTGTTTTCATGATGGCATCTTCTAACCGTTCTCCTCGCAAGTCTAATTCTAATTTAACATGACTATTGCGATTTTTCACCGTTGTCAATGTAATTCTTTGTTTTTCTTTTTCTGGCTTCACATATTCTAAGTCTGACTCATCCATTTTCATTTTTAATATACCGATTTGCACAACCCACTCATTATCGGAAACTTTTTCAATTAGCGTTCCTTTTTGACCGTAGCTTAATACTTTTACTTCATCACCAGGTTGTAAGTTTTGTGCTCGTTCACGAATTTTCGCTTGTTTTTTCAAAATTGGATTTTCTGCTGGTAATGCGTCTTCTAAACGCTTTTTCGCTTCGATGATTTCATGGTCTTTAATAACTTGATTAGCATTTTGCTGCATTTCACGTAATTCTTTAATGATATGTTCTGCTTCTTTTTTCGCATCCTCAATAATTTTCCGCGCTTCTTCCTTCGCTTTTTGTTCAAGGCTTTCTTTCTTTTCGTTAAATGCACTCAATTTTTCTTCTAACTGCGCATGCAATTGTTGTGCTTCTTCTAAAATTTCATGCGCTTCCTCTACTTCCTGTTCAGCGCGGCGTCTGCTTTCTTCTAATGAAGCAATCATCGACTCTACTTCTCGACGGTCAGTACCTGTATAAGATTTCGCTTGATTAATGATGGAATCTTTTAAGCCGAGACGCTTCGAAATTTCAAATGCATTGGATCGTCCCGGAACGCCTATTAATAATCGATAAGTAGGACTAAGGGTTTCAATATCAAATTCAACACTTGCATTGATAACTCCTTTTCGGTTATACGCATATGCTTTTAATTCAGGATAATGGGTTGTAGCCATAACGCGCGCCCCTTTATCCACAACTTCATCTAAAATTGATATCGCAAGTGCCGCCCCCTCTTGCGGATCGGTACCTGCCCCAAGTTCATCAAACAAAATTAACGAGTTTTCATCAAAGTGTTTTAATATATCGACAATGTTCACCATATGGGATGAGAAAGTGGATAGCGATTGTTCGATGGATTGCTCATCACCAATATCCGCAAATACTTGACTGAAAACGGAAAGCTCTGAGCCATCTAATGCAGGTATTGGTATTCCCGCTTGTGCCATTAAGGTGCACAATCCAACCGTTTTTAATGTGACGGTTTTCCCCCCTGTGTTTGGCCCAGTAATCACAATTGCTGTATATTCTCGACCAAATTCAATTGTATTCGGCACCGCTACATCCATTGGGATTAGGGGATGTCTTGCTTGTATTAGACGAATATATCCTTCATTGTTCACGCTTGGCTTTGAGCATTTTTGTGCCACACCGTATTTCGCCTTCGCTAATATGACATCGATATCCGCTAGTATTTTAACTAGTTCAAATAAATCGTTCGCTACTTCTTGGACTTTTTCCGTAAGGGCAAGTAAAATCTTCTCTATTTCAGCCTTTTCACGAACCTTTAAACGTTGAATTTCATTATTGATTTGCACAACTGATTCCGGCTCAATAAATAAAGTTTGCCCTGAAGAAGATTGATCATGAACAATCCCGCCGTAGTAGCTTCGATATTCCTGTTTTACCGGGATAACATAACGGTCATTTCGAATTGTTACGATAGTATCCGAAAGCATTTTTGCTGCGTTAGGGCCTCTCGTTAAACTATCAAGTTTTTGTCTCACTTTCGCTTCTTCTGAGCGCAGTTGTTGTCTTATTGACCGTAATTCCACGCTAGCGGAATCCAACACCGTTCCATTTTCATCAATGCAATGATCAATTTCATGCTGTACCGCTGTTAAAATCGGCATATTATTTTTTCTTTCAATAAAATGTGGTATTTGAATTTCTTCATCATTTTCGATATCTTCAATAAAATTTCTTAAAATTCGACTTGCTCTAATAGTACTTGAAATTTCCATCAATTCCATTGCACTTAGCATACCGCCTATTTGTGCCCGCTTTGTATGTGGACGAATATCAAAAATACCTCCCATTGGCACATGTCCTTTTACCCGTAGGATGGCTAGTCCCTCATCCATTTCTTCTAAAAGTTCAACAACCTTTTCAAAGTTTGGCTCTGGCACAAGCTGCTCTATTTGTTGCTTCCCTAAGGAAGATGTACAAAAGTCTGACACTTGCTCACGCACTTTATCGAATTCAAGGGTTTTTAATGCTCGTTCAGCAATCACTCTGAACACTCCTGTCTGTACATATGTTTACTTATTTTTCCGAATAAAATTTTTGAACTGTTCAACGCTCCATGTATTGACAACTAGTTCTTTTTTCAACCACGCTTTTTGCGCATATTTTGTACCGATTTCCATATAATCAAGTTGTTCAATCGCATGGGCATCTGTATTGATTGCAATAGGAACACCAAGTTCCATCGCTAGTTTCAAATGTTCTATACATAGATCTAATCGGTATGGGCTAGCATTCAATTCCAAAATTTTCCCATACTCTTTCGCCCAATGAATTAATTGTTCAACGTTAGGATTATATCCTTCACGTTCACCAATAATTCGACCAGTTGGATGTGCAATCATATGAACGTAGGGATGTTGAATCGCCGCAAATAATCGTTCCATAATTTTTTCTTGAGGTTGAGAAAAACTTGAATGAATGGAGGCGATCACAAAATCCAGATTTTTTAATACGTCATCATCATAATCGAGGGAACCATCAGGCAAAATATCCATTTCTGTTCCCGAAAATAAAGTAAAATCAGGGTGAGCTTCATTAAAAGCTTCAATTTCTTCACGCTGTTTTTTTAACCTTTCCGGTGTTAAACCATTTGCTACTTTCAAATATTGAGAATGGTCTGTTATCACTCCAAAATGATAGCCTTTTGAAATAAGCGCTTCTCCCATTTCTGCTACGGAATGAGCACCGTCAGAATAAGTGGTGTGCATGTGTAAATCAGCCTTAATATCTTCTATTGTAACCAATTCTTTAATTTCATTTAAACGATCCAATTCTTGTCCCGTTTCGCGAACAGTGGGCGGAATGTAAGGAAGTCCAAAAAGAGCGAAAAACTCTTTTTCCGAATGGAATGTAAGGATTTGTCCATCTGGTTGTTCCACACCATATTCGCTAATTTTCTTCCCTTGTTCTTTTGCTAATTGACGCATGCGAACATTATGATCTTTTGAACCGGTAAAGTGATGAAGTGTTGTGATAAATTCTTCATTTGCCACTAATCGAAAATCAACGTTGACAAGCTCGTCCAAATCCAATACGACAGACACTTTTGTGTCTCCACTGCTAACGATTTCTTTTATTGTTAATTCAAATAAAAGCTGTTCCCTAACTTTTTCAGGACTTTTTGTGGCAATGACAAAATCCAAATCTTTGCTCGTTTCATTCACCCGACGGAAACTCCCGGCAACAGAATATCGTTCAATTTCTTCAATGGATGCAAGTAGTTGATTTATTTCTCTCACAACCGATTCAAGATACCAAATAGGAAGTCTTCCTGTTCGTTCTCCAAATTGTTCAAGTTCCTTCAAAATTTTCTCTTCCGTTTTCGGTCCAAACCCAGGCAACGATCGTACCTTTTTGGATTCACAAGCTTCCTTCAACGCTTCACGACTACTCACTCCAAGTTCCTGGTATAGCTTTGCAAGTTTTTTACCGCCAAGGCCAGGTATTTTTAATAGAGGGATTAAGCCTTTCGGTATTTGTTTTTCTAATTCGATTAATTGTTGGGACTCTCCCGTTTGAATCAGCTCTTCAATGACTGCTCCCGTGCCTTTTCCAATCCCTTTAATTTTCGTAAAATCATCAATTTCTTCAAGACTTCGTTCATCCAACTCTAATGCATTCGCCGCTTTTCGAAAGGCGGATACTTTAAACGGATTTTCTCCTTTAAGCTCCAAATACAACGCAATTTTTTCCAATGTACGAATGACAATTTTTTTATTCAACTGTCCCACCCTTTTTCTATTTTAAACCGCAAAAAAGTATCTCCGCTGTGTTGATGGAAGATACTTTTGACAATCATTTCGTTGTTTATTAATTTTCCAAATAAATATACCATAGTTTTTGGAATAATTGAGTTACGATTGGGGTATGTTCAAGCATGAAATTGGCAATAAACGAACTTCCCATGAGTTTTTGAATAGCATCAATTGGTAATAATGCGAAAACATATAATAAAATAAAAAGTATAAAATAAAATTCCACGAAGCATAGTAATGCCCCTAAAATGCGATTAAAAGATTTTAATACTGGTAAAAATGTTAAAAAATCAAATACCGAAGCAACAATTTGCATGGCAAGTTTAACAACAAAGAAGATTACCGCAAAAGCAATAATACGATAAAATGTTTTATCTACATCCAATGCATCCAACACTAATGTAAGAGAAGAGTCCGGCTGCAACCCCGGATATGGAATCCATAACACAAATTTTTCTGCTAGCGGTTTATAGTAAATGTAAGCCACGATTAACGCAACAAGAAAACCAACAAGATTAATTGCTTGCATGATAAAACCGCGCTTCATTCCTATTAATAAACTAGCAGCAAAAACAAAAAGCAATATGATATCTAACATGCAGTTCAACCCTTCAGTTTTTTCAATTCTTCTTCTAATCTCTCAACTTCTTCTTTGAGCTTTAAAAACTCATGAACACTGTTCACTGCGGTTAACACAGCTAGTTGAGTCGTATCGAGAGATTGATTATGTAATTTAATTTCCCTCATTTTATCATCTACGATAGAAGCGACTAATCGTAAATGACCAATGGATTCATTACCTACTAATTTATAAGTATGGCCATATATTTCGACTTCTATTTTATTTTTCTCTTGCTCAGCCAAGTGGGCACCTCCTAGAAGCTCGATATTTTTTCATAGGAGCTGTTAATTACATATATTTATGTTTTATTAGAATCAATAAGTTTATCATATCATCTTTATTCGTTGTCATACAACCTAGAGTTAAAAGGGATATTGTAGAATTTCATTCTCAATCTCCTTTTGGTAAAATCAATTTAAATCTTTCTTGGGAGAAAGGGTCGTATCATGAACAATATCGTCTTAAAATTATTACCACAACAACTCAATGAAATAGAAACGTATTACTTAAAACATAAGGTAGAACGTAATGCACCTGGTGTCGTATTTGCAGCAAAACTCCCCGATGTAGCCATCACCGTATACAGTTCTGGAAAAGTAATGTTTCAGGGTTTAGGAGCTCAACGGGAAGCTAGCCGATTTAACGAATTCGCTCTAACTGATGAAAACAATCAACAAAACATAAACTCAATAGGAGATACACTTCCGGAAAACTTTTCAAAATTGTCTGTTATTGGATCTGATGAAACAGGAACTGGAGACTATTTCGGTCCAATTACAGTCGCTGCTGTCTACGTACCAAATGACAAAATTGAACTAGTAACAGAACTGGGAGTAAAAGATTCTAAACAACTAAACGATCAAGCAATCCGAGAAATTGCACCTCATTTAATTGCAACTTGTGTTCATAGCCTTTTAACATTACGCAATGACAAGTATAACGATTTGCAAAGCCGCGGCTTAACTCAAGGAAAAATGAAAGCCATGCTGCACAATCAAGCTTTAAAACATGTGCTCCATAAAATTTCACCGGAAAAACCGGATTATATATTAATTGATCAATTTGCAGAAAGAGACACGTACTATCAATATATTCAAAATGAAAAAGAAATCATTCGCGAAAACGTTCTTTTTTCGACAAAAGCTGAACAGCAACATATCGCTGTTGCAGCCGCCTCCATCATAGCGCGTTATGCTTTTTTAATCGAAATGGATCGCCTATCTGACATTGTTGGGTTTCCCCTTCAAAAAGGCGCTAGTCATTTGGTCGATGAAATGGCAGCAAAAATTTTGTTGCAGCAAGGTGAAAATGTTCTCCGTTCTATCGCAAAATGGCATTTTGCGAACACTAAAAAAGCCAAAAGGATTTATGAAAACTTCGCAAGTAGATGACTAACATTCAAAATGGTCGATTGTGGAATCGACCATTTTATATTGCTATTCATTCCAATCATCTAAGTACAAATTGGTAAGAAATAGGGTGATATTAACCATTTAAAATCTTTAAAATTTTATCCATTACAATTAAGTTATTGACAACAACTACATGCAGTTTTTTCCTCGCTCTGCTAATGTTTTGATAAAGCATTTTCGTCGGTTGATAATACGGCTTCTTGAAATTCATTTTGGCTGCTAATTTATGATTCGGTTTATAGTAAAACGAATCATCAATTACTGCTACAACATAATCGAATTCTTGCCCGATTACGTCAGCGGTTGTCACTGCTAATGGATTGCTTTGATTGTTGGAGCGATCAATAAACCTTGAAGGCGTGAAATCAATCACTTTCCAACCAGCTTGCTGTAAAAAATACAGGTAACTCTTTGTCGCTTGAATGGATGAGAAATATTGAATGCTCACATTAGAATATTGTTGTACAGGCACTTCCGTCGATAGATCAAACAACTTCTTAATAAATGAATGGATTTCTTTATTATATCGAACAACTTCTGTTAACTCATACTTCACAGGTTTCAATGTCGTCTCGATGATTTTTGGTACTTTATTTCTCATTTCAACAGTCGTTAATACTTGATTAGGGTCGTACGAGAATATACATTTCGTTTTTGATTTTTCTAAGAGATGAATGAAGCTCTGTAATTTATGAATATATAAACGCTGTACTTCATCGAAAATAATTAAGTCATATTTTGATAAATCCGTTTCTTTATGTATGACCTTTTGAAACTTACTAATTGGCACAATTGGCCATTTGTATTCTTCAATTAGCTTCAAATGTCCTCCATTTAATCGTCCGCAGTTAAAAATGATGACATTTTTCGATTGTCGAATATACTCTTTCGCAATGTCATAAGTGAGTAAGGATTTTCCTGTACCAGGGCCACCTTCAATCGCAAATATTTTTGATTGATTCGTCGGCTTGGCATGAATGATTTCTCGTTTATATGTACTTTGTTGGGCACTTAAAAAATATTTATCTTCCATAAATGCTTCTGTTGAATTGAATGGGGATACTAAGTAATTCGACGGATCAAACAAATCATCTAAATTTTCTATGACTTGTATTTGTTGTTGTATTAATTTATCAATTAAAAAGTGAAAATCAACTTCTTCAATTTGATGGTTTTCGTTTAACTTATATAATCTATTGATTGATGAAACATAGGTAAAATTGTATACATCCACATCTAGAAATTTTAAATAATGACGGTTTTGTACAAGCTGTTTCGTTATCTTTTCTACATTTCCTTCCCGCTTCAATTCAATATTGATGACACAGTCTTTCCCAATTCTTAATAAATCAAATTCCTTTCCGATTTGCTTAATCATATAGCCGACGTAATAACCATTGTAAATATGTATAACTTTAGATTTCTTTCTCAACTCTTCAACGAAAGCATGTAAATCATAAAATTCACTCGTTCGGATTCTTGGGTTGATTCCGAACTGCTCCAGATATTGTATAAAATTCGTTTCATATAAATCTTCTTTTGCATTCAGCAAAGAAAATAAATTGATCGGCTTCACAATAATATCCCCTTTATGAAAAAGCTACTTTAAAGTGAATTATATAAAATTACTACTTTGAAAGCAAAATATGGTATTGATGATAAAAAGCCCGACTAATAAGTTTGCACATTCTAGTAAGGCTCTAGTATTATATTTCTCTGCGACGGTCATATGAAACGCACCTCTATCTGCGATGAAGTGTGAGCGGCAAACGTAAAGAAAAGCGCCTAAAAATGACTTTTTAGGCGCCTCTTTTATCATTATTTTTGAATAAACATTTGTGTCCAGTAATGGCCATCCTTCACGTAACCAACACCGATGTGAGTGAAGTTTTTGTTTAAGATGTTTGCACGATGGCCAGATGAGTTCATCCAAGCTTTCACCACTTGTTCTGGTGTGCTTTGACCCATCGCAATATTTTCACCCGCAGATTTATATTGGATTCCGTAGTTTTTCATCATGGTAAAAGGTGAACCATACGTTGGACTTGTATGATCAAAATATTTTTTATCGTGCATATCTTGAGATTTATGTTTTGCAACTCTAGCAAGTTCCCAATCAGATTTTAATGCTGGTAGACCTGCTTTTGCACGCTCAACATTCACAAGTCGTACTACTTCTTCTTCGTAAGCCAACCCTTCTTTTTCAGGGATATTAATTTTTTGACCAGGGTATATTAAATTAGGGTTTTTTAACTGTGGATTCGCATTAATTAATTCTTGTACACCTGTTTGTGTTTTTACAGCAATTTTCCAAAGCGAATCTCCTGAAACAACCGTATACGTTCCTGCAGCTAAAGCCGTTGCCGGTACTAATAATCCAATTGATAGTACAAGTGCTCCTGCACCTCTTTTTAATTTTTTGTACATTTCCTTCAATCCTTCCTTCTTGATGTAAATTCATCATAAAAGGAATGATTGATGAATTCATCACAAAATTTTTGGAAGGATTTTTACAGTTTTGTTACGTTGAAATATTAATCTACCAACCCTTTGATAGAATAAGTTTCTTCTTTTTTATCTCGTAAAATTATTGAAATATTTTTGAAATAGGAATAAATTACTAGATATTTTTATATTAGAAACAACCAATCTCTTTATGAATTGGTAATTATTTGATTATAAATAGGAGGCTATTTTATTTCGAGTCTAAATGATACTCCATAAAAGCATCGATCCAGTACGTTTCTATTTGTTTATTTTGCTCATTGATGAATGAGTAATCTTCAACTTCTATTTCATATTGTACAAATCTACTTTTCGTTAAATCTTTTAAATAGTAGTACGTTGTAATATGTGCTGACTTTGGTAAATTTTCTATTAACTCAATCAATTGCCCTTTATTAATTGACAATGTTCCTTCCTCCTAAACTTCACATATTAATCTATCCACACTTTAAAATATATTGTTACTCACTATAAGTTATTCATTAATAATATGAAATTATTTTATTAAAAATAATTATGGATATATATTAGTTAAGTTAATACAGTTTGTGAGATTGCCAGCTTAACTCGTGAAACTGGTGTGGTTAATACACAATCTTGTACATTTAGCATTCACACACGTGCACCTAAAACTCCGCTTGTGAGGAATTTATGACAAACTTTGAGATGCATAACATCGTTGAAAATGCTCATATTAAAAACGAAAGGAGAGTTCTACAATGGATCATCGAATGGATTTAGAAAACAATAGACGCCATTTTGATTTTGTACGCGGCAAACAATCTGTGGGAAGTAATGGAGCAAGTCTCGAAGAATTTGGAATGGAAGAAGAATTTCATATTCCAAAAAAGAAAGAAAATCCATCAATCCGTGAACGACATGATCAATTTTTGGATAACGAATAACAAATGAAACAAACAACCTCCTGCATTCAATAATATGACTATAAATAAAGACAATACGGTATACCTCAAAATAAAAAATTATCATCCAAATCGGATGATAATTTTTTATTTTCAACCACTCAATCATCATTTAATAATCTTACTAATAGCTTTAAATTCATCTCCACGAGCAATTTGTTGCATTTCGAACAATGCCATTTCAACACTCGTTATTTTTGCTCCACATTGTTTCATTTTTTCTAAACCTATTTGTGTATTTAAAGCTGTACGAGAAGAAACGCAATCCGCTAACACTTCGACTTCATAACCATTTTGGAGCAAGTGAGCTGTCGTTTGGTACACACAAATATGCGTCTCAATACCGGCAATTAACACTTTTTTACGACCTGTTGCTTCAAGTGCAGCGACAAATTCCGGTGTATCATATGCGCTGAACGTAATCTTTTCAATTGGTTTCTCATCTGCTAAATGCTGTGAAATTTCTTCTACAGTTGGCCCTAAACCTTTCGGATACTGCTCAAGCCATAAAATAGGCAAACCTAACACTTTAGCACCTTGTACCATATTGGCGATATTTTGAATCACAAATTCACTGTTGTCCACGATGCGTGCAAGTTTTCCTTGAATATCAATCAATACAAGTACAGTATCTTGTTTCGTCAACAAACTCCTCATCCCCCTTCAATCTTCCTTTTATTTAATTCTACAAAATATTGGTATTTCCTTGTATATAAATTTTCTTTCAATAAGAACATGTTTTTAAGATAGGTTATAATACTAGTAGCCTTAAAATAATGCAAAAGAAATGGATGATGTATGTGATTCGTTTAAGCTGGCTTATAAGTATCGCCATTTCCTTTTTCGGTTTTGTACTCGTTAGTCAATTGTATGAGGTGCAACCGAAAGGAGCAACTGGTAATTTAGGATTCATTGGCATCATTTTCTTATTCCCTTTTATTATATTGAGTTTAATTACCACTTTTCGCTATTTCTTAACTGTAACAAGCTCTGCAAAAAGAATAGAAAAATTTATAGGCATTGCCGGTGGAATATTGCTTCTTGGATTATTTGTGTATTTTTCATCTGTGCAATCAATAGAAGGAGACTTCTCTGAATTTAACAATTCGAAAAATCTAGTCTTTTTTAATATCTATACATTCGGATTAATCCATACAATTAGTGGTATACTTGGAGCTTTTTATGGTGTTATGAAACCAAAACCAATTGAAAATATAGAAGAATCCAATGTAGAATAATATTTTTCATTTTAATGGTTCATTTTTTAACAGTTTAAGCATTTTCTTTTTATACGCTTCCACTCCAGGTTGGTCGAAAGGATTTACTTCCAGTAACTTCGCACTCATGGCACATGCTTTCATAAAGAAGTAGATTAAATAGCCTAGATGATAGGCATCAAGCTTTTGCATTTCTAGTTGAATAACTGGCACTCCACCTTCTGCATGGGCGAGGGCTGTGCCTTGTTTTGAAGTTGCATTGATTTCGTTAAAGGAGCGGCCTGCTAAATAATTTAATCCATCTTCATTTCGACTATCATATGGTACGTCATAATCCCCGTCGATTTCATGGAAATGGAGAAGCGTTTCAAACAAAATGGGGCTTCCTTCTTGAATAAATTGTCCGATTGCATGCAAATCAGTGGAGAACGTAACACATGTAGGAAATAGACCTTTTCTTTCTTTGCCTTCACTTTCACCAAATAACTGCATCCACCATTCGTGAAACTTCTTTAATGAAGGTTCAAAGGATGCTAGCATTTCCACACTGTACCCTTCGTTATATAAGATATTTCTTATAACTGCGTATTGGTATGCATGATTACGCATTAAATCTACCGCTTTTAATTCCAAAGCTGCATTTTTTGCACCATCCATGAAAGATCGAATATCTATTCCAGATACAGCGAGTGGCAATAGCCCCACTGGCGTTAATACTGAATACCTGCCCCCTATATTCGAAGGGATAGCGAACTGTTTATACCCTTCCTTTTCTGCTATATTTTTCAAAATTCCTCTTTCAGGGTCTGTTGTTACTATAATCCGATTAACTGCATTTTCACCATAGCGTTTTTCCATATACTGTCTTAGCACGCGGAATGCTAAAGCTGTCTCCATCGTGCTTCCAGATTTTGAAATGACGTTGATATAAATTTCTTTATCATCTAAATAATGAATTAATTGCTCTAAATAAGCCCCGCTCATATGATGACCAACGTATATAACCTCAATGCCCTCTTTGAGAACACCAAAATAAGGAGATAATGCTTCTTGAACGGCACGGGCTCCTAAAAATGAACCACCAATACCAATTACAACAAACACATCCGCATTTATGCATATTTCACTTTTCAAATCCTCAATTTCATTAAATAACGCCTTATGGTCCATTAATGGATAATTAATCCAACCAGTCATATCCTTTGAATTTTCTAATTCAAAGTGAATTTGTTTAACTCGATCTTTATATGCTTCCATATCTTGATAATCGAATAAACAATTCAATAATGTTGTTTGAACAGAATGAGTTGTCAATGGAATTGCCTCATTTCTTATTTTTTTACTTTAAATATTCTTATAGAATCTTGAAATTTTTTCATCGTGATTTACAAAACTCTATTATCAATTAAACATAATCACTACTTATAATTTATTATTTCATTTAGCATTTCATTAATGGGAACGTGTTTGTATTGATAATTGTTGCGCTTTATCGATAATGAAACGTTTTACTTCTTCTCGCAAATCTTCACGCTGCAACGCAAAATCAATTGTCGTTTCAATGAATCCCATTTGATTGCCGACATCATATCGTTTTCCTTCAAAGCGATATGCAAACACACGTTGAATCGTATTCAATTCCTCAATAGCATCTGTTAATTGAATTTCTCCGCCTTTCCCCATTTTCTTTTGTTCTAAGTAGCGGAAAATTTCGGGTGTTAAAATGTAACGTCCTATAATCGCAAAGTTGGAAGGTGCTTCTTCTTTTGTTGGTTTTTCTACGAACATTTTCACTTGCATTAACGGTGAATCGGTGGAAATTGGATCAATCACACCATAACGATGGATTTCGCTATCAGGTACTTCCATAACGCCAATTACGCTAGAAAAGGTTTTTTCATATTGATTGATTAATTGTTTTAAACAAGGAACATCACTTTGAACGATGTCATCTCCGAGCAACACAGCAAAAGGTTCATTACCAATAAATTTACGGGCACACCAAATGGCATGTCCAAGGCCTAGAGGTTGTTTTTGGCGGATATAATGAATATCAATATCCGATGATACACGTACCTTTTCTAACAAATCGTACTTCTTTTTTTCAATTAAATTTGCCTCCAGTTCAAAGGCGTGATCAAAATGGTCTTCAATCGCCCGTTTTCCTTTTCCCGTAACGATGATAATATCTTCAATTCCCGAAGCAATCGCTTCTTCAACAATATATTGAATGGTTGGTTTATCTACAATCGGTAACATTTCTTTCGGCATGGCTTTCGTTACAGGTAAAAATCGTGTTCCTAAACCTGCAGCTGGGATGATGGCTTTTCTAATTTTTTTCAAGCGATTTCACTCCTCATCCATTGGTTTACATCAAGAAAATTATACAATATTTTCCCATTCTACTCATACTAAACACAAAGAGCAATGATGAGATAAAAATAGGCTGGAATCTAAATCCAGCCTTACTTTAAATATATAAATTTTAAAACCTTTAACGAATTATAGCACCAGCTTCTTTTAATGCTTTCAATACTTTTTCATGTGCATTTGTTACTTCTTCATCTGTTAATGTTCTTTCAGGATCAAAGTATGTTAATGTGAAGGCTACTGATTTTTTATTGGCATCGATATTTTCACCTTCATATACATCAAATACTTTTACAGCTTTTAATAATTTCGTACCTGATGTACGAATGATAGATTCAAGTTCTCCAGCAGGTACAGAGCGATCTACTTCAATGGCAATATCTCGTGTAACAAGTGGGAAGCGTGGAACCGGTTCGTATTCTACTCCTTTTGCATCAGTGCGCAACAGGGCATGTAAATTTAATTCCGCTACATACGTATCTTTTAAATCCCACTCTTTTCGTTCTGATGGATGAAGACCACCAATTACTCCAATACGTTCTCCATCAAGTAATATATTTGCTGTTTGACCAGGATGTAATCCGTCCATTGCTGCTTTCTCAAAAGTAACTCGTTCAGTTAATCCTAGTTTTTCAAGCAATCCTTCTACAATGCCTTTTGCTGCGAAGAAATCTACATTGCGTTTATCCCCTAACCAAGCATCGTCTACCCATTTGCCAGTAATGACAAAGGCAACATGCTCTTCTTCAAATGGTAAACCTTCCTCCGTCTTCCCGAGGAATACAGACCCAATCTCATACAAACTAGCAGAATCCGCTTGACGCGCCAAGTTATAACTTGCAGCTTGCAATAAGTGAGGGATTAAACTTTGACGTAAAGTTGAACGGTCTTCGCTCATCGGCATTAACAATTTCGTTGTTTCTTCTTTTTTCAGTGCAAATTTTTGAGACAATTCAGCAGAAGTTAATGAGTAGGTGATTGCTTGATACAATCCAGCTCCTTCTAAGAAATTGCGCACAATGCGGCGCTTTTCTTGATACGGAGTTAAGCCACCAATATGCATTTTACCTTCTGGCAATGTCATTGGAATTTCATCGTAACCATAAAGTCTTGCGATTTCTTCAATGATGTCTTCCTCTATTTTAATGTCTTGTCGACGAGTTGGCACATCAATGATTAATAAACCTCGTGCTGCTTCCACCTCAAATTTTAAGCGTTGTAAGATGGAAATCATATCTTCTAGGGAGATTTTCATTCCTAATTTTGCATTAATTTCATCTGGTGAAATTACAATTCGCGCTGGTGTTTTATCAAGCTCATCAACTAATACGGTACCTTCTAATACTTCTCCACCAGCTAATTCACTAAGAAGTTGTGCAGCTCGTTCTTGAGCTTCTAAAACTCGATTTGGATCGACACCTTTTTCAAAACGAACTGATGAGTCGGAACGCAATCCTAAATCTTTTGAAGTTTGACGAACTGAATGACCAACAAAATAAGCTGATTCAAGTACAACCGTTGTTGTGTTTTCTGTTACTTCCGAATTGCCACCACCCATTACCCCTGCGACAGCAACAGGTTCTTTTCCATTTGTAATGACTAAATGATGACTCTGTAACGTGCGCTCTTGATCGTCTAAAGTAACAATTTTTTCGCCTTCATTCGCTAATCGAACAACGATTTCACCTGTGCCTAGTGAATCGTAATCAAAGGCATGAAGCGGTTGACCATATTCTAACAATACATAGTTCGTAATATCGACTACGTTATTGTGTGGACGAATACCCGCCGCCATTAAATAATGCTGTAACCATAATGGCGATTCTGCCACTTTTACATTTTTAATGACTTTTGCAGCGTATAATGGATTTTCTTTAGTAGCTTCTACTTTAACTTTAATGTAATCTTCCGCTTTTTCGTTTGAAGTTTCATATTGAATTTCTGGTAATTTGACATCTTGCGATAAAATTGCTCCCACTTCATAGGCTACACCTAACATTGAAAGTGCATCGGAACGGTTAGGAGTTAAACCAAGCTCCAATACAGAATCTCGTAAACCGATTAATTCTAAAGCATCGCTGCCAGGAACTGCATCTTCCGGTAAAACGTATATTCCTTCAGAATATGCTTTTGGTACAACGCGCCCTTCAATTCCAAGTTCTTGCAATGAACAAATCATTCCATTCGATTCTTGACCGCGCATTTTCGCTTTTTTAATTTTGATTCCACCCGGAAGTTTTGCACCAGGTAATGCAACGATTACTTTTTGGCCGGCTTCCACATTCGGTGCACCACAAATAATTTGTCTTACATCCGTACCTACATCTACTTGGCAAATGCTTAATTTATCTGCATCTGGATGCTTCTCCTTTGATACGACATGACCAACAACGATATTCGTCATTCCTTGAGATCGATCGATGACGGAATCGACTTCAATTCCAGCACGAGTAATTTTTTCTGCTAAATCTTCAGGTGACAGCCCTTGTGTATCTACATATTCTTGCAACCAATTTAATGAAACTAACATATTAATACCCCCTTACCCTTCTGTACGTCGGAATTGTGATAAGAATCGAATGTCATCGATATAGAAGTTTCGAATATCTTCCACACCATATTTCAACATCGCAATACGTTCTACACCGATACCAAAGGCAAAACCAGAGAATTTCTTCGGATCATATCCACCCATTTTCAGTACGTTAGGATGCACCATGCCGGCACCTAGTATTTCAATCCATCCTGTATGTTTACATACGTTACAGCCATTTCCTCCACAGCGGAAACAAGAAATATCCATTTCAACAGATGGTTCTGTGAACGGGAAGAAACTTGGGCGGAGACGAATTTCTCGATCTTCACCAAACATTTTTTTCGCGAGTTTATCTAACGTACCTTTTAGGTCGCTCATACGAATGTTTTCTCCTACCACGAGCCCTTCAATTTGCATAAATTGGTGTGAGTGAGTAGCATCGTCTGTGTCACGACGATACACTTTTCCCGGGCAAATAATACGGAACGGTTTGCCTTTTTTCGCAAGCATTGTTCTAGCTTGCACCGGCGATGTATGCGTACGTAATAACGTTTCTTCCGTAATGTAGAAAGTATCTTGCATGTCGCGAGCAGGATGCCCTTTTGGCAAATTCAATGCTTCAAAGTTATAATAATCCATTTCCACTTCTGGACCTTCTGCAATTTCATATCCCATGGAGATGAATAAATCTTCCAATTCTTCAACAACACGCGTTAAAGGATGTCTGTTGCCAAGGCGCACTTTACGTCCAGGAAGTGTTACATCGACGGATTCCTTTTCTAGTTGTTCTTGAATTTGTTGTTCTTCTAATACTTTGACACGTTGCTCCAACGCTTCAGTTACTTTTTCACGAACTGTATTGGCTAGAGCCCCCATTTTAGGACGCTCTTCAGGAGAAAGTTTCCCCATTCCTTTTAATACTTCCGTAATGGACCCTTTTTTCCCTAAATATTGAACACGAACATCATTCAGTTCTTTTAAGTTCGTGCATGCAGCAATTTTCTCAATGGCTTCTTGCTCAATTTGTTTTAGTTGCTGTTCCATCATGTAACCTCCTTAAATGAAAAATATTTTTCGTTTGAATAATTACCAGTTTTTGTTATAAAATTAACAATTTTTGTTACACACTCACATGTTACAAATCAAATAAAAAACCTCGCCCCAAATCAAGGGACGAGGAACATTCGCGGTACCACCCTAGTTATTGCAAAATGCAATCACTTCATTGACATAACGGCATTCGCCGGCAATCCTTTACAGAGCTTTACTCTGGTCCTGGATGCTGCTCGCGGGGTGAACTTCAATATTCGCTGCATACATAAGCTTCCAGTCATGGCTTATGCTCCCTGAAATGCAGTCATTGAATATTTACTCTTCCCGCTCCAACGCATTTCCACTTTATTCACATATGATTGGAAAAATCTTAGACTATTCTACGATAAATTGGATTATGTTTCAAGTATCTACCTTGTATAATTATCCAATCCGTTTAATGAAAAACTCTTACTTTTACTTCAATCGAGAAGCAAAAGTAAGAGTTCGTTAATCGATGAAATGATATAATAAAATCCCTGTAGCAACCGCCACATTCAACGATTCTGCTTGTCCTAAAATCGGAATCATCACGTTTTGAGTCGTTTGCTCGAGCAATTCCTTTTGAACACCGCTACCTTCATTTCCTACAATTAAGGCGAAACTTCCTGACTTATGTAATTCTCTATAATCAACTGCATTTTCAAGAGCAGTTCCATACAAAGGAATGTTTCTTTCTTTTAATTTTTCAACCCAATCCATTAAATTTCCGCGAATTACCGGAATATGGAAGTGGGATCCTTGCGCCGAACGCAATGTCTTTGAATTATATATATCTGCACAGCCTTTTCCTAAAACAACCGCATCGATTCCAGCAGCATCCGCTGTACGAATCATCGTTCCGATATTTCCTGGGTCTTGCACTGCATCAATAAGCAATAATTTTTTCCATGATGCCTGTTCAGTTTCCGAAATCATTGCTTGTTTGCAATGTGCAAATATACCTTGTGAAGTTTCTGTTTCTGCAATGTCCTTCGCAATGGAATTCGTTACTTCCACTATCTTTACATCATTCAATGACCATTCACGGGGAATTTCAACCCCTTCGCGTACAATGATTTGAATGACTTGCTCCTTATTTTTTAGCGCTTCCTCTACTAAATGAAATCCTTCGACAATAAATTCTCCTGTTTTTTCTCGCTCTTTCCTATTGGTAACTAGCTTTTTCCAATGTTTCACATAAGCGTTTTGAGCCGATTCTATGCGTTTCATTATTGATAAACCGCCTTTATTTATTTTTTTACATCTTGATCTAAATTTACTAATGCTTTACTAAGTCGATAAATATGTTCTTCTGTTGTATCCATTCCAAAAGAGATTCGGAAAAATGTACGTGCTTCCGATAAGCTATGCCCCATCGCAAGTATCGCCTTTGTTCCTGATGCACTGTTAATATCGCAAGCACTTCCGGTTGAAATGCAAATTCCTTCTTCATTTAATCGCAACATCACGTATTGCCCTTCCGCCCCCTTCATACATAAGCCACATATGCTTGGGAGTTGATGAGCTTCGTCTGCTTCAATAAAATAGCAGTTTGTATCTTTTATTGATTCTTTTAATTGGTTTCGCAAACTCCAAAATTTATTGAAGTCATACTGGTAATGCTCTACGCTTTTGGCAAAAGCAAAAACCGCCGGGGTATCGACCGTACCGCCTCTTAAGCCCCTTTCATGAGTCACACCTGGAAAAAGTGGCAATATTCTTCTGCGTGGATTTAAATATACCGCACCACAGCCTTTTGGTCCACCAATTTTATGGGCGGATACTGTGATGCCATCAACAAATTTTGAAAATTCCGTTACATCTAATTTACAGAAGGACTGAACACAATCTACATGATATGAAATATTGTATTTTTGTGCAACTTCGGCAATTTCTTTCACCGGTTGAATAGAACCAATTTCTGAGTTGACATGTTGGATTGTAATGAGAACAGTATCTGGGCGAATCGATTGTTCTAACATGCTTACATCAACTATACCTCGTTTTGTTAACGGTAGTTTTGTAATTTCATAACCTTCTCTTTCTAGAGTATTTATAGCTGCATGTACACTCGTGTGTTCTGCGCTTGACGTGATGATATGTTTCCCTTTTCCTGCACGGGCTAAAGATATTATTGCAAGGATATTCCCTTCTGTACCACTTCCAGTAAATATGATGCCGTCCCGATTAACGCCTAATTTATTTGCCACAACATCTCTTGCGTTTTCTAACAAAAAGGCTGCTTGTCCACCTGCATCATGCAAACTGGATGTATTACCATATACGCTTTTTGCAGCAAGACTGTAAGCCTCAATACTTACATCCATCATCGGGGTTGTCGCAGCATAATCTAGATAAATCATTGATATTCCCCATTTCTACAAAAATTATGGACTCTTAGCATACTTTACATAACGGAAATTATGAATGAAAATGCTTGTTTTATCATTTATTTTATGTAAATATATGTGTCAAGACAACTGTAAAGAAGGTAATGCTATGATCATCAACACAGACATTGTCATTATAGGAAGTGGTATTAGTGCTCTTCAAACAGCAAAACTCCTTGCAAAAAAGTATGATGTACACATTGTCACAAAAAATCACATAAAAAACGGTAGTTCATACAAAGCACAAGGAGGAATTGCTGCAGTCACAAGCAGTGAAGACAACATCCGATTTCACATAGAAGATACATTTGTTGCTGGCCTTCATCATCATGATGTGGAAAATGTAATAAAACTTGTAAAAGAAGGAAAACAAACTGTTCAACAACTAATTAACGATCATTTTCCTATTGATTGTGCACCTGATGGCTCGATTTTGCTTGGACTTGAAGGAGCACATAGCAAACCAAGAATCATCCATTCTGGCGGCGATGCAACGGGCAAAGCTCTAGTAAACTTTTTGGTAGATTCTTTGCCTGAAAACGTCATAATTCACGAATATGAGTTGGCTTATGAACTACTCATTAATGATGATGGAGAATGTATCGGTGTAAAAACGAAATCTTTTGAAGATCATATTACGTACTTAGCCTCATACGTGATTGTTGCAACTGGCGGTGTAGGAGCATTGTATGAATATACTTCAAATTGTTCCGATAGCTTTGGTGATGGGATTGCCCTTTCTTACCTTGCAGGAGCCGAAATCGCTGATATGGAATTTATTCAATTCCATCCAAGCTTAATTTATTTGGATGGAAAAACGCATGGACTTGTTTCTGAAGCAGTTCGAGGAGCAGGCGGTTATTTTGTTGATGAAAATGGAAATCGAATTATGGAAAGAGTTCATCCACTTGCGGATTTAGCTCCAAGACATATTACCGCTTACGAAATGTATAAACATCGTACAAATGGCCATGAAGTTTATATCGACATTTCGAACATCGAGCACTTTGAAGAAAAGTTTCCTACGATTACTAATATTTGCAAAGTGATAGGGATTGATTTATCGAATCAGCGCATACCCATTGCACCGGGAAGCCACTTTCTTATGGGAGGCATCGTCAGCGACGTTTACGGCCGGACTAATATCCCAAGACTTCTTGCCATTGGTGAAGCCGCTTGTACGGGTGTCCATGGAGCAAATCGACTAGCCAGCAATTCATTGTTAGAATGTATTACCTTTGGAAAATTGATGGCAGAACATTTGCTAAATAACGGCAGCCGTCAAAACAACTATACGATTCGAAAAATTGACAATAAATCGTCCAACATCCCAAAATTAATGCAACCTAGTGTCTTACAAAAAGAAATGTTCCTAAAGGCTGGCATCGTAAGAGAAAAAAAAGCGTTAACGGATTTAATTGAACAGTTGCCTGCCTATGAGGAATTTGCAAATGTCAATTTTGATGCATTAGACAGACGAACGATTGAACAGTTATTTATGCATATTACCGCCTCTTTAATTGTTCAAGGAGCATTTACTAGAGAAGAATCTCGTGGCTCCCATATTCGTAATGACTTTCCATCAATTAATGAGGATTGGCAAAATAAGTGGATTATCTTCAAACAAGGAAAATTACATGTGAGGGACGGACTTTATGAACAAAATCAAATTACAAGAAATATTGAAACAGTTTTTTAATGAAGATATCGGAGACGGTGACTTATCAAGCGAAACCATCTTTTCCCGTATAGATCAAGGATCTTTTACTTTTTATGCAAAGGAGGACGGAATCTTTTGTGGAGCTACGATAATCGAAACCGGATTTAAGTTGCTCGACCCTTTCCTTAACATCACCTTGCTGAAAGAAGATGGGGATGAAGTTCATAAGGGGGATCAAATCGCTATCATAGAGGGTTCTTTACAAAGTTTGCTTAGCGGAGAACGGGTCATTTTAAATTTAATTCAACGGATGAGCGGCATCGCAACGAACGCAAGAAAAGCTGTTGAATTAACTAAAGGAACAAATGCAAAAATATGTGATACCAGAAAAACGATGCCAGGTCTAAGAATGCTCGATAAATACGCTGTGCGGACAGGCGGTGCATATAACCACCGAAGCGGCTTATACGATTGCATTATGTTAAAAGACAATCACATTGCTTTCGCTGGAAGCATTTCAAAGGCCGTACAATTAGCTAAATCAAAAATTGGTCATACGGTAAAAATCGAAGTGGAAATTGAAACGAAAGAACAATTGTTAGAAGCAATTGAAGCTGGTGCGGATATTATCATGTTTGATAATCGAACTCCTGAAGAAATTAAACAATGGTTGCCGCTTGTTCCAAAACATATAACAACGGAAGCTTCTGGGGGCATTACGTTAGACAATTTGCGAAAGTACGCAGAATCTGGCGTAGAATGGATTTCCCTCGGCTCCCTTACCCATTCGGTTAACGCTTTAGATATTAGTGCATTAGTAAAAAGAAAGGATGTTGAATAATGTCAACAATTTGCACACTTCCAACTCAAGGTATGTTGCCTGAAAAATATCGTCGCTTGTCTCGTGATGAAATGGAAAAGAGAGTTCGTGAAATAAAGGAAAAATTAGGTGATCAATTATTTATCCCTGCACATCATTATCAAAAAGATGAAGTAATCCAATTTGCTGATGCAATAGGCGACTCTTTGCAATTGGCGCAAGTAGCTGCTAAAAATAAACAAGCTAAACATATTGTATTTTGCGGTGTGCACTTCATGGCTGAAACAGCTGATATGTTAACAACCGATGAGCAAATTGTTTACTTGCCTGATATGCGTGCAGGTTGTTCCATGGCAGATATGGCAAATATTTATCAAACGGAAGAAGCATGGGAGAAGTTAACAGCCCTTTTCGGCGATACAATTATCCCATTAACATATGTCAACTCAACTGCTGCGATAAAAGCATTCACCGGGCGGAATGGCGGTGCTTGTGTCACTTCATCCAACGCCAAAAAAATGGTGGAGTGGGCACTTACGCAAAAAGAGCGAATCTTTTTCTTACCAGACCAACATTTAGGAAGAAATACAGCCTACGAATTAGGAATCCCTTTAGAACAAATGGCTGTATGGAATCCGATTTCTGGAGAATTCAAGTATGAAGGCAATGTCCAAGACATAAAAGTGATTTTATGGGATGGTTATTGTTCTGTTCATCAAGGATTTACAGTGGAGAATGTTCAAGAAGTTCGAGAAAACTATCCTGAAATGACAGTCATTGTTCATCCAGAATGTTCTTTTGAAGTAGTACAAGCAGCAGACCTTTCAGGTTCTACTAAATATATCGTAGAAACCATCAAAAATGCTCCTGCTGGCTCGAGTTGGGCAATCGGAACGGAAATGAACTTAGTGAAACGAATTATTGCTGAGCATCCCGACAAGCACATCATCTCACTCAATGAAAATATGTGCCCTTGCCTAACAATGAACCGTATCGATTTGCCACATTTCCTTTGGGCGCTTGAAATGATTGAAAATGGTGAACAAGGAAATGTCATTAAAGTGGACCGAGAAACAACGGAAGAAGCATTGTTGTCATTAAACCGTATGCTTCAATTAGCATAAAATCACATACACATTACGCAAGTTGCGCTAAGAAGAACTTTACTCCAAAAAAGTTTCTCCAAGGAGTTATTGAAAATGACGCATAATTTCATCGAGTGGTAACAAACTACTACTCGAGGAGGCGAATGGTATGAACTTTCAAATAAGAGAAGCCATTACAGCAAATGTTAAAGGAGACAACCCACAAGATTTTCAGGAAACAATTCAAGATGCAATCGCTCGAGGAGATGAGCACCTACTTCCAGGACTTGGTGTCTTTTTAGAAAAGTGGTGGCAAACTTCTACTGAAGAAGAGCATGCAAAGTTTACCGAAACATTATCAAAAGCATTTCAAAATTAAAGGGCTGGAGAATGGATTCTCCATGCCCTTATTTAATATAACCCCCATTCCATTTTTAAAATTTCCTTCAAGCTTTTTAGTTGTTCTTCCCCTATATGTTCTGCAATGATATTCTCCAATTCTTTTTTTAAAGCGATATATTTTTCATAGCAAGCTTCTCCCGAAGGTGTCAGTTCAATATATTTATCTCTCAAGTTCGCTTTATTCGTTTCCACCAAACCTTTTTGCTCTAATTGTTTGATAAATTTATGGGTTGCTTGCCTTGTAAAATGAACTTGTTTCGCTACATGAGAAATTAATGGCTTATCCTTATAAACTATTGATAAAATAGCAAATTCTGAATTTGTTATGTAAATATCACTAATATCTTGCCATTTTCCTTTCTTTATTTTTTTCAATAACATCCATTTCCCATTAATTAAATCAAACAACAATTCTCCCTTATGATCATTCAATCATCTCACCCCTTTGTAGACTAGCAACTATATCAATAATGAATTTATTATTCAATTGTTAATACTACTATCATACCTGAATAGTTCTAATTCGTCATTTACCAAAAAAAAGAGAGCGTTTATACTAGTATGAGAATTAGTAAAAATATCATTATTTCATAAGTTTATCCAAACTAGTATTGAAGGAGGGAAAGTGAAGTGGGAGTACATTACAATTGGAAACAATGGCTATGGAGTAGTTTTATCATTTGTATGTTAATTTTTTGCGTAAAAGTAAATCATGGAGATGCTGCTACTTTTAAAGATGTTCCTGAAAGCCATCCGTCAATATTCGAAATTGAATTTCTTGCGGATTCAGGAATTATTAAAGGTTATCAAGATCAAACCTTTAAACCTTCTAACAATGTTACAAATTCCCAAGTTGCATTAATGATTACAAGAGCATTAAATCTTAATGTAGAGAATCGACCAGCTCCAGGATTTCAAGATTTAGGAAAAATCGATGAAGTTACTTATAAGGCCATCGCAGCAGTCGTGGATGAAGGAATTTTTCCAAAAGGAGATACTTTTAGACCCTTTGAACCCATTACGCGCGGTGAAATGGCTCAAGTATTAGTTAATGCATTTCATTTAAAAGGTACAACAAACCAAGAGTTTAAAGATGTTTCCAAAAACCATACATTCTATCAAGCAATCAAAATATTAGCTGCAAATAACATTACAACGGGATTCGAAGATGGCACTTTTAAGCCTTCTCAACCTCTTACTCGCGCTCACTTTTCCACTTTTATGTCTCGGATTATTGAACCTGATTTTATTCCTGTTTCAAGTGGATTTGGGTACAATAAACAGTACCAGTACATATATGAATTAAATGAGGGCTATACCGCTCGAGAATATTTTTCGTATCTTTCATCTGACGAACTAGGGGATTGGTGGCAAGTTTCCGACGAAAACAATCAATACATCCATTATGTAAATCGCATCGATAAAAAAGGCTTCACTTTTACTGGTTACTTAGAAAATGAAGAAATTATCACAGATTTTCATATTCCGTATCCAGTAAAACTTGGAACGAGTTGGTCTTATTCATTTAAGGATGAGTATCAACCAGTAACCTATGTCGTAACCAGCATGTCGGAAAAAATCACAACACCTGCTGGAACCTTTCATCCTGTAATGGAAATTGTTAGTTCCGATGGTTACCAATATTATTATTCGAAAGAATTAGGCCACATTTGTACGAAAGATTTGCAAACAAATGCGATTGTTTATCAATTAATTGATTTAAAGAAACGGTCTTCTAAATAAAATATTCCTTCATGTAAAAAGGCAATCCAGCGCCTCCTGGATTGCCTTGTATCTTTTATTTATATCGATGCTTCATTCCACCTAGAAATCCACATCGAGTGAAAACATGTTTTAATCTGCATAGTAGTAGAGATAAAAGTTTCCTCTGCCGCTTTCGGGGCAGAGCTATAGCAGATTCTCTTCTATTTTCATTATGCTAAAAGAGATAACAATACTGCTTTTTGTGCGTGTAATCGGTTTTCTGCTTGCCCCTACCGCTTGCGCTTTCGGGGCAGAGCTACAACATATTTTCTTCTGTTCTTATTATGCTAATAGAGATAATAGCACTGCTTTTTGTGCGTGTAATCGGTTTTCTGCTTGCTCGAAGACGTATGAATTTGGTCCATCGATTACTGATGTTGCCACTTCTTCTTCGCGATGAGCTGGCAAACAATGTAAGAACATAAAGTCAGGTTTTGCATGAGCAACAAGTTCCTCATTGATTTGATAACCTTTAAAGTCTATTAATCTCTGAGCCGCTTCCTCTTCCTGCCCCATACTAGTCCATACATCTGTATAGATTACATCTGCATCTTTCACAGCTTCAATTGGATCATTTGTTACGACAACCGTGCTGCCATTTTTCTCTGCAATCGCTTGAGCCTTCTTCATGATGATTTCATCTGGCTCATACCCTTTAGGAGTTGCAACCACAATATCCATTCCAACATGGGCAGCTGCAACTACCAGCGAATGGGCAACATTATTTCCATCGCCAACATAAGCTGTTTTTAAACCTTTTAATTTTCCTTTATTTTCAACGATTGTTTCAATATCTGCCAATGCTTGACATGGATGATAAAGATCCGTTAATCCATTAATCACAGGAATTGTAGAGTATTCAGCTAACTCCTCTACCATCTTATGGGAATTTGCACGTATCATAATGCCATCTAAATATCCTGAAAGCACAAGGCCAGTATCAGAAATTGGTTCACCACGACCAAGTTGCATATCTCTTGCATGTAAGAAAATCGCTTTTCCACCCAATTGATGCATTCCTACTTCAAAGGAAATACGAGTACGAGTTGAATTCTTCTCAAAAATCATTCCGATTATTTTTCCATCTAATAGTTTTGGACATCTTCCGTTTTTCGTTACCTTTTTCATTTTTATTGCAAGACTAATTAGTTCTTGCACTTCTTCACTTGTATAATCAAGCAGCGTCAATAAATCTTTGCCCTTTAAACTAGAAACGGGCTTTAGCTGCACTTCTTCCAACAGTTTCATTGATTCTTACCGCTCCTTTAACGTTTGGTTGTATTCATTATACAATTGCATATTTATTAAATCAAGTGTATTTTTATTATATTTTAATCTTTTTGTCAATCGAAGGAATATTCAATCAAAACGAATAAAAATTCAACTAAAACGAGTTTATTTTTGATTTTAATTAATATTTATGCGTACAAATTAAAATGATGTCCATTCCATTCTATTCATAATAGTATATGTTATGCATAAAGATAACTTCAAGCGTTCTAAATGCCAATAAAAAAAGAGAGGATGTTTAATCCTCTCAATCAAATTTAATTTTATTCACCGCATCCCAATCAAGCCGCTTTACAATTTCGACCATTAATTTTACTGCATTTTCAAAATCATCCCGATGCAAAATGGATGCATGGGAATGAATATAACGAGTAGCAACGCCAATGGAAAGGGTTGGTACGCCGCTTCCAGTTAAATGAATAGAACCGCCATCCGTTCCACCACCAGGCATCGTTTCAAATTGATATGGAATCTTGTTCTCTTCTGCAACATCTATTACAAAATCCCGTAATCCTTTATGCGATACCATCGAAGCATCGTAAATAACGATTTGCGGCCCTGCTCCTAGCTTCGATGTCGATTCTTTTGCAGTAATCCCCGGCGTATCACCAGCAATTCCAACATCTACTGCAAAGCCAATATCCGGTTGGATTTTAAACGTGGACGTTTTCGCACCTCTTAAACCTACTTCTTCTTGTACATTGCCGACACCATACACGATATTTGGATGTTTTTCATTTTGTAATCGTTTCAACACTTCGATGGCAATGGCACAACCAATTCGGTTATCCCAAGCTTTTGCGAGTAACAATTTTTCGTTTTTCATCACATTGAATTCAAAATAAGGGGTAATCATGTCACCAGGTCGTATTCCCCAGCTTTCCGCTTCCTCTTTTGAAGATGCACCAACATCGATAAACATGTCTTTTATATCTACAGTTTTCTTTCTTTGTTCTTGAGGCAGGATATGTGGCGGTTTTGAACCGATTACGCCAATGATTTCTTCTCCTGAACGAGTTGTAATCGTTACCCGCTGAGAAAGCATAACATGAGCCCACCAGCCGCCTACAGTTTGAAATTTAATAAACCCCTTTTCATCAATTTGAGACACCATGAAGCCGACTTCATCTAGGTGACCGGCAATCATAATTTTTGGGCCTTTTTCATCGCCACATTTTTCAGCAATTAAGCTTCCTAAATTGTCATACTCAATCTTATCAGCAAACGGTTCGATATATTTTTTCATTACTGCTCTCGGCGCTTTTTCATTTCCTGGGATGCCGTTTGCATCAGTCAAATCTTTCAACATTTGCAGAGTTTGATCCAAATTCATTATGAATATCCTCCTTAATATCCATTGCGTTGCCGCTCGTAATTTTTCTCGTTTTTAGCAATGTATGCTTGGATAATATCATCCAATGTGAAACCTAAATTATAGGCAAGCACTCCATAATATTTCCACACTTGCAAGTAATTATCCTCTGTCGGATTATGAATAAATGATAATATTACATCTTGTGTTTGTAAAAACCACGTCGTTAAGTTTTCCTTTTTCTTAATTTCCGGCCAAGCATCTAATCGATAGCCTTTCTCATTTCCTAATGAAAGCAGAAAATGAATAGAATCTACAAATTCCTCTAATATCACTTCTCGTTCAGAAGGTCCTTTCGTGCTCCAATATTTAAAACAGCGAGTTTCATTTGCTAACTCTGCTAGTTCAATTGTTAGCGCCAATCCTTTTTCTAAAAACACATCACGGTTGATTTGCTGATTTTTTTGAATAAATGAATCCAGTTGTGCTTGCATATTAAACAGTTCTTTAAATTCCATTAATTTTATCCCTCATTTTCTATAAAAAATGAAACTATATATCTATCCTAATCGTATAGGATATGATACCTTTTATACAAGGGGGAACTTTTATGGGTTTTCTTTTGCGCATTATAGTTATTGTCCTCATTATCTATTTATTTTATAAAGCTGTTCGCTACTTAACAGATCCAAAAAGGAAATTAGATGAAGCCTATGAAAAGGGGCAATTTTATTTTTATGACGATGTAAAAAATGTACGAAAAAACTTCTTTATTTCTTATAAAGGGGCATTATTTGAAGGTGAAAAATATTTAGGGACAACCGAAGATGCCTTTGAAGTTGTTTCGATTTTCGTCTGGGTGCATGATCCAATGAAACTTCACGGTATGACGAAAGATGATTTCAAATTTTTAGAGAAGGAAATTTTAATGAATTATCCTAAAGCGAAAATCAATTGGAAAAATCCTATTGAAAAATTGATGAAAGAAGAATAATAATCATCCTCTAAATAATGTTTTAATTGTTCGTTGATGGACAGGGGGCTTGTCCAAATAATATTAGTAAACTCTCTGTTGAGTGAATCATTTGAAAAATAAGCGGCTTGAGCTCTAAATCTTTATGGGCTTAAGCCGTTTAATTCTTTAAAGAGCGAAGTGGATCATCACAACATACTCCATCAAATTAGAATGAACGATTTATATACATGATTAATATAATCTGTATTGCAGACAAAAATGGCAATCCAAATGCAAATACTGAGTGTTTCGTTTTATGGCGGAATAGATACATCCCGATTAGCCCACCACAAGCACCACCGATGATTGCAACGAACAATAATGTTCTTTCTGAAATACGCCACTTCTTTTTTCTCGCTTTTGATTTATCAATCCCCATCAATGTAAAACAAATCGCTGATAGAATCATCATGTAAACAATAAGAATTTCATTCATATGCGCTTCTCCTAATAGAAAAAGACTGATAGGATGTCCTACCAGCCTTTAAAGTTGTTGTTTAAATTCGTGAAAAAATGAGTCAATTTCTTATTTCGCAATTGCTTTTTTCGCTTCTTCAGCAAGTTGAGCAAACGCTTGTGCATCGTTTACTGCCAAGTCAGCTAACATTTTGCGGTTTACTTCGATACCAGCTTGTTTTAAACCGTACATTAAACGGCTGTAAGAAAGGCCGTTTTGACGAGCAGCTGCGTTGATACGAGTAATCCATAATTTACGGAAATCGCGTTTTTTCTGACGGCGGTCACGGTATGCGTATAAACCGGATTTCATTACCGCTTGATTTGCTGTTCTATATAAAGTGTGTTTTGAACCGAAATAACCTTTAGCTAATTTTAATACTTTTTTACGACGCTTGCGCGTTACTGTTCCACCTTTTACGCGTGGCATATTAATTACCTCCTGCTATTCTCTCGTAAATTAAATTTTTATATAACGTTCAATTATTTTTTGTACGCAAGTAAAGTTTTAATGCGTTTGTAGTCACCTGCAGTCATCACTTTAGCTTTACGCAGTTGACGTTTTTGTTTTGTCGTTTTGTTTGCAGCTAAGTGGCTACCGTAAGCACGGTCAAATTTAAATTTACCTGTACCCGTTCTTTTGAAACGCTTAGCAGCGCCACGATGAGTTTTCATTTTTGGCATAGTATTTCCTCCTAAACCTTATTTCGTAATCATTATTTTTCATTTTTTGGTGCAAGTACTAAAAACATGCTTCGGCCTTCTAATTTCGGCTTTTGTTCTACTGTTGCATATTCTGCACATTCTTCAGCAAAACGATCTAATACCCGCTGACCAATATCTGTATGCGTAATTGCGCGACCTTTGAAACGCAACGTACATTTTACTTTATCTCCTTTTTGAAGGAACTTGATTGCGTTTCGAAGTTTTGTTTGGAAGTCATGCTCATCAATTGTTGGGCTTAAACGTACCTCTTTCATGTGGATGACTTTTTGATTTTTGCGAATCTCGCGCTCTTTCTTTTGCTGCTCAAATTTAAACTTGCCATAGTCCATAATACGAGCGACAGGTGGCTTCGCTTGTGGTGCTACTAGGACAAGATCCAAGTTTACACGAGCAGCCATTTCTAACGCTTCATTACGGGATTTAATTCCTAATTGTTCACCGTTTTGATCAATTACACGAAGTTCACGTGCACGTATCCCTTCGTTGACGTACATGTCTTTGCTAATAAAAATCCACCTCCAAGGTTGTGTCGCGAATACACGGTTTGGAAACATCCCTGGTTGAACGTCGCTGTTGATTCTGTTATGTCCATAAAAAAAGACGGACATTTCAGAAGATGTCCGCCCGCCGAAAAATACGCAAAAAGAGCGTATTCATTTTTCATGTATTCCAAACCTGCCAACTGCTTGAAGCGTCGAAACAGGTGAGAAGCGGGCAGCCTCTACTTTCAACCACAAACTTGTATTCTTAACCTTTGTTATCGTAACATTCATATTTTAGAATGTCAAGTTTTTTATCAATACATTCCTTTGAAAGAAAAAAAATAGAAAACTTTAAAATCTAAAATTCTTTAACGAATACTAGCTATCGTGCAATGATTAGAATTATAAACTAAAGTATTTTAAAAAATCAAGATGCCCTTTGCTAAGCTCCGGGCATCTTCCACACTAATCAAAAATACAAATCATTTTTGTATCCCGTTTACACTCTTGCGTCCTTTTTGATATCTTCAAGGAATTGTTCGAATGAAACTGTTTCGGAATCTTTAGATCCATATCTGCGAATATTTACCGCATTCGCTTCCACTTCTTTATCTCCTAATACCAACATGTAAGGGATTTTCTTCATTTGTGCTTCACGGATTTTATATCCTAACTTTTCTTCACGAACATCCAATTCTACGCGAATACCAGCTTTACGAAGTGTTTCTTCCACTTGTTTTGCATAATCAAAATGCACTTCGTTTGATACAGGTATCACTACTGCTTGAACTGGTGCCAACCAAGTTGGGAACGCACCTTTATACTCTTCAATTAAGAATGCAACAAAGCGTTCCATTGTCGATACAATACCACGATGAATTACAACTGGACGATGTTTTTCTCCATCTTCTCCGATATATGTTAAATCAAAGCGCTCTGGTTGCAAGAAGTCAAGTTGCACAGTTGATAATGTTTCTTCTTTACCAATAGCAGTTTTAACTTGTACGTCCAATTTAGGACCATAGAATGCCGCTTCGCCTTCCGCTTCAAAATATTCAAGGCCTAGGTCATCCATTGCTTCTTTTAACATGCTTTGAGCACGTTCCCACATTTCATCGTCGTCATAATACTTTTCTGTATCTTCTGGATCACGGTAAGATAAGCGGAAACGATAATCTTTAATATCGAAATCTTTATAAACATCTAAAATTAAGTTAACTACTCGTTTAAACTCATCTTTAATTTGGTCTGGACGAACGAAGATATGGGCATCATTCAACGTCATTCCGCGCACACGTTGTAATCCAGATAAACCACCAGATGCTTCATAACGGTGCATCATACCAAGTTCGGCAATTCGAATCGGCAACTCACGGTAAGAGTGCATGCTGTTCTTGTACACCATCATATGGTGTGGACAGTTCATTGGACGAAGCACAAGTGTTTCGTTATCCATTTCCATTGGAGGGAACATATCTTCAGAATAGTGATGCCAATGTCCAGATGTTTCATATAAACTTTTAGAACCTAGCACTGGAGTATATACATGTTGATATCCAAGACTGATTTCTTTATCAACAATATAGCGTTCGATGATACGACGAATTGTTGCCCCATTTGGCAACCAAATTGGTAACCCTTGACCTACAGTTTGAGATAAAGTAAATAGCTCAAGTTCCTTACCAATTTTACGGTGATCTCGTTCTCTTGCCTCTTCAAGCATTTGTAAGTGTTGTTTTAAATCTTCTTTATTGAAGAATGCTGTGCCGTAAATACGTTGAAGCATTTTGTTGTTAGAATCGCCACGCCAATATGCTCCAGCTAAAGAAAGCAATTTAAACTCTTTTAATTTGCCTGTAGATGGAACGTGCACTCCACGGCAAAGATCGAAAAATTCCCCTTGATAGTATATAGAGACTTGTTCCCCTTCTGGAATCGCATCAAGTAATTCCAATTTATATTCATCGCCGATTTCTTCATAAATTTTGCGCGCTTCTTCGCGAGTAACGTTTTTACGTACGATCTCAAGGTTTTCAGAAATGATTTTTTTCATTTCTTTTTCTATTTTTGGAAGATCATCTGCAGAAATTGGTGTTGGTGAGTCGATATCGTAGTAAAACCCACCTTCAATTACAGGACCAATCCCAAGTTTCACACCAGGGAATAAACGTTTTACTGCTTGAGCTGTTAAATGAGCAGTAGAGTGGCGCAATATTTCTAATGCATCTTCATGTTCTGGTGTAATGATTTCAATTGCACCATCTTCCTCAATTGGTGTTTTTAAATCTAATAACTTACCATTGATTTTACCTGCTAACGCTTTTTTACGTAATCCTGGGCTGATGGAAGCTGCCACATCATCAGTAGAAGTTCCTTTAGGAAACTCCTTTACAGCACCGTCTGGAAATGTTAATTGAATCACTTCAGACATACTCAAATTCTCCTTTACTATATTTTTTGATGCAAAATTTTTAGCTATTCTGTATTCATAGAAATCAAAAATTAATAAAGCTAAACAGTTGAAACCTAAAATAAAAAAACGCCATCCCAATAAAGGGACGACGCGATCGCTCGTGGTTCCACCCTTCTTCCTTCCGAAATAAAATTTCAGACGAAGCTCTAGGTCGGTGTAACGTACCGAAAACGTTAGCGGATTGTTCCCCGCTAATGCTCCGAGGTAGTAAAGTGTTGCGTCGTACTAGGAAACTTCCAGCCTAGGTTTCCCTCTCTATAAGCCGTTTCACAAACTTCGTGTCCTCTTCACCGCAAAATATTTTTCATCATCATAATGAAAGTATACGCTGAGTTTTTTAGAAATGCAACTATCGAAATAGACAAAGCTTTTTAAAGTCTCCTATTTCTTCCTGTCATTCGAATAGGAAACGTCACGGCTTTAATTCGCTCCATAATTCTTGCCGCTTTCACTACATCCATCTCACCACGAGAAGTTTCTGCTAGATGAATTTCCAATTGTTTATAATCTAAATTCGATGTAATAAAGGTTGGTAGTTGCTCACTCATTCGATAATGTAAAATGGATCCTAAGATTTCATCCCTCGCCCAGCTTGTTAATGATTCTGCACCAATATCATCGAGCATCAACACTGGAGCTTGTTTCACATAATCCACTTTCTCCTGAAGTGTTTGATCGTGGATGGAATTTTTTAATTCCCTTAAAAATTCAGGTACAAATACAAGAACTGACGGGACTTTTAAACTTGCGAGTTCGTTGGCAATCGCACCTAGTACAAAGGATTTCCCAACACCAAACTCTCCATACAAGTAAAACCCTTTTTTCGGTAATTCCCCTGAATTTTTGATATGAGCAACAAAATCAGCTGCATAATTAAGTATTTCAACCCGCGATTCATCATCAATTTCTAAATCTTTCAATGTTGCAGATAATACATCTTTTGGCATGTACATGCTTGAAATCATCGATTCAATTTCTCTGCGTTCATCCTCAATGATTTTTTGTTTGCATCGTTCATATTCAACATCTATGGAATTTTGAGTGATATACAGTTTTGGAACAAACCCTTTTAAATAATTAGTGCATTTTTCTGTCGAACCGCAGTTGCAACATTCGCTCGTTTGGCTAATATATTCATATAGCTTTGCTAAACTGCGTTCAACCATCTCTTTATTAACCACATCATCATGTTCTGCTAAAAATTTTTGAACGTTCGGATGTTCTAAAATTTGATTTCGGATGGCATTGTATCTCTCTTGAAAGGATGGAATTTGCACTTTATTTAAAGATTTTTTGATCGATTCGATGGTTGGTCACCTACCCGTCTACAACTCCAAGTTTTTGCAATATTTTTTTACGTTCTTCTTCAAAGTTAATTTTTTGTTTTGTGGACTGTTCTTCCTCTTTCCGAGGTTCGTTTCGTTTATAGAACCATTCTGGTATCTTTTCTTCCCTTATATTTCTGTATGGCTGTTTTCTATAGTTTAAAGCAGAAGACTTTTTCTCTTCGTTTTCTTGCTTCCACTTATTATATTGATCCCGTTCTGTGCGAGCAAGTTCCATTGCTTCCTTCGCCGTTCGAACATTTTTCCTCATCCAATGGTCCGCAATTCGTTCAACATATTTGCGTGGTAATTTCATGTCTGTAGTTAGCATAACATATTCAAGCAATACATTGACAACTCCGACGGGCATGCCATGTTTCAATATTAAATCTTCTGCTATTTCGACAGAAGATGGTACTGGCTCTTTTCCGTTATTAATGTCTCTTAACACTTGAACGGGTGGGGTCGTTTCAAGGTAATCAATTAACTCTTGTTCTTTCGTTAAAGGCTGATTTTGTATTTCTTGCGGTTTCATTTCAAAAGTTTTTTCAAGTTTCGGCACTTCTTTAGAAATCGTTAATTTATAATAATCTGATGCAGCTTTTTTTAATCTATCTAACGAAATTCGCATTTCATCATCAATCGCTAAAATAACAACCTTCTGCATATCAAGTGGAGAGAATTGATAGAGGAAGGCTATCTTTGCAATCCATTCTTTTACTTCAATTGTAAATACACTGGTAGGAATCAATTGTTCCGATAACCCAGCTTGCAATAAAGCAAAATCAAATTGTTCATAATAGAATGGATAATTGCGATTTTTTGTTTCTAGGTTGGGTTCGATGAATTCTTGGGGAACATTCGTATGAATGGGTTTGTACACATCCATAAATGTTCTTGATACTTCTTTAAAAGAATCCATGTTCATTCGCTTGATGAATCGTTTCCGAAGTTTACGGTATGCTTGTTCTCCAATTTTACTGAAAAGAAACATTGATAATAACGGATCTTGAAAAAATGTCTCTGCATCAAGAGGACGCACTAATTCATATATAAAGAAACGATTTTCTCCTTCTTCTTTTCGATATGTTCTTAATAAACCGATTGCTTCTAATGAAATACGGGCTTGAAACACTTTACCAATCGGCATATCTAACACATTCATTAAATAATAATGATTTAAAGTTTCCCTATGAGCATCTTCACCTTCTGCCCATAAAGTTAAATATAAGCTAATGGGTTCCGGACCAGTAAGTGGCTGATAGAAAAGCGTTAATAGTTGTCGTTCATGGGAAGATAGAGAATGAGGGAGAATAATGTCAAAATGATCCTTCGGTTGAAGCTCTTTATATAAATGAACCAATTTTGCTTTCCCCCTATAACTACTTTTTTGGCTGTCGATTCAATAATTCTGTTAACTCTTGCATAAATACATTAATATCTTTGAATTGTCTGTAAACAGATGCAAAACGAACATAAGCCACTTCATCCACCTTTGCAAGCTCATCCATTACCATTTCTCCAACATCTACAGAACTTACTTCCGAATTTCCTAGTCTTCTTAATTCTTTTTCAATAGAAAAGACGATTTGTTCAAGTTGTTCTAATGATACTGGACGTTTTTCGCAAGCGCGAATTAGCCCTCTTAACACTTTTTCTCGGCTAAATTCTTCCCTGGACCCATCTTTTTTCACTACAATTAATGGCGTTTCTTCTATTTTTTCAAAAGTAGTGAATCGGAAACCGCAAGATTCGCATTCACGACGTCTACGTATCTCTTTATTATCATCAACGGGTCTGGAATCTATGACACGCGTTCCATTGTAATAACAACTTGGACATCTCATAAAAATTTCTCCCTGTCTAGTATATTTATCATTATTATATCAAATAAACATAGGAAGTAACACTTTTCCTAGTACATAATCTCTAATAGAAGATGATAGGTTTTCATTTTAATATACTTCCAACCAAAAATCGAGGTTATTTATAATGAATTTCATTAGAATGATTGCTAGCACTTTCAATGCATATTTTTCGGGAGTTTTGTATATAAATAGTAATGAAAGATTATTTTTACAAGTGATATTACATAACTACAGATTATATAAAAAAGTGTAGACAAAGTCGTTGTCAGACGATGTCTACACTTTATCAACTATTTATTATGCAGTTACCGCTTCAAGTGCTTTTACAACTTTTTTCGTTAAATCAACTACGCGTGCAGAGTAACCCCATTCATTATCGTACCAAGCCATTACTTTAACTTTTCTTGTACCCATTACCATTGTTAATTGTGCATCAATAGTAGATGAATATGTTGTTGTATTGTAATCAACAGATACAAGTGGTTCTTCGCTATAGTTTAGGATACCTTTTAATGAACCTTCACTTGCTTTTCTGAAAGCTTCGTTTACTTGTTCAGCTGTTACATCTTGTTTTAAGTCGACTACTAAGTCTACTAATGAAACATTTGGAGTTGGTACACGAAGAGCTAAACCATGGATTTTTCCTTCCATTTCAGGAATTACTTTACTTAATGCTTTTGCTGCACCAGTCGTAGTTGGAATAATGCTTTGACCACATGCACGAGCACGGCGTAAATCTTTATGCATGTTGTCTAGATTTTTTTGGTCATTTGTATATGCGTGAACTGTTGTCATTAAACCGTTTTCAATACCAAATTGTTCATGCAACACTTTTACAACCGGAGCTAAGCAGTTTGTTGTACAAGATGCATTTGAAATGATGTGGTGTTTTGACACGTCTAATACATCATCATTAACACCCATTACAATTGTTACGTCTTCGTTTTTACCTGGCGCTGTTAAAATTACTTTTTTTGCACCTGCTTCTAAATGAAGAGCTGCTTTTTCGCGATCATTGAATTTACCTGTTGCTTCGATAACTAAGTCTACTCCAAGTTCTTTCCACGGTAATTTTGCAGGATCGCGTTCAGCAATTAATTGAACACGTTTACCGTTGACGATTAAAGCATCTTCCTCATACTCTACAGTTCCATCAAAATGTCCATGAATTGTGTCATACTTAACCATATGTGCTAATGTTTTTGCAGGATAGCTAGCATTAACTGCCACTATATTTAAATCCTCTTGAACAATCGCTTGTCGGAACACCATGCGGCCAATTCGTCCAAAGCCGTTAATTGCAATAGAAACTGTCATTAATATAAGCCTCCCGTTTTACTTCAATTATGTTTACTATTTCTCAATTAGTATAGCACATTATTATAAAAGGTGTACCAATAATTCTAATAATAAAAAAGTTATTATTTTCAGAAAAATAAATGATTAAAGGGAAAATGGTATTACTATGAGAAAATTGTTTAAAATTACCGCTTAAAGTCTAACTTTTCCATCGATTGCTGTTTTCATTACGTGAATGAAATGGAAAAAATTCACTTCACACAATGTTTAGAAATCAATAATTTGATCATCAATCGATGTAAAGCTTAAGAAAGAACTCCCCATTCTTTCAATATATGCTCTAATTGTTTTCGCGTCTCTTCAATTGTTCCATTATTATTTATAACCGCATCGGCTCCTTGTTCCTTCACTGCTAATGGCAGCTGAGAACGAATGCGGGCTTTTGCATCTTCCGCAGTTAATTGATTTCTTTTCATTAATCTTTCCAATTGTACATCTTCCGATACCGTCACGACTAAAATTTTATCAACAAAATGTTGAAGTTTACTTTCAAATAATAATGGAATGTCCATAATGACGGTTTTTTCACCATTAGCGATATATTCATCCCGCTGTCGCAACATTTCTTTCCGAATAGCAGGATGAATAATGCCATTTAACGTTTGACGTTTTTCTTCATCATTGAAGATAATGGATCCTAGCTTTTGCCTATTTAATTCTCCCGTCTCTGTTAGTACCTCTTCTCCAAAAGCTTCAACAATTCTCTTTAACGTTTCGCTGCCAGGTTCCACTACGAGACGAGCCACCACATCTGCATCAACTATTGGCAATCCATATTCTTTTAACATGTTGCTTACTGTACTTTTTCCACTTGCGATACTTCCAGTTAAACCAATAATCATATATAACACCCTTTTAACGTTGACATTTTGGACAATAAACGCTTGTTCTTCCTCCGATAATCATCGATTTCGTACTTGCATTACATGCTGGACAAACCTTTTTACCATACATTTTCAATCGATGCTGCATCCCGCCTGCTTCGCCATTGATATTGCGATAATCAGAGATTGTTGAGCCTCCCCTTTCAATACTTTCAAGTAAAATTTTCTGAATCTCTTCAAATAATGCGATTTTCCGCATTATACTGATTCGCCCAGCCTTTCTCGCAGGATGTATGCCTACTCGAAAAAGCGCTTCCGTTGCATAAATATTGCCGCAGCCGGAAATCACTTGCCCATCCATAATGACTTCCTTTATCGGTTTGTTTTTATATTTAGTAAGCTCACATTTTTCTAAAAAGTAGTTTAATGCAATTTCATCAAAAGGTTCAGGAGCCATTTGTAAAAGAGGTGGGTGCTCATCAATTGTATTTAGCAATCTCAATTCGCCAAATCTACGAATATCTGAAAATATGAGCAACTCACCAGTAGATAGTTGAAATGTGGCATGAATATGATTTCGAAACTTTTCTTCTAAAATTTCATTTTCGTTCTGAACAATAAACCAAGCACCAGTCATTCCTAAATGATTAACGAAAAGATATGGTGTATTATTTTTTTCTAAATCAATAAAGATATATTTGGCGCGGCGAAGCACCTTTTTGATTGTCATGCCGCGCATCTGTTCTTCAAATTCCCTTGGCTCCATATTTTTCACTATGCATTGTTTTCCTTGTTGATGAGCATCACAAACCGTTTTAGATAGGGCAACTTCTAAAATTGTCTTACCTTCTATTTTCGGGGATAGCGCCCGAACAACACCTTCCACTTCTGGTAATTCAGGCATGTCTTCACTTCCTTATTATTTTGCATCGTACCATGTTTCACCATAAGAGATGTCCACTTTTAATGGCACATCAAGTAAAATGGCACTTTCCATCACTTCTGGTACAATTTTTTCTAACTTTTCTATTTCTTCTTTCGGTGCTTCAAAAATCAATTCATCATGTACTTGCAAAAGCAGTTTCGCTTGTAATCCTTCTGAATTCAATCTTGCATCAATATCAAGCATCGCCTTTTTAATGATATCTGCCGCACTACCTTGAATTGGCGTATTCATTGCTGTGCGCTCTGCAAAACTTCTTAAATTAAAGTTTTTGCTCGTAATATCAGGTAAATAACGTCGGCGGTTTAAGATCGTTGTTACATAACCTTTCAATTTTGCTTCTTGCACGATGTTATCCATATATTCTTTTACCCCTGGAAAACTTTCAAAATACTTTTCGATAAATTCTCCAGCTTCTTTTCTTGAAATATCGAGGTTTTGGGATAGTCCATAATCGCTGATTCCATAAATAATTCCGAAGTTAACCGCTTTTGCCGCTCTTCGCATATTAGAAGTAACGTCGTCTTGGGATACATGAAATACTTCCATTGCTGTTCGTGTGTGAATATCCATCCCTTGATTGAAAGCTTCCACTAAATTTTTATCCTTCGACATATGTGCAAGCACGCGCAATTCAATTTGTGAGTAATCGGCGCTAAATAGCAGCCATCCATCATGGGAAGGTACGAATGCTTTCCGTATTTTTCTTCCCTCTTCTAAACGAATCGGTATGTTTTGCAAGTTCGGATCTGTAGAAGAAAGCCTTCCTGTTGATGTTAATGCTTGCATAAAACGAGTATGAACTTTGCTGTCTTTTGGATGAACTTCTTTGATTAATCCTTCAATATAAGTGGATTGTAATTTCGCAAGAGTTCTATATTCTAAAATCAACTGAACAATTTGATGTTCCGACTTTAGTTTTTCAAGTACATCCGCTGCCGTGGAGTAACCTGTTTTCGTTTTCTTTATGACCGGCAATCCTAATTTTTCGAATAAAATTACTCCCAACTGCTTTGGTGAATTAATATTAAATGTTTCACCAGCCAACTCATAAATTTCTGTTTCAAGCTTCGCGATTTTATCTTCTAATTCTTGTCCCATAGTTTCAAGGGTAGAAATATTAACTTTAATTCCTTCGCTTTCCATCTTTCCTAAAATAACAGCCAAAGGTAATTCTAAATCATGGTACAAATCAAACTGTTCATTTTCTTTTAACTTATTTGATACCCGTTCCTTACAGCTCCAAATCGCAAATGCTTTTCGGCAAACATGTTCAGCAAGAACTTCTTCACTTGGTAATGCCCATTTTGCCCCTTTTCCGTAAACAGCTTCGTTGGAACGCACATCTGTATAGCCAAATTCCTTTGCCAATGTGGCTACATCATCACCTGAAATGGCAGGATTGACAATATAAGATGCAAGTAGCAAGTCGAATTCCACGCCTCGCAAATTGATGCCATGACGTTTTAATATACATTGCGCAGCTTTTAAATCCGACATATATTTTTTCTTCGTTTCATCTTCAAAGTAAGATTTTAATCTTTCGCTCTTTTGCAAAACTTCTGTTGGAACGAAAAAGGTATTTGAACCATCTGTAAAGCCAAAACCTAATATATTACATGTATGATAATGCTCATTTTCCAGCTCAACATGAACAGCCATCGTATCAGTAAAAAGATCTTCCGCAATTTCACGAACGATTTTAAATGAAAGGGTAGCTGTTTCTTTTTCTTCAATTTCAAAATCTGATTTTTCGATTAACGATTTAAATTGTAACTCTTTCCATACTTCAAGAACCGCTTCCTGATCTGGACCTGGATAATTTAAATCATTAAGAGAAATTTCAATTGGTGCATTTGTATTAATTGTCGCCAATTGTTTGCTCATTTTCGCTTGCTCTTCATTTGCGATAAGCTTTTCTTTCATTTTTGATTGTTTCATTTCATCGATTTGTTCATATAAATTTTCGATTGTTCCATATTCCTTTAACAATTTAATAGCCGTCTTTTCTCCAATGCCAGGAACTCCCGGAATATTATCAGATGCATCTCCCATAAGACCTTTCATATCGATAATTTGTATTGGAGATAGTCCATATTTTTCCTGAATATGTTCTGGTGTATATTGTTCAATATCTGTCATTCCTTTTCGAGTAACATAAACTTTTACTTTCTCTGTAGCGAGTTGTGTTAAGTCCTTATCACCCGAAACAATGACAACATCGATGTTTTCCTTTTCCGCTTGTCGAGCTAGCGTACCAATGATGTCATCGGCTTCATACATTTCTAGTTCGTATCTTTTGATGCGATAAGCGTCAATTAACTTTTGTAAATACGGAAATTGTTCAGATAATTCCGGCGGCGTTTTTTGACGCCCGCCTTTATATTCTTCAAAAGTTTGATGGCGGAACGTCGTTTTTCCAGCATCAAATGCAACGAGCATCTTCGTCGGTTGTTCTTCTTCTAAAATTTTTTGAAGCATCGTTGTAAAGCCATAAACCGCATTTGTATGAATCCCATTATCATTCGATAATAGGGGTAATGCAAAAAATGCTCGGTAGGCTAAACTATTTCCATCTAGTAATAATAATTTCTCTTTCCCCACTCATTTGCACTCCTTCAACGTATAAATCATCTTCCATTACTTTTACACAGTTAATCCCATTATAAAACACGTATTTGCCGAAATACGACAAATACGTGTTTTTTTCTTAACTTTTATTTAGTTTGCGATCATTTTAATTCGTTTGATTCATTTCTTCGAAATAAAATATTTCTTCATAAATAACTGTCATGATAAAGGCATTCAAGAAGGCAATCACAAGATAAAGGGGCATGCCACCTAATTCAGGCTCCATCCAAGAACGGAAAAATACTTCCACAATCCCTACTTGAGTAAAGTAAAAGATCATGCCAACTCCCACTTGCCAGATGGAGCGTTTATTATCACGATTGTTAAAACGGAACACTTTCTTAAAACTATTTCGAACATCTTCCGCAATAATGATAGAGAAGATGAAGATAATGATAAATAAAACAGGGATATGAAATAATTTAATTTTTAATAAAGCGTAAGGTGTTGAAAAATATAATGCTGTCATACTGCATGCCATCATTACAGCAAGCAATGTGTTTTGAATCCATTTATTTAAACGGTACATCCTTTCGCCTCAATTCTATTATTACTGTATAGTATTATATAATGAGGCTAATAGGTTGATAAAGTTGTAATTATTGCTAATACACTCAAAGGAATAAAATTTCCCTAATCCATTATTCATTTAATCCATTTACTAACTCATTATTTTCAATGTAGCCCGATAATATTTTGGCGTAAGGTGAATCTGAAGGAATAATAATAACTGTATCATCACCAATCGTTTTCTTATAAGTTTCTAATGTCCGATATAATTGATAAAATTCCGGATCTTTTGAGAAAGCTTCGTTATAGATTCTTGCAGCTTCTGCTTCCCCTTCAGCGATAATCAAAGCAGCTTCTTTTTTGGCTGTCGAAATCATTTCTTGCACTCGTCGATCGGTATTTGCCACGATACGATTTTTTTCTGCATCCCCTTCAGATAAATACTTTTGAGCGATCGATTCTCGATCAGAAATCATTCGTTTATAAACAGACTCTTCGTTTTCCTCTGGTAAGTCAGTACGGCGAATGCGAACGTCTACAACTTCTATTCCATAGTTGTCCGTTTGCAATAATTCGTTTACTTTCGTTGTAATTTTTTCTGAAAGGCTGCCCCGATCAGAATTTTCATCATTAATAATATCATCGTAATTGATTTGTCCAAGTTCCGTGCGCAACACCGAATAAATGAACTCTTCCATGCGCGCTTCTGCATTGACTAAGGATCTCGCATTCGTAATTAAAGATTTTGGATCTGTCACACGCCAAACCGCATAGTTGTCAATAATGATTCGTTTTTTATCCAACGTATTGATTTCTTCTTCAGACATGTTATGGATCATTAAGTTTTTCGGTAATGTAGTGACACTTTGAATAAATGGAATTTTCATATAAAGTCCCGGCTGATCCTGATATTTAATGACTTCACCAAATTGGCGAACGACTTTATATTCATTCTCTTTCACAATATATAAATTTGCTAATAAAATTGCAATGACTGCTACTATTACGGTAAGTATGATTGCTAGCTTTCCATATTTTTTCGGATTAAATGATGGCTTTTTATTAATGATTTCAACATTTGGAATATGGTTCGCTTCTTTATTTTTCTTTTCCTTATTTTTCTTTCCAAAAAGGTTGCGGATGAACTTTTCTAAATCCCCGTCATAGTAATTGTTGCTCATTGACTACCGCCTCCTTCTTTACGCTCTTTTTCTGTATTTTGTTGTACAGTTTGAGGTTGTAGCGGCAAATATTTTAATGTTTCTCCGTTATCGTTCATAATGTAAATTTGCGCACCCGGTAATACTTCCTCTAATGTTTCTAACACAAGTCGTTGGCGTGTAATTTCTCGGTTACCAACATATGCATTATAAAGTTTATTGAAAAGGGCTACGTCCCCTTCCGCCTGTTGAATACGTGCTATTTTTTCCCCTTCGGCACGGGAAATGATTGCATCTTTTTCCCCTTGAGCTTCGCTAATTTTTTGGTTTTCATATTTTTTTGCTTCGTTAATTTTAGTATTTTTCGTTTCGCGGGCATCCGTTACAGCTGTGAAGGCAGCACGAACCTCCGCATTCGGCAATTCGACGTCTTTTAGTTTCACTGCCAAGATCGTCACGCCGATATCGTAATCTTCCATGACAGATACTAGTAAGTCCCTTGTTTTTTGCTCGATATCTGCACGTCCATCCGTCAATGCTTCATCAATTGTTGAACTTCCAATAATGGAACGAATCGCACTTGAAGTAGCATGATGTAGAAGCTGTTTAGGGTCTTCGGATTGGAATAAATACTTCACTGGATCAGAAATCTTATATTGTACAACTAAATCGGTGAGCACAATATTTTCATCCCCAGTAATCATTTTCGTTTCGCTATCTTTTGTTACTATTTCTCCATCTTTTGTCGTCTTATAACCGAACTGTAAGCTGTATGTTTCTTTCGAAAGAATTTCTACTTTTTGTACTGGCCATGGCAATTTAAAATGCAAACCGGCATCTGTAATGGTTTCTGTTGCTTGTCCAAACGTGATAACAACGGCTTGCTCTGATTCATCGACCGTATACCAAGTAGTAAATATCGCAATAATACCTATAATTGAAATAATTGCTAGCCCTGTTGTAAGCAACGCTCTTTTTACACTCATAATCTCTCCCTCTCTTTCTTTTCTAAAATTACGTTAGCTAATTTACGTAACATTTACAAATAAAGTTTCACATAAATGAAAAAAATTAATAAAATTATTGTCTTATTATTAATATAAGTTAATCGAGTAGGAGGGAGCGATTAACTCCCGTCCTCTCACACCACCGTACGTACGGTTCCGTATACGGCGGTTCAATTAAGATGATTGACGCAAGTCTTTATAACTTCCGTGAATAGCTGTTCTCT
>NZ_JAAXPW010000060.1 GCF_012396605.1 Ureibacillus thermosphaericus
CCTTTGTATTGGATTTGGATGGTTTACTACCACCCAACCATTATAAAGGATTTTTTTGTGTTTGGATTATATTTCAGAAAATTCGGTTTATTTGAAGGTGTTAAATTATTTTAATGCGACGCTAGTGGGAAAATATAGGAGAAAGAATTTTAATCAATCGATTATTTTAACAATCTGCTATATAAATATAAAGCAATCACTGTATCTGCCTCCTCTGAACAGCGTAGTTAAAATTGCTAAGCATGATATTTACAACAGAAAACAGTAAAATTTTATATGGTCCAACCAATTGTGAAGGTGGACAAATTATTATTTATAACCTTTTGGCATTTTACTTCCTTAATTAATTTAAAAGGGGGATTTTATGATTATACGATTATTAAATAACAATGAAAATCCGCCAATGGATTTGTTGTTATTGGCGGATCCTTCTGTGGACAATGTGGAAGAATATTTAAAAAGAGGTGAATGCTATGTTGCGGAAATGAATCATCAAATTGTAGGAGTTTATGTCCTGCTTGCGACAAGACCCAAAACAATGGAAGTCGTGAATGTTGCTGTTGCTGAAAACTATCAAGGAAAAGGAATAGGAAAACTTTTGGTTATGCATGCAGTGAATACAGCAAAAGAAAAAGGTTTTAAAACAATTGAAATTGGAACCGGAAACTCAAGCATCTCCCAACTAGCTCTTTATCAAAAATGCGGTTTTCGAATTACCGGTATCGACAGAGATTATTTTATAAGGCACTACGATATAGAGATTTTTGAAAATGGCATTCAATGCAGGGATATGATTCGGCTATCCCAAGAATTATAGAACGACTATGAGAAGAAAAAGATTATATTAATAAAACCCTGAAAAAGAATAAAATTGAGAGTTTCTTAAAAAGAAACTCTCAATCATTCATTTTTGTCATTGACAAAAGAGCTACCTGATGGACATTTTAAATTCCAAAAAGTATTCGTTATATTTTCCTAGCCATTCTAAGCCTAAATTTTCATATACTTCTAACCGATCTTTTATTTCTTCAGGAGGGTAGAAACGTTCATCGTTAACAATTTCTGGATCCATTATGTCTAATGCAGCTTTATTTGGTGTGGAATAACCAACATATTCAGCATTTTGCGCTGCTACTTCAGGATCCAGCATAAAGTTAATGAAGGCATGTGCACCATCAATATTTTTTGCTGTTTTCGGAATGACAAAGTTATCAAACCACAAATTTGATCCTTCCTGTGGTACTGCATAATCTAATTCTTCATTTTCTGACATCATATCAGCTGCTGATCCCGACCATGTGAGGGCAACAGCTGCTTCATTATTAATCATTAAAGGTATGATTTCATCACCGATGATCCCTTTAATATTTGGAGAAAGGGTGACGAGTTTATCAGTTACTTGACGCAACAATTTCTCATCTTTTGCATTTAACGATTCGCCAATGGAGTTTAAACCCATTCCCATTACTTCGCGGGCACCATCCACTAAAAATACTTTTCTTTTCAGGGAAGGATCCCATAAATCGTTCCATGATTCAAAAGTTATATGATCTGGAATTAAATTTGGATTAAAGACAATGCCAACCGTACCCCAGAAATATGGTATAGAATACTTGTTTTTCGGATCAAAAGGTAAGTCTAAATAATAGGGATCAATATATTGTAAATTCGGTATTTTTGAATGATCAATTGGGTGGAGTAAATCTTCTTCAATCATCATCTCAATAGTATATTCAGATGGGATGGCGATGTCATATGTCGTTCCACCTTGTTGGATTTTTGTCAACATTGCTTCGTTGGAATCAAATGTTTCATAAATGACCTTAATTCCAGTTTCTTCAGTAAATTGTTTTAATAAATCAGGGTCGATATAGTCTCCCCAGTTGTAAATTGTAATCGTGTCTTTACTTCCTTTGCCGCCGGAAGCTTCCAATTGATCAGCAACGAAGTAAAGCCCCGCACATAGTAGCAAAATAGCGATACTTAAGTTAATTAATGATTTCATAATCGTCCTAACCCCCCGTTAGCAAGCTTCGTGCGGCGGGTTACGAAATAGTAACCAATTACAATAAGAACCGTCACGACAAAGATAATTCCGGAAAGGGCATTAATTGTTAATGAAATACCAACGCGAGCAATGGAATAAATTTCTACAGATAATGTAGAGAATCCGTTTCCGGTTACGAAAAACGTAACAGCGAAATCATCTAATGAATAGGTGAGTGCCATAAAGAAGCCTGCAAAAATGCCAGGTTTAATGTAAGGGACGATTACACGGTATAAAACATCCCGTTTAGTGGCACCTAAATCTTGTGCTGCATCAATTAAATTTGGATTCATTTCTAATAACTTCGGCAATACCATTAAAACAACAATCGGAATACTAAAAGCAATATGTGAGATTAGGACTGACGTAAATCCGAGTTTTACTCCAATCATCGTAAAGAGAATTAAAAAGCTTGCACCAATCACTACATCTGGGCTTACAATCATAATATTATTTAATGAAAGCAACGTATTTCGCATTTTTCGGTTTTTTATTGACACAATTCCAATTGCCCCTAAAGTACCGAGAATCGTAGAAATTAAACTAGATAACAGGGCGATGATGATTGTGTTAATTAATATGACTAACAACCGAGAATCTTCAAAAACAGCTTGATAATGTTCCAATGTAAATGACTCAAAATTATGCATGGAACCACCGCTATTGAATGAGTAGAAAATTAAATAGAAGATCGGCGCGTATAATATGATGAATACAACGGCGACATATATTTTTGCTGGTGTAGATAATCTATTCATTACACGCGACCTCCTTTTGCTTTTCTACCAGTGAATAACATACTTACTAACATGATTAATACAAGGAATACGGCAATTGTTGAACCCATTCCCCAGTTTTGGGCAACGAGGAATTGCTGTTCAATAGCTGTCCCTAATGTAATCACTTGGTTTCCTGCAATTAAGCGAGTAATCATGAAGAGTGATAATGCAGGAATAAATGTAACTTGAATTCCCGACTTCACGCCTTCGATTGTTAATGGCCAAATTACTCGGCGGAATGTAGTAAAAGGTGATGCACCTAAATCTCTTGCTGCATCCACTAATGTTGGATTTAACTTATCTAAGGAGTTAAAGATCGGAATAATCATAAATGGAATAAAGATATAAACAGAAACAAATATAAAACTAAAATCAGTGAATAAAATTTGTTGAGACTCAATTCCAAATACGCTGACCACTGCATTAATCGGTCCATATAAACCAAATATTCCGATGAAAGCATAAGTTTTTAATAGTAAATTAATCCATGATGGAATAATGATAAACATGAGCCAAAGATATTTGTGTTTCGTTTTCGTTAAAATAAATGCCATCGGATAAGAAATAAGCAATGTAAAGAAAGTTATGATGACAGCGTAAAAAAAGCTAGTAAGTGTCATCTGGATATAAACAGGCGAAAAGAATCGTTTATAGTTTTCCAATGTGAAATTGCCGTTTAAATCTAGCATGGAATAATAAACGATTAAGGCAATTGGCGCAATGACAAAGAAAGCAATCCAAAGGAGATAGGGAATGAGCGGCCCTTTTGCTACACGATCACGCATTGTTACCCTCTCCATATGATTCTAATCGTTTATCAAATTCTTCTTCCGTCTCATTTAAACGCATTACATGGATTGCTTCTGGATCAAAGTTTAAGCCGATTTCTTCGCCAACTTCTGCCTTTTTCAAAGAATGAACGAGCCATTCATTACCGTCTTTATCATAAGTCGATAACTCGTAATGCACACCGCGGAACAATTGAGTATCGACTGTTACAACGAGTTTTCCTTTGTCCACTGATGTAATTTCCAAATCTTCAGGTCGGATGACAATATCTACTTTTTCATTTGGTTTCATGCCTTTATCAACACAATCAAAAACTCTTCCGGCAAATTGCACTTTGTAATCTTCTAACATAATGCCTTCAACGATATTTGATTCTCCTATAAAATCCGCTACGAATCGGTTGATTGGTTCATCGTATATGTCAACAGGGGAACCTGATTGTTGAATTTCACCATCGTTTAATACAAAAATTTCATCAGACATCGCTAAGGCTTCTTCTTGGTCGTGAGTGACAAAAACAAAGGTTTTTCCAAGTCGCTGCTGTAATTCTCTGAGTTCGTATTGCATTTCAGAACGTAATTTTAAGTCAAGGGCAGATAGTGGCTCATCTAGTAAAATCACTTCGGGATCATTCACAATTGCTCGTGCAATGGCTACACGTTGTCGCTGACCACCTGACATCTCAGAAATTTCACGGCTTTCAAACCCTTCCAAATTGACAAATTTCAGCGCTTCCATAACACGCTCTTTAATTTCGCTTTCTTTTATCTTTTTTATGCGCAATCCGAATGCGACATTTTCAAAGACATTTAAATGTGGAAATAGCGCATAGTCTTGAAATACTGTATTTACTTGTCGTTGGTGAGCAGGAACGTTGTTGATTTTTTTTCCATTAAAATAGACGTTTCCGCTAGAAGGCTCTGTAAAACCCGCAATTATTCTAAGAATCGTTGTTTTTCCACAACCTGATGGTCCAAGTAAGGTATAAAACTTTCCTTTCTCCAATTCAAAGTTTATGTTTTTTAATACTACTGTCCCATCGTCATAAGATTTTGATACATTTTCAAATTGAATAATTGTGTTACTCATATCCAAGCCTCCTAAACACTATAGATAAGATTCTGTTGCTACAAGAAGCAATTGTGACTCACCATCATTGGCATTAAATATTTGGTGATTGCTTGAAGCTTCATAATAGATTGAATTTCCTTCACTGGCGATGTATTCTTCTTCCCCTAAAACAACTCGAATCCGACCCTTTAATACATAAATAAATGTTTCAGCTAGAGAAGGTTCGAATTGTTTATATTCGCCACCCTTTTGAAATGTGATGATGACCGGTTCCATTTCTTTATCATTGGAAGTCGGTATAAGCCATTTGATTTCATATTTTTTTTCATCATCTATATAAGAGGTTTGGTCTTCCTCGCTGTAAACCACTTTTTGTTCTTCAAAATCATCATCAAAAAATTCTTTAGGGGTGGAACCTAATACTTCTAAAATGGTAAAAAGCGTGTCGATGGAAGGGGAGTTTAAATCGCGTTCAAGTTGTGAAATGTAACCCTTAGTTAAGTCCGTTCTTTCTCCGAGCTCTTCTTGAGTTAACCCTTTCTTAATGCGCAATGCTTTAATTTTCTTTCCGATTTGCATAGATAAAACTCCTCTTTTTCGACAAGTAGTTTATTTTTTCTAAACTTTTTGTAAGAAAGTTTACTTTTACAAAACTTTTAGTTTACAATTACAGATAATGATTATACCTAATTTTAATTGAAATGCAACAATTTTTTATAAAATTTTCATATTTATATAAAGAAAAAATGCAATATTTTTTTAACTTTTCAGTAAGATATTAGGAAGCGTTGTACCCAAAATAATTGAAAATACGGAATGCATTTGTTAACGTAAAAAAAGGAAAGTATTATCTTCATTTTGGCGGTTAGGGGGAATCTCACATGGCAGAATGTTTAGTGAATAAACAGGCTCCGTTATTTGAATTGAATGCAGCAATGCCGGATAAGACCTTTGGAAAAGTTGCTTTGGAAGATATCATGAATGAAGGGAAATGGACTGTTCTATTTTTTTATCCAATGGATTTTACTTTTGTATGTCCCACGGAAATTACAGCATTGAGCGATCGCTATGATGAGTTTGAAGAATTAAATGCAGTAGTAATCGGTGTGTCGACAGATTCAATATATACTCATTTAGCATGGATCAATACAGAGCGGACGAAAAATGGTATTGGACAGCTAAATTACCCTTTAGCTTCGGATCACAATCACGTAGTTTCAAGGAAGTTTGGTGTTTTAATAGAAGAGGAAGGGGTAGCGCTTCGCGGATTATTTATTATTAGTCCAGATGGTGAGATTCAATATCAAGTCATACATCACAATAATATTGGTCGGGATGTTGATGAAGTATTGCGCGTATTACAGGCTCTTCAAACGGGCGGGTTATGCCCAGCCAATTGGCGCCCTGGTCAATCTACATTATGATTTTACAGAGGCATGGGAGATATTTTTAAGGGGGAAAGTTGATGAAATTGCGTTCACCATTACCAGAATTGGATGGTGCAACAATATGGATTAATGGGAAAGTGCGAAAAGAAGAATTATTAGGAGAAAAACTCACGTTAATCCACTTTTGGTCAATCAGCTGCTACTTATGCAAAGAAGCTATGCCCGATTTTAATCGATTTCGTGAAAAGTATAAAGATTACTTGAGTGTCGTAGCAGTGCATATGCCTCGTTCAAAAGAAGATACGGATATTGAAACAATTAAACAAGTAGCGGAAAAGTTAAATATGACACAGCCTATATTTGTAGATAATGATTTATTATTATCGGATTTATTTGAAAATGAATATGTGCCTTCCTATTATTTGTTTGACCGCTCCGGTTTTTTGCGGCACTATCAAGCTGGTGGAAAAGGAATGAAAATGTTAGAACAGCGGGTAAACAGGATTATAGAGGAAAAATAAAAGGTAAAGTTGTCTGAAGGTAAGAAAACTCTTCAGACAGCTTTTTTTGTATCATGATTGTTTCAAAAGAGTTGTTTTTTGGAAAGAAAAGCTTCATCAAGGCTTCATGAAATATATCACTTATTATGTCATCGCCCGATTGACGAAGCGGTTAATATCCACTACAGCTCCGATGACAAGCAATATATCGCCTAATAATATTTTTTCATCGGCACTAGGAGAAATGATGATTTGTTCGCCTCGTTTAATCCCGATAATGTTAATTCCGTAATTCGCACGAATATCTAAATCTTTAATAGAATATCCAGCAATGCGATGGTTTGATTTAATTTCCATAATGGAGTGCTCATCGGATAATTCTAAATAATCAAGGACATTGGACGACATTATGTTATTGGCAATGCGAATACCCATGTCCCGTTCTGGGTGTACGATTAAATCCGCCCCTATTTTTTGTAATACTTTTGCATGATAATCGTTTTGCGCTTTTACAGTAACTTGGGGTACACCTAATTCTTTTATAATTAATGTCGTGAGTATACTTGCTTGAATATCGTCTCCAATTGCCACAATCACATGTTCAAAGTTTTGGATACCGAGTGATTTTAATGCTTCCTCATCTGTGGAATCTGCAATAACCGCATGGGTAGCAATTTTAGAAAATTCTTCCACTCGATCAGATGAAGAATCAATTGCCATCACATCTGCTCCAAGTCGAACTAATTCCCGGCAGATACTTCCTCCAAATCGTCCCAACCCAATAACTACAAATTCTTTTCTCATTTGTTACCTCCGTACATGCATCGATGACATTATTTTAGCTTACTATTTCGAAATCCACAAATAGAGGGAAAGGTTATTTTTTAGTTGTTTCCATATGGTTTACTTCGTGAATCGTATACGTTTATAATAAGCAAACCAAACACCATTATCACAAGTGAAGGCTTTAAAGCTTTTTCCTCGTTCTCAATGATTTCAAGTCTACTTTCTTCATTTATTTAATCGAATAGAAGTAATGGATTCCATTGATCTGAGATAATAGTCAATCGATTAAAAAGTTTGCGATAGGAGAAATTAGCCAAACTTCCGAAGATAATAGTCATTCACAAGAGCATAATAGTCAAAGTAGTGAACATAATAGCCAATCGATAAAAATAGCCGCAAGCGATGGGCTATAATAGTCAAATTTCAGAAGATATTAGCCATACGCAAGAGGATAATAGTCAAAGGAACGAACATAATAGCCAAGCGATAAAAAAAGCCGGGAGCAGAGAGGGATAATAGTCAAATTTCAGAAGATATTAGTCACACGCCAGAGGATAATAGTCAAAGGAGCGAACATAATAGCCAAGCGATAAAAAAAGCCAGTCAAGTCCCGATAATTGTGTAAAAACTCTTATACACTGTTTCCAAATCCGATTAAAGTAGCGTAAGTGGAATCAAACCAAATATAGCAGTTTTTGATTCCATTCCCCTCCCACATTTTTTAGCCG
>NZ_JAAXPW010000061.1 GCF_012396605.1 Ureibacillus thermosphaericus
CCGCTCGCTTCCTTCAGATTCCGCGTCACCACGGACACCCTTGCGTTAAGCTAACTGTTACTTCTGCCTTCACAGTTCGGGACTTACACCCTATAGATTACACCCATGCCAGGCGCACTAAAAAAACTGATTCTAAAGTAAAAATTCTTTAGAATCAGTCTTTCTTAGAAAATTAACACCAACGTTTGAAATGTGTACCTACAATAATAAGTAGGATAAATAATACTACTAATAAAGCAAAGTTATTTCCATAATGGCCACCATAACATCCTCCGTAATAGCCCATGGATATCCCTCCCTCATCATTCGATACTCCAGTTTATGTGGAAACGATGAATGGGATAGGTACAAGTGCATAGATTAATATTTAAATTTTTTCTATTTTTATATGAAAACTTTTTTCGAAAAGAAATTTACCTTTATCAAATGTTCGTTCCACAAAAGTTATATTCCGATCCTCATCTATTAATAAGACGGTTGAACAACGAGTGCCATAATGGGGTAATTGAATAAATGCAGAGGATAAATTTCTTTCCATCTCTAACCCAACACCTGTATTTGGTAACTGCTCATCTGGAGCGATTTCACGGTCCATGACAATTTCAAATAATTCATCGATATTTAATTTTCCGGTATTATTTTGTATATATTCTGCTAAGCGTGCCCTTCCTTTAACAACTTTTGGCCACGGAGTATTTAATGTATGATTACTGATGCTATGAGTCCCAGGTTGTATTTCATTTATTTCATTAAAGATATTATTATAGTGCAATAAATGCCCCTCATGCCAAACAATGACATTATATCCACCGTAATAATCTTTAGTTGTTACTAACTCATCTACAAAATCTTTTGGATGCCTCGTATCCTTCAAAAAATTTCGTACAATTTCTCCGCGTGAACGAGGCTTTGCAGGTAAACTCGGATCACGATAATTCGTAATAGCTGCAAAACGACCATTTCTAGATACTCCGAGCCATGTACCCATTTGAAGAAGATCTCTACCTGCCAAAATATCTGGTTCGTCTTCCCAAAAATGTGCAGGTTTTGCCGGGCGATCATAAAACTCATCCCGATTTGCTACAACAATTAATTTGTAAATTGGATGTTCTTGATAATGAAAATGTATTAAACACATGCTCCCAACCCTTTAACATTTTATTTATAAAAATAGTTTATCATTCATGAGCTATAATTTTACTATAAATTAAAATTGATTAGTTCTTCTTTTTTATTTCTTCTAAAATTGCTTCTAATATTTTATTTTTATGCCTTAATGCAGAAACCACACTCACCATAAACCAAATGATTAATAATGCAGGAATAACATAAAAGAGTATAGATACAATAATAGTCACAGCAATCCCCCTACTTTCCTTTGATTTCTTTCATAGGTCATGAAATAAAACAATAGAATTTTTATCATTATTTATAAGATAAATTTCACATGCTACATTTTCTAATACAAAAATTTTAAATTTTTTATGAACTTGCAATAATCTACAAAAAGAGACTCTACATTAGAAAAATGTGTAGAGTCTCATATCATTTTCTTATCACGTTATATGGCACGCTAAACATATTATCTCCATTATCTTCTATTTAGTGATTAAATTGTATATTGTGATGCCTTTCACTACTTTATTAATCGTTATAACTTTCGTAAATATGCAGTAAATGTGCATAAGCACTTCCTGCTTTTAAAGCCGCTGTAACTAGTATTGCTTCAGCAATTTGTTCCTCTGACACCCCTAGTTTCATTGCATTATTTGTGTGGGAATTGATGCTTTGTGTACAGTGGATTGCATGAGCAACTGCGATAGCAAGCAGTTCTTTAAATCCATCAGTTAAAAAACCTTTTCCCATGACAACTTGAGAAAAATTAAAGTATGGTTGAAGTTTCGCTTTGAATGACTCTGTTTTATCATTCAAAGAATGTTCATGTTGATTTAAGGTTGTCTCTGCTTCAACTGCCATTACAACAAATATTGCCTCTATAAGTTCTTCTTGACATGCTCCTGCAATCTTTGCTTTTTTTGTATGAACATCTATACAATAGGGACATTTTGTGACATGGGCAATGGCGACTGCAATGATTTCCTTTTCTTTTTTCGTTAATGCCCCTGGTTTAAAAACCGTTCCATCAAATCTAGAAAAGGCTTTAAACTGTTCGGGCGCAAATTCTTTTAATTTCTTCATGTAATGATTTTTATTTTTTTCATAATAACTAGTCATTCAAATTGCTCCTTTATATTCGTAATAGAAAAATAACATAGCAGAAAATGAAGTTCGAAATTGCAGAATTTTTATCAATTTAACATAAATTTTATGAATATCGGAATATTTCACTATTTCTTATAAAAATATTGTTCGATTTTATGGAAAAGAGTATATAATCAAACTATATTGCAATTTCAAGGAGTGTTTATCGTGAGTACAAACAAACGTGCATACAATTTTAATGCAGGACCTTCAGCATTACCCCTAGAAGTATTAGAAAAAGCACAACAAGAACTAGTAAACTATAACGGATCTGGCATGTCCATTATGGAAATGAGCCATCGAAGTAAAGATTACGATGAAGTTCATAACAATGCAATCAACCGTTTGAAAAAGCTCCTTTCCATACCTGATAATTACGAAATTCTCTTTTTACAAGGTGGAGCAAGTCTTCAATTCTCGATGATTCCAATGAACTTCTTAACAAAAGACAAAACAGCTAGCTATATTTTAACAGGATCTTGGTCAGAAAAAGCTTTGAAAGAGGCAACACTATTCGGTAATGCAGTGGTAGCGTCTAGTACGAAAGACAATGAATATCGAAATATTCCAAGTATTGAAGATATTCAATTTAATGCAAGCGATGCATATGTTCACCTTACATCCAACAATACAATTTATGGAACACAATGGAAAGAATTCCCGAATACAGGAGATGTTCCATTAATTGCGGATATGTCAAGCGACATTTTATCTCGCCCGATCGATGTGAATCAGTTTGGCATTATTTATGCAGGTGCTCAAAAGAATTTAGGACCTTCTGGTGTGACGGTAGTCATCATTCGCAAAGATTTAATTGAACAAGCAAATTCAGAAATACCGACTATGTTAAAATATAAAACACATGCGGATAAAAATTCTTTATATAATACTCCTCCAACATTTGGTGTTTACATGTTAGGAGAAGTTTTAAACTGGGTTGAAAATCAAGGTGGACTTGAGACAATTCAGAAACGCAACGAAGAAAAAGCAAAATATATCTATGATGTTATTGATGAAAGCAATGGATTTTATAAAGGACATGCGGAACCAAATAGCCGTTCTCTCATGAATATTACGTTCCGATTAGCTGATGAGGAATTAGAAAAGCAATTTTTAGCTGATGCAAAAGCTGCTGGTTTTGTCGGGTTAAACGGCCACCGCTCTGTTGGTGGTTGTCGAGCATCTACATATAATGCCGTACCAATAGAAGCTTGCATAGCTTTACGCGATTTCATGTACGAATTCCAAAAGAAGCATCAATAAATAATTAATTATAAAAAGCGAATTGGAAAACACATCGGTTTCTCAATTCGCTTTTTTATATACTTATTTTACTTCTCCTATTCTAAATTTTTAAAAAAATAAGTCAGGTAAATATGATCAACCCTTTATAGGAAGTACGTGTTTTAATTTGAGTTGGTGTGTTATTTGGTGCGAGGATTAGTTATATTATCAATGGATTATTTAGAACCAGGTTTAAATAGAAAATAATCGGCGTTTTCTCTCCAGCTTCCTTCAGATTCCGCGTCACCACGGACACCCTTGCGTTAAGCTAACTGTTACTTCTGCCTTCATTACACCCATACCAGGCGCACTAAAAAACGAAGCTGTAAATTTTCAACAGCCTCGTTTTACTTACGTAAGCAATTAATATGCTCTTCCGAACCATACTGTATGTTTTGCTTCTTTTCCACAATGAATGCAAGTGTGTTTCGTTGTTGGTGGATTGAATGGAATATTGCGTGAAGTAAATTTTGTTTCTTCTTTTACTTTAGCTTCACATACATCATCACCACACCAACCTGCAAGTACCCATCCTGGAATTGTTCCGTTTTTCTCGCTATTTTCAATATGTTCTTTTAATTGATCTAACGTATCAATATGCAAATGAGAATTTGCATCTCGGAAAGCTTTTGCTTTATCGTATAGACGTTTTTGCATTGTTTGTAATTCTTTCTCTACTACTTCTACAACAGAATCGAGAGAAATTGTGATTTTTTCGTCTTCATCTCTAGCTTTTAAGATTGCTTGATTGTTTTCTAAATCACGTGGTCCTAGCTCGATGCGAACAGGTACTCCTTTTAACTCCCACTCATTGAATTTAAATCCTGGTGATTGATCAGTATCATCTAATCGTACTCGAATCCCTTTATCTTTTAGAGCCTTAAAGATTTCATCTAATTTTTCAATGATTGCAGGATTTTTCTTCCATGGTCCAACAGGAATTAAAATTACTTGTGTTGGTGCAATTTTTGGCGGTAAAACTAATCCTTTTTCATCACCATGAACCATGATAACAGAACCGATTAAACGAGTAGATGTTCCCCATGATGTTGTATGGACGTGTACGTGTTTATTTTCTCGGTTTAAGTATTTAATGTTGAACGCTTCAGCAAATTTTGTTCCCAAATAGTGACTAGTACCTGCTTGTACGGCTTTACCATCTTTCATCATTGCTTCGATGGAGTACGTATCAACAGCACCTGCAAAACGTTCAGAAGGTGTTTTTTGTCCATCATACACAGGGATGGCCAATACATTTTCTACAACATCTTTATAAATATTAAGCATTTGCATTGTTTCTTTGCGAGCATCTTCTTCATCTTCATGAGCTGTATGACCTTCCTGCCATAAAAACTCAGAAGTACGAATAAATGGAAGAGTCTTCTTTTCCCAACGGAAAACGTTAGCCCATTGGTTAATCAGTACTGGCAAATCACGATAGGATTTAATCCAATTGGAATATAAATGACCAATCATCGTTTCTGAAGTTGGTCTAAGTGCTAAACGTTCTTCTAGCTTTTCACCGGCAGCTTCTGTCACCCATGGCAGTTCTGGAGAGAAACCTTCAATATGATCTTTTTCTTTTTGGAAGAAAGATTCAGGTATTAACATTGGAAAATATGCATTACGATGACCCGTTTCTTTAAAACGTTTATCCATTTCAGACTGGATATGTTCCCAAAGTTCATAGCCATCCGGTTTAAATGCGATACACCCACGAACCGGCGTATAATCCATTAAATCTGCTTTTTGTATTGTGTCGATATACCATTTTGTAAAATCGTTTGTTTGTTGCGACATAGTCATCCTCCTTACAACAAAATAGCGTAAAGATGCCCGATTGAGGACGCCTTTACGCTGAATAGTAGTTCCCACCAACATTCGACATATATTGTCGTTTCAGATATTCAATGAAACCAATAAAACGTCTTCTCCTTTTAAAGACATTAGGTGGTGATATAGCTCTCAGCGAATGCTATATTAACGGATTTTATTTGAAAAACGAATATTTATTTCTAATATAATGTACCAAATTAAAGCAATAAATACAATTACTATATAAAAATTTTGCGGAGGTAATGTTAAAAAGTTATACATTTGAAAACTTTTTTCATCATTAAATAGTTAAAAATTCTTGGACAATTCTGATAGTATTCTCCTAAAAATTCTCAAAATTCAACCCTTTCAATTCTATGTAAAAATTTTGAAATGTTTGCAATAAAAAGATAGTTTTATCAATTATATGATGGGAAATTTCAAAATATCCAAAATTTATTAAAAAATATATGAATAAAGTAGTATATTATTTTTTATTAATTTATGGTTTCATATAATCGGTAAATACTACTAGATTCGACAATCTTTAGTTCGAAGATTGTCATAATATGTAAATTGGAGGTTGAAAAATGAAAGTTTCCATTCGATGGAAAATTATTGGGATAGTACTTCTCGTCATTGTAATTGGTCTAGGTTCCCTATCAACAGTAAGTTCCATCTTAATATCATCTAAAACCGAAAATGCGGTCATCGATCAAAGTGAAGTACTAGTTAAAGAATTAACGAATTCCATTTCAACTTTTATTGATGGTTATGAAAAAAGTATTTTAAAAATGACTTCAGACCAAGGTGTATTAGATTATTATTATCACTCAACAACGTTTAATGATGAAGCTGATCAAGCTTTTCGCGAACAATTAAAAAAATATTTAACCATTTACAACTCTGCATCGTCCATTTACTTTACAGATGCAAACAAAATTATCACTGAACCGCATTTCGATGAAATTTTTGATTTAGATGTAAATACCCGTTCATGGTATACTGAAGCAATCGCAAACCCAAATGAAGTGTTATGGTCCCCTCCGTATGTAGATGCTTCAACCGGGGAATACGCGATTGCAGGTTCAAAAGCAGTAATGGAAGGAAATAAAGTTCTAGGTGTATTAGGAGTAGATATTTTACTATCAAGTTTGACTGAAGAAATTTCGAAAATCGATTTAGGCTTTGAAGGATATCCAATTATTTTCGATTCTTCGGGAGTTGCTATTGTTCACCCGACACTAACGGGGGAGAATTTAAGCAATCTAGAATTTGTTGAAAAGATTTTAAATGACGAAAATCAAAAAAATATTTTAAGAACGACAATTGATAATCAAGAAAATGTGATTGTTTATGAAAAAATTCCGACTTTAGGATGGACAGTTGGTGCTGTTTACAATGCAAAACAATTACATAGTACAGCAAATAGCATTCAAAATATGATTATTTTATTTACATTCATCATCTTAATCGCAATCTTTTTCGTACTGTATTTCACCATTTCAAAAATTATCAAACCAATTTATTCCTTATGTACATCTATGGAAAAAGTTGCACAAGGCGATTTAACTGTACATATCGATACGAAGAGACATGATGAAATTGGTGAATTAGCAAATCATTTCAATAACATGCTTGAAGAAATGAAAAAAATCATTGGAGTAGTTCAGTCATCTTCAAGACAAGTGGAAGATCGTTCTCATCACTTAAGCGCCCTTGCTGAAGAAACGAATGCTTCCAGTGTAGAAGTAACAAATGCTGTGCGAGAAATAGCTATAGGCGCCACACAATCAAGTGAAAACGCAGATCAAGTAACTGTATCATCTGGGAAATTAGGAGACAAAATTAATCAAATGACTGAGCAATCGAAAGCGCTCAAAGGAATTACAAATGAAGCGAATGAATTGAATATTGAAGGACAAGAGAAAATGGACAATTTATTAAATTCCTTTGAAAATTCGAAATCAGAATTACACAATATGTCTATCTCTGTGTCTTCACTGGAAGAAAAAATTCATGCGATTGAATCTGTGATGGATACAATTTCTGAAATTTCGCAACAAACGAATTTACTCGCTTTAAACGCAAGTATTGAAGCCGCTCGTGCAGGCGAACATGGTAAAGGATTTGCTGTTGTAGCAGAAGAAGTACGTAAACTTGCCGAACAATCGGCTAAAGCAACGGAACATGTCAAATCAACAATACATGAATTGCAGCAAGAAGCAATTTCCGTCGTTAAACAAATGAATGAAATGCAAGATACATTCAAAGAACAAGGAACAGTTGTTGAAAATACAAGTATACTATTCCAAAATCTATCATCGTTAATTTTAAATATGGAACATACTTTTAAAACTGTTACGGAAGAAATCGATAGTATCATAAAATATAAAGATCGAGTTGTGGAAACAATTGAGGAAATGTCCATGACAGCACAATCAACTGCAGCAGCTTGTGAGGAAGTAAGTGCTGCTAGCGATGAGCAATTAAGAGCAATACATTCTGTTGCTGAAGCTTCAGAAGAACTAAACGAATTAAGCAAAGAATTATCAAAAACTGTAAGCAGATTTAAAATATAAATCGAGTAGGAGGGAGCGATTAACTCCCGTCCTCTCACACCACCGTACGTACGGTTCCGTATACGGCGGTTCAATTAAGATGATTGACGCAAGTCTTTATAACTTCCGTGAATAGCTGTTCTCT
>NZ_JAAXPW010000062.1 GCF_012396605.1 Ureibacillus thermosphaericus
GCAAACTGGACATGGAAAAGACCATGTCCAGCCTAAATAAGAGAAGAATCTTAGAAAATGATGAGCAAAAAAAAGACAAACCCCAACTCAAATGCTTCATTTGAGTTGGGGTTTGTCGACAGTCTGAAAGAGCGAATCGATTCGCTCTTTTTATCTTTAGAAAACCCTCCATTAATAAAATTGCTCTTCTAAATCTTCATTGCGGTCTTGGCTATGGAAGTTGCGGAAGGAAACGATTAAAGTATCAAGATGTTCCAAGTTTTCCTCATAATCAAGAATTCGTGAAAAAATATAGAATAAATGATAGCTAGAAAACTCTTCTTCACCTTCACGTTGTTTTTCAATCTCGATTTGTTTAATTAATTGTTCCATTACTTCCGAACGATTTAAATGATGTTTACTAACAGACCATTTTGAATGCTCAGATCGAAGTTTTCCAGTATATTTCAATAACAGTTGTTCATGATACGTTAGCAAAAAGTCTAATCGTTCTTGGAGCATTGTTTGGAATGCGATTGGTAAATGGACGATTTCATTTTCGTGCTTATGAAGTCTCACGAGCAACTCAAAACTTTTCTTTGTTGTCAAAATCATTTGACGATACACAACAAGCCTGCGAAGTTGCGTATTTCGTTTCTTTTTGCTATATTGCCTCTCTTCCTTATATAAATCATAAATTGATTCAATTTCAGAGAGTCTTTTTTCAAATTTACTTAAAGCTTTTTTTGTTGAGACATGCTCTGAAGCACCTCGAATCGCTAATCTCGACCATCGAATGATATCATCCTGCAGTGTTTGAATAAGTCTGAATAACTTTACTTCATAACGAGGTGGCAGGAAGATCATATTGACGATAAAAGAAGCAAATACTCCAATCATTACCGTTGCAAAACGAATGATACTAAATTCCAAAAAATCATTGCCTTCATATACCATAATAACTACTACTGTAACGAGAGCTAATGAAAGGGATGAATTTAATTTCAATTTTAGCATAATGCCAATGACAATAATTGCTGCGATACCAATTGCCACAATATGATGGCCGAAAAATAGCCCGAATAAAACTGCGACAACTGCTCCAATCAAGTTTCCTTGAATTTGTTCCACAATCGTCAAATATGAACGATAAATGGAAGGTTGAATTGCAAAGATTGCAGCAATACCAGCAAAAACAGGCGATGGAAGACTTAAAAGTTCTGCTAAAAATAAAGAAAAGACGATTGCTACTCCTGTTTTTAATACTCGGGCGCCTAATTGCATAATGTAGCCCCCACTTTATAAAGTTTTAAGAAATTAAAATGAAGTAAATAATTCAATAACAATCTGATTCTCATTTATATTAATAAATCCCCCAAGGAAATATGCTAGTCAAAAAATAAGTATTGAAAATATGGTTGGAGCATGGAATCCTATTGTATCCTATTTAGCTTGCAGAAGGCAACATATCCCAAAATTATTAGGAGTGAAGCATTTAGGATTCCATACTTGCATTTCTTATTTTAATTTTGAAAAGGCATAATTTACAGCATCAATCGTTTCAAGAATATCCTCTTCTTTATGTTCAGTTGTTAAGAACCACGCCTCGTATTTGGATGGAGCCAAGTTGATTCCTTTTGAAAGCATTAATTTAAAGAATTTGGCAAACATTTCGCCATCCGATTGTTCTGCTTGTTTATAATTTTCAACTTTTTCGCTTGTAAAGTATACCGTAAGCGCTCCTTTTATTCGGTTGACTGTTATTGTGATGCCATGTTTCTCCGCAGCATCTAAAATTCCTTTTTCAAGCATTGCACCTAGACGATCCATTTCTTCATATACTCCCGGTGTTTGCAATACTTCAAGACAAGCGATTCCAGCTAACATAGACGCAGGATTTCCTGCCATTGTTCCAGCTTGATAGGCTGGTCCTAGTGGGGCTACTGTATCCATGATTTCCTTACGGCCACCATACGCACCAATTGGTAGGCCTCCTCCGATAATTTTACCCATTGCCGTTAAATCTGGCGTTAGTCCTAGCAAGTCTTGAGCAGCTCCATAATGGAACCGGAAAGCTGTTATAACTTCATCATATATCGTAAGAGCACCAAATTCTTTTGCAACTTTATGAACATATTCTAAAAAACCTGGTTTTGGCATAACCATACCGAAGTTTCCAACGATTGGCTCAATTAAAATAGCAGCAACGTCTTCTCCCCATTTATCCATTGCCATTTGGAATTGTTCAGTATCATTATAAGGAACCGTAATGACTTCTGTAGCAACTGTTACAGGAACGCCAGCAGAGTCTGGTGAACCTAGAGTTGCTGGTCCAGAACCTGCAGCTACTAATACTTGGTCGAAATGCCCATGATAGCAGCCTTCAAATTTGATGATTTTTGTCCGTCCAGTATAGGCGCGAGCTACACGAACAGTCGTCATTACAGCTTCTGTACCGGAATTAGTAAAACGCACTTTATCTAAAGATGGAATGGCTTCTTTTAACATTTTGGCAAATTTTACTTCGTGAACCGTTGGAGTCCCAAAAAGCACCCCTGTTTCAGCAGCTAATTTTATGGCTTTTGCAATGTGTGGGTGTCCAAAGCCAGTAATAATTGGACCATATCCAGCTAAATAGTCAATGTAGCGGTTACCATCTACATCCCAAAAATATGGTCCTTCTCCTTTTGCCATTACAACGGGTGCCCCTCCTCCGACCGCTTTATAGGAACGTGAAGGGCTATTTACCCCTCCTACGATATGTTGTAAAGCTTCATGATATACTTCTTCAGATTTTGTGTGAATCATCGTATTGCCTCCATTTTATAATTTCAACTTTATTTTAGCCTTCTTTGGTATAATACGCCAAAGAATTTGAAACATTTTACGCGGTTCGGTAGGATATTCAAAAGGGAGGAATTTTTATGAATGAATCTTTAGTAAATAAGGAAGCACCAGATTTCACGCTGTTAAATGAAAATGGTGAACCAGTGAGCTTAAGTAATTTTCGAGGAAAAAAAGTAATTCTGTATTTTTATCCGAAAGATATGACGCCTGGTTGTACTACGGAAGCTTGTGATTTCCGTGACCATTATGAATCCTTTGCCGATTTGAATGCTGTGATATTAGGTGTTAGTGGAGATTCGGCAGAACGACACAAAAAGTTTATTGAAAAATATGATTTACCATTTACTTTGCTAGTAGATGAAAAACATGAAGTATGTAAAAAATACGGCGTTTGGGTTTTAAAGAAAAATTTTGGAAAAGAATATATGGGAATTGAACGTTCTACATTTCTAATAGATGAAAATGGAATCATTATGAAGGAATGGAGAAAAGTTCGCGTAAAAGATCATATTAAAGAAGTTTTACAATATTTGCGTGATTTTAAAGGGGAGTAACGATATGAGGGTTTATTTCACATTTGATCCAAGACCAGATTTAAAAGAATCTTTACTAAAAGATTTTCCTGAAGTTGATTTTGTTTTCCATAAAAAAATCGATGAAGAAGAATTAGCGAAAGCGGAAGTGTTAGTTACTTACGGGGAAGATTTAGATAATGAAAAAATTAAAATTGCTGAAAAAGTAGAGTGGATTTTTGTAGCTTCTGCTGGAATTGAAAAAATGCCTGCACAAGCAATTGCCGATAGAGGTATTGTTGTTTCAAATGTGCGAGGCATACATAAAAAACCAATGGCAGAATCGATATTAGCTCATCTGTTATCGATTAAAAGAGCATTGCCATTTATTTATAAACAGCAGTCAGAAAAAATTTGGAATCAACAAACAAAATTGTATGAATTAAATGGTTCAACTGCTCTTATTTTAGGCCCAGGAGCTATTGGCAGTGAAGTTGGGCGTATGTTACAAGCATTTGAAGTATACACAATTGGACTCAACCGCAGCGGAGAAAGTGCTCTATACATGAATGAAACGCATTCAATGGATAAATTAAAACAATTGTTACCTAAAGCGGATATTGTCATCTCTATTTTGCCAAGTACAAAAGAAACAAAATACTTGTTGACTTATGAAGATTTTACTTTAATGAAAAATAATTGCATTTTTATGAATTTTGGACGAGGAGATTTAGTGCGAACAGAAGATTTAATAAAAGCACTTGAAGAAAAGCAAATTTTCCATGCAGTGTTAGATGTTTATGAAACGGAACCATTACCGAGTGATAGCAAGCTTTGGGAAATGGATAATGTAACGCTCTCACCTCATATTTCAAGCCGGTCTTCAAGATATTTAGAACGTAGCTTTGAAATATTTAAACCAAGCTTAAGAAAGTGGATGAACGGTGAGAGAGATTTAGAAAATGTTATGGATATTTTGCGTGGATATTAATTTTAAATTAGAATAAATATTATTTAAAAATTAGATTGTTATCATGATGAAAACTTCCAATAAATAATATATTGAACATAATAAAAGAATTTGAGAAAATCAATATACCGAGAGTTTAAATATGTCGAATTGTTGACGAATTTCAATTATTTAGGTACACTATTTATAACGATTATCAATTAATAATGAGTGGAAAGAGGTGCATGACGATGTCTGAATTGCATCTAAAAAATGCTCTAGACACGTTAAAGGCAACGGGCGTAAGAATTACTCCACAACGTCATGCTATTTTGGAATATTTAATTAATTCTATGTCTCATCCAACTGCTGATGAAATATATAAATCATTGGAAGGTAAATTTCCAAACATGAGTGTTGCTACAGTATACAACAATTTACGTGTATTTCGTGAAGCAGGTTTAGTTAAAGAATTAACTTATGGTGATGCAGCGAGTCGTTTTGATTTTGTAACAAACGACCATTATCATATGATTTGCGAAGGATGTGGGAAAATTACTGATTTCCACTACCCAGCATTAAAAGAAGTTGAACACTTCGCATCTCATGTTACTGGTTACAAAGTTAATTCTCACCGCCTTGAAGTTTATGGAACATGCCCTGACTGTCTAGAACAAAAGAATAAGCAAGTGCTATAAAAAATCCTAGTAACTTTCGTTGCTAGGTTTTTTATGTCTTCATAAAGATAGCTTGTATGCGATTAATGTTTATCTTTTTTATAAAGAGTTGGATGATAACGGTTGAGTTACTTGAAAGGTGAAAAATGAGAACAAATACATTCGTCGCAGATAAATAGTTGCGAAAATGATAAAAAATATTGGTCATAAGAATTTGAGCCTGCCCAAAAAGTTCTGTACTATTTGGACAGGCTCATTCGTTTTATTGATTATTTTTCGATTTTTTATTGTAATCTTCACTGAATTCTTTTCCTTCTAGTGACGGATCTAAAGTCAATGGTTCGTTGCAATACATGCAAATATCTACACGTCCTAACATTTTTGTATGCTTACCACAATTTGGACAAACTACTTTCACTGCCCGGGTTGATAACATTCCGATCCAAAGATAAACAACAGTGCTGGCAATAATACATAATAAACCTAAACCCATAAAAAGTAGAACTAATATAACACTATTTCTGAAAAATACGGCACCATACATGACTATAAATCCGATGAAAATTAGTGCAAGTGCGAAGGAACGTATTCTATTAATTTTGCTTGAATATTTTTTATTCATTAGAGTGCCCTCCCAATCTTGATATTAATATAACATAGACAAGAAGAATCGAGAAATAGAAAGAAAAAAGAAGGATTCTTCTCCCTAATGTCGAAAGGAATTATGATAATCGTAAAATAGGAGGACTATACATGGATTATATACTACGTTCCATTTATCAAGAACGTGCAAGTCAACCTGAAACCTTAGGAGTAATACTCGTTAATAAACGTGAAGATCAAATCAATTTAACAGATACATTTGATACGATTATTTTAATTATTGTTAAAGAAGCCCAGCAACCGATTTTTACAAAGCACTATTGTTACGAGGAACGAAAAGTTGCAATGCATGTCGTAACTGAAGATTTAATAAATAAATGGATTTACATAGGTAGAAACCGTCGATTAGTAGACTGGATTTTCCATGGGAAAGTCATGTTTGAGCGCAATGAATATATGAGTAATTTAAAAATGAAGTTGGAGGATTTCTCCTTTTTCGGACGAAAAATTAAGGCGGGCGTGCAGTTTGCGAAATTAGTAAGAAGTTATCATGAAGGAAAAGAGTTTTTTCAACGTGGAGATTATTTAGATGCATACAATCATGTAGTAAAATCTCTTCAATATTTGGCGAGACTATCAATCATCGAAAGCGGTCTATATCCAGAAGTGACAGTTTGGTCGCAAGTAAAAAAAATCGAACCTTCCATTTACAAATTATACGAAGAGTTAGTTACAAGTAGAGAAAGTATTGAAAAAAGATTAGAGTTATTATTTTTAGCGATTGAATTTTCTATGAATTCTAGAATTCAATCATGCTCTCAACATATTATGGAAACCCTTATTACAAAAGATCTTTGGACAATCCAAGATTTACATAATCATCATGAACTCAGATATTACTCAGTTGAATTGGAGCTTTTCGTTGAATTTTTAATTGAAAAAGGATACATTATAATTGAAGAAATTGAGTCCAAAAATGAATCCATTAGTCATCGATTATATCGAGCAAATACTAAACATTATCATGAGCAGTAAAGTATATAGATAGTTAAAACATAATTTTTCGAGGTTAAATAATTTTTATTTTTCCTCGAAAAATTTTTTCGTTAAATGTGTTGACATTTCGGGAATGTTTATTGTAATATAATTAACGTCGCTGAACGACATAATGTTTTCTCTTAATGAGTTCAAATAAAAAATATAATTACTTTAAAAAAGTAGTTGACTCAAAAAGGGAAACATGTTATATTGAGAAAGTCGCTGTAAAAAAGCGGATGAACCTTGAAAACTGAACAACAAAACGTTAATGCAATAATTTATCTAGTTGTTAACCCTCGTTGACAAACTAGATTCGGACATTAAATTTTGAGCAAATCAAATTTTCTTTTATGGAGAGTTTGATCCTGGCTCAGGACGAACGCTGGCGGCGTGCCTAATACATGC
>NZ_JAAXPW010000063.1 GCF_012396605.1 Ureibacillus thermosphaericus
CAGAACGATGGAAACAGCTTTATCAAGAACGTACAGCAGTCGAACGCGTTAACGCTTATTTAAAGGAATACTTTCAATTAAACAATGTCCGTCATCGTACAGGAAAGAAAGCAAAAATGCATTTCAAGCTGGTGACGTTAATTTATAATACCTGCAAACTAGCAGTTGATCGAATCAATGCTTTATTACAGCAACAAAACCAAGTTGCATAATTTAAAAAAAAAACAAAGTTTTTAGTATAGGGGTACTCTATACTTCAGAAATACTATGATTTATGAAATTGATTCAATTAATAAAAAAATAAAAAGTGCACAAAACCAATGAAATGATTTTGCACACTTTGTTACTTATATCATTTAATTCTTCGCTGTGATTTGAGAGCGCAAATAAGCGTTAATGAATAAGTCAATATCGCCATCCATTACCGCTTGCACATTTCCAGTCTCCACATTCGTGCGGTGATCTTTTACCATCGAATATGGATGGAACACGTAAGAACGAATTTGAGAACCCCAACCAATTTCCTTTTGTTCACCGCGAAGTGCAGCAAGTTCTGCTTCCTGTTTTTCAATCTCTAATTGATACAATTTTGCTTTTAACATGTTCATTGCTTTTTCACGGTTTTTAATTTGCGAACGTTCCGCTTGGCAAGAAACAACAATTCCTGTTGGGATGTGCGTAATGCGGACAGCAGAATCCGTTGTGTTAACGTGTTGCCCACCCGCACCTGTGGAACGATACGTATCAATTTTTAAATCTTCCTGACGAACCTCGATTTCAATTTCATTATTGAACTCAGGCATCACTTCACAAGAAACGAAGGATGTGTGACGGCGACCATTGGAATCAAATGGTGAAATACGCACTAGGCGATGTACCCCTTTTTCTGCCTTTAAATAACCGTAAGCATTATGCCCTTTAATAAGCAATGTCACCGATTTAATACCCGCTTCATCCCCTGGTAAATAATCAAGGGTTTCTACTTTGAAGCCATGTTTATCTGCCCAACGTGTATACATACGAAGAAGCATTGAACCCCAATCTTGAGACTCCGTACCTCCAGCTCCTGGGTGAAGCTCTAAAATGGCATTGTTTTTATCATATGGTTCGCTTAATAAAAGCTGTAACTCAAAGTTCTCTAACTTCTCCTCAAACTCTTTCAATTCCTGAACAAGCTCTGCTTGAAGATCCTCATCAGGCTCTTCTTTTAACAATTCAAGAGTCATTTCTAAGTTTTCTTGAGTGGATAATAAATCATTTAATTCATTTACGATGGCCTTTAAACCGTTTACCTCATTAATGATGCTTTGCGCTTTATTTTGGTCATCCCAAAAGTCGGGCATCATCATGATTTCTTCTAATTCTTGAATGCGGGCTTCTTTGTTTTCTAAGTCAAAGAGACCCCCTGAAATCCGCCAATTTTTCGGCTGTAGTTTCTAAAGTATTTCGCACATCAGATAATTCCATAAAAGCTCCTCCAATTTAATTAGATTTGAAGAAATAAAATGACTTAACGGGAGAAGGTCGGCAAACTTATCTTACTCAATTGAATAGAGAATGTTCGAACCTACCTTGCACCCCAATACAAATAAACAGAATCATTTAAATGGAAGTAAAGTCTCTTACCAAATCGCGAAACAAAACCGTGCCACCAAAGAGATGACAACGGTTTTGTAGAAAACTTTCAAAAGAGATGATGAGACAAAACGAATTAAGATACTGCACCATGGCAGTTTTTATACTTCTTGCCGCTGCCGCATGGACATGGATCGTTTCGACCAATGTCTTGCTTTTTACGAATCGGCTGGCGTTTTGGTTTTTCCTCTTCTTTCGGATTCACTGCCTGACCTTTCGCCACTTCTTCTCGCTCCAGGTTATTGCGAATTTGGGCTTTCATTGCATACTTCGTGACATCTTCACGAATCGCAGCAATCATCTCTTCAAACATCGCAAATCCTTCTTGCTCATATTCACGAAGCGGATCTGTTTGACCATAAGCACGAAGATGAATACCTTGACGCAGTTGGTCCATTGCATCAATATGGTCAATCCATTTCGTATCGATGGAACGAAGTAAAATAACTTTTTCAAATTCACGCATACGTTCTGGCGTCAATTGTTCTTCTTTTTCATTGTAACGAGCCATTGCAGCAGCAAAGATGTAATCAATCATTTCTTCCGGTGATTTACCATGAAGATCATTTACAGTAATATCTCCCTCATCCAGAAGGTTTGCTTTAATATAATCTTCAATTGCTTTAAAGTTCCATTCTTCTTTATTTCCAGAAGTATACGTATGGACTATATTTTCAATTGATTCGCGAATCATGTGTTCCACAACTTCGCGCATATTTTCTGATTCTAAAACAGCATTCCGCTCTTTATAGATGACTTCACGCTGTTGACGCAACACTTCATCGTATTGTAACAAACGTTTACGAGCGTCAAAGTTATTTCCTTCTACGCGTTTTTGTGCAGATTCCACCGCTTTTGACACCATTTTTGACTGAATTGGTTGGGAATCATCCATCCCAAGTTTCGTCATCATGGCTTTCATGCTATCTGAACCGAAGCGGCGCATTAAATCGTCTTCAAGGGATAAATAGAATTGAGTAATCCCTGGATCTCCTTGACGTCCGGAACGACCGCGCAACTGATTATCAATGCGGCGAGATTCGTGACGTTCTGTACCGATTACTGCAAGTCCGCCAAGCTCTTTTACACCTTCACCGAGCTTGATGTCCGTACCACGACCAGCCATGTTCGTCGCAATCGTCACAGCACCTTTTTGACCAGCTTGAGCGATGATTTCAGCTTCTCGTTCGTGGTTCTTTGCATTTAATACGTTGTGTGGAATTTTATGTTTCTTTAACAATTCTGAAATAATTTCAGACGTTTCAATCGCTACAGTACCAACAAGAACCGGCTGCCCTTTCTCGTGACGTTCCGCAATATCTTTTACAACAGCTTCAAACTTCCCTTGCATTGTTGCGAAAATAAGGTCTGGTTTGTCAATACGGGCTATTGGTTTGTTTGTTGGAATGACAACAACATTCATATTATAAATATTTCTAAATTCTTCTTCTTCCGTTTTTGCTGTACCTGTCATACCAGCTAATTTCTTATACATGCGGAAGTAGTTTTGGAATGTGATGGTTGCCATTGTCATCGATTCGTTTTGGATTTCCACGCCTTCTTTTGCTTCAATCGCCTGGTGAAGACCATCTGAATAACGACGACCTTTCATTAAACGGCCAGTGAAGCTGTCAACAATCACTACTTCTCCATCTTGCACAACATAATCGACATCTCTTTGCATTGAAACATGGGCTTTTAAGGATTGATTAATTGCATGAAGCAAACGAACGTGAGCTAAATCATATAAGTTGTCGATTCCGAAAGCTTTTTCTGCTTTCGTCATACCACTTTCTGTAAGTGTAACCCCTTTTGTTGTTTCATCGTAAGTGTAGTCTTCTTCCTTTTTTAACATGCGAACAAAGGCATTCGCTTGCACGTAAAGTTTTGCCGAACGACCCGCATGTCCAGAAATGATTAATGGCGTTCTTGCTTCATCAATTAAAATCGAGTCCACCTCGTCAATAACGGCAAAGTTTAATGGGCGTTGCACACGGTCTTCTTTATAAAGCACCATGTTATCGCGCAAATAGTCAAAGCCCAGTTCATTATTTGTACTGTATGTAATGTCCGCTGCATAAGCCTCGCGCTTTTCTTCTTTCGTCAAGCTATTTAAATTGAGCCCAACAGACAAACCTAAAAATTCATATAATTTACCCATTTCAGTGGCGTCACGTTTTGCCAAATATTCATTGACTGTTACAACATGTACACCTTCACCAGTGAGGGCATTCAAATAAACCGCCATTGTGGAAGTTAACGTTTTCCCTTCCCCGGTTTTCATTTCAGCGATGTTACCATCATGTAGTACAGCCGCCCCCATCACTTGCACGCGATAAGGATACATGCCAAGCACTCTTCGGGAAGCTTCGCGACAAACAGCGAAAGCTTCAGGTAATAAGTCATCTAAAGTTTCACCGTTTTTATAACGAGATTTAAATTCTTCTGTTTTATTTTGAAGTGCTTCATCAGAAAGCTGTTCCATTTGTGGTGCTAATGCATCCACTTGGTCAGCAATTTTATTTAATTTCTTCAATTCTTTTTTGTTGAAATCAAATAATTTATTTAAAATATTTACCATTGAAAACATTCACTTCCCATTCAGTCTTAACTTTCATTTTATCATTGGTAGTATAATGGTGCAAATACACGCCTTTAATTTATCAGAATCATAATAAAAATCTTGTTTAATTATTGGAAAAAACGGCTAATGATATAACAGTAAATGATAAGGAGGATCAATTATGGCATTAGAAGTTTATTTAATTTTTAATGGGAATTGTCGAGAAGCGATAGAGTTTTATGCAAAAGTGTTTGAAACGGAGAAGCCTTACATACAAACGTACGGAGAAGCTTACCAAGACAATTCAGAGTTTAACATGCCGGAAGAAGCAAAAAATCTAATTATGCATGCTAATCTAAACGTACGTGGCAGTCGACTAATGTTTTCCGATACATTTCCAGGCAACCCTTATACAATAGGCAATAATATTACTGTCGCCTTCATTGATGATGATTTGAATTTTATGAAAAGGGCATTTGAGATGTTGAAAGAAGGGGGCAAAGTGGAAATGGAACTACAAGAAACTTTTTGGAGCAAAGCTTACGGATCACTAACTGACAAATTCGGAGTAAATTGGCAATTCAATCACGAAAGCAAAGAGCAATAAAAATAAAGAGGAAAAGGCAGTCTAATGTTGAAAGTAAATCAACATACGCTGCCTATTTCATTCACTCCATTATATTTCAACTTCCGTCATCGTAACCTCATCTTCATCGTACAACTTATAGGCACGGTGATCAATCATCCCCGGTACCACTTCAAATGGAATGAAGCGTTTAATACCGGCAGTGACGAATTTTTTCGCATTGAACACTGCTTCCTCAATTGATTTTCCTTTTGCCAGTTCCGCTGTGATTGCTGCTGAATATGAACAGCCTGCCCCATTTGTATGGATTGTATCGATTCGTGGAGCTTCCAATTTTATCATTTTATGACCATCATACAATACATCAATAGCTGGTCCTTCTAAACGTCCTCCTTTTACAAGAACATACTTTGGACCAAGTTTTAAAAGATCTCTTGCTGCATCCTGCAAATCCGCAACTGATGTAATTTCTTGTCCATTAAGTAAATAAGTTGCTTCCGGCATGTTTGGTGTAATAATTGTTGCTTGAGGGATCAGTTTAGTTTTTAGCGTTTCCATTGCATCAAAATCAAGTAAAGGAGACCCGAATTTACCGAACATTACCGGATCTACCACGATATTTTGAATGTTAGTTGTCGCCAACCAATCGGAAACAAGTTCGATAATTTCCTTTGAGAAAAGCATTCCCGTTTTTAATGCATCTAAATCCTCTTGTTCATTGATAATGAGGAGTTGTGCTTCAATTGCATCTAAAGGTTGAATGAATAAACTTTTTTCTTTGTTTGGATGTTTTGCATTGATGGCAGTGATAGCCGTAAAACCGTACACCCCAAGCTCTTGGAAAGTTTTTAAATCCGCTTGAATGCCGGCACCACTGCGAGCTGCAGCACCTGCAACTGTACATACTTTCGCTATTGTCATGTCCTTTTCTCCTTTTAATACCAAGCTTTATATTTGATTTTAAGCTTTTTATAAGATGAATGGAAATAATCAGAATAAGCAATTTGATTGGGGTCAGATTTGTTGCGGGAGATTCTTACTACGTGTTTGAATTCAAACTTATGAAGATGCTTGCGGGATTCAAGAAAATACTTGTAGTAAGCAAAGTAGGATTAGAATTACCCATCTATCGAAAAATACAACTGCTACTAGTGAGATATTAGCCAAATTTAATTAGATAATTGCCAACTTCGCCTTGATATTAGCCATTCTCGGAAAGATATTTGCCATTCGAAAAATTTCCTGCTTCTGCGAGTGGGATATTAGTCAATCTCCATTCGATATTGGCCAACTTCGCCTTGATATTAGCCAT
>NZ_JAAXPW010000064.1 GCF_012396605.1 Ureibacillus thermosphaericus
CTTGAGCCGTGCCCGCGGAAAGCGTCGGCCGGAACGGAGAACAACGTTTTCCATAAAAAATCGTCACTTCATGAAAAATCATAAGTGACGATTTTTTATTAGCTAGGGTTTTGTCCCAAGCTCTTTTAATTTTAATAATGATTTGTTTTTCCATTTGAAAGGACAACTTAATTAGGTTAAACTAGGTAAAGGAAAATGGAGGTTATACATACATGGGTGGTTCTGTATCAATTGTTCAATTAGTGATCTCGATTGTACTATTTTTTGTTATGTTTTTTGGAATCGGTTTCTTATTAAATATGCTTCTTCGTATGACATGGTTAATGACGATCTTATATCCGATTGTCGTTATTTTTATTATTGATGAAGTGAGTTTTTTAGATTATATATTCAAACCTACTGTCGCATGGCCTGCTTTGTGGGATAAAGTTTTATCTCTTCAAGTGGTGGATATCGCCATTTTGTCTGGTGGATTTGTAGGTACAATTGTTGCGGGTATTGTTATGATTATATTAAGAAAGAACGGTTATCGAATGTTTTAAAAAAGGATATATCCAAAAGTGAAAGACGCTTTTGGATATATCCTTTTTATATGATGAAAGAATAAAATATGAAGGAAATTAGAATACCAGTTATGGCACCAGATAATACTTCATTCGGCTTATGACCTAACAATGTTTTTAATTCTTCGTGTTTTTCATGTTCATGTTTATCAGTCCAATGTTTCATATCCCTAAAGAATATGGTTAACTCTTGGCGTATCTTGTTTAACATAGCTGCATGTTGACCTGCCTGATATCGTACGCCGCTAGCATCATACATTACGATTCCAGCAAACAATGCAGCAATGGCAAATACAGGTGAGTCAAAACCGGTCTCGTATCCGATTGCAGTAGCAAGACTTGTCACTGCAGCTGAATGAGAACTAGGCATGCCGCCTGTAGACGTTAAAAGAGACCAGTTAATTTCTTTTGTAAACAAAAAATGTATGGGTACTTTAATAAATTGTGCAAAAAAAATTGAGAATATCGCTAGAAGTAATGGTGCGTTTTGAAATATTGCCAAACCGTAAAAACCCTTCCTTTCACGTCTTTCCATAAGTATAGCATAACTAATATACAACAATTAACGTTTTGAAGTAAAAAATTTCTTAATTATTTAATTTTTTTGTTAGCGAATTTGTTTAGGATATGAGACAAATAAAAGGAACTTCAAAGCAATTTTGGCTTCATGATACTAGTCCACTTCTTAATAAAAATTGGGTTATACTTATAGTGGATAGATATATTGAAGCTCGTATACGATGAATTCTATTTGGAGGTTAAAGATGATTATTCAAAAAGAGAGAAAATCCTTTGAACAAATATCAACTGAATTGTTAATTGTGGGAGTTCAAAAAAACTGCGACCATATTAAAGGATGGAAAGAATTCGTATCATTTTACGGAGAACATGTTGAAAAATGGATTCGTACGGGAGATATCGAAACGGGGCGCAAAAAATTAACAAAGATTCCTTATTTGGGAGCTAATGAACATTTACAACGAATATTATTTGTAGGATTAGGTGATACGAAAACATTAACGCGTAATGAATTGCGAGACACATTTGGATTAGTGGGCAAAAAACTTCGGGAGATGAAAGCGAATCGATTTACGATTTGGTTAGAATCTTTTACAGCAGATCCTATTCAAGAAAAAGATATTGCGTTTTTATTTGCTGAAGGGAGTGGCATGGGATTTTATCAAGTTCCCCATTATAAAACAACTTCTAATGAACCGGAAGTTTATTTGGATGAAGTTCAATTCGTTACGAATGCAGATATTGATGAAATTGTTGAAAGCTACAAACTCGGAAAGATTTACGCAGATGCAGTGAATGAAGCAAGAACGTTGGTGAATTTGCCACCGAATATATTGAAAGCAACTGATTTAGCGGAATATGCTGTGAATTTGGCAAACAACTATGGCTTTGAAGTAGAAATATTAAATAAGGAACAACTCGAAGAATTAGGAATGGGAGGCATTTTAGCGGTAAATAGAGGCTCAACGAATGAACCGAGAGTTATTACATTAAAATATAAGGGAACAGAAGAATGGAAAGACGTAATTGGATTAGTTGGAAAAGGAGTAACTTATGATACAGGAGGCTACTCCATCAAATCGAAAACTGGAATGGTAGGCATGAAAGGAGATATGGGGGGAGCTGCATCGGTACTTGGAGCCATGAAAATTATTGGAGAAATGAAGCCAAAAAAGAATGTTGTCGCAGTTATTGGAGCAACTGACAACATGATTTCAGGAGATGCCTTTAAACCTGATGATGTCATCACGACTTACAGTGGAAAAACGGTGGAAATTAAAAATGCCGATGCAGAGGGCCGCCTCGTTTTAGCCGATGCAGTCACTTATGCAAAACAACAAGGAGCCGATTATTTAATTGATGTGGCTACGTTAACAGGCGGGGTCATCACAGCTTTAGGATATGATAAAACGGGCGCATTATCGAATAACGAAGCGTTTTTCGATGCTTTTATTGAAACAAGTGTGAAAACTGGAGAATTTGTTTGGGGCATGCCGCTTACTGAAAGGGATAAAAAACGCATCCGTGATTCACAAATTGCAGATTTAAATAACTCTCCTGGAAGCGATGGACATATGATATTTGCAGGTGGATTTGTTGGAGAATTTGTAGAAAATACACCTTGGATTCATTTAGATATTGCCGGGACATCTGATACTACAAAACCCCATGAGTTGGGGCCAAAAGGTGCAACAGGTGTGATGGTTAGAACACTTGCGACATTTATCAAAGATTTTACATTTCATATATGATAAATGTTCACATTAGGCAATTCACATAGCTTCGCCTCTTTTTCTTACATATGTTATCAAAGAAAAGGAGGTTTACTATGACTGGTTATCGCCATTATCAACGTCCTGGATACCATCATCGTGATGGATTTAGTAACTTTGGCTATCCGTTTATTGGTGGATTTTTAGGTGGTTTATTAGGAAATGTCTTTTATCCACAGCAATTTTATTATCCACCTAACTATCCATATTATCCTTACTATCCATACTACCCTCCGTTTTACCCGCCATTCCGCCGTTATTAAAAAAGGAGTGCGTTCAATCGCACTCCTTTTTGTGTGCGCCCGGCATGTACATGAACTATAGGGTGTAAGTCCCGAACCCCGAAGACAGAAGTAGAGGTTAGCCAAGAGTAAGGGTGTCCGTGGTGACGCGGATTCTGAAGGAAGCTGGAGGCAAAACACCGGTCCGAGGAACACGAACCTCATATAAGGCTAGGTATGATTGAGTGAGTTTGCACAACAAAACAAAGCTCTTTCTGTCGAAGGTCATATCGAGTAGATGAGGCGGATAGATGGTGTGAAAGTGCTTGTACTTACCCGGGGAGGTCTGGCGGATATGTGAAGTACGCTTCATAACCTACTTAGTGATAAGTAGCTGAACCGTCAGAAGTCAGCAGAGGTCATAGTATTAGTTGGTTTAGAACTACTAAGAAGG
>NZ_JAAXPW010000065.1 GCF_012396605.1 Ureibacillus thermosphaericus
GAGCGTTTATATGGCACAAAACAAAAATCAATGAAATGGCAACCATATCTTACGTTAATGGCCAAAAGGCCAAATGCATTAAAATATACGGATTTCTATGAAAAGATGCCGGAAGAATGGAAAAATTTTCCCCTAAGCCATCCGATTACATATTACCAAATAATGTCACTAAAATTTATTCACCAACACCATTTGACAAAGAACCTATATTTTTAGGAATGCAACAGATTTTGTATTCCAGATGTTCCTATAATTATAGACATTGCGACTACTTTCTTACTGTTAGTTATTATATATAATTATTTTAACAATATTGCTGATTTAGCGATGTTGGCAAATCTATTTTTTAATTCATTATAAAATAAAGAATTTCAAAAAACATATCACTTCATATAGGTATTATTTTATTGAGAGGAGCACGAATTTTATTGTTAACAAGAGATGCATATTTTGATAACATTAAGTTTATTCTGATTACTTTAGTTGTTATAGGTCATCTAATAATGCCTCTTAGTTTAGGACAAACTGTACGTGCAATTGTGCTTACAATTTATGCATTCCACATGCCTCTTTTTATTTTTATATCCGGATATTTTTCGAAAAATTATAAATCGAAAGATTATGGAAAAAAGATTTTTACTAATTTGATAATTCCCTATCTAATTTTTGAAACATTGTATTCACTATTCGATTATCTTTTAATTAATACTAATAGTATAGTTTTTTCGTATTTTACCCCATATTGGATAATGTGGTATCTTTTCAGTATGATAATATGGAAATTGATATTACCGTATGTTGCAAACTTGAAAAAAAGTATAGCATTATTAATCTCTTTCACATTTTCGATACTAATAGGTTATGCTGAAGATGCAGGGTACTACGCTAGTATCTCGCGAACAATAGCATTTTTCCCTTTTTTCTTAATGGGATTTTATTTTAAAAAGGAATATTTAAATTATTTTAGAAGCAGGAAATATAAAATTTCTTCAGTAGTGATAATTTGTTTAATATTTTATTTGTTCTATGGATACGCTTCTACTTTAAAGACTGAATTTCTATTTCATGCAGTTCCATATTCCGTACTTGAGTATTCTGGTATTTATGGAGCGATTTATCGAATTATTAGTTTTATTTTTGCAATAATATTAGGGATGTGTGTAATGATAATAGTTCCTAAAAAACAAATTCCAATTTTATCTAAATTGGGTAGAAACACAATTTATGCATATCTGTTACACGGATTTATAATTTCTTATATATATGCAAACTCTTCTTCATTCTATCCTTATTTTGATACAGATTTAAAAAAATTTGGATTAATATTAATAGGTTGTTTAATCGCAATAATATTATCAACAGATATTGTAAAACTGTTATTTAAGTGGATTATAGAACCACGTTTTGATTTTATAAAGAAAAAACAAATGCAATAAAACAATGAATTCCTGATTGTGTTGAATAAGGGGTTATACTTACAAAAGTTCAATTTTAGGGGATAAAAATTGGGATGAGGAGATTCAAAATTAATCTCTTAATGATTTAAACTGGAGTGTAATATAAATAATGAATAAACAAAAAATTTGTGGCTTATTAATTTTTCTTATATCTCCTCTAATAGGAGTCGTATTACTTGAGTTATTCCTGAGGAAGGAACTTCAATTAACTTTCACATGGATAATGGGGAATATTGGAATATTTATTATTTCAACATTGATCTTCTTTGTAATTGAATGCTTTTTATTGTCCATTATTAACAACTATTATTTTTCTATTTTATTAAGCTATGCATTTTTCTTTACTTTTGCTGTTATTAACTATTACAAATTAAATATCATCAATGAACCACTACTTCCATGGGATTTATATTTTTTTAATCAAGTAGTAGATTTACTGCCTGTATTATATAATAATTTAAATATTGCATTTGCAATATTTTCCTTGTTAATTATTGCAATATTAACTTATTTAATATTAAAGTATGCAAAGGTATCGGTACTTAAATGGAAAGGTAAACTATCAATCTTAGTTATTTCATTAATCATATTAACTATGTTTATTAATTATCCTAAAAACTTTATTAATACGTTTGTTACTAAAAGTGGTGCTTCATTAATCAGCTGGGATCAAAAAACAAATCAAATCAACAATGGTTTTATTGTAGGCTTTTTAATTAATATTCCAAGTTTGTATATTAAAGAGCCAAAAAATTATACTTATGAAAATGTGATGAACTATATAAACGAAATAAACTATAGTAGTAATAATACATATGAAATAAGTGGAAAAAATCCTAATATTGTTGTAATAATGAGCGAGGCTTTTTGGGAATTGAAAAATCTCGGACTAAATTCAATAAATCCAACTGTAGATAGATTCAAGATTGGAAATATTGTTTCACCAACATTTGGAGGTGGAACTGCAAATGTTGAATTTGAAGTATTAACAGGTTTTTCTATGAATCATTTACCAGGTGGATCTATACCATACCAACAATATATATCAAAAGATATCCCTTCTTTGGCAACAGTATTAAAAGAAAAGGGATATAACGCAACTGCAATACATACTTACTATAAGTACTTTTGGAATCGGGATGAAGTGTACCAACATTTGGGGTTCGAGAAATTTATTGGTTTAGATGATTTAAAAAATCCAAAATACTATGGGGATTATTATGTTGATGATTATGAAATTAATAGTTTAATATTAGATGAAATCAAAAAAAATGAAAAGCCTACTTTTATATACGCTGTAACAATGCAAAATCATGGACCTTATTTAGATACAAGGTACGGTGATAATACAGAGAAAATAGTAGATTCATATTCATCTGAAACTAATCAAATTTTAAATACATATGGTACTGGAATTATCCATTCAGATAATGCTTTACATTCTTTGTTCGATACATTAGGCTCATTGAAAGAACCCACATTGGTAGTGTTTTTTGGAGACCATCTTCCTGCCTTAGGCAATGTATATAATCAACTGAATTGAGTTAATTTCATAATTCTCACCCCTTGATTTTCAAGGGATTCAAGACAATAAAAAATGGGTACCTCCCCAAATTTCGTTATAATGGTAAGTAACCAAACAAACCATACGAAAGAGGTGAGTA
>NZ_JAAXPW010000066.1 GCF_012396605.1 Ureibacillus thermosphaericus
TGTAACCGTCAAGTAGAATTAAACAATTTTCCACAAATAATTTTAAACAGTTTTCTACAATTAAGATTCAACAGTTTGCTAAATTAAAATAATACCTTTCTGTATTTCATACGAATGCTATCCGTTTCGTTATCGAAAGTGATAATTTCACTCCTATGTAATAAACGGTCAAGTATAGCTGTTGTTAAAGTAGGATCACCAAGAAATTTTCCCCATTCATTTGGCCCTTTATTAGAGGTTAGAATGAATGCTGCTTTATCATATAAATCATAGATAAACTGGAAAAATAGATTGGCTTCCTGAGTCTCGTAAGTCATGTACATGACATCATCAATAATAATTAAATCCGAAGCTATAATACGTTTGTAGCGTATTTTAGATTTATTGATATATTCTTTTGTTTTTAAAATATACATAAGCTGATTCATGGAGACAAAGGATACTTTGTATCCTCTCTCCACAGCGTGTATTCCTAATGCAACGGATAAATGTGTTTTTCCTGCTCCTGTTGGTCCCATCAAAATTAAAGTAAAAAATTCTTCAATCCAATTCAGTTCTTTTAATACATTTAGTTGTTTTTCACCAAGAGCTGTTTGTTCCTTCAAATCATAGGTATCAAACGTCAATATTTCTGGGAACTCTGCCCATTTCATTAATCTCTCATTATTTTTCTGCTCTCTACATCGCATCTCATAGCTTAAGATTTCATAAACCAGTTCATGATATGTCCAATTCTTTGCTTCAGCTTCACGGAGTAAATTCGGTAATTCTTTAGCCGTCTCAGCGAGGCGCAAGGTACGACATTTATCTTGTAAAATTTCATAGGGATGATGATTCATTCATTTTCACCTCCAGATAAGACTTTTAAATAAATGTCTTCGGATCGTTCTGGTGCTGATAAATCTTTATACTTCTCATTCAATTCAACGATTTTAGGTGAACTTTTTTGATATTGTACAGATAATGCATGTGCAATATCCCGAAAATCATTTGCACTGGTCATTCCAAGTTTCTTCATTTCAGATAAAGCTTCCTCACAATGATTTGGGTAAATTCTGATGGCTTGTTGTAGTACTTTGAGTTGATCCACTAAATGACGTGGATATCGTTCTTTCAATTTGTGTATTAACCATTGAATATTCTCTTTATCTATGAATGTTTCTTGAATTTGATGAATTAAAAGATCTCGTTTACTTGTGCTATGTTCCCGATGGGAGGGATCTGTAATAATCAATCCTTTTCCTTCGGATATTCGGTGCTTTGCTAACTCCATCCCAGTTTCTTTCAGTCGAATAATTAACCAACCATCCTCTTCTTGTAAATAAGCAAGATTTGGGGCATCTGCTCTATATGTTCCTTTAGGAACGCTATATCGATTTCCTTCATAACGAATAACATTGTCCTTATGGATATTTCTTGTTATACTTGGAGTTGAAACATTTGCGAAAATGTAAGTACCAGAGACTTTCTTTAAGTGTTGCTTTTCCAGGGCGTGCACTTCAGAAGGTCTCTTTTTCGTATTATGATGAACTTTATAGTTTCCTGTTCTTTTCAACCAAGCGTGGCACGATTGATTCCAATCTGAAAGATGATCGAATACTCGATTTTTGCTAAAATTATTTTTTACAAATTTCACAACCTGTTCAATTTTACCTTTTGATTCCGGATCACTCTTTCTACATAAATAAACATTAAATTTACGGGTATGATGATATTTAGTAAATTCAGCTGTAAGAATTAAATCACCTGCATTTTCACTAACTGCTAATAACGCATCTTGGTCATAGACCATTTCTTCTGGCATTCCTCCAAAGTATTCAAATGCATTTTCATGCATTCGAATCATATCGGAAGTACGAAAAGGTCGATCGAGCCATTCTACATATTTATATCTTGAATGTGATAAAACAAATGCGATAAAATACAACTTTTTATTCTCACCTTGTCTGTTTTTGACGGTAGTTTGTCCAAAATCCACTTGAGCCTGTTTTCCCATTGGTAATTCTGGAACTACACTATATGTCCTCTGAACCTTTACCTTTGGAATCCGATAGTAATCCCTCATTTCGTTTAAATAATTTCGTACAGTGTTCTCAGCGACTTCCCTGAAACCTAACTTTTCTTCCAACCAATCATAAACTTGTGCAGCAGTTAAATCAGGATGTTCCTTCAACCACCCTAGAATTTGATCATGATAAGGGTCTAGTTTCTTTTCTCTTGTACGTAATGTACTTAAAAATTCTTCAAACTCATCAGTACTCATATTCAAATAATCTATCACTCTATTTCTTGAAATATTTAGTTTTCTTGCAATAGCACTCTTGGAGAATCCCTCTTTGTATAAACGATGAATCTCGATGTAAAGCATAAATCTGTTCACTCCTAATTCCTCACTTTCAATAGACTAGTAACAGTATATTTGAAAGTGATTGATGGTGGGGAAACTGTTTAATCTTATTTGGGGAATTCTGTTGAGTTCTATTTGTGGAAAACTGTTGATTCTAGTTTAGCGTTTACAA
>NZ_JAAXPW010000067.1 GCF_012396605.1 Ureibacillus thermosphaericus
TTTGTATTGGATTTGGATGGTTTACTACCACCCAACCATTATAAAGGATTTTTTTGTGTTTAGATTATATTTCAGAAAATTCGGTTTATTTGAAGGTGTTAAATTATTTTAATGCGACGCTAGTGATGAATAATAAATAAATTTTATTGCATCCATTCGTAATCTTCTCTCACATTCTTCGCAGCGGAAAATTTTACTCTTATTTTCCTTAAATAATTGATATTTTAAAGACCCCTCATATAAATTAAATTTTTGTTTGCAGCTAGAACAAATTACTTCATAGTAAATCATCGTTTTCCTCCTTAGTGAAATGTTTTTAGTTATGACTCCAAATAACATTGCTGAACATCTAACTATGGACTTCGCATAAACTTACCACAAGAAGTTTTTAAAAAAGATATGCATAACAACAATAATATGCTTTCAATTTTTAATGATCTAGGAGATTGCTGAACTTCTATGAGAGGAGTAATATGATAAACAGTATAATATTCAAAAATACCTTAATAGTTCCTTTTTAATTGCAAAGCTATGTAACCGTTTTCATCTTTAGATTTAATGGTACATTCTATTAGTTGATTATGATGGCATTTTCAATGTTTGTTGTTCCAATTTTTTACTTATAATTTAATTATAGAACAGTCATACAAAAAATGAAACTAAAGAGAATTCATGAAAATTTTCTGAATGGTTATCAATATCCTAACTGCTCATTTATTGATTCCTTATCAATAAATTCCATTTCTATTTAATTTGTTTACACAAAAACATATATAAGACAAAATATATCGAATGAATATTCTAAGCACACACCCATTAGTCATTTGCCTCATATTCTAGACAAAAAATAAATTGAGGGAAGTGAACTATGGGAATTGAGTTGACGGCACTACATTGGATCTATGTTGTGTTTATTGTATTGATCATCGGCTTTATGGTGAAACGCCGGGACACTACATTAATTTGTATAGTGGGTATTTTTTTGCTGTCTATTACAGCAACCGGAGATTTCGTTGCTTCCATCAGCAAAGTGTTTTCAAGCTTCATTTATGCCATCACCGAGTTATTATCGACCATCATCATCATTTGTGTCATTGTTGCCATGAGCCGCGTTTTACTGAAAACGGGCATTAATGAAGTGATGGTTTCCCCATTTGCAAAAATTATAAAGAATCCAACTTTAGCGTTTTGGACAATCGGAATTTTAATGATGCTAATTTCTTGGTTTTTCTGGCCTTCCCCAGCTGTTGCATTACTTGGTGCTGTTTTGTTGCCTGTTGCTATTCGTGCTGGACTCCCCGCTCTAGGTGTTGCGATGGCAATGAACTTGTTTGGCCACGGTATTGCCCTCTCTGGTGACTTTGTTATTCAAGGAGCGCCGAAATTAACAGCCGATGCAGCTGGACTTCCGGTTCACGAAGTCATTTCTGCAAGCATTCCTCTAGTGATTGTGATGGGGATTGTTACGACAGTTGTAGCATTTCTATTGTTAAAACGGGATATGAAGCGCGGTACGATTGACATGATTGGAAATTTTGATGGTGAAACTCAGGAACAAGAAGAGGTTGACACAAATCTTTTATCGATGAGACAAAAGCGAATATTTGCGATATTGATACCAATTGCCTTCTTATTAAATGTAGTGGCTATGTCTATATTTGATTTAACTGGTGGAGATGCGACAGCATTAATTGGTGGAACAACGTTAGCACTTCTATTACTCCTTTCAATGTTTGCCCATAAAAATGCTGGACTAGAAAAAACGACAAGTTATTTAATTCAAGGTTTCCAATTTGGTTTTAAAGTGTTTGGTCCTGTTATTCCAATTGCCGCATTCTTCTATTTAGGAGATTCTGGATTTACTCAAATCATCGGCAATCATTTACCAGAAGGATCTCAAGGCATCATTAATGATTTAGGGGTCGCACTAGCAGCGGTTGTGCCTTTAACCGCTGAAATTGCTGCAGTGACAGTTGCAGGAGTTGGCGCAATTACAGGGTTAGATGGCTCCGGATTTTCTGGTATTTCGTTAGTAGGTTCGATTGCTAATCTATTTGGTACAGTGATTGGTGAAGGAACTGCTACTCTTACAGCATTAGGTCAAATTGCAGCCATTTATGTTGGTGGTGGAACTTTAGTACCATGGGCTTTAATTCCAGCAGCAGCAATCTGTAATGTCAGTCCATTTGAGTTGGCTAGAAGAAACTTAATTCCAGTAGTAATTGGATTATTTGTGACGACAATTGTTGCGATGTTTTTAATATAAATAAAGAAAGAAACCGTATAACAAACGTTGCGGTTTCTTTCTTTAGTGCGCCTGGCATGGGTGTAATCTATAGGGTGTAAGTCCCGAACTGTGAAGGCAGAAGTAACAGTTAGCTTAACGCAAGGGTGTCCGTGGTGACGCGGAATCTGAAGGAAGCGAGCGGCAAAC
>NZ_JAAXPW010000068.1 GCF_012396605.1 Ureibacillus thermosphaericus
TGAGTACGTGGTCGTAGACCCGAAACCAGGTGATCTACCCATGTCCAGGGTGAAGGTGAGGTAACACTCACTGGAGGCCCGAACCCACGCACGTTGAAAAGTGCGGGGATGAGGTGTGGGTAGCGGAGAAATTCCAATCGAACTTGGAGATAGCTGGTTCTCTCCGAAATAGCTTTAGGGCTAGCCTCGTGTGAAGAATACTGGAGGTAGAGCACTGTTTGGACTAGGGGCCCACCTCGGGTTACCGAATTCAGACAAACTCCGAATGCCAGCTATTTATACACGGGAGTCAGACTACGAGTGATAAGATCCGTGGTCAAAAGGGAAACAGCCCAGACCACCAGCTAAGGTCCCAAAGTAATCGTTAAGTGGAAAAGGATGTGGCGTTGCTTAGACAACCAGGATGTTGGCTTAGAAGCAGCCATCATTTAAAGAGTGCGTAATAGCTCACTGGTCGAGTGACGCTGCGCCGAAAATGTAACGGGGCTAAACGATTCACCGAAGCTGTGGATTCGTGCGTTGCACGAGTGGTAGGAGAGCGTTCTAAGTGCGTCGAAGTCAGACCGGAAGGACTGGTGGAGCGCTTAGAAGTGAGAATGCCGGTATGAGTAGCGAAAGATGGGTGAGAATCCCATCCACCGAATGACTAAGGTTTCCTGAGGAAGGCTCGTCCGCTCAGGGTTAGTCGGGACCTAAGTCGAGGCCGAAAGGCGTAGACGATGGACAACAGGTTGATATTCCTGTACCACCTCCCCGCCGTTTGAGTGATGGGGGGACGCAGGAGGATAGGGAATGCACGCCGTTGGTCGAGCGTGTCCAAGCAGCAAGGCGTGGAAGTAGGCAAATCCGCTTCCTAATACGCTGAGCTGTGATGGGGAGCGCGTTACGCGCGAAGTTCCTGATTTCACACTGCCAAGAAAAGCCTCTAGCGAGGCGGGAGGTGCCCGTACCGCAAACCGACACAGGTAGTCGAGGAGAGAATCCTAAGGTGAGCGAGAGAACTCTCGTTAAGGAACTCGGCAAAATGACCCCGTAACTTCGGGAGAAGGGGTGCTCATTGGGGTGCAAGCCCTGATGAGCCGCAGTGAATAGGCCCAGGCGACTGTTTAGCAAAAACACAGGTCTCTGCAAAACCGTAAGGTGAAGTATAGGGGCTGACGCCTGCCCGGTGCTGGAAGGTTAAGAGGAGGAGTTAGCGCAAGCGAAGCTCCGAATTGAAGCCCCAGTAAACGGCGGCCGTAACTATAACGGTCCTAAGGTAGCGAAATTCCTTGTCGGGTAAGTTCCGACCCGCACGAAAGGCGTAACGATCTGGGCACTGTCTCAACGAGAGACTCGGTGAAATTATAGTACCTGTGAAGATGCAGGTTACCCGCGACAGGACGGAAAGACCCCGTGGAGCTTTACTGTAACCTGATATTGAATTTCGGTGCAACTTGTACAGGATAGGTAGGAGCCGTAGAAGGGGGAGCGCCAGCTTCCCTGGAGGCGCCCTTGGGATACTACCCTGGTTGTACTGAAATTCTAACCCGCAAGCCTGATCGGCTTGGGAGACAGTGTCAGGTGGACAGTTTGACTGGGGCGGTCGCCTCCTAAAAGGTAACGGAGGCGCCCAAAGGTTCCCTCAGAATGGTTGGAAATCATTCGCAGAGTGTAAAGGCATAAGGGAGCTTGACTGCGAGACCTACAAGTCGAGCAGGGTCGAAAGACGGGCTTAGTGATCCGGTGGTTCCGCATGGAAGGGCCATCGCTCAACGGATAAAAGCTACCCCGGGGATAACAGGCTTATCTCCCCCAAGAGTCCACATCGACGGGGAGGTTTGGCACCTCGATGTCGGCTCATCGCATCCTGGGGCTGTAGTCGGTCCCAAGGGTTGGGCTGTTCGCCCATTAAAGCGGTACGCGAGCTGGGTTCAGAACGTCGTGAGACAGTTCGGTCCCTATCCGTCGTGGGCGTAGGAAATTTGAGAGGAGCTGTCCTTAGTACGAGAGGACCGGGATGGACACACCGCTGGTGTACCAGTTGTCTTGCCAAAGGCACCGCTGGGTAGCTATGTGTGGACGGGATAAGTGCTGAAAGCATCTAAGCATGAAGCCCCCCTCAAGATGAGATTTCCCATTGCATAAGCAAGTAAGATCCCTCAAAGACGATGAGGTAGATAGGTCCGAGGTGGAAGCACGGTGACGTGTGGAGCTGACGGATACTAATCGATCGAGGACTTAACCAATCATTTCAATGTCGTTATCCAGTTTTGA
>NZ_JAAXPW010000069.1 GCF_012396605.1 Ureibacillus thermosphaericus
AACGGATAGCATTCGTATGAAATACAGAAAGGTATTATTTTAATTTAGCAAACTGTTGAATCTTAATTGTAGAAAACTGTTTAAAATTATTTGTGGAAAATTGTTTAATTCTACTTGACGGTTACAATATTCTATGTACCTACTAATACCTAATGAAAGTCTAAAAAAAGATTCTATGCATGATCTAAGGATTTGTTTAGAAGCATTTATATAATTTAGATTTGCTAAATCATAACTAATTATCATATTATTTTTACATTCAAAGAAGAATTGTTCAATTTTACTTCGTTTATCTAATTCACAGATTCCATTTGTTAAAGTAGTATATAAATATATTTTTTGGTATATTCTAAGAAAACGACTCTTTAGTTCTGTATTTGTAAAGTACTCACGATTTGCTAGAAACATTTCATATGATTCAAAGTCAACTTCCCAATCTTTCTTAATTTCTCCAATAACCATATTATCAACCCACATTTATGATTCAATTACTTTTCTCCATGCATCTATAACATCTATATTTTTATTATTTTTATTTACTTTCTTTTGTTGTTTTTCTTCGTTATCGCTTTTATATATAATATTTTTCTTGAGAAATACTTGAATATTTTTTGCAATCTTTAAAAATTGAACAATATTTTTATTATGGGATTGTCTTAAATCCTTTACTATTCTAGCAAAAAGCGCTGGTCTAGCATTAAATATATATTCTCTATAATCTTTTTCGAGCACTTTTACTGTGAATTCTTTTAATTCTAGGTTTTTTGAATAGTAGCCTTCCCTATCAAATATAATCTCGCTTAAAACTGCTATACAAAGCAATAATACTATCTCAGAATTTTTTTTAGAGATATTGATATTAATAAATTCTTTTTTGATATCCATTTTAAACCCTCTCTTTTAAGTTGTTTTATCAATAAGTTCTTTGCAAAGTTGAACTATCTCTTCTCTACAAAAATCCATATCATACATTAATGTTTCTAATTTTCCCGTTCTTATTCTTTCATACTCTCTTATTTTGGTATTAAATTGTGGATCATTCTTGAAATTTTCAAGAATTGCAATTCTTCTTTGTTTATCCGCTTTAACTAAAGTAAAAATAATTCCTAAATTCACTAAATCATGATCTTCAAGTGTTAAATCCTGTTTCATAATTTTATGTAAAAGTGAATAACCTAATGTAGAAAAAACATCTGGAGCAATAGGTACTATATAATATTTTGAAGCTAGTAAAGACGCTTGAGAATAAATCGAATAAGTAGCTGGTGTATCAATTAAAATATAATCTAGATCATAGTTTTCAAAAATATTTTTTCTAAAATAACTAGAAATTATTTTTTCAGATCCTCTCCTACTTGATTCATAAGCAATTAACTCTAAATCACCAGGGATTATGTATAATTTATTCTCATCAACATTTTTATATAATTCAATTACTAACTCTTCATGTGAAAATGTCTTTGTTTCTTGTGCAACACCGCTTCCTTTACTATTCGTAATAATATTTGCAATTGTTTTTCCTTCATTTCTTAAATGTTCGTAAAACTGTATAGACTTATATTTTGTAAATAAAGCCTGAGTCGCATTAAATTGTGGATCCATATCTACTACCATAATATTTTTCTTAAAATGTCTAACTAAAGTATCAGCTATATTTATTGTAGTAGTCGTTTTCCCGACTCCACCTTTCATATTAATAAATGAAATAATAATAGGTTCCTTCATTTACTTAAACCTCCAATATTTTCATAATCGTATGTATAATTTTAATATAAAATTAAAAACTCATTAATTGAAAATTATAAAATATTTTATTTTTTATTACTCAAATTTTAGTAACTATGAAAAAAGCTTAGAGAAAAAAACAATTTTTCTCTAAGCTACTTGGCGGTTATTTATTATCAGATGAAAATTACTCAATTTCACTAACAACATTTACTTAACAAAGAACCAATAAAATAAGGCTCTATAATATTTGGTGTTGGTGAGTATAAACCAGCACCAATTTTTTTGAACAAAAAAAAATGAGACAGTGACAAAACTCTGGTAAAATGTAATCGACCAAAACCACATTTACTAGGAGTGAT
>NZ_JAAXPW010000007.1 GCF_012396605.1 Ureibacillus thermosphaericus
AGAGAACAGCTATTCACGGAAGTTATAAAGACTTGCGTCAATCATCTTAATTGAACCGCCGTATACGGAACCGTACGTACGGTGGTGTGAGAGGACGGGAGTTAATCGCTCCCTCCTACTCGATTTAATCAAAATCGATATTTTTAGACAAGAAAAGAAAAAAAGAAACAATTGATATAAAAGTTTCGTCAATACTATAAAAGCTTTATGGATTTGATTATGATATACTTATTGATAGTATAATTGGGAATTTTTTAAATTTATAAAAATGGAATTTTTTATATACTATTATTATAAAAAATGCATAAACTATATCGCATGTGTTTTTTTGTTATTGATTTGGTGAATTAAGTGGGGGATGCCACATGAATATAATTGAGCAATTTACTGACTTTACTCCTGTAAATATTATTTTTAGTTTATTGGACGTCATACTTGTTTGGTACGTTATATATAAAATTTTAACCCTTATAAAAGGGACGAAAGCCGTTCAGTTATTAAAAGGTTTATTCGTCATTATCATTGCAAGAATTGCAACTGAAATCTTTGGTTTGGATACATTAGGCTGGATGCTCCAAGAAGTAATTGATTGGGGATTTTTAGCGATTATTATTATTTTCACACCTGAAATTCGAAGAGCCCTTGAACAAATTGGACGCGGTAGGTTATTTCAACGTCCAGTAAATCAATTGGAAGATGAACAAGCGCGTCTTATTGAAGCAATGAAAAAAGCTGTAAGTTATATGGCGAAAAGACGAATTGGTGCACTCATTTCCATTGAAAAAGAAACAGGCTTAAACGAATATATCGAAACAGGTATTCGACTTGATGCCCATATTACGTCAGAATTGATTATTAATACTTTTATTCCAAATACCCCACTTCATGATGGAGCAGTAATTGTACAAAAAGATCGAATAGCAGCAGCGGCATGTTATTTACCATTATCAGAAAGCACATTGATATCAAAAGAACTTGGTACAAGGCATCGAGCTGCTCTTGGGTTAAGTGAAGTTACAGATGCTATCGTAGTTGTTGTATCGGAAGAAACAGGTGCAGTTAGTATTGCAGTGAATGGCAATCTACATAGAAATCTCACATTAGAAAATTTCGAATCTTTACTTAGAACATTATGGTTTGGGCCAGAAATGGAACTAGACGCATCCTCTAAGTGGACTTGGAGGGGGAAAAAACATGGATAAATTTTTTGATAATATATGGGTGTTGAGAGCAACAGCCTTCATATTAGCGTTTCTTCTCTTCTTTTACGTGAAAGCGGAATTAACTGGTGGTGGAAAAGAATCTACATCGAATAATCATGTAGATATTATTACGGATGTTCCTTTAGAGGTCTATTATGATTCCGAAAATTTAATTGTTACTGGGTTGCCAGAAACTGTAGATGTAACAATTGAAGGCCCAATGCAAATTGTGTTAAAAACAAAATTCCAAAAAGATTTTAAAGTATTTGTTGACTTAAATTCATTGTTAATTGGTGAACATAGAGTTACAATACAGCATGAAAATTTTTCTGATAAACTGAATGTGACAATTGACCCAGAGGTAGTGGATGTTGTTATTGAAGAAAAAGTAACTCAAGAGTTTAGGGTAGATCCTGAAATCAATAACCGATTGTTTGCGGAAGGTTATGTGTTAAAATCGATGATGGCTGAGCCGAGTAAAGTGATTGTAACAGGTGCCAAGAGCATAATTGAAAACATAAGTTATGTAAAAGCAACAGTTTCAGCACCGGAAGGAATTAAGGAATCTTTTACCCAAGAAGCGAATGTCAAAGTATTAGATAGTAATTTAAATAAACTAGATGTATCTATTCAACCAGAAACGGTTAATGTGACTGTTGAAGTGGAGGAATATAGCAGAGATATTCCAATCACACTCAGGCAAATAGGAACACCACAACAAGGTGTAGTAATTAATGAACTAAATACAGATACAAAGACGATTGAATTGTTTGGTCCAAAATCTATTATTGACTCCCTAAAGTCTTTAGTCGTAGAATTTGACGTATCGAAGGTTGACCGCTCAGGAAATTATGAAGTGGACCTAAACTTGCCGAAGGGAGCTACTAAATTAGGAACTGATAAAATTATTGTACGCGCTAATGTTACAAAAACACCAACTCAATCAGATTCAGTTGATGAAGAAACCGATGAAGACCAAAGTATGGATGAGCCAAATGGTGTTGATGAGGAAATAAAAAGCGAATAAAATCTTGAATTTCAAAATAAAAAACTACTCAAATAACATAAATTGCTTGGTTTTGATTCCATGAATTATTCAAATATGGAATGTCAAGTGTTGAAGGAGAGAATAGTTATGGGAAAATATTTTGGAACAGACGGCGTACGAGGAGTCGCAAATACAGAGCTCTCCCCGGAACTTGCATTTAAATTAGGTCGTGTAGGGGGATACATTTTAACCAAAAATGCTAATGAAAGACCAAAAGTCATCATTGGTCGAGATACAAGAATTTCTGGTCATATGTTAGAAGGAGCGTTAGTTGCTGGCTTGCTTTCTATTGGGGTTGAAGTCATGAGATTAGGTGTCATTAGCACACCGGGTGTTGCTTATCTAACTCGAGTAATGAATGCAGATGCAGGAATTATGATTTCAGCTTCACATAATCCAGTTCAAGATAACGGAATTAAATTTTTCGGTCCAGATGGTTATAAATTAACAGATGAACAAGAAGAAGAAATTGAAAAATTACTAGATGCTGAGGTAGATACACTGCCGAGACCAATTGGGGCAGATTTAGGCACAGTCAGCGATTATTTTGAAGGTGGTCAGAAATACATCTCCTATCTAAAGCAAACGGTTGATGAAGATTTTGAAGGTATTCACGTTGCGATTGACTGTGCGAACGGAGCTACTTCTTCATTAGCAACGCATTTATTTGCAGATTTAGAGGCAGATATTTCAACAATGGGTGCTTCTCCGGATGGATTAAATATTAATGATGGAGTAGGTTCTACACACCCTGAAAAGCTGGCAGAATTCGTTGTGGAAAGAGAAGCGGATGTTGGGCTAGCCTTTGACGGCGATGGAGATCGATTGATTGCAGTCGATGAAAAAGGGAATATTGTCGATGGCGACCAAATCATGTTTATCATCGGGAAATATTTAAATAGTAAAGGGCTTTTAAAGAAAAATACAATCGTTTCGACAGTGATGAGCAACATGGGATTCTATAAAGCATTAGAAGAAAACGGAATGACTAGTGTACAAACGCCTGTTGGTGACCGTTATGTCGTTGAAGAAATGCGTAAAAATAGTTACAACTTAGGTGGCGAACAATCTGGCCACATCGTATTCCTTGATTACAACACTACTGGCGATGGTATGCTAACAGCTATCCAATTAGTAAATATAATGAAATTAACAGGTAAGCGGTTATCTGAACTAGCATCAGAAATGAAAATATTCCCGCAACGTTTAGTTAACGTACGTGTTACGGATAAAAATAAAGTGAAAGACAATCCAAAAGTACAAGAAGCAATTAAAGAAGTGGAAGATGTACTTGGAAACAATGGTCGAGTACTAGTTCGTCCTTCTGGAACCGAACCATTAGTTCGAGTAATGGTGGAAGCACCAACTGACGAAGAATGCGAAAGTTATGTAAATCGCATTGCAGAAGTTGTAAAAAAAGAAATGGGTATTACTGAATAACATAAACAGTGCTGTGGGTAATGTCAACATACATTGACTTTACACACAGCTTTTTTATTATGTCTGGATAGAAGAATGGATAAGTTTCTAAGTTATCGGGAGTTATATCTGCACATGAATAATTATTATTTGCACAAGGTAGGTATTCATCTGCACAAGCTAAAGTTGCATCCACACAAGTTACGGAAACATCAGCACGAGCAGGAATTATATCCACACAAATTGTTAATTTATCTAAACAAGCTAGTACCCTATCCACACAAGTGAAGAGGTTATCTGCACAAGTGGGCCATCATTCATATCCATAAGAGTTTAAACTACATTTGTGAAATATCCCCGCATGATGTTTTTCATCCATCTTTTTGATTATTTACAGAAGGAATCGGCAATAGTATTAAATGTGAAATATGAAAAGGAGTGTGAAATGATGGCAAAAATCGCGACATTAATTACAGATTTATTTGAGGATGTAGAATTTACAAGTCCAAAAGAAGCGTTAGAAGCTGCTGGTCATACAGTTGTGACGATTGATAAAGTAGGTAACAAAACCGTTAGAGGCAAAAAGGGAGAAGCAAAAGTCGACATTGATTATGGAATTGAAGATGTAGATCCAGATGACTTCGATGCTTTATTCATACCAGGAGGATTTTCACCGGATTTGTTGCGTGATGATGATCGAGTAGTGGCATTTGTTAAATCATTTATGAAAGCGAATAAGCTTGTATTTGCCATTTGTCACGGGCCTCAACTTTTAATTTCTGCTAGAGAATTAGAAGGACGTGACGTGACAGGATATAAGTCGATTCAAGTCGATTTAGAAAATGCCGGTGCAAAATTCCATGACGAGCCAGTTGTTGTATGTGGCAATCAGTTAGTTACAAGCAGAACACCAGATGATTTACCTGAATTTAACCGAGAAATTGTAAATTTATTAAAGGAGAAAGAGTTTCAGAAATAAAATAACATTCTTTGCCTTTGTTACCCCCTTATAATAATAATAAATTATATGAGTTTCCTTGCCCAAGCTAGGAATTTTCCTACCTTGGGCAAATTTGTTTGGAATATTGTAACTCTTGATATCTAAAAATAATAAGTAACATTAGTAAATCATTGACGTATAGATACATATTCTGTATGATGAGAATGCTTAATTTTTTATAAATATAATTTCCAGTTTTTAGAAAAATTAAGCGAGCGCGGTAAAGGAGGTTAGTTTCGCGCTATATAAATGCGATGGAAAACAATTAAAGCGCCAGGACTAAGGAAATCGGACGGCAATCAATCCTTAGTTGACGAGGTGGAGGTTTATCGAAATATTCGGCGGATGCCTCCCGATCGCATTGCCCGGTCGCAATTTCGTTCTTAAAACATAAAAGCAATTTTATGGACAAAGGAACGAAAAGGCAAAGCAATAAAAATTAAATAGCGATATCAAACCTACAATTCTTTTTTTGGACATATTGAACTAGACAGAGTTCAAATTCAAAAAAAGAGCAAAAAAGTAGGCTTAGTTTTCTGTTGCCTTTTTTCAGGAAACAAAATTCTACAATTTTTTTGGAAAATTGATAGTATGGTATCGCTTATTGACGGAGGTATGTAAATGTGTGGAATAGTTGGATATAACGGATATTTAAATGCAAAGGAAATCTTATTAAAAGGACTAGAAAAGCTTGAATACCGCGGCTATGATTCAGCAGGTATAGCCATTCAAAATCAAGAAGGAATTACAGTTTTCAAAGAAAAAGGAAGAATTGCTGACTTACGCAAAATTGTAGACGACAAAATGAAAGGAAACATCGGCATTGGTCATACACGTTGGGCAACACACGGAGAGCCTAATAAAATCAATGCGCATCCACATCAAAGTCTTTCTGGCAGATTTACGATTGTACACAACGGAGTCATTGAAAACTATCACCTACTACAAAAAGAGTATTTAAAAGATGCTCCAATGCTATCAGATACAGATACAGAGGTAATTGTACAGCTTGTAGAATTATTCTCTAATGAAGGTTCTTCAACTGAAGAAGCGTTTCGTAAAACCCTATCTTTATTGCATGGCTCCTATGCGATTGCTTTACTTGATATGGAAGATACTGAAACCATCTATGTAGCTAAAAACAAATCACCATTGCTTGTCGGTGTAGGTGAAGGATTTAATGTAGTTGCATCCGATGCAATGGCGATGTTACAAGTGACAAATCAATTTATTGAATTACATGATAAAGAAGTTGTATTGGTTTCGAAGGATAAAGTTGAAATTTCTACAATAGATGGACGTCAAATTGAACGAAAACCTTATACAGTGGAGCTAGATGCTAGCGACATCGAAAAAGGAACATATCCTCATTACATGTTAAAAGAAATGGATGAGCAGCCTGGTGTCGTTCGAAAAATCATTCAAGAATATAGTAATAATGCTGGAGAATTAACAATTGATGAAGCAATATTATCTGCTTTACGCAATGCGGATCGAATTTATATCATTGCGGCAGGAACGAGCTACCATGCAGGACTTGTAGGAAAACAATACTTTGAAAAGCTTGCTGGAATTCCAGTGGAAGTTCATATTTCTAGCGAATTCGGCTATAATATGCCATTACTATCTGAAAAGCCGCTCTTTATATTTATTTCTCAATCTGGCGAAACAGCGGATAGCAGACAGGTGCTTGTAAAAGTAAAAGAATTAGGCTATCCTGCGTTAACCATTACAAATGTTGCGGGTTCAACGCTTTCCCGTGAAGCGGATTACACACTATTACTACACGCTGGTCCTGAAATTGCCGTTGCTTCAACAAAAGCATATGTGGCACAATTAGCCGTTTTAGCAATTGCTGCTTATGTTACGGGTAAAAGCAAAGGAAACATCATAAACTTCGATTTAAAAACAGAGCTTGCTTTTGCTGCAAATGCAATTCAAACAATCGTGGATTCCAAAGAAGAACTGCATATTATCTCAAATGAATATTTAAATCATACTCGTAATGCGTTCTTCATTGGTCGAAATATCGATTATTATGTAAGTTTAGAAGGGGCACTTAAATTAAAGGAAATATCGTATATTCAAGCGGAAGGTTTTGCTGGTGGGGAGTTAAAGCATGGAACGATCGCATTAATTGAAAATGGAACACCTGTCTTTGCTCTCGTTACACAAGAGCCAGTAGCGTTAAATATTCGCGGTAACGTGAAAGAAGTAGTGGCACGTGGTGCTAATGCGTGCGTTATTTCAATGGAAGGGTTAAATGAAGACGAAGACCGACTTGTCATTCCGAAAGTGCATGCTCTTCTTACGCCGCTTGTTGCTGTAGTGCCGTTGCAGTTCATTAGTTACTATGCTGCTTTAGATCGTGGATGCGATGTTGACAAACCGCGAAATTTGGCGAAGTCTGTAACAGTGGAGTAAATAATCAATACACTTTTAACCTTTTGTTAAAGTAAAAAAGTTGTGAACTAATATAAAACCTATCCTCAATAAGGTGATGGATAGGTTTTATTTTTTATTTTAAATATGGAGTATGCAATGTGTATCGAATTTCAACTACATCTATGTTGCGGAGGTAGCATTTAGATAAATCTATTTGAACGAAAGCTAACTACTCAGCCTTCAATACTATCTAAAAAACTAATGTGCTCTTCAACGATAGGGTGCTATTCCGTAGAAAAATCAGCATTGTTTTCTATATTGAGGAACAACATTTTTTATGAATTTATATCATCACCTTCTCGTTTGAAGGTGATATTTTATTTTTAATACATATGGTGTAAAGATAATTCGTATTATTAATACGTTAAATATCTGTATTTAATCACGTATACAATTAATTGAAGGGTGAAAAATATTATGGAATTATTTGCTATGGATTAAAGATTTTGTGCTATACTTTTTATTAGGAAAAATAGAAAATAAATGTAGAATTTTGACAAGGAGTTGAGTGGAGTTGAGTAGAAAAGTGTTGCAACGAGCCATTTCAATGTTAACCAAATCAGATCTCAAATATGGTAATAATATACCAGAATGGCTAAAAGATGAATATTCTTATTGGGAAAAGTTGTTTCTGATAAGAATTTCCCTTGCCACTTTGGAACTATCGCTGAGAAAAAAGGCGATTTAAGATATTTTTATATAGAAAATCATGATTTAAGCCCTCTACCGAATGTATTAAGAGAGTTTTTGAAATTATCAAGAGAAAATGAGCATAATAAACATGCTTTGGTTGTTTTTGTGCAACCTGAAATTCCAGAACAGTCATTTGATTACTATGAAAATTATTTTTGGAATATTTTAAAATATCTACATGAGAATGATGAAAAAGAATGGAATGCAAATATTCCAACTGATCCAGATGATCCACTTTGGGAATTTTGTTTTGATGGAGAACCTATTTTTGTATCAGCTAATATGCCAGCATATAAACATAGAATTACTAGGAACATGGGAAAAAGCCTTATATTGATCTTTCAACCTAGAAGAATTTTTGCTGATATTACTCCAAAGGCTATTGATTTAATTCGATCAAAAGTAGAGTCGATAGAAAATCTCCCAATCCATCCGGATCTAGGAAGATATGGAGACGAAAGCAACAGAGAATGGAAACAGTATATAATCACTGATGACAATAATCCAAGAAAAGGGGTATGTCCATTCCATCCTAAATCTTGATAATCAGAATTACTGATTTGTACATCATACTAAGTTTATAAAGGTGTGTGGGGTTTTATGGCATTGTATCTTACTTATGTTATTGTGGGCCTTTCTATTGCCATGCCAATTGGAGCCATTTCTGTAGAAATGATCAAGCAAGGTCTCAAGAATGGCTTTTGGCATGGTTGGGCTGTTGGATTAGGAGGTATGACGATTGATTTAGCTTTAATCGCAGCATTTTATTTCGGATTATCCTCCATTTTGAAGCAACCGTTTATTCAAATCCCGATGTGGATTGTTGGTGCAGTATTTTTGTTTTTAATTGGTTATGATTCTATTAAAAATGCGGATCATGATATCACATTATCAGGTGAAAAGCCAACAAAATCTTGGTTTTCTTCATATAGAAATGGTTTTCTTGTTGCGATATCTCCAGGGAATATAGTGTTTTGGCTAAGCGTATTCGGGTCGGTTCTTACCAACTCATATGATATGGCGAATCCAATTAAATTTATCACCATTGGGACGGGTGTGTTAACCGGAATTTTACTACATGACATTGGCTTATTAACCATTGTTTCTACTACAAGAAAGTTAATGAGCCGTTCGATGATAAAAGTAAGTTCTATTATTGCTGGTATAGTGTTAATTGGTTTTTCGGGTTATTTTGTTTATGAAGCTATTTCTGCAGTTAAACAATTGATTTAAATTATTTGGTGTTTGTCGACGGTAAATCTGACAGAATGAAGGTTGACGAGTTACCACATTTATGGTTTCTCATGTAAGAGCATAAGGAATTTTTGCCCTCACTGAAGGTGTGGAATCAGGCAGGGCCTGATAAAACGTAACAAAGAGGCTGTCCCAAAAGATCGGTAAAACGACCTTTTTGAGGACAGCCTCCTGCTTTTTCTTTTACATTATTTGGATATTTTTTGTTCTCTCAAAGGATCTGCTTCTTCTCATCCCCGTATGTTCTCCCTTTTTCTTTTTATTGGGTGGACGGTGGCCGCCCACTTTTTCAAATTGTGTGCAACACAAATCCCCCCCATTCCATGGTAATTTCTTTAGGGCAATGGGATATTGAGTTTGTGTTAGGCGATGCCGCGTATGGCAGCGAAAAGATTCGACAAACAGCCGAACAAGCAGGAATCTTATTCCTTTCTCCCATCAACCGCCGAAAATAGCGAGGAACGGAAAGATGCCTATGGCCGGGTTCTTCCTGTCTTTTTGAAAACGAGGTTTGGCCAATGGCTGTTTGGGCTTCGCCGCGGGATTGAACGGGTATTTAACGAGCGAAAGAGTGATGGGGTGGAACAGCCACGATGGTATGGATTTCATCGATATTTACTACATGTGTTATGCTGCATCCTTATGCATAACTTCGAGTTTTTACTCTAGTTTTGCAACACCATCATCAATTTGATGAACGGGGATATTTTATAATTCTAGATACATTTGAGTTCCGATAATCTTGATTATGTTGCATCTCAAATTTCTCAATGAAATGAGGATGTCCCAAAAGTGTTCGCATAGCGTTCGCTTTTGGGACATCCTCATTTTAAATAAATAAATTCTAATTAATAAAATCAGATAAGCATAAAAATAGCCCTTGCATGAGATCTTCTTAAAATGAAAGTGCGACCAAACATCAAAAGGAGAATCCCCATGCAAGAGCACTTTCATCTTACAACAGATCGAGCCAAACTTCAAAAACAATATGCAGCGATTTTATTCTTTGTATCCGCTCAACTGTCGAGCATCCAGATTCATCTTCAACGTCGAAATCGTCATTGGTTGAAACAGAAAGACGAAGTCATCATCACCATCCATGTCCTTGGAAAGTTGCTGGGCTTCACTTCCGAACGGGCTTGGCACCAGTTTGTGATCGGGAATTTGTTTCCCAAGGCCTTGTTCCCTGAACGTTCTCGGTACAACCATCGCTACCGAGCGCTTGGCTTTGCGACCAAGTGGATACGGCACCAGCTGGCCAAACGCGGGCAGACCATGCGTATGCGGTCGTGGACAGCTTGCCGATCGATCGGTGTCATTCATCCCGAATGTATCGTGCCAAACGGTTTCGTGGAATTGCCGATATTGGCTATTGTGCTTCGAAAAAGATCGCTTTCTATGGGTTGAAACTTCATCTGCAGGTCACCGACCAAGGGCTTCCGATGGGATATGTCGTCACTGAAGCGTCTTGTCATGATCGGATGGCTGCGGAGACCGTCATGACACAAATTCCACATCCGTATAACCTAGGTGACAAAGGGTATATCAGCCAAAAGCTGCAAAAGAAGCTGTACGAAGAGCATCGAATCGCTTTTTGGACGCCCGTTCGAAAAAATCAGCGAATTCGCCAATCGGACGCATGGAAACAGTGGATGAAGCGAAAACGTAAAGTGGTGGAAACCGTGTTTTCGATTTTAGTCGATTCGTATCGGATCACCGAGATTCGAGCAAACTCGGTTTCTGGATTTGAAACGGCACTGGATGGTATTTTACTGGCTTACTCCTTGTTGTTCTTGGGCTAGTTGAGCGTTAAGACTCAACTAGCACCACGGGTTTTTAATACATAAGTATTTACTTATATAAAGAATGATGGTATGTTATATATAAGCAATTGCTTATATAAAGAATTGGAGGTTTCATTTTGGATTTATTAGAAAAACAATTAAAAGCATTGGCAGATAAAAATCGTCTAACGCTCTTAGCTTGTATGAAAAATGGTGAGGTATGTGTTTGTGAATTTGTTGAAGTGCTCGGTATTTCGCAACCTGCTGTTAGCCAGCAGTTAAAAAAGTTAAAAGATGCAGGCATAATTTTAGAAAGAAAAGAAGGTACGTGGAAATATTATCGAATTGCTGATCAACTGTCCCCTGTTGTCGAAGCAGTTATTAACGAATTAAAAACTAATGATGGAGGAAATACATGTTCTTGTTAGCAAGAACTCTCTATCACAACATAAATGTTTGTTATTTGGCAGCCTAGGTGACTGAATATTGGTGGGACTACTATGGAAGGAGCTGTAATAGTCTTACTTGTTGGCATTGTTATTTCTCTTATGTTGGCTTAGTAATCAATAGAATGAATGCTATGCTGTTAGTTCAAATCGCCCGTTACTCTTGTGTGGTTATATGTACTTTCAGGAAAAGGGGTCAAAATCTCATGGGGGATGTATTTGAAAACAGGGATTCTATTAACGATACCTATTTTGTTGTTTACTTTAATCGGTCTTTATGTCGCACTACGTATTTTTAATGAAAGGTGTTTATTTTATGGAAAAGAAAACGTTGTATTTTTTATGTACTGGCAACTCATGTCGTTCACAAATGGCTGAAGGGTTTGCCAAAAAATATTTATCAGACTGGAATATTAAAAGTGCGGGCATTGAAGCACATGGATTAAACCCGATGGCTGTAAAAGCAATGGCTGAAGTTGGCATCGATATTTCAAATCAAACGTCAGATACCATTGACCACAATATTTTAAATAACGCCACGCTCGTCGTGACTCTGTGTGAAGATGCAGCTGACAAATGTCCTGTAACGCCACCTCATGTAAAACGAGAACATTGGAAATTTGATGATCCAGCAAAAGCGAGTGGAACAGAAGAAGAAAAATGGCTTGTATTTAAAACAGTACGGGATGCGATTGAAGAACGAATACGATTGTTTGCTAGGGAGAAAAACTGATGCGAATACACAAATCTGGCAATAAATCAGTCGAATTTTTCACGTCATATATGCAACTTGTTTTACAAACTAACATCACTACAGTTGAAAATCTTGAAGAATATATGACTCAACACTTTTTTCAAAGTGATCTATCTTCACTTGGTCCTATTACGCTTGCTAATTTTAAACAGGCGCTTCAAATAATTTTAAGAAATGAGGAATGAAAATGGAATTTACTATCTTACCAAATTCATCTTGTTGCACACCTAATTCAGGGTGTTGTGAATTAAAATATCCAGTTGCTATCATTGGTGCAGGTCCTATTGGATTAGCTGCCGCTGCCCATTTAAAGTCTTACAATCTGCCATTTATCATATTCGAAAAAAATGAGGTTGCTGCAAATGTTGCTTCTTGGGAGCATGTTCAGCTATTTTCTTCTTGGAAATATAATGTAGACAGTGCTGCTAAACAAATATTAGAAAAAAACGGCTGGAAGATGCCGAATAAAGAAGAAATTCCAACAGGTAAAGCATTACGAGAAGACTATTTACTTCCTCTAAGTGAGCTATTTAAAGAGCAGCTTCATACGAATGAAGAAGTAATTGCGATTACAAAATTAGATACTGATAAAATGAAATCGTCTAATCGAGCAAATAAGCCTTTTTTAATTTTCACTAAAAACGGGCAGGCAACAAAGATGTATAAAGCTAGCGCAATTATTGATGCGACAGGTACATGGGGAAATCCGAATCCTGCTGCTAGTCATGGGGTAATGTTACCAAGCGAAAAAGCAGCCAGACATAAAATTAATTATCAAATTCCTAACGTGCCAGCTAATATTTCACGCTATGCAAACAAACGGATTGCAGTTATAGGCGGAGGACATTCAGCAATCAATTCACTACTTCAATTAGTGGAATTAAAAGATGCCCATCCACAAACTGAAATTACATGGATTTTACGCAAAAAACGAGTGGAAGATGCTCTAGGTGGTGGAACTGCCGATGAATTAGCTGCACGTGGTGAACTTGGCTTAAAAATGAAAAAAATCCTCTCTGAAAAAGTGATTTATGTAGAAACACCTTTTTATATTCAATCTATTTTCGAAAAAGAAGAAGGATTGATTCTTAAAGGTACAGATAAAAAAATTGGTCCGTTCGACGAATTAATTGTCAATACTGGCAATCGTCCAGACTTCTCATTTATTAGTGAACTACGTTATGAGGTTGATCCTGCAACAGAAGCTGTTACAAAATTAGCACCACTTATTAATCCAAACTTGCATAGTTGCGGGACTGTTCCACCACATGGAGAAAAGGAATTGCGTCAACCAGAAACGAATTTTTATATCGTTGGTTCAAAATCATATGGACGCGCTCCAACATTCTTAATGGCTACTGGTTATGAACAAGTACGTTCAATTGTTGCGCATCTTGCAGGAGATACAGAAGCAGCTCTTGATGTGAAATTATCACTTCCTGAAACGGGTGTTTGTCATACAGGTATTGATGGGTGTTGCCAATAATAAAGGGGTTTTGTATAATGATTCGTTTTTTAGAAAAGGAAGATATACCAGATGTACTAAAAATTTATCAATTAGGAATTGATACGGGAATTGCTACATTTGAATCAAAAGCTCCTTCTATAAAGGAATGGGACAAAAAATATCATCCGTATCTTCGATATGTCTATGAAGAAAATAAAAAGATTTTGGGTTGGGTATCCATTACACCTGTTTCTTCAAGAGAGGTTTATAAAGGCGTAGGAGAAGTTAGTATTTATGTTCACCCTCAAGCACAGGGCAAAGGGGTAGGTACACAATTACTTCAACATTTAATTGAGAAAGCCAAACTCTCGGGTTACTGGATGTTGCAAGCATCTATATTTGAAGTGAATTTAGCTAGTATCCACCTTCACAAAAAGGCAGGATTTGTAATTGTGGGTGTACGAAAAGGGATTGCTAAAAAGAATGGCCAATGGACGAACACAATATTGATGGATAAACATTTAATTCTTGATTAACGTTTAACAGTTATAAATATAAATAATCTTCAACAATCGGGAGCGTTTACAGAGTATTGTAGTAAAAAACAGTATGCTGTATTTTTTATAAGCAGCATTTACAAATAACGGAAGTTCAGTTCACAACTTTATTATTCATTCCAATTTATTTGAAGTGGATAAAAATGGTTTTTAGGTTCATAACTTTATTATTTTTCAAAAGTTAGTCATATAAAATGCGGATTTGAAGAGTTGATAGTTCACAGCTTTATTATTTGTTTACATGTTGTTGACGACTAATAAATTCATGAACTAAAGAAAATTTTAATACCTATCCAAACATAAGAAGGATAGGTCTTATTGTTTAATAGAGAGTAGGATAATAATAGACTACTTCCTCAATCCTTCTGTTTCATTAACATAAAGGATATCTAAAATGTAAGTCTGTTCATCATTTAATTGTTATACATATTCATCATTAGATTTTTAAATAAATTTAGGTAGCTATCTCCAATCTCTAATTACCTAGCGATTTTGATTTAAAAAGTCTTCTGTTGACAAAATCTGTGCATAAGTTCCGTTAATTGCAGCAATAAACGAATAATGTACTTGTTCAGCGGTTAGTTCAATATGATTATATCTTAAAGCTCTTGTTGTACATGCATCTTCGATTAAAGTTACTTGAAAACCTAAATCAGCAGCGGCACGAACTGTAGCATCAATACACATGTGTGTCATCATACCAACAACGACCAATTTTGTGATGTTTTTTTCTCTTAACTTTTTTTCTAAATCCGTGTTTAAGAAACTGTTAGGTGCATGTTTAATCGTAATGCTTTCTGAATCTAAAGGCTTCACACTTGAATGAATTTCAACGCCCTCCGTATCAGGGAGTAAGTAACCCTTAGAAGGATCCACTACAATAGGTTGTACGTGAAAAATCTTCTCTTTATTGTATTGTCGGAAACATTTTAAAACTTTCGCTGCATTTGCTGCTGCTTGTTCAGCTTTATTTAACTCAAGCTTCCATTAGGAAAATAATCATTTTGAATATCGATTATTATTAATGCTGTGTTCATCAAAATCACCTCATTAAGAATTTGTTATAATAAAACATAAATTTGATGTAATGATAATAAAAAATAAAACACTTCTCGATAAGTTGATGAAAGTTTTTTAGTCAAATAGGTTTCACAATGAAAGGAGTTTTAAATGAAATTAGATAATATTGATTTCCAAATACTCCAATTACTCACGCATAACGCTCGTATTCAATGGAAAGATCTCGGAGAATTGATTCATATGTCTGGTCAAGCAATAGGAAATAGAATTAAAAAAATTAGAAGATAGTGGAGTCATTAAGTCATATTCTTTGATGGTAGATGAATCAAAATTAGGTCTTACTTATACAGCGTTTATTATTATTTCCATGATTCAAATAATCACGAGGCATTTAAACATTTTATAAACAGTAAAAAAGAAATTATTGAAGCACATCGTATTTCAGGGAGCGGCTGTTTCTTATTAAAAGTTAAGTTTGATATCCAAGAGACATTAAATTCATTATTGGATGAAATTTCAAAATTTGGAAACTACCAATTACGCATATCTATTAGTGAAGTTATAAATACTCATCCAATCAACGCCATTTTGTAGGAGTATTTTTATCAATAGAAATCATGTAAAAAAATATAATCTTTCCTAAGTGAATAAAGTTATCGAAGTCGTTTCTACTCCTGTTAGAAAGCAGGCAACCATATATAATTGATAGTTTCGGACTGGATCCAATTAGGATTCAGTCTTTTTTATTTTGTATTGGCACCTTTTCATTTCGAAACGGAGTATACGGTATAAAAAATAAACTACATAGATTGTTCAAGAACGACACGGTATTGTAAAAAATGGTAATTAAAAAATTCAATATGATTAAATTAATAAATCAATGAAAGGAGTTGAGTGGTATGGTGAGTAATTCTAAGCAAAAAGAAATTGTGGCTAAAATCATGAACGAAATCGAAATAATGGATGAAAAAGAATTTGAAGCTTTATATAATCAACTGGATATTGACCATCAAATGTTTGTCGATGGAGCAATACGTAAATTTGCTGACTTTGCTGTAGACAGTGAGCATGGGGATTCTGATAAATGAAATAGTATTTGTATTATGGGATATTGAAATCCGAACCCTCTTTTTAACAACATAAATTCAGGAGGTAGCATGGAAACAAACTTTATTTAAACTCTTATTTGTACTGCAATACAAATAGGAGTTTTTTTATTTATATAATTTGTCTTAAAAATAAATAGCGATTGCTGCAGCATAAAATACTGTGAGCAATCCCTTACTACATTACAAACCCGCCGTCGACATAAAGAGTTTGTCCAGTCATAAAGCGGCTCCAGTCAGAGGCTAAAAACAGAACAGGACCAGCAATATCTTCTGGAGTGGCAATTCGCTTTAACGGCGTTTGAGCGATAATCAGCTCCTTTAGATTTTCCTTTGTTGTTCGGCTCGCATCTGTTGGATAAACTAGACCAGGGGCGACGCAATTGACGCGGATGCCAAAGGAGCCGACTTCGACAGCCAAATTTCTACTATACCCCATAAGTGCGGTCTTGGCAGTATTGTATTCATGATACGGGACGATGGGGCGTTCAACTAAGTTTGTAATGATATTAATAATACTGCCCTGGCTTTGTTTTTTCATGATGGGGATGACTGCTTGGCAAATATAATGGGCTGAGCGTACTGCTCCATCAATTTGCCCCTGATAGTCTTCCCATTGCACTTCCCAAGCTAACTTGCGAGTTTCAGGATTAAACTGAAAGGATTTAAAGGCATTGTTAACGACTACATCAATTTTGCCTGCTTCTAACATAATCTCCTCAATCATTTGATTCACAGCCTCTTCAGATGTAACATCTCCTTGAATGGCATAACCGTCACCACCAAGCTGTATGCATTCAGCTGCCACTTTTTCAGCAAGCATTTTATTCTGCAAATAATTGACAATGACAAAAGCCCCTTCCTTTGCAAAAGCACGAGCAATTGCTGCACCAATGCCGCGGCTTGCTCCGGTAACTAGGACAACTTTCCCCTCAAAGTTCATTGCTCTACCTCCAAAAATTCCTCAGTCACGACTTGAGACATGTCCAATTGATTATTCACTAAACCTAACTGTTGATATGTGTCTGCTCCCTTTTGTAATACATCGGCATCAATAGCCCCTAATCCTTTTATCTCCGTATCTTCTGAAACTGAAGAAGCATTACGTAGCTTAATTATCTCTAAATTGATGTTTTCATCTTTTCCATCAATAGCAAATTCTTTCGCAAGTTTTGCAGCTTCTTCCGGATTTTCAAGCATCCATTGGGCGCTTTCTCTGTATGCGGCAACGAAACGCTTCAATTCCTCTTTTTTCTCTTCGTACGTTTTTTCTGTCACAACAAAGACATCACTTGGTATATTTAAATAATCTCTCACTTCAATTATATTTACATCGCCTAATCCTTTTTGTTTTGCAAGGTATAATCCGGTATCCGTTGCTGCAGTTGCATCCACTTGACCCTGTATTAGTGGGGCAAAATTTGATATGCCTGTTTCCACAATCTTGACATCATCCTCCGTCAAACCAACTTGGTGGAGAAGGATTAATAAGTTTTGTCGCGTTCCACTTGTTAGGCTGTAAACACCAATTGTTTTTCCTTTCAAATCTTCTGGCTTTTCAATACCGCTTTCTTTTAACGCCACAATATTGAACACGTTCTGTGGATAAATATTATAAATAACTTTTAATTTTTCTCCTTTGTCTAAAGCAAAGTAAAGAGATCCAGGGTCAGTAAAGGCAATATCTGCTTGACCGGAAAGAATATTTTTAATAGCATCTCCACCACCAGCACCGGGAATCACCTTTAAATCAATGCCTTTTTCTTTGAAAAATCCTTTTTCATCATCGACTAATAGGTTGACGGATTCTGTAATAGGCTGGCTCCAGAGTGCAACTGTCAGCTGTGCAAATGATTCTTTTTCATTCGAGCCTTCCTCTTTTGAACCGCATGCTGTTAGAAGTAATAAAAGAAATGCGATGATTATATGTTTCAACTTCATATCTTTCATATCTCCTTCTTCAATCTTTTCATCCACATTTTTTCAAGCCAAGATACAGTTAAGTAAAGAATCATACCGAAAATTGTTAATAAAATTAATGTGGCAAACATAAGGGCGGTATCCATCATTGCTTGGGTTGCGATAATAAGCGCCCCTAGTCCTTCACTGCCGCCGATAAATTCTCCGACAACCGCCCCCACAATTGCAAGGACAACCGAAACACGAAGTCCAGCTAAAATGCCCAGCATACCAGAAGGAATTTTTAAGTGAATTAATGTTTGTAGCCGTGTTGCACCAAGCATTTTAAATAGTTCCTGCTTTTGTATATCGCTTAACTGAATAGCTGTTACTGTATTTTCAAGCAATGGGAAAAAGCATACAAGCGCAGTAATAACAACTTTGGACGTCATGCCGAAGCCAAACCAAAGAATAAATAACGGAGCCAATGCCAGCTTGGGAACTGCTTGACTCGCTATAATATAAGGAAAGAGAAGCTTACGTAAAAAGGCCACTTCTCCCATTAGAACTCCTACCGTAAATCCAGCTACACCACCAAAAAAGAGACCAAGAATTACCTCAGCGGCAGTCCGCTGAATATGCTGTGTAAAATAGCCGCTTAAAAGTCCATCAACAAGGGTGAGTACTATTACAGAAGGAGCTGGTAATACAAGTTCGGAATAGGACTTGGATGTTACTTCCCAAATAACTAGTAAAAAAATGAATAATAAGAATGAATAAACGGATGTTTTTTTCATAAGCGTTCACCATTCATCACTTGACGTAACGTGAAACATAGTTCGTTAAAATAAGGCTCATATCTCATTTCCATTCTACGTGGGCGTTCAAGCATGATGGGGGTTTGATAGACAATTTCTCCATGTGCCATGACAGCAACTCTATCGGATAAATATACAGCTTCCGCAATATCATGGGTAATAAAGAGCACAGTAATATTATGCATATAGCACATTCTTAAAAGATCATCTTGCAGTTCTTCTCTTGTAATGGCATCTAATGCTGCAAAAGGCTCGTCCAAAAATAATAAAGAAGGCTTTTGCATTAAGGCTCTTGCAAGAGCGACCCGGCTTTGTTGTCCACCGGAAAGCTGTAAAGGGTAACAATCTCGATAAGAGGCTAAGCCAACAAGCTCTAAGTATTCCATTGCCTGCTCCATATCCTCACTTCTGATTTTCCGTTTCAATTTAATAGGGAGAAGCACATTTTCAATAACTGTTTTCCATTCCAATAGAGTTGGAGTTTGAAAGACAAAACTACAATTAGGTAAAGGTTTGATTACTTCCTTTCCTTGCAGGCGAATGCTTCCATTCTCAGATGAAAGTAGGCCAGCAGCAAGCTTTAATAAGGTCGTTTTTCCGCAGCCGCTTTTTCCAAGCAGACAATGAAACTCTCCTTTATTGATTTCCCAGCTAATCCCACGTAAAATTTGATTTTTTCCTTGTTCGTAACTGTATGTTACATCCTCCATTACCAAAAAACTCATATTAAAAACCTCCTAATCAACATAAGGAGCAAATTGTTCACTATCCACTATTGCCGATGATTCGATGTCTACCATTTGAATTAAATCCAGTAGATTGAACCGTCCATCATGATGCCAACCTGCTTCAGGGGAAGTCATTTTTCCTAGTGCTGTGATTCGTGTTACGCCAACGTTAGCCAACAACTCTGCCCAGTGGAAAAGTTCTTTAGGGGTTGCGGCCATTCCAATCGTTTGAAGAAATGAGCGGTATGGCTTGATGTATGGCAGAATGTCTTCTAATTTTTCAAAAGAAATAACCCGAATAACTCGATTCAACGGGCTTGCCGTAAAAACTTTTTCCTCTTCTTCAAAAACAACCGTCCATTGATGTGTGGAAGTTCCAAGCACTTCTTTTCCTGTTTCTGTAAAAGTGCTCATTTCTTCCTTTTGCCGCCATGAAGCAAGGGCAACTGATTCTTCCATGGAAAGCTTACGCCTTGGATAACGCTTTTCGAAGTTTTCTAGCTCCCCCGCAATCAAGCGGGCAAATTCCACTGGCGATACTTTTCCGCCTTTTTGCACATAAAATAAGTGCGGTGAGTAACAACCTTGCTGATCGTAACGAATGACATCAAGTGCGGCTTGATGAGCAATTCGCCATGCTTTGTGCGCATCTAAGGCAGATTTTGAAATGATGCCAAAGCTTACTTTATGACCAAAAGGTAAAAAGCGAGTAGTAATGGGAACTTGTTTTTTTAAAGCTTTGAGCGTTTCGTTGTTACCGTATCCGATAACGAGATTCGACTTTTCAAATATCATCTTCTCTCGCTTTTCATCGCCGCCTTTCCACCACACAACTGCAAAGCAATTGGCAAGACTCGGCTCGGCCTCTGCTAAGGCTTTTGCAAACCAGCCGGCAAAAAGAGGTTCAGAACTTGAAACTTTTCCGATATTTCCTGCTTTTACTAGCAGACCAGATACGAAACTCCAAATAGGCAGTGCTGGAACATTCCCTGCCCATACATGGGTAATGAGTTCTGGTCCAATTGCTTTTGAAAAACCACCTTTTGCGCGCGGCTGAAAATGATCTAATAATAATGGATTTCCTAAATCTTCAACGAGGAAACGTTGGAGTTCGTGCTTGCGAAATGTTTTTAAAAAAGATGTAAGACCAAGGCGAATTACCTCCTCATCATAGCCGGTGACAATCGGAAGCAACTTTTCCGCCTGCTGTCGATAAGATGAACTGCGGTCCAAAAATTGTTCCGTTACATAACCGATGATGTCCACTACTGTTGATACCGACAGTGATTTTAAGATTTCCGCACTTTCTCTTTTCACCGTGTCAATGACCCTCTGCATTTGCTCTAATGTAAGGAGAGGCAGTTCCACTTCTAAATCCTGAAACTTCAGGATTTTCTTATCAAATTTCGTTTCTCCGATATTTGGAATATATCCAGCTGTTATTCTCATTTTGCTGTTCCTTTCGCCAATTGAATAAACTCTTCTACCGCTAGCGAGCATCCCCTTGCCTCGGCACCTTGAACTCTACCGAACAGATAAAATCCTTCATCAACCGCCATTCCTACATCTTCAGTAGCAACCGCCATTACGGAATTAAAGTTCGCTAAATCATAATGAACTAAAACACCACGTTCTCCTTCTGGAACCTCTTCACCTGTTAACGGATTGATGACTCTCGTACGAATCCAACTAGGTCCAGTTTTTATAGATGGAACGACCTCATTGCCATCATCATAAAATTGCGTGCTTAGCTCTGTTATGCCGTACATATTAATACAATTGCTTCTATCTACACCGAAATATCTTTCAAGCAACTGATAAAATTCATTTAAATCCAATTCCTTTGATTTATTTTTATAACCACCACTATCAAGAATTTTGCTTCCCTTCGGCAGATTAAACGTTTTTCCTAAACGCTCCAATTCCTCAAACAAATGAACAAAACTGAAACTTGCTCCGAGCAAAGCAAATGGTTCTCCTGTTTTTTCGGCATGTTCCAACTCACTGATGATTTTTTGAATATGTACGCCGTTCTCTTTTAATAAATAGCAGCTGTCCTCTGTGCCAAACTCTTTCATGACAAGAGCTAAATAATGGGCTAAGGATGAGTGCGGCATTTTCTCTTCAGTTGGAAACAAAATTCCCATGCGGATGCGATTTGTTTCTTTCATAAACCGTTCTTTAAAGTTGATAATCATGGAAAGTTCTCTGATTTCGAGAGTGGAATGAAAGTGTTTGCCTTGTTTTCCTTGGGTTGTTCCGCTTGTCATAAAGACTCTAACCGCTGCCTCTGGATCTGAACATGTCAATGGAACCTCTTTAAAGGCACTCATCGGCACATAAGGAATGTCTCGCCAATTTTTCACAAGCCGCGGTGTCTTTCCTTTTTGGCGGCAAAATGTTTGATAGGGGAGATTATGTTTGTATTGATAATTAAAAATATGTAAAGCCAAGCTATTAAACTCTTCTTCTGAAGCTTGATTCTTTTTGATAAATTGAGAAAGTTCCTCTATGATTTCTCGTTGCTGAGTCATCGGTTTTCACCCTTTCCGCAAAATAAAATGCACTCTGCCTAAGCAAAGTGCATAATTCGACTTACTACACTCCCTGCGCTGGCATTACCCAAATCAGGTTCAAACGGTCAACGACGGATTAGTCGTACTCTCAGCCTGCTTCCGCAAGCCCCCGGTTAATATATTCAATTTCAATATAAAGTCTACTTATTCTTATGAAAGATTGCAAATTCTTTTGAATTATCACCCTAAAATTATGTAGATATTCAATTATTTTTTGTTGCAAATGCAACAAAGTTTGATTAAAATGAATTAAAAATATTGCATTTGCAATAAAAATGAAGGAGTTCATTATGAAAGAAGTTCTTCGTGAAATTGGGATGATAGCACGAGCACTAGATTCAATCAGTAATATCGAGTTTAAAGAATATGACTTAACAAAAGGTCAGTATTTGTACCTTGTACGAATATGTGAGAACCCAGGAATTATTCAAGAAAAGTTGGCTGAAATGATCAAAGTGGATCGGACAACTGCATCACGCGCAATAAAAAAACTAGAAATGAACGGATTTGTTGAAAAGCGAGAGGATCCACAAAATAAAAAAATTAAGAAACTCTATGCGACCGAGAAAGGCAATAATGTTTATCCGTTATTAATAAGAGAACATGATCATTCTAACGCTGTAGCTTTACAAGGATTATCTGAAGTAGAAGTGGAAACATTATTCAATCTTTTGCAGCGGGTAAGAAAAAATGTTGAAAAAGATTGGGAATACGTTAAGAAGGGAAACAAACGAAATTATTGATATGAGGAGAGATGTTCACTATGACAATCAAAATAAAAACATGTACCCTTGAAGATTTGCACACATTACAAGAAGTGGGCATTGAAACGTTTTATTACACATTTAAAGATCAAAATTCACCTGAAAATATGAAAGTATATTTAGAAAAGGCATTTAATATAAAACAATTAGAGAAAGAGCTATCCAATATTCATTCACAATTTTTCTTTGTCTATTACCAAAATGAATTGGCGGGTTACTTAAAAGTCAATAGTGATGATGCTCAGACGGAAAAAATGGGCGATGAATTCCTTGAAATTGAAAGAATTTATATTCGAGAGAAATTTCAGAAGCATGGACTTGGTAAATCCTTGCTAAATAAAGCGATTGAAGTTGCAAAGGAATGGAATAAAAAGAAAATTTGGCTTGGGGTTTGGGAAAAGAACGAAAATGCAATTGGTTTTTATAAGAAAATGGGATTTGTTCAAAAAGGATCTCACTGTTTTCATATGGGCGATGAAGAACAGACTGACTTGATTATGATCAAAACATTGGAAGGTTGATTAGCATGTATATACCGAAATATTTTAGGGTGACGGATATAGACGAAATTATTGATTTTATTCAGAAAAACTCCTTCGGCACGATTGTTTCGACATTTGAAAATAAACCAATTGCTACTCATTTACCGTTGGAGTTGCGAAAGCAAGGGGATGATTATTATATAACGGGACATTTAGCTATCAACAACCCTCAATGGAAAAGCTTTGAATCACAAAATGAAAACGTGCTTGTAATTTACCAAGGTCCACACGCATATATCTCATCATCTTGGTATAGCCATGAAAATGTACCAACTTGGAATTATCAAGCTGTCCATGTTTATGGAAAAGCTAGTATTATGAACGAAACTGAGTTAGAAGAAGATCTTATTTTATTATTAAAAAAATATGAAGGGCATCGTAACAATCCTGTATTATGGGAAAATCTTTCTGCTCAAACAAAAAAACAAATCAAAGGAATTGTTGGAATAAAAATTAAAATTCAAGAATTGCAAGCTGCCTATAAATTAAGTCAAAACCGAAATGAAGAGGATTATCTGAACATCATTGAAAAATTGGAATGCGAAGGCGATTTAAGCTCTAAACAAATGGCAAAAGTAATGAAAAGAAGAATAAAAAATAAAAAAGGCGAGTTAGGAAAATCTGAATAACAAGATGAGAATATTAGAATAGAAATTGAGGAGGAGCTGGGACAAAATCCTCCTAAATAGAAAAATAGCCCATGAAGTTTTGCACATTGCAAAATTTCATGGGTTTATATTTTTTTAGGTTTTAAAAAACTTTCAGGATATCCATTACATTCATCATGTACAAAAGTAAAAGAAGGATTCTCCTTTTTTATTATATTTAAGCCAGTTAAGTATCAACTTCTTTTCTATTAATTAAATGGAAGAATTTAATAACATTAACAGAATATTTGATACAAGCCAGAACGGAGAAAAGAGGGAAGTAAATATTAAATTTTATAGTCTTAACCTTGCTACATCTCCAATAGTATCTTCAAAGAAACTAAACCACATTAAAGTGCCTACTTATCACTTTCATACTTCATTGGCATAATGGATTTCGTTGAACAAAACAATTTAATGGAGGGATTTAAAACAAAACTTGCAACAAAAGATTATCGAATCGGGTCCTTGGGAACGACATGGTGAACTTGTTTTTGGCAGGAGCCCATTCGTTATGAATAAGAAGATATTCAACAAGTATGTGAAGATTATAGAAACGGTACTTTTTTGAATGAATCTAATTAAAGCATAAAGAAAGTTGGGATATTAGATGAAAAAAAGTGTCTTATTAATTATCGCTTTATTTATGGCTTCGCTAAATCTACGTCCAGCTATTAACTCAATCGCCCCTTTACTAGAGAGCATTAGAACAGATCTTGGAATGAGTGCAGCTGTCGCAAGTTTGTTGACTGCCATTCCAGTGCTTTGTATGGGTCTTTTTTCTCCAATCGCCGTGAAAGCTGGGGGAAAATGGGGAATTGAACGGGTAATCGGCTTATCGCTTTTAATTATTGGAGTTGGTACTGTTATTCGTTTGTTCACAGATTCTGTATCATTTCTAGTAACAACAGCTATAATTGCAGGTATCGGTATCGCTTTGATAGGTCCACTGTTGGCTGGTTTCATTAAAGAGCATTTTCCTAATCAAGTACCTTTTATGGTTTCAGTATATACCGTAGCTCTGACTTTGGGGGCAGCAATTAGTTCTGCACTCTCTACATCGCTAGAGAATAGCTTTAACTCCTGGCAAACTTCCCTTGCATTTTGGGCAATTATAGCATTTGTAGCTGCAGTTATCTGGTGGTTATTTGTAAATCAACAAGTCAAAAAATCAGCTCACACTGCTACTTCTGGAACAAAAGTTCAATTGCCGTGGGGGAACGGTAAAGCATGGATTCTTACATTGTCCTTTGGTCTGATGGGTATGCTATTTTACTCAATTACGGCATGGCTACCTCAAATCATCCAAGGAATGGGGTACACGAAAGATTACGCCGCAATCGCATTAACAATTTTCGTAGTCGTGCAAATACCAGTTAGCCTAGTGCTTCCAATTTTGTTAAGAAGGTTTCACTCCCGTCGTTTCTGGTTGATTGTAGAATCCATAATAGAACTTGTTGGATTTATTTTACTCGTGCTAAATATTGAACCGTTGCTAGCTTCTGCATTGATAGGTATTGGAGCAGGCGGATTGTTTCCTTTAAATCTTCTTTTGCCAATTGATGCTACAGATAACGCTCATGAAGCAGCCTCTTGGTCGGCCATGATACAATCTGCTGGTTATGTAATTGGTGCATTAGGTCCTATTATTCTCGGTTGGATTTATGACGCAACGAACAGCTTTACTTCTGCAGTAGTTGGAATGATAGTGATTGTTCTAATAATGATGATTTTTCAATTTGCAGCAACCGCAAAAAGAAGTGTTAACACATTACACATTCAAGGGGAAAGCACAAGATAGTGGTGAGAAGCAGACCGTCGTTTAAGCAAGTCATTTTATTGCAGGTTGAAATGAAGGTTAAAATAATTGGATATTGAACCAGAATGTGAATGATTCTTTCTTTTATTTTTTGAAAACACCCAGCTATCTAGTGAAGAAACTGGGTGTTTTCAGTATTTATTTACTCATCGATTCATTCATTTTTTGTTTTTTATGCTGGATATGGTTTGTTCCCCATTCGTGCATTGCGTGTAAGATTGGTTCTAAGCTCCGGCCGTACTCGGTAATCGAATATTCCACTTTAGGAGGAACCTGTGGATAGACAACACGCTGAATAATATCCTCGTTTTCTAACTCACGTAATTGATTGGTCAGCATTTTTTGTGTAATTCCAGGTATACTTCGTTTTAAATCACTAAATCTTTGAGTACCATTCTTCAATAAATGCAATAAGATAATGGGTTTCCATTTTCCGACTAATATGCCTAAAGCATCTTCAACACGACAAAGATCTGGTTCTATATTCATTCTAATTACCCCTTTAGTATCTTTTTGTCAATTATGATGCTTTTTAGTTTGTACTTCTTTTTTTTACTTTACTGACTATATTAGCATTGTGAACAGAAATTTGAAAGAGGGGTTCTAGAGGAGTGCTTAAATACGATAGAACGCATAATTGGTGAAATAAGTAATATCCCCAATTGTAAGAAGATCTTCTAACGATTGGGGATTGTCATCATGGAGAAATAGTAAGTTTAACATAAAACGATGATTCGATATGGAGTAGTTTGTGCAGGGATGCTACGAGTTGTTGGACCATAGATCACGACTAAATCGCGGTTTCCAGGATATTTTGAAAAGAACTGACCATTTGTTAACAATATGGGAGTAGAAGGGGTTAAATGTAATTGTAATTGGCCATCACTGCTTAATAGTTGATGATTAAAATAACTTACTTTAACGTTTCGATTCGGATACTCTTTTACCATTACAATCGTTTGATATCGAGGTGGGTAAATGAGGATGGCGGGTAAGTCTCCATCATAATAACCAGTCACCTTATCCCCAATTTTGACTGTTTCTTGATCAATGAAGTAAGTTGAAGGGGAAACAATAAAATGAACAATTAAACCATCGTCATTTTCAACGGTAAACAATTTATTGCAGCCCTCAATTTCATCACGTTGACCTGTAAAAAAATCGCTAATGGCAGTAACAGTTCCACTGAATGAATAAAAATTTGTCATAGAAACCTCCAATAAAATTATGGGGGAATACCAGTTATAATTGATTACACATTGCCTTTGGATAATGTAAATTGAGAAAAGCTTTTTGGATTTAAATCATTATATGTTGGAAAGATGTAAAAAGACTTTGGATAAAACTTACAAAGACCCGAATTTATGTTTTCGGGTCTTTTTGTGTTTCAGATTTTATTAATTTGATTTCCGAATCTTCCGAGTTTTCCACAACATGTTTTAATGTTGTAAGTTTGTTTTCCTAAAACTTTTCATAAAAAGCAAGCCAGTGTTTTAATTCTTTCAACGGCTCCGGATGAAGCCAATATATTTTTTCTCTACCTACTTTTCTCCCACTAACCAGTTCTGCTTCTGTAAGAATCCGTAAATGTTTGGAAATGGCTGTGCGACTAATGGGAAAGTGGGATGTAATCTCTGAAATTGCTAATTCCTTTTCAGAAAGTAGCTTCAAGATTTCTCTACGGGTTGGGTCAGCAATTGCATGGAATACGTCGTGTTTTTGTTGAGAAGCGCTCACTTAGTTCTCCAAAGTTTTGCGAAGCGTTTCAAGAATTGTAATCCAGCCACCATTCATTCTCTCGCGAACTACAGAAGCTTTTTCATTCGCTTTTTTAATTAGTTCGTCAGACTCTTTCCAACCACCATGAATAAGTGTGAATTCAGTTTTTTCACCTAACTCTTTTAAATTAAAGGTAACAAACCAACCCTCTGTATCCCATGTAAAAGAAAGACGATGTGGTGGCTCAATTTCGGTTACTTTACAAGGAGAAGGACCAAAAGGAGATTGCAAATGGAATTCATGACCAACTTCTGCTATAAAATCATTTGGCATGAACCATGCTGCAATGCCTTCTGCAGTCGATACTTGTTCCCACACTTTTTGGATAGGTGCGTTAATAATGACTGTTTGTTGAATATTTGGCAATGTTTTTTCCATTAAAAATCCCACTTTCTTTCAGTTAATATAAAACCATTTGGTTTCGTTTTTTTGCATTATATAAAACCTTTTGGTTACATGTCAAATGCATCTTTTAAATGTTTAAGATGATTTTGCTAAAAGAATAGTCCAGGAACCCGACTATTTATGCATGCATATACATAAACCAGTTAGATTTAACGGGTCAAACCGTTAAACAAGCAATAAACATAAAGGGAGGACTACTTTTTGAATCAGTACTCTTCATATGGTCAAGGATCTAGGTTTAATCAAAGGGTAACAATGCAACAAGCTCAACAAATCGCCCTTCAAGCCGTACCCGGAAGAGTAATGCATATCGATATGGACTTAGAAAATGGTGTTTTAGTTTATGAAGTTTTTATTATGACAGAACAGGGACAAATTTTTGAAGTGGAGATTCTCGCAAGAAATGGGCGAATCATCAAAATCGATCAAGAAAATGATTATGATTAATGATTTTTCATCATTTACGAAATAGGCTACTACGGCTTATTTCGTTTTTTATTTTCAAGCTGTATTGAATAGTATGGATGGTTTATTGTATAGGTTATAATCTGAAAAAGTGTTTTTCGGAATAATAAAAGACTATTCGTGATTCGAATCCAGTTCATTTCATCATTATCCGATAAAAGTCATTCTAAGAATATCGGGTACGAAAATGAGTCAGATACTAAACTAAAAACTGAAGGAGGGAGGAAAATGCTAAAAAGTCTTAATGAAGCGTTAGAATATATTGAAGCTCACTTGAATGACGAAATAGATGAAAGGGAGATAGAGAAAATTACAGGGACTTCGATTTATCATTTTAGACGTATTTTTTCATTTCTTTCAGGAATGACTCTAGGTGAATATATTCGAAATAGAAAATTATCTAACGCTACCTTTGATTTGCAAAATGAGGGAATGAGTGTCACGGAAGCCGCATTTAAATATGGATATGAATCGGTAGACGGATTTTCTCGTGCTTTTAAAGAATGGGCAGGTATTAGTCCGTCTGAAGTAAAAAAATCAACGAAGCTAAAAGCATTTCCAAAGCTCTCCTTCCAATTAACCATAAAGGGAGGAATCGATATGGATTATAGAATCGAGAAAAAGGAATCCTTTAAAATTGTAGGAAAGAAAAAAAGAGTTCCCATTCAATTTAAAGGAATTAATCAAGAAATAGTAGAATTAGCAAAGAGCATTACCCCAGAACAAAGGGAAAAATTAAGAAGCTATGCCAATATGGAACCATTCCAAGTCGTAAACGCATCTTATAATTTAGATGATGGATGTATGGAGGAAAAAGGAAGCCTTGATCATATGATTGGCTACTTAACTACAAAAAACTTAGATTTTGAAGAATTTGATGTCGTTGAAGTTCCTGCACTTACTTGGGCGATTTTTTCATCAAAAGGGCCATTTCCAAACGTCATGCAAGAGACTTGGGCGAAAGTTGCTTCAGAATGGCTACCTTCATCGGATTATGAATTAGTAGAAGCTCCCAACATTTCCTTTACAGGCGATTTAAGTGATATGAACAATGTGTATAGTGAGATTTGGTTTGCTGTAAAGAAAAAGGGAAGTTAAATTAATAGGATGAGTAAAAGAAATAGGCGTAACATATTTAAGAAAATATGTTATGCCTATTTTTTTACCCAATCACTACAAACTTTAATTATTTGTATTTTGGGCTTTTAATAAGTCGCGAATTTCCTTTAATAACTCTTCCTTCGTATCTAACTCAGGTGCGCTTTCTTCCACAGCTTCTTCTTTTTTCTTTTTTGCTATCTTATTTATGATTCGAATAAACATAAATATGGCAAAAGAAATGATTAAGAAGTCAATAACACTTTGAAGGAATATTCCAAAGGAAACAGTTGCATCTCCCACTTGCCATATAAATGACTTCGTAAAATCTATTCCTCCTGTAAGAATGCCGACAAGCGGCATGATAATGTTGTCCACTAGAGAAGAAACAATTTGTCCAAATGCAGCCCCAATCACGACCGCAATGGCAAGATCAATTACATTTCCTTTCATAGCGAATTCTTTAAATTCTTTCCACATAAAATAGCCTCCAATATTAATGCATTTCGTTAACCTATTCCCTTAAATATTATTTCATAAACCACTTAAGTTCTCAGGAATTAACAGATTGTGTATAATAAATATAGAAATATTTTCCATAGAACACTTAAATACCTGAGGGGTGGGAGAAATGAATGGAAATGAAATCAAAAATTTAAGAATGAAGCAATTAGCCGTTACAAATGTCATTTTGTTATCATGCCTTATACTTTTTTATTTAATGATATTTTTTTCAATGAACATTGCCCATATTCTTCTTGTACTAGGGATACTATGTTTCATTCATGCGGGTGTTCGGATGAAAAAAGGCGGGTCTACAAAGTCAATCATTCCAATTTATGAAAAAGTAGCGATCTATGAAAAAGAAAAACTAGGTGATGAATGGTATAAGCAGAGCAAATTAAAAAACATTGTTTATTTGATAATAGGTTGTATCGCATTCCTACAATCTTATATGAATTGGAATTCTACAGTGAATTTTCTCAAGCCAGATATGATTGGAATGTTTGTTGGAATCACAATTTTACTATTGATAACAGCAAATGTTTCGCTGCTTATCCACAATCGAAAAATTGATTATTCTTCAGTAAAGGAATTGAAGGGCTACACTTGGAAATCTGTACTTGTAGCAATTGTTTTAGGCATTGTACTTGCAATCGTATTCTTTACATTTATCTTTTCCTATGTAATTTCAAATATTATTTAAGAAGTTAAATTTTAATAACTCCATTATGAAACTAATAAGTTCATAATGGAGTTTATTATTTATAATATAGTCTGTTGTAGTGAGTTATGAAAGTCAATTATACTCTCTAATTTATTGATTCTTTGTAAATGCATTTTACAAAAATTTATTAATTTAATATGTTGGAATCGATAAATTCAATAATTATATTGCAAAGAAAAAACTTTATTTGTAATTGTTACAATAACAGTTAAATATTTTATATACTAATGAAGTATTGTAGAAAAATGTATATGCCAATGCAACAAAGGAGAGAGCAACATTGAAAAAAAGAATGTTCCTACTATATGTTTTACTTTCCATCGTGATGTTATTTGGTTGTGCCAGTGAAGGTGCAGATTATTTAGATGAAAAAGAACTAGAGGATAATCTAATTGAGGATCGAGCGGATAAATCGACAGATGTTAACCCTAATGAAGAACAACAAATTCCGGTAAACTCTGAGCTGCCAGCGGATATTAAAACATTCGATGCGGAAGTCGTATCAGTTGTGGACGGAGATACTATTAAAGTAAAGATTAATGGAAAAGTAGAATCCGTAAGATTTTTACTTGTAGATACACCGGAAACAAACCATCCACGGCTCGGTGAACAACCCTTTGGCCAAGAGGCAAAAGCCTTTACGAAAAAGATGTTAGAAGGCAAAACTGTTCAACTTGAAAAAGATGTGAGTGAAAGGGATAAATACGGTCGCCTTTTATATTACGTTTATGTTGATGGGAAAAGTGTTCAAGAAGAATTGTTAAGAAATGGACTAGCAAGGGTTGCTTACGTCTATGTACCGAATACAAAATATGTAGACCGATACTATGAAATTCAAAAAGAGGCTCAAAAGAAAGGGATTGGTATTTGGAGCATTGAAAACTATGCACAAGAAGATGGATTTCATAAAGAAGTAATAGAAGAACATGTGGGGAATAATGAAAAAACAAATAATCAACCAAATTTAAACACCTCAGGAGATTGTAATATCAAAGGAAATATTTCATCAAATGGTGAAAAAATTTACCATATGCCGGGTCAACAATTTTATGATGTGACCAAAATCGATCTTTCAAAAGGTGAGCGATACTTCTGCAGTCGAGAAGAAGCTGAACAAGCAGGATTCAGACCAAGTCAAAGATAAACGTCAGAATAATTTTTGCTTCTACTATTTTGTAGAGGCATTTTTTTATCTCAATTGCTTTTTTAAATGATATCAGACTATATCCTTTTAAAAGGGGTAAAATAGAAAAGTAAAACGAAGATGATGCTTGTTGAGACCTTTGAATTGCAAAGAGGAAATATAGAGGAGGTTCTAAATGGAAAAACGCGAATTAACCGAGGAGCAAAAAGAAGAATTGTTTAACGTATTGAAAGAACGGTTTGAAAAAAATATGCATCGCCATGAAGGGCTTGACTGGAATCAAATTCAACAAAAGCTTGAAGCAAATCCTATGAAGCTATGGTCGTTACATGAAATGGAAAAAACGGAGGGCGAACCAGATGTCATCGGGTTTGATGAGAAGACAGGAGAATATCTTTTTTGTGATTGTTCGAAAGAAAGTCCTAAAGGACGCAGAAGCTTGTGCTACGATCGAGAGGCATTAGAAGCTAGGAAAAAGCATAAACCAGAAAATAGCGCCATGGATATGGCAAAAGAAATGGGAATTGAAATACTAACGGAAGAACAATATCGAGAACTGCAAAAGTTAGAGCCGTTTGATACAAAAACTTCCAGTTGGATAAAGACGCCGGCAGATATCCGAGAACGGGGTGGAGCTTTATTTTGTGATTATCGCTATGGCCACGTTTTTGTTTACCACAACGGAGCAGATTCTTATTACAGCTCAAGAGGATTTCGTGGATTATTAAAGGTATAATCAATTCGCAGTATTCAATCGAAAGAGATTAGGATAATCCTAAGTTCTTTCGATTTTTTCATCGTTATAACATTTTATTTAACGATGTATGTTGGAAATTATTTTCCTATATCAATTGTCATTTGTAAAGCTTTAGACTGTCTAAGAATATGGGCCAGAAGAAGAATGGCTACACTGAATGTGCCCTCCTTCATTGATTTTTTGAGCAATTCGCAGAATAACAGTAACATTACGTCGTTTGAAAGTTTACGGAAGGAGTAGACGATAATGGCTATCCAATTAAAAGAAATAAACTCAAAAAAGATTTTAACTGAAGCGACGGGATATTTAGATATCGGTTTTACTCATTCTTTAAATCCCTATAGTGGTTGTGCTTTCGCTTGCCGGTATTGTTATGTTCGAGAATTGCCAATCCAAAGGTTTAAAGGGATTCCATGGGGACAATGGATTGATATAAAAAAGAATGCAAGGGAAAATTATCGAAAAGAGATGAAAAGCCTTCGTCGAAAACAACAACCAGTAAATATTTATATGTCCTCTGCAACAGATCCTTATCAACCCTTAGAAAGGAAAGTTCAAATTACAAGGGGAGTATTGGAAGAGATGCTGGAATACCCACCTGATGTATTGGTCATACAAACGAGAGGTACTTTAATAGAAAGAGATAAAGATTTACTTGTTGAACTGAAAGAAAAATGTAAGCTGATTGTTTCACTGACAATTGAAACTGATCGAGAGGATGTGAAACAAATTTTTGCTCCTTATGCCCCAAGTATTAACAAGAGATTAGAGGTTCTAAAAAAATTGCATGATGCTAATATTACAACACAAGCTGCCGTCTCCCCTGTATTACCATTTACTCATGAATTCCCAAAAAGGTTAAAAGATAAAGTGGATTATATTTGGATTGATACATTAACAATTGGCGACGGTGCGGACGGGAAACGTTCGTTGCGATTAAAAATGCCAGATCTTTTTGTAGAAAATCATTTTTCAGAATGGTACAAACAAGATTTACATATAAAAGTGGCGGAATATTTTAAGCGATATTTTCCAAACGAAATGATTCGGGTTTCTAAACAAGAAGCTTTTTTAAAATAAATATTCGTTTTAGAAAGTACATGAGAAATAATAGTCGGTATGTTCTGTTGGATAGATAAATTGTCACAAACATTTCATTACTATTATTCCTAAAATTAACAAAAACTATTATGAATGTTTTAAAATAATAGTTAATATTGTCTATATTTTTGTTTTTGATAAATTTTTCTATGGATATTTCGATTATAAAGACATGATTTATAAAAAAACGATAGTATGATAATAAGAAAAAAGTAATTTATATTCAAATTATCTTCCTGTTTGTTATAAGGGGAATGGGGAAAATATAATGGTGCGTTGTAGTGTCAATTGGTTAAAAAGGAGGGGTAGAGTTGGCCATTTTTAGAAGAATCAGTAAAAATCCTAATTACGAAGAGCCTAAATGGATTGGAGTGAACAGCCAACAGGAAAATTTACTGGAAATTAGTAGAGATTCAGACGTTTATGCACAATTAAAATTGATTCATTTAACAGAAGAAGATTTAAACTTATTAACTTGTATTAAACCATACATTGAAAAATCAATTGAAGAAATAGTAGACACTTTCTATGATGCATTAAGCTCCATTCCACAACTAAAGAGTATTATTAATCAACATAGTACAGTGGAACGATTGAAAAAGACCCTTAGTGTACATATATTAGAAATGTTTTCTGGAAAAATAAATGAAGAATTTATTCAGAAAAGAATGCGCATTGCCCAAGTACATTTAAAAATTGGCTTATTGCCGAAATGGTATATCGGGGCTTTTCAAAATATCTTAAATTCAATTATTAACATTATCAATCGAAGTAATTGGTCAAAAGAAAGTATCGAAAAAGCAACAGTTCTAAGTATAAAACTTATAAATTTTGAAACACAAATAGTTTTAGAAGAGTATGAAAAAGAGAAAAAACAATATATCGAATTACAGCATAATCAAGTGAAAGATGAATTAAAAAATAATCTTTCCCTCATTATGAAAAATTTAGCGCAATTGTCAGAGGAGACAACAAATTCCATCAAAGAAATTATCGATTATTCATTAGAAATTAAAAACGATACTAAAAGTTATATTGGTCAAGTAAAAGAAATGGAGAAGAATACTAGCGGTGGAAATATTTTAATGGAACATTTGGAGGAAAAAATCGTATCCATTTCAGAGAGAACAAAAGAAATGGAAGATCTTGTTTTAGAACAACAAAAATCTTCTGAAAAAATCAATAACATTATATCCATCGTTACCCAAATTGCTGACCAAACAAATCTTTTAGCGTTAAATGCAGCAATTGAGGCTGCAAGAGCTGGAGAACACGGAAAAGGTTTTGCGGTTGTAGCAGAAGAAGTACGAAAATTAGCGAACCAGTCTAAAGAATCAGTAAAACAAATTACTGAGATTATAGAAAATACATCTAAAATTACGGAAAATACAGTTTCTACAACTCGGACTATTCGAGAAACGGTAACAACCGGGTTAGAAAGTGGAATAAAAGTGAAAAAGACATTTAATCAAATTGAAAATGCACTGCAAGAAAATAAAAAGCAGATTGAAACGGTTGGTAATGACTTAGAAACTCTCGTTGAAACCATAGATAATATCAATCAATATACTTTAAAGGTTGCTAATCAAGCAAGAGAATTATATGAAAAAACTGTTAATCTATAGAGAGCATCGGGCGGGATAAGTAAATTTAATATACTGTTTGTAAAATGATCATCAATTCGATGATCATTTTTTATTTGCAATATGAATAATTTGCCTTTCAAAAAATCGCCTTTAATTAACATCAAAAATATTGCGTGAAAAGGAAGATTATTATCATTATTTTTGATAGTATAATAGTTAATAGGAATTTCTAGGAGGTTTAAAAGTGGAATTAAAGGATTTGGAGATTTTCCAGTTAGTGGCGGAGAAAGGGACAGTTACCGAAGTAGCAAAGGAATTAAATTATGTTCAATCGAACATTACATCTCGTATACAAAAACTTGAGGCGGACCTGAATACCCCCTTATTTCATCGTCATCGTCGAGGGATGACCTTAACACCGGAAGGAAAAAAACTATTATCTTACAGTGAAAAAATATTAAGGTTAACAGCTGAAATGAAAAAGGCTGTCCAAAATCATGACGAACCTTCTGGAAAGTTAGAGATTGGTACAGTCGAAACAGTTTATCATTTACCCGTAATACTTTCTTATTATATAAAGAAATATAAAAATGTGGAGTTATCTCTTTTTACAGGGGTAACGGACAGTTTAGAAGAAGAAGTATTAAATCATAAATTGGATGGGGCATTTGTCACGAAGTCGGATTTTCATCCTGAATTGGAGACGTATGATGTATTTGATGAAGAGTTAGTATTAATTTCAGATAATCGGGAACTGATGATGGAAGAATTAAAAGATGAACCAATCTTATGTTTTAGCAATGGTTGTGGATATCGTGCACGTCTAGAACAGTGGTACAAGGATCAGAACATCACACCACAAAAAATCATGGAATTTGGAACCCTGGAAACGATTTTACGAAGTGTAGCTATGGGGCTTGGTGTTTCATTCGTACCGAAATCCGCCGTTGCTCATTTAGAACAAAGCGGAGAAATTCGCTGTTATAATTTACCTGAAAAATATAGTAAAGTAAAAACAGTTTTTATAAGAAGGGCTGATTCGTATTTAACATCAAGTATGGAAAAATTTATAGAAACAATTGAAGAAAATAAGCGATTTATGCATGGGCATTTCAATCAATAGTAGTACAAATCATGATTTGTACTGCTTTTTTATTTTCAGCATAAGAAGTTCAGGCGGTATGAATTTATTTGAAACAGGAATTTCCCTTATTTAAAATTTGATAAAATATAAAGACATCTAATGAAAGAAGGCTTTGCTAAATGTTACACCGTTTTAACGCATACTTGCAAAAGTTAATGCCTATTTTGACGCCATTAAGTCTAATTATAGGGGTGATATTTGAAAAAGTCGGTGGGCATTTGCTTTTCCTAGTTCCTTGGATATTTGCTTTTATGACTTTTGCTGGGAGTCTTAGCATCAACTTTGAAGGATTAAAAACTTTAAAAAAATATCCAAAGTTCATTTTCATTACGATTTTGTTTTTACATGTATTAATGCCGTTTTGGGCTTACGTATTGTCAGCGCTAATAATGAATGATCATTTATTAACGGTTGGTTTTATTTTGTCAGTAGCAGTTCCAACAGGTGTGACAAGTTTTATTTGGATTAACATTTGTAAAGGAAATATTCCACTTGGCTTATCCATTATATTAATTGATACAATACTTTCTCCCCTCATCATACCGCTCATAGCTAAATTGGCTGCGGGACAAATAGTAGCGATTGACACCACGTCTATCATGATCGATTTACTTTGGATGATTGCATTTCCATCCATGCTTGGCATGTTGATGAATGAGTGGGGAAAAAGTGAGTTTGTCAAAAAATTATCCCGAACTTTCGCTCCTTTTCAGAAAGTCAGTATATTCCTCATCGTGTTTATCAATAGTAGTGTCATTGCACCCTATTTAAAAAATATCTCGTGGGATATAGTTGGAATTATTCTATTAGTTTTAGTTGTATCTTTATCCGGCTATACCTTTTGTCTGATTATTGGACATTTTTTATGGAGAAGAATCGATTTGATTACAACTTTTGTTTTTACAGGAGGAATGCGCAACATAGCGGTTGGTGTTGTTGTGGCCAGTACATATTTTCCATCAAGAGTAGTGCTTCCCGTTGTATTTGGTATGCTGTTCCAACAAGTATTGGCATCACAATTTAGTAAAGGGTTGGAGAAATATCGAGAGAAGTTTAATCTGAATGTTGGAAATGAAGTGAAAAGTTAAGCAAACAAATGGTTAATTGGGAGACTGTTCAAAGTGATACATGCTTTGAGCAGTCTTTTTATTCATGCAAAAAATTAATAAAGGTAACAGTAGATGGTATAAAAACAAATAAATGAACCACATTAATGGTAAATGCTATTAGTGGGAGTATATGTATGAGACGATTTTATCGAAAAGTGCCTAGAAAAAATTCAACAAACAAGCATCAAAATAGCATAAATACTCAACATACACAAAATGACATAAATGGTATTCAACAAGAAATAAATGTGCAACAGTGTCAATGTAACCCTCAGTTTCAGCAAAATCAAAAGGCTCAACATATACAAGGAACACGAAACAATTTAAATAATGAAAATGTTGGATCGCAACATAGTCAAGATTATCAACATACTCAAAGCAGTATTCAATCAAATCAAAATATACAGTTTCAACAAAGTATTCAGTGCCAATGCCATCTAAAAAATCATCAGTTACAAAACCAAACTCAAACACAAAACCATAACCAGTCTCAAGACAATGTTCAATCGCAGAACCAAAAAACATCACAAAACCAAAGTCCATCTCTTAAACAAAACGGCAATGCGAATTCAAATGCAACACAAACCAACAACCAGAATGTATCAATGGAAATACACGTGCCCATATATAAAAAAATGAATAATAATATTGAATTCATTAGAAGGTTATTAGGGAATCCGGATGATTTAGTGATTCGTGAATTAACGCTAGAAACTTTTAACGACAATCATGAAAATGAACAAGGAGATTGTCCGAGCAGTCGAAGTGGACATGATGACGGGAACTTGCCTATTCAAACTTTAAGCGATCCAGAGAATAATGATAGCAAGATAAATCAACTAAACATTATAGATGAACGACCTTTAGAAAAAGCCAAACAAAAAAAACAAAAAATTCATTGTAGTATTTTATATCTCAGTGGATTATCAAACACAAATATTATAAATGACAATATTTTAAAAACTCTTCAGAGGAAAACAAATGAATTTAATGGGGACATACTTGATCAAATTTATCAAGAAATTATCGCTGTTACAGAAACAAAAAGAGTTAATACCCTTGAACAAGTGGTACACGCACTGTTATCAGGGAGATCCATTTTTTTAATAGATGGAAAAATGACGGCTCTAGATATGGGGACTGCCGGTTCCGAGAAACGTGCCCTTGATGAACCGCAGTCGGAGGCGCTTATTCGAGGGCCACGCTTAGCTTTTATTGAAAGTATTGAAACAAATTTAACATTAATCAGGCGAGAATTAAAGGACCCTAACTTACGTTTTAAAATGCATGAAGTTGGAAGGCGTTCTAAGCAAAAAATTGCCGTTTGTTATGTGGAAGGAATCGTTAACCCAGACATTTTAGATGAGGTCAATCGAAGACTTAAAACAATTGATATAGACTTTGCACCAGATTCTGGAGTTATCGAACAATGGATTGAAGATAGCTTTCTATCTCCATTTCCGCAATTACTGGATACGGAAAGACCTGATCGAGTGTCTTACAATCTTATGCAAGGAAAAGTTGCCATACTAGTCGATGGAAGTCCTTTTGCTTTGATTGCTCCTATTTCATTTGTTGATGCTTTTTTAACGATTGAAGATTTTAGTCAAAGATGGATTATTGCTACATCGATGAGATTGTTAAGATATTTTTCAATGTTTATTGCATTATTTTTACCTGGTTTATATGTTGCATTAATCTCTTTCCATCCTGGAATGCTGCCAACACAATTAACAATCTCGATTGCAGCCACTAGAGAAGGGGGACCGCTTCCAGCGATTGTAGAAGTTCTATTAATGGCGGTAACTTTTGAAATCTTGCAAGAAGCGAGTATACGGCTTCCAAAAGTAATAGGTCAAACAGTAGGTATTGTTGGAGGTATTGTGATTGGAGATGTTGCAGTAAGTGCAGGAATCGTGGGTCCCGCATTAGTAATTGTTACTTCTCTAACTGCTATGAGTTCGTTTACTATACCGAATTATAGCATGTCCATTGGTTTACGTATTTTGAGATTCATTTTTGTCATCGCGGCATCCATATTTGGGTTATATGGGATTATCTTAGTGCTTATTATGATTTGTATTCATATTGTTAATTTAAAAAGTATGGGTACACCTTACTCTGGACCATTTGCCCCTTATTTCATAGACGCTTTGAAAAACACCTTTATTCGCGCGCCAATTATGACGCTTAAAAAGCGCCCACCCTATTTAGAGCCAATAGATGATCAAAAAGTAAATAGTGGGGGTCAACGACAATGAATCGGTCGCCTGATTATCAAGGAATTGTTAGTGATAGAGATATTTTAATAACAGTGATTACAAATATTATTGGAGTATTAACGTTAACTTCTCCGAGAGTAGTTGCAGAAGTAACAAATTCTTCCGATGGTTGGATAACTGTCTTACTTGGCGGCATCATAGCGAGTCTTTGTGGATGGTTTATTGCAAAAATTGCTTCATCCTTTCCGAATCAATCGTTTTTAACTTATACGTCTTATTTACTATCGAAACCTGTTGCAATCGTGATGACATTAATATTTTCATTACAATTTTTTATGACAACAGTTTTTTATGTTAGGGAATTAGCGGCCCTTTCACACCAATATTTGTTTGACCATACGCCTCAAGAAATTATTTCATTAACATTTTTGTTCGTTGTTATTTATGCGGTATCTGGTTCTCAGGCCGGTATTTTCCGTTTAAACGTGTTATTTTTTCCGATTTTAGTAGTTGGATTATTTTTAGTAATTTTTCTTTCGATAGGGTTAATAGATTGGGAAGGATTTCTTCCGTTATTTCAAACGGACTTTGAGGGGTATTTGAAAGGGACATATTTTAGCGTCGTTAATATGTTAGGATTTGCAATTGTCTTTTTTTATATTGGACTTGTAAAAAATCCGCGAAATACGCCCAAAATGACTGCTTATGGAGTATTGGTAACAATGGGTTTCAATTTGGTTATTTACCTTGTATGTGTTGGGGTTTTTGGAAATACGACGATGAGGAATATGTTCTTTCCGACCTTCGATTTGTCAAGAACGGTTGAAATTCCTGGAGGTTTTTTTGAGCGGTTTGATGCGTTTCTTTTTTTGTTTTGGACAATCATTTTTTTTACGACAGCTACGATGGCTTTAGATGTGACAGTCATGACACTTAGAATGGTTTTTAGAAATTTCAAAAAGATAAATGCAGTAATCATGTTGTCACCAATTATATATTTTACAAGCATGGTTCCGAAAAGTTACTTAGATGTAGTCTCTTTTAATCGCCTCCTTGGCCATTTTACAATTATATATTTTCTATTAGTTACCATACTTTTAGGGATTGCATTCAAGATTAAAGGTGGGAATTCAAGTGAATAAATTGAATGCGATGCTAATTTTGGTGATGTGTACTTTAATTTTGGCAGCTTGCTGGGATCAAATTGAAATTGAAGAAAGAGCTTTTATATTTGGAATGGCTATAGATGCAGCAGACAAAACTGAAGTCAAATTAACCCAACAACTTGTTGTTCCTGAAAATATGGCAACCGTTGCTGCAAATGCTGGGGGTGGTGGAAAAGCCTATCGGAACCTTTCGAGCACTGGAAAGACCATTTATGAAATTAATTTAGATTTAGCAAAACAGGCAAGTCGTTCAATAGATTCAACCCATTTAGGTGTGATTCTAGTTTCTGAAGATATCATGAAACAACCAGGGCGTTTTAAAGAACATTTTGATGTATTTTTTCGTGAAAAACGCATGCGTAGAGGCATTAAGTTAGCGGTTACAAATGGGTTAGCAGAAGACTTACTATATGTTGAAGCGGAACATGAAAAAATACCAGCAGAATATATAAAAAATTTATTAGAAAATAAAAAAAGATTGGATGTTACTGATTTGGTGAGAATTGGAGATATCGATGAAAAACTATATGAAGAGACAAGTTTCCCTTTACCATACCTAAAAAAAATTAGTTCCACAGTCATTGATTATGAAGGAATAGCTATTTATAACGGTAAAGAAGAGCGGATGGTAGGAGTATTGAAAGGAGATGATGCGAAAGCGTTAAGTTATATTAGAGGTTTAAAAAATAATGGTTCCATTAATACAGAAATCGATGGTGGGCCAATGACGATTGAAATTCTTACGATAAAAAGAAAAATTACTCTAACCAATAATGATCCAAATAACTTACAATTCTCTATCAAAATTCAAATTAAGGGAGCAATTGCAGACCAGTCTGGTTGGGAAAATTTAAAGGAATATGAAGTGTTAAATAAGTTTTATAAAAAAACGAGCGAGAAAATTGAAGAAATGGTTAAGAATACAATTAATAAACTGCAAAATGATTTTCAAACAGATGCCATGGGATTGGGGGAGTATTTAAACCGTTATTATCCAAAAATATGGAAGGAAGTACAAGATGAATGGGATAATGGGAAAAATTATTTCTCAAAAAGTGATATCGATTGTGAAGTGAAAATCGTAATCGAGGAACCAGGAAGCATTAATAAAACAACATCTAAATGAGGTGATGCACATGAAATTTATTATCGAGCATTTACCTTCAACATATGTAATTGTTTGCACAGTTTTCGCATTTTTAGTTCCTTTTACTGTGTACAAAATTAATGAAAAAATTCATATTGTAATGGATCCACCTTGGAAACAAGAGGAACGGTTAAAAGGAAATAATGAAGAACTGCAAGATAATTAGAAATTGCTCATCGGAATTTCGGAAGAAAAGGAGCATTTCATGATTTACTATATAGGCATTACAAAAGATAACCATTTAGAAAAAGGAGATTCAATAAATAATATTGACATTACCAGTTATAAATGGTTTTGGGTAGATTTTAGCGAACCGACAGAAGAAGAAATGAAGCATTTATCAAATACCTTCCACTTTCATCCTTTAGCAATAGAAGACTGTGTACAAGATCTTCAAAGGCCGAAATTAGATTATTTTAATCATTACACCTTTTTCGTTACTCATACAGTTCGTGAAGAAAACGGTAGACTAATTAAAGAGGAGCTAGATTTTTTTGTAGGAGAATCGTTTATTGTTACCTTTCACAAACATCCTTCTGTAGAAGTTACAAAAGTATGGAGTGAATTGCTTGCTCAAACTTCAATCGAACAATGGGATCCGTATTATGTATTTTATGAATTATTAGATAAAATTGTCGATCATTATTTTCCTATTATCTATAAAATAGAAGATGAACTTGAGAAAATTATTATACAAACAGGCATTCAACCGATGAATAGCTTGATGGAAGCTAGAAATATGCTTTTACAGTTGTTGCATTCTGTCAATCCTATGAGGGATTTATTATATCGCATGTTAAACTCTCATCATTTGAATTTAAATCAAATTGACGAGAGAAGAGAATACTTTTCAAATATTCATGACCATCTATTAAAATTATCCGAAATGGTCATGTCTAATCGAGAAGTAACGGCAGATATTCGTGACAGTTATATTTCCTTAAATGCACATCAAACCAATAATGTCATGAAACTACTGACAATTATTACATCTATTTTTGCCCCATTAACATTTATTGCAGGTATTTATGGGATGAACTTCAAAAACATTCCTGAATTATCTTGGAAATATGGTTATTTTGTAATTCTTTTTATCATGTTTCTCATTGGAATATCGATGCTCTTGTGGTTTAAAAGAAAAGGCTGGTTCAGATAATATCCTGAATTATTTCATTTTCATGCCGATAATAATGAGCACGATGCCTGAAAATAGACAAAGCATTTTTAAGAAAGAAATTTTTTCAGAAAGTCCGCTAATTCCTATTCCAGTTGTCACTATTAAGATAGTTGGACCAACTAACGCTAACATTGAATTGAGCATCAATGCTTTTTCTAAATCATTGGACCTCCACATCAGTGTGGCAATTGATAATTCGATACTTCCAGATAAATATCTTAATAACACCATATAAAGAAGTGCACTTTCCAATTCGTCATCCTTCCACTGTTTCTTGGAAAATGATATGCTTGGCCAAGAAATATTATTAACAATTGGTGAGATTATGATTGAGCTATCTACGTTGGATGAAATTAATTCTTTTATTGAAAGAAACCCACTCACTTTTCTTTACTTTTCACGAATGAATTGCGGGGGTTGTCATGCACTACTTCCTCGGGTAGAGGAAATGTTAAAAAATTATCCTAGAATCGCTTTTGGGTATATAAAAGTAGATGAAGTGGAGGAAACAGCAGGACGCTTTTCGATATTTACAGTGCCTGTACTACTGTTTTTTGTAGAAGGAAAAGAATCTATTCGAGAAGCAAGATTTGTGCACATGGATATTTTAAAAGAAAAATTAAATAAAATTGTGCAATTGTATGAAGAAAAATAGTAAAGAAAAAAGGAGGCGTTCCAATTTGACGTCTCCTTTTCCTTTTTATAGCTTGTTCACAAGCGCATGTATTGTTTCTTTTAATTCATCATCGTGATCGGAAAGTTGAATTAAGTTAGCAAGGCGCTCTTTTAAAATATGGCGTTCAATAACTTGTTTTTCGTCAAGTACGCTTACTAACAATTCGATAATTAAACGGTCACGAATGTCTAATGCTTCATCTACGCGTTCAGGTGTAATTTTGGCATTTGTATTCAATGCTTTGCTACCCATTTTTATTCCCCCCTAAAATCTTTCCTATAGTTCATAGTACCATAATATTATACTTTTTTGGATATTGAAATATATTTGAAAAATGGAATTTTAATGGAATTGGTGCACTAGTTTTATCCATGATAAAAATTTTGCTATTTTAAAAGGGTTTTAAAGAAGTATTTAGAATATATATTTGTAGAAAGGAGTTGGGAGAAGTGAGAGGAATTATAAACAACAAAAAAAGAGAAATTTCAGTTGATGATGCATTAGCTTTTTTGCGGGAAGCGAAAGTTGCTCATGTTGCAACAGTAGGAGAAGACGGCTATCCTTATGTCATTCCGTTTGTTTTTGTTTATGAAGAAGGGAAAAAATTGTACTTGCATATAGGCAATTTAAGAGAAAGTCATTTTTGGGAAAATGTTAAAAAGAATCCGCGGGTAAGTATTGAAGTTTGTGAAATGGGAGCTATCGTTCCTGGAAAGAAATACGCTTGTCAATCGGCTTTAGCTTATACAAGCGTCGTATTATTTGGGAAGATTCATCGAATTGAAGATGAACAAAAGAAAGAATGGTTTTATGATTGCCTTTGGAAAAAATATGGCGATCCACATTGGCAATTTGAAAAAGGTGGTTATCCTGCTTTGCCAAAAACTGAAGTATTTGAAGTAGACATTGAAAATATTACAGGAAAATTAAGTGAAGCTTTAAGTCATTAGTAGTTGTGATTAACTTGCATGAAACCGATTGAGGGCTAATCGCAATTCGTTTCATTCGAAAAAATAGCCGCAGACATTTTACGATTGTAAAATGTTTACGGCTTTTTCGAATTTATAGCCTTCCTTAAAGAGCTATTTGAAAAGAATATTTATTTTATGTATTTTATTCTATATCCCCACACTTTTTGGCTAATTCATATAATTTGTTTTGAATATAATGTTCGATTCTTTTTTGACCCTCTGAAAAATGTTCATTTTCTTGAAATGAAATTGGCTCATCAGCAATAATCAGTCGATTTTTTTTGCTTACGTGTAAAGGTACAAAACGAACGTGTTGGCCAGTTTCTTTAAAATAATATTTTTCAATATATAGGTATCCTTCATACATTGCCTTTGTTTCGTTGGAAGTATTCGTGTAGTCAATCGTTGGATAAATGACGATGCTTTCGCCTCTTTTCAACGCTTCCACAGAAAGTTGAAACGTATTTACTATTTTTCTAGATCCTCTATACACAGGAATGCCTTTGCCGGATTTCAACAGGTTAGAAATAATAAATGAAAGGGGATATGCACATAGTTTTGCGATTGTTTTATTCATTCCCATTCTTTTTGTAAATGTGTAGTCCACATATTGTTGATAGCATGATTTACGGTCTAAAAAAACATGTAAAATCCAAGTTCGCAAACTTTTCGGAAACCATAAATATATAATAAATGGATTAAAAAGATTTTGATGGTGTGAAATATAAACAACAGGCTCTTGAGTATTTTCAGGAATTTCTACTTTATAGGTAGGGTATATTTGACGAATAATCCATTGAGAGATTAGGAAGAACTTACCGTAAAAATTAGATACCATGTTCTTCACCTTCATCCAGCTTCTTATTTGCAAAAATTCCAGAAATAATCATTGTAAAAATTTTTAAAGAATCTTTTATAGGGTGATAATAAGAGCTTCTATTTTTGTTGATGTATATAGTTTGAATAGGGATTTGCTTGATAGGAATTTTCTTTTTGGCGGCAGCAATTAACATGTTCATTTCATATTCGTAACGTTCTCCTTCTAAAGCAAGGAGTGAAGGAAGTATTTTTATAGGAATGCCACGAAGGCCTGTTTGCGTATCTTGAAGATGAATTTGAAATAATGCTGTAAATAAATAACTAGTAATTTTATTTCCAATATAACTTCTAATCGGGACATTTTTTTGGTCAAAATTTCGGACGCCAAGAAGAATGGCATCTTGAACATCACTGAGTAATTCAGCAATGTTGATGACATCTTCAATGGAATGTTGACCATCTGCGTCAGCAGTTATCACCCCGTCCACATGACAGTGCTTCAAAACGTATTGAAATGCGGTTTTTAATGCACGACCTTTGCCCTTATTTTTTTCATGAGTCAGCACGGTGCAATTTTGTATTAATCCAATTTGATGAAATATTGCATTGCAACTAGTCATACTTCCATCGTTAATTACGACAATCTGTGAAACATTATGACTTTTTAAATCGTATATATAATCGATTAAATCATGAGTTGGATTCAAGGCGGGAATGATAACGCAGACTTTATTCATATCGTCCCTTCCTTTCTAAACCGTTATGTTGACTTCAAATCTTTCAGCAAATTTGAAGTAGAAATTTTTAAATATATGGATTCTAATATTAGTTTTCCAAGTTCATAAAAAATCTTATATTCATGTATATTCATAAGTTTGAATTTCATTCCAAAAGAATGAAAAATAAGGTGACTCTAGTTAAACAGAATAAAATTTTAATAAAGTTTTCTTTTGCTTGAAAATCAATTATGTGTAATAGAAAATTTTGCACATTAACTACGTATTGTTAGGCATAAGTTATAAAAATAAGTATTATTTTTTGGAATGATTACCTATTCAATATTGTTTAAATAAAATGAAAACGATGGATTTTATGTGTGAGGGTGATATTGTGGAGAGGGATTTAAAGATTCTGCTATTAACGGGGAGCTATGGAAATGGTCATTTAAAAGTATCAAATACTTTAAAAAATACATTCTTTAACTATGGCATTACAGATGTAATAGAATCTGATCTTTACTACGATTCTCACCCATTATTAACAAAGGCTTCAAAATATTTATATATAAAGAGTTTTAATTATGGTCGGAAAATCTATGGATTACTATATTATGGCGGTAGAAGAAATAAAAGGTATTTCGATATTGAATTTATGAATACTTATGGAATGAAAAAACTGATGCGAATGGTTGAGACAGTAAAGCCAGATATTATAGTGAATACATTTCCAATGCGAGTTGTACCAGAATTAAAAAGAAAAACAGGTATTCAATTACCCATTGTAAATGTGATTACAGATTTTCAAGCTCATAAAAATTGGATTCATGATTATATAGACCGATATTATGTGGCAACTGAAGATTTAAAACAAAATTTAATAAACGCTGGAACACCTGATTATAAAATTAAGGTCACAGGAATTCCAATTGAAGAAAAGTTTGAACGCTCAGTGGACCGAAACGATCTTCTTGAATCTTATGGTTTAGATTCAAAAAAGCCTGTAATTTTAATTGCAACGGGAGCTTATGGAGTAATAAAAGATATTGAAGGAATTATGGAGAAATTATTGCAGCATGACAATAATCAAATACTCGTCATATGCGGGAAGAATGAGGAGTTGAAAAATAATCTATTAGAAAAATTTTCCGAAAATCAAAATGTTAGAATATTTGGGTACACGAACAAAATGGATGAAATGATGAAAATGGCTACCGTAATGATTACAAAGCCAGGAGGAATTACGTTAAGTGAAGCATTAGCTGTTCAAGTACCGCTGTTGCTGTATCAAGTAGTGCCTGGTCAAGAGTTGGAAAATGCAAATTACTTTCAGTCTAAGGATGCGGCAATTATTGTGAATCAACCTGATGATTTAGTTATGTCTGTACTTCAGCTAATTGGAGATGAAAACCATCGAAACCGGTTAATTGATAATATGAAAGAAATATATTGCCCAAGATCAGCTGAAGTTATTTGCGAAGATGTTATTTCATTAGTTGAACAAAAACACCAATTTAATCGATTTATCGGATAAAAGGAGGATCAACAAGTAGAACCTCCTTTCAATTTGTAAAATTTTAGATCATTTTTAATAATGCTTCTTCTCCGGTCATTCCTTTAACAATTCCCATTTTTTCGGCTTCAGTTGTAACAGATTCGAGCGGAGCTTTTAATAATTCATCAATGGTTTTTACCCCAACTGCACGACCTGCAATAATTTTTCTGTCAGCTAACCGAGTGTTCAATAGTTCAACATCTAGCGCACCACACATAATGTACCCAATTTCATTCGAGATTGTTAATAAAGTTGTTTTCGGCAAGTGAACAGTGACGGCAGTGTACATATGTCCTTGTAATTCAATGGGTTCAATTGAGATCAACCACATCGCTCCTTTCTTTAATAAAATATGGAGCGACGAAAAAAATGTTCAAATGGTGTCGAAGAAATTTTATGTCCATTCTAAGTGTGTTGCAAAATAAATGAAAATATTAGGAAAGCATAGTTGTTTGCTGAATTTTTCATACTAACAATGATTTCACTAAGGAAATCGACCATGATGAAAGAGGTGATTGCCGATGAGTAAGAAGGAAGTTTTTCCGAAAGCTCTTCGAAATCAAAACTTAAAGCCGAAATATCAAAAATCTCAAATTAACGGTCAAACGGAAATATCACTTCATAACCAAATTTTGAGAACGGATGCGAAGGCAAGGCAGTATTAAAGAGCATCATGGCGCCCTAGTGAAAGTGCCCGGAACTTAGTTTCCGGGTTTTTTTCAGATATTTTTTCAAAAAAGTAGCGATTTGTGTATAAATATTTGTAAAGCAGTCATAATAAATAATGATTTCACAAGACAATCCGACATGATAAACAGGAGGGATTTCCCGATGGAAAAGATCAAAGACCAATTTGATTCTGACACTCCGCCGAAAACTCGTCAAGGTGAAGGAAAGTCCATTGTTCAAAAGTAAATTGAATATGGAGTAACACCGAAGAGTTTCTGAATTCATGTCGTGATTTGTGAAATCGAGGCCCGGAACTTAGTTTCCGGGTCAATTTTTTTTTTATCAAATAGGAAAAAGACAAATAAGAGATGAACACAATATGCTCATTCCCTTCCATAACAATCCCCTATTTGTAGGTCCATTCTCCAACTATTGCGCTGTTTATGATTTATCCATCTCAAATAAACAATATTATTTCCATTGCAATTCATTACATATTGATTAAATACGACCTAAGACTGAAAAGAATATATTTCTTCGGGCGGTTTAATGGTGTATGTAATGTCGTTAGAATGGAGGTATATTTACAAAGGAGAAAGTCGAGATGGAAAAAGTATATTTATTATTTACCGATACTGGAACGCTTTTTACGAGAATGATTAAGCTTTATACGAAAAAAACTTATAATCATGCATCCATTGCATTTGACTCAAATTTTCAGGAAGTGTACAGTTTTGGAAGAAAATATCCAAATAATCCATTTATCGGCGGTTTTGTAAAGGAAGATTTACGTAGTACGCTTTTTTTAAAAAGTAGAGGAGCTGTATATAGCATTTGGGCTACAAAAGAACAAATTGCTCGTATGAAAGAAATCATAAAATCTATTGAAGCAGAACAACAAAAATATAAATACAATTTAACAGGGCTTATTACATACACTTTTAATAAACCATCACATCGAAAAAATGCTTATTTTTGCTCTCAATTTGTTGCTCACGTTTTAAAAGAAGGGGCGAATTATGAATTTCATAAACCGATTTCTCTGATTTCCCCTTATGATTTACAGTGTTTAACGAATTTGCAGTTGGAATATGAAGGACCTTTATTTCATTTAATAATGAACGAAAATCGAATGAATGATTTATATCGATATAATGTTGGATAAGGGAAACTTTACTTGTCAGTCTAGTTTAGCAATTGTTGTATCTCTGTATGAAATATAAAACCTGTAACAAAATAAATATAGCCAAATATTGTTTGTGAGGTGCAACAATGGAAAATATCAATGAAATTCCAAGAGATGAAGGTATTGATCATAGCCTAGCACTTTTAAAAGAAGGGTATGAATACATTTTAAATCGCAGAAAAAGCTTGCAAACCAATATTTTTGAAACAAGAATATTGGGGAAAAAGGCGATATGCATGGGTGGGAAAGAAGCGGCACAATTGTTTTATGATCAAACAAAATTTCAACGTCAAGATGCTGTTCCAAACCGCATCATTGAAACCTTATTCGGGAAAAATAGCGTTCAAACCCTTGATGGAGTAGCTCATCGACATCGCAAAAAAATGTTTATGAATGTCATGACAAAAGAAAAAATAAATGAGTTTTTAGATATTGCAAAACTTGAATGGGAAAAAGCATTAGATCAATGGAGTAAAGAAACAGAAATTATTTTTTATGAAGAAATGAAAACGCTGTTATGTAAAGCGGCATTTAAATGGATTGGGTATCCTCCCCATGAAAAAGATACGGATATATTGATGAAGGAAATAGGAGCGATGTTTGAAACGCCTATCGCATTTGGCCTGCAACATTGGATAGGTAGAAATAAAAGAAATCAATTGGAAAAAAAGATGGAGAAATTGATAGAAAAAATACGCTCCAACGAAGTACAAGTACAAAGTGAATCGATATTACATCAATTCGTATTTTATAAAGATTTAGATGGAAGTTTGTTAGATGTAGAAACAGTGGCAGTTGAGATTATTAATATTTTAAGACCTATTGTTGCGATTTCCATCTATATTAATTTCATTGTAATGGCATTATCCCAATTTCCTCACGAAAGAGTAAAATTAAAAAATACGCCTGATTATATCCACTTATTTATTCAAGAAGTAAGACGTTTTTATCCTCTTGTTCCTGTTGCTGCAGCAAAGGCTAAAAGTAGTTTTACTTGGAACGGATATGCATTTCATGAAGGGACGCTCGTTTTATTGGATATTTACGGTACTAATCATGATCCGAATATTTGGGTAAATCCCGATGAATTTCAACCTGAACGTTTTGCCCAATGGCAGGATGACCAATTCAGTTTCATTCCGCAAGGCGGCGGAAGATATGAAACAACCCATCGTTGTCCAGGTGAACAACTAACCATTGAAGCGATGAAATTAAGTTTAGAGTATTTGTTAAATAAAATGGATTATGAGATTCCAGAACAGGACATGTATATCACGATGGATACGATACCAAGTATTCCTAAAAGTAAAGTGATATTAAAAAATGTTAAGCGATTAAAAGAAAGCATTCATTAGTAATAAGAAGCCTCAAAAGTTTTCTACTTTTGGGGCATTTTTTTCGAAAATAAAAAAATTTAAATTGAAAAGAGAAGGAGTTTTCTTTTTTGTATCGAAGGATTACTACAATAAGTAAACCTATAGGAGCTGACATTCTTGGATAAAAATAAAGAAAAAATATTAATTCATTTCGAGAATTCAGTGGATTTTGTAAAAAATTTATCAAAACTGACGGAAAATGAATGGTACTTATCATTAACAAATGACGAATGGACAATTGCAGGCGTTGTCACTCATTTCATTGCGTTAGATGAATTTGTCCTTCAAAAACGAATTCCCTACTTTAAAAAAGATGGAGTTTTTCCAAAAGAACTAGACAAACAAGCAATCAAACAACAATCATTAATTGAGAGTAGAAAAAGAAAAAAGGAAGAGATTATAGAAAAATTTACCTCTGTTAGAAGAAGCCTTATTATTGCTGTAAATAATTTAGAAGATGAAAAATGGTCGAAAAGTTATCGCATTCATTCATCCAAATATACTATTTCGTCCTATTTGTTTGAATATATTCATTATGATTTAAAACAGTTTAATAAAGTGAGAGAAGCATTATACTTAAAAAAATAGTTTTGGCCTCCATGAATAGGGCCTTTTGTTTTTTTATAAAGAGAATGTCAAAGAAAGTCCTTGTAGCAGATTTCATCACAAGGACTTTCAATCCTATTTGTTTATTTACGGCCGAATAGTATAGGGATATAATGGATGATATCCATTGGAGTTACTCCATAATTGGACGAATTTCTCCCTAATTCTTCCGCGGCAATAGCATGATAAAAACTTGCACATAACATGGCTTTTAGGGGATTCTGATGCTGGGAAACTAGGGAAGCAATTAAACCAGTTAATACGTCTCCACTGCCACCTTTACCTAAAGCATCATTTCCATAAGGATTTATCCAAAGTTCGCTAGTAGGTGTTGCAATGATTGGTCGATGTCCTTTTAACAATAAATAAGCTCCGTATGTTGCAGCAAAATTTTTTGCTGTTTCTAAGCGATTCGCTTCAATTTCAGCAACTGATTTTCCCGTCAAGGTAGCCATTTCTCCTGGATGTGGAGTTAAAATAATATCCCCTTTATAATGTTGCAACTGTTCTAAATGGTTTTTAAGAAAATACAATCCATCTGCGTCTATAATGAGTGTTTGTGTTGTTAGCTGATCTAGCAATGTTCGAATTATTGCATCGCCGTCTAACTCTCTTCCCAATCCAGGCCCAAAGGCGATTGTTGTATATTTAGAAAAGTCGATTGTTTCAATAGCTTTCCAGTTAATAAATCCATTTGAATCGGATAGTGGGATAAAGAGACTTTCATGACATGTTCCAGCAACAAGTGGATAAATTTTTTCTGGAATAGCAAGGGTTACAAGACCAATTCCTGAGTGAAAAGCAGCCTTTGCTGTATAGACTGGCGCCCCTACATAATGTTTACAACCACCTATTACAAGGCAGTGTCCGAAAGCTCCTTTATGTCCATGTTTTATTCTTTGTGGCAGAGAGGATATTGCAGTAGCTTCATCTAGTAGTTTAGGCAGTTTTAATTGAAGGGTCTCAACAACTGAATCAGGAACGGAAATATCTGCAACTTCCCATTTGCCAATCACTGTAGGACCATCACCAACAAAAAATCCCATTTTTGGCATGGCAAAAGTAATTGTTTTCGTTGCTTTAATCGTTGTACTTGCGGCTTTACCCGTGTCGGAGTTAAGCCCAGAAGGAATATCCACACTTATTACATCTTTTTTTGAATCATTAACAGCTTCAATGATTTGATTGAACGGAAATCGAACTTCACCGGAAACTCCAGTTCCTAGCATCGCATCAATAATGACATCCGCCTGTTGAATATATGTAAATATATCATTTTCTTCAGCATTAAAGTGATAGAAAGGCAACTGACGATTTTTGTATACTTGAAAATGTATTCGAGCATCGCCTTTTAGTTTAGCTTCATTTCCAATAAAACAAAGTAATACATCGTATCCAAAATCAATTAATCGTCTTGCGATAACAAAGCCATCACCACCATTATTCCCGTACCCAGATAACACAAGTACACTAGTATTTTTGGGGTAGTCCTTTAAAATTGCTTGCACGACAGCGTTCCCTGCGTTTTCCATCAATACAGCACCAGGTAGCCCTAGCTGTTCCATTGTAAAATGGTCAAGCAGTTGCATTGTTTTTTGATCGGCAACATACATAAACAAACCTCCTTTACATAAGATGTTCTGAGATTTTTCTTCTTAACTTAATTTTACAATATAAAATGATCCATAATCATGAAACTTATGGAAACGATATACAGTCTAATAATTTGATTAGTTTGACTATGAGAAGGAATAAATTCATAATGATATAGTTAGTGTGAAAATAGAAATAAATATAAGAAATACATAAGGGGAAGAATAGATGGAAACTTGGATTCAAAGAATTATGGAGGATTTTGGGTATATAGGTGTATTCCTGTTAATTATGTTAGAAAACCTATTTCCTCCAATTCCTTCAGAAGTTATTTTAACCTTTGGTGGATTTATGACTACTTTTACTGATTTGACGGTCACAGGAGTAATCATTGCTTCAACTCTTGGTTCCGTTGCGGGCGCAATCATTTTATACGGTATTGGCTTGTTGTTGGATGTCGAACGGCTAGTAAAAATAGTTGATAAATATGGTCACATTTTAAGATTAACAAGAAACGATATTTATAAAGCTGATGCTTGGTTTGACAGATATGGTTTTTGGACTGTGTTCTTCTGTCGATTTATACCTCTCATTCGTAGTTTAATCTCCATTCCAGCCGGGATGAGTAATATGAAATTCTGGCTATTCATTTTATTAACGACATTAGGTACGTTAATATGGAATACTGTATTGGTGCATGTTGGTGCAACAGTTGGAGAGAATTGGGAGAAAATTGTAGAAGTGATGGACGTCTATTCAAACATTGCCTATGCAGTAATAGCCGTTGTTTTCATTTGGTTTGTTGTACGATTCATTCGTAAGAAAAAGTTATTTAAAAGAAAATAGAGGGAAGAGTTGTATTCTTCCCCCTTACTTTTAAATTAGCGTTACGAAAAAGATACAATATGCCTTGATGCACTTGGCAAGTATCGATTAGCTTATTAACTCAGTTCTTTTTTGACTTGATCCTTAGGCAATAGAAATGCGACTACTAAGATGATTGGTAATACGGAGATGATTTTCATTGTCATTTCTATTCCTATTGTATCCAGTAGCCAACCGATAGCGACAGATCCAACTGCACCCATTCCAAAGGCAAACCCCGTTGTCAGTCCTGCCATTGTTCCGATTTTGCTAGGTACTAATTCTTGAGCATAAACGACAGTTACAGAGAAGCTAATCATTATTAGTGTTCCGATAATAATTAAAAATACAGGTACAAGCCAAAGAGGCATGTACGGCAGTAATAAACATAAAGGAATCGGTACAACTACTGAAAGTAAAATGACATTTTTCCGACCGATGCGATCGGAAAGGGATCCTCCAAAAAATGTTCCAACAACGCCAAAAGCCATAAATATAAAGATTAAAATTTGGCCGATACGGGTAGTCAAATCATAATGATCTATTAAATAAAACACATAGTAATTTTGAATATTCGTTGTGTAAAAAGAGCGTGCAAAAATAATCGTAAACAGCAATATGAGAGCGATTCCCACTTGTTTTTTTGTTAATGGTGGCAAGGAAGAAATTAACACTTTTTTTTGCTTTTGGTTTAATTTCTCGGCATTTAATTGTCGAGCATACCATTTTGAAATGTTAAATAACAACACAATTCCGATAGCAACGAGAAGAAGCAATACAGCAGCCCCTCTTTGTCCTAATGCATCTAAAATAAAGGCACCAATTAAAGGAGCAATAGCTTGCCCAGAATTTCCACCGACTTGGTAAATCGATTGTGATAGGCCCCGCTTATTGCCTGCAGACATAAATGAAACGCGAGAGCCTTCCGGATGGAAAATGGCTGAACCAAATCCTAAAAAGATGGCAGCAATTAAAAGGATGTAATATTGATTAGCGAATGCAAACATACTTAAACCGATGAAGACGCTCATCATTCCTATAGGTAATGCGTATGCAATCGGTTTTTTATCACTAATAAAGCCGATGATCGGTTGAAGTGTTGAAGAAACCATATTTAATACAAAACTAATAAGCCCCAGTTGAGTAAAAGTAAAACCTAAATCTCTTGCAAGATAAGGGAACATTGCTGGTGCAATATTTTGAACAGTATCATTAATTAAATGTCCTATTGCAATGGCAATCATGATAGGGTAAATGGGAGTCCGTATGTTATTTTCTACCAATGGAACGTCACACCTTTAAATATTGATTATTACTTTATATGCTTATAATTCCACATTACATCAACATTCAATCTATTACTAATGGCTAGATTACTTTATTTGAATAGGTTATTTCTTCAAAGGGTAAACCCTAAATGATAATAAATTGTTTTAACCATTTACAATAAACAATTTTAAAATGAATTATACGATAAAGGAAGTAATTGCCTATGAAAACAAATCATTATATTCATTGGAAACGAAATATTAGCGTATTTCTAACGAGTCAAACGATATCGCTTTTCGGTTCTTCAATCGTTCAATACGCCATTATGTGGTACATCACGTTAACGACTCAGTCGGGAATCATGATGACGATTGCCATTCTCTGTGGATTTGTTCCTACTTTTTTATTATCGCCTTTTGCAGGAGTATGGGCAGATCGTTATAACCGGAAAATGTTAATTATCTTATCAGATTCCGCCATTGCTTTGGCTACACTTATTCTAGCTATTTTATTTTTAAGCGGTTATGAATCTCTTTGGATGCTCTTTATAATGTACGTCATTCGCTCATTTGGAACTGGTATTCAAACGCCGACAGTAGGGGCAATATTACCACAAATCGTTCCTGAAGAGCATTTAACAAAAGTGAACGGAATTAATGGCAGTATTCAAGCCCTTGTAATGCTGCTTTCACCAATGGTTAGTGCGGCTTTGCTTACTATTACAACGTTGGAAACACTATTTTTTATTGATGTCGTAACAGCTGCGATTGCGGTGGCAACTTTGCTATTCTTTTTACAAATTCCCCCGCATGAAAAAGCATTACAACAACAAATCAGCTATTTTGCTGACTTTAAACAGGGACTTGTTTATATTAAAAACAATGAATTCTTGAAAATTTTATTTATATATTTTGCGATATTCTTTGTTATGGCGGCCCCTGTTTCCTTCTTAACACCGTTGCAAGTAACTCGTACATTTGGAGAAGATGTATGGCGGCTTTCAGCGATCGAAATTGCATTTTCTATCGGTATGATGGCTGGGGGAGCAGTCATTGCTGTATGGGGAGGATTTAAAAACCGAACATATACGATGGCATTATCAAGTATAATATTCGGAGTTTGCACATTTTTATTAGGGATTGTGCCAAACTTCTGGTTTTATTGCTCCATTATGGCGTTGGCTGGAGTAGCGATGCCGTTATTTAATACACCTTCAACCGTACTTTTACAAGAAAAAGTTGAAGGAGACTATTTAGGGAGAATTTTTGGTGTACTGACAATGATTTCTACTTCCATGATGCCTTTAGGAATGCTAATTTTTGGTCCGATTAGCGATTTCATTAAAATTGAGTGGTTATTATTAGGAACAGGAGTAGCGATGTTCGTTCTTAGTTTTGTTTTAGTAGGAAACAAAGTATTAGTAGAGGCGGGAAAACCAAAGAATATGGAATCCAGCCAATAAAAAAGTGCGGCATGATTGCCGCACTTTTTTGGTCATTAATATACTAAACCGTATAATGCTTTAATGTGTGATAAGTAGCGTACATGGCTTGCTTCTTTCATAAGTGAAGCTGGTAAACCTTTTAGGTGAATATTGTTTTTACCAACAGTTGCTACACCGTCTTTACGTCCAAGGCTTGCAAGAGTACCAGAATTAACTGGGCTGAACTCTTTTAGTTTTTGGCCTTTAATTGTTGCGTAAATGTTGTAAGCTGCAGCTTCTCCCATTTGCCATGCATTTTGAGCAGTTGGTGCATATAATGGACGACCTCCATCTTCAGGAAGAGCAACGGAAGCATCTCCAACAACAAATACATCTTGATGTGATTTAGAACGTAAATACTCATCGATGATTGCTTTACCACGGTCGCATTCAAGACCAGATTCTTGAACGATTGGTAGAGCTGCAACTCCACCTGTCCAAACAAATGTGTTTGCTGTAATTGTGGAACCGTCTTTTAGTGAAATTACATTACCTTCTACACCTGTTACAGGAAGGCCAGTTAAGAATTCAACTCCACGAGCTTCTAAGCTTTTTGTTGCGCGTTCAATTAATTCATCAGGTAATACCGGTAAAATTTTTGGACCAGCTTCTATTAGTTTAATATTCAACTCGCTAGGGTCAACTGCGTATTTTGCACAAATATTTGGAGCGTTGTCTACAATTTCACCAACAAGTTCCACACCTGTTAAACCGCCGCCACCAATGACGATTGTTGCATCCGCAATATTTTTTGTTTTTGCATAGGAAGCAATTTTGCTTTCAATATGGTTGTAAATTCTTTTTGCATCATCTACAGATTTTAATACCATTGAGTTTTCTTCTAAACCAGGAATACCGAAGAAACCAGTTTGGCTACCAAGTGCTACAACTAAATAATCATAAGATAAGACAGAGCCGTTTGCTAAATATACTTCTTTATTTTTCACATTGAATGATTTTACTTCTTGGATAACCGTTTCAATGTCTTTACCTTTAAATAATTTCTTTAATGGGAAGGATATTGCTTGTTCAGAAATTGTTCCACCTGCAAGACGGTGTAATTCAGTAATTAATTGGTGATTAGGATATTTATTCACAACTGTGATTTTAGCTTCATCTTTACTTGCATATTTACGTAATGTTAGGGCAGTTAATAACCCACCGTAGCCTGCACCTAAGATGACGATTTCTTTTGACATATTATTCCTCCGTCCTTACTTTATTAAATAAACAAAACCTTATTGATTTTTGCGTTCAGCTGAAACTTCTAAAAATGCATTAGCAAAGCGTAATAGTTTTTGAACTTCTGGGTCCTTCAACAATTTTAATACTCCGAATAACCCGATTGCTTCTTTAGATTCGTCTGCACGTTCTTTTGCTTCAATAGCTGTTTGTGCTAAGCTTTTTACAGTACTCACAACTGGTTCAGAAACTTCTTTAATTGCGTTAACTGTGTCGCTCTTTAATACCTCATCTGTTGCTACTTGTTGTGCAAAATCATAAGCCTTTGTAAGAAGTCCTACTACTTCGGCAAGCTTTGGAAGCTGTTCTACTAAATATGTTAAGGACTCTTGCACTTCTGGTTTTAATAATTGATCCAGTAAATCTTGTTTTTCTTTCAAAGCCGACTCTTGAACTTGATTCACTAATTCTTCTGCCATTACCCATTCTCCTTTACTTATCATTGTGCCCATTATTAAAAACAGCATAGATATTTCACATACAATAAAGAAAAAACTCTTCAATTATAACTATGTGAAATGTTTAACAATGTTAACTACAGTTTAAATATAATACAAATATTTCGTAAATCAAGTACTGTTTTTAATAGTGAGTGTTTTATTGGATGGTATGAATAAAAATGAAGATTGAAAGCGTTTTCCTTTTTTATAACTATTAATAATGAAAAAGAAAACCCAATCATTTTTTGAATATTTCTTAAATTGTGACAAATATTTTACAAAAGTGTTGACTTTTTTTGAATTTGCCGTCAATTTGAATTATACGCTTTATCTATTATAATTTCTAATATTATTTTGCTATTTGTTATTAGAAATTGATAACGAAAAGTTAAAACAAAGATTTTTTATTATTATGTTTACGAAAATAAAAATTATGTTGATGAAAATGGAAAAAATTCAGCTATGATGCTGAATTTTTTTATTAAATTCATATTCATAATTTGTCGCTTCCATTAATGCTTTTTCTTCAATTGGTATTCGAATCGATAACATAATGAAGTTTAACAAGGTAAATACAATGGCAGTAAAATAAGCTTGAAACATAATTGGCAATATAATAATTTCACAACAAACAACGAAATAATTTGGATGTTTAAGAAAAGCATATGGTCCCTTTTTAACAATTTGAGCTCCTGGCAACACAATAATTTTCGTATTCCAATACATACCTAATGAAGATAAGCACCATATTCTTAAAGATTGTACGAGTAGAAAAATAATAAATAAAGGTAGAAAAAGTGGGGATATTGTACGTTCAAATACAATGACTTCTACAATTAAACTGATGAAGAAACTTACATGTAACAATATCATGAATGCATAATGTGAGGCCCCTACTTCATAAGCCCCAAGTTGCAGCATTTGTCTCTCGTTTCGTTTTGCAATAAACAATTCAAAAATTCTTTGTAAAATGACGATTGTTGTTACAATCATAAAAATTAGCATATTAATCCCTCCATTGCAGCAATACTGCTTCTCCACTAAATCCAGGTCCAAGAGCTACTATTAAACCATATGATTCATCTTTCTCGACGGTTTTCATATATTCATCTAAAACGTATAGTACCGTCGGCGATGACATATTGCCGTTTTGTTGAAGAATTTTTCGAGAAATAGCTGTATGTTTGTCGCTTAAATTCAGTGCTTCTTCGTAGGCTAATAACACTTTTTTCCCGCCAGGATGGGCAATGAAATGTTCAAGATCATTTAATGAAATGCCTGCCTCTTTGAAAAATGAATGGATGAATGGCCCTAGCCAATTAGAAATAATCGTCGGTATACTTTTTGAAAAGATGACATGAAACCCATCGTTTCTAACGTCCCAACCCATCACATTTTCCGAGTTAGGCATCCATTTTGAAGCTGTTTGAATGATATATGGTACTGTTTTTCGATTTTCTACTTTCGCTTCATCACCACAAATTAAGGCGCAAGCAACACCATCAGCAAAAAGTGATGCGCCAATTAAATTGCTTTTTGAAAAGTCATTTCGTTGGAAAGTGAGGCTGCATAATTCCACGCAGATGACAAGCACTTTTTCCTTTGGATGGGCAAGACAATAATCGTAGGCTCTACTAATTCCAGATGCTCCTCCAACGCAACCAAGCCCCCAAATAGGTAAACGTTTTATCCGATCTGAAAATTTCAATTTATTCATGATTCGAGCATCAATGCTGGGAGTTGATATGCCTGTGCTAGATACAAAGAAGATGGCATCAATTTCTTCTGTCGAAATTGGTCTTTTTAAATATAGTTCGTTTTGTAGACAACTTTGAATAGCTTTTACACTATAATCCACTGACAATTGAATATATAATTGATTGCGTTCTTCAAAAGTATGATCTTCTTTATGCCATTCTAACGGTACGCAAAAATGCCGCGTTTTTATTTCCCCATTTTCAAACACTTTTAATAGCCGCTCTAATTGCGGAATTTTATTTTGAAATAATGCCTTTGTAAATTGCTCTATTTCATGTTGATGTAATGTGTAGGGAGGTTTATAAGTACTGACAGATACAATTTTTGGCATTTATATCTTCCTTTATTAATTTTATTTCTAGCATTTCCAAGTGGATGAACGAGTATGCAAATAGTGGATAAGAGCAATTTCCTATTTTCAAGCTTCTTTTTCTGTGCGTTTATCATTTAATGAAAAAGTTTTTTGCAATAACTCTAAATACAATAAGAAGTAATCGATGCAGTCTTTAACAAGTTCTGTGTATGAGGAAAACTCCGGCCCCTTTTGATAATGCAAATAGTCGTTTTTTAATACTTCCAACAATTTTTTTGAGAATAAATGAATATTAGTTGAGTGGAATTTTTCTAAACACTGAATAAGGCTGCTGAATAGCACCATATCTTCAGAATCAGGGTGTTCGATAATTGCGATATCTTTCACAAGTACTTCAAGAGATTTAATATATCCAAAAAAGGCGATATCATCATTTCCTTGCAATTCTGCATGGATGGATTGGGTATATAAATTTTGAAATTTCTTCGATGTATTTTGAATGAGAGATTCATCTTGAAATGTATGACCCGGTATCGTTAACAAGTATCGCTCTTGGTTATTGTTTAGTTCTCCACAATTATTAACAACAAAATAGTCTTTTCGGCAGGAAGGGCAAGTTAATGACAAAATATGAATTTCAAAACTTTTATTTTCAAATCGATAGGTATTTTCAACCGTAGGATGTATATCTAAATTGCAGTGCGGACATTTATTTAAAATTATGTATTCTCGGTTGTCGTGGTTGTATTTAACTTTTGTTAGTTTTTTCTCATTTTTTTGCATCATTAGGGCAAATCTCCTTTATGAGCAGTTAGTGAACGATTGTTTCTTCAGCTATTATTTCCAATTTTTTAAGAAATCATTCAATACTTATAAAAAGTGGAAAAAGTCGCCCGATTAAATTCGGAGCGACTTTTCACTATATCTGTTATGAATTGTTTTCAAGGTAATGAATAATGGCATCTCTCAAAAATTCTGTACGACCCGTAACTTTTTGGTCATAATAAGCTTTAAAGCGTTCATCAGCGACATACATTTCCGCAAGTCCCCGGTGAGCTTCTTTTGAATAAGATGGCCAAGTGAAAGTGAGCCACTGTTTATGTTTCGCGGCAAGCTCTTGTGCAAGTGGTGATGTAGGATCTCCAATTTCATAAGCTTTTGCTAGTAGTTTTAGTATTTCGTCTCCAAGTTGCACAAATCTTTCGTAGTCTTCTTTCGACATGTTACGGAATTTTTCGTTGGACTTGCTGACGACATTCTCACCATATTTTTGGCGAATTTCCTCACCATATTTTTGTTCATTTTCTTCTATCAGTTTTTCCTTAAAAGCTTCAAATTTTTCTTCATTGCTCATCATCATTTCTCCTTTCTCATGGGCAATCGTTTTTTTTACGGATTCAATTAATCGGTCTAGGCGGGATCTCTTATTTCTAAGCTGTATTAAATGATTTTCCAACGCTTTTATTGAATCGTAATTTGGATCATTCATGATTGAAATAATTGTTTCAATGTTGACGTCTAATTCCCGGAAAAATAGAATTTGTTGCAATCGATTCACTTCTTCTTGACCATAAATCCGATAGCCAGAGCTGTTGATTCGTTTTGGTTTTAATAAATTAATTTCATCGTAATATCGCAATGTTCTTGTACTGATGCCTGCTAATTTTGCTAATTGACTAATTGTGTACTCCATTGAAATCCCTCCTGACAACTTCATCATAAAGGTTGACGTAACGTGAAGGTCAATATACAAATGAAAATATTTTTTTAGAGAAAAAACTGGCTACTGATATAGACATCGATTATATTTAACTTTGTAGTAACGGAATGAAAGGTTGATGCAATAGATGGGAGATAAAGAATTAAAGATTGTAAAGCAACCAAAATATCAAAAAATTGCTGCCGACATAGCGTCAAAAATTGTTGAGGGAAAATATTTAATAGGCGAAAAAATATATGCAAGATCTTCATTGGCAAGTCAGTATGGGGTCTCAGCTGAAACTGCAAGGAGAGCTATTGCCGTTCTACAAGACTTAGAAATTGTGGAAGCTACGAAAGGGAGCGGTGTTGTTATTAAGTCTTATGAAAAAGCGGCAAATTATATAAAGCAGTTTTTAGATGTTCAATCCATTCATCAAATACAATTGGAAATGTTAGAGAGCATTGACCGACAAAAAAAGGAACTGGATCAACTAAAAGAGACTGCAGAAAGATTAGTCAGCCGAACAGAGCGCTTTCGTTCGATTAATCCTTTTGTTCCATTTCATTTAGAAGTAATAAAGAATTCCCCATACTTATCTAAAACGATTGGCGAAATAAATTTTTGGCATCATACAATGGCAACGATTGTAGGTATACGTCGTGGGGAAGAACTAATCATATCACCTGGACCATATACCACAATTGAACTGAACGATGTCATCTATTTTATTGGAAACGATGAATGTCTAGAAAGAGTACAAAAATTTCTATTTCCTAATTAAAAAAGGCTTACAGAAGCAAAATTGAGCTTTTGTAAGCCTTTCTTATTATATTTTTGTAGTTTCCGAGATTAGCAATTTGACAAAAGTAACAACCTGTTGTTAATATTGAGTTGTCACTTTTGTAACATTCTATTCATTTTTAAATAGATAAAAATGGTGGAAAGGAGTATGAGATGGAAAAAATTAAAGTTGAACATGTGACGAAAATTTTCGGTAAACATATAAATGCTGCGATGAAACTCGTGGAACAGAAAAAAAGCAAAACAGAAATTCTCAAAGAAACCGGAGCGACAATAGGGGTTTACGATGCGAATTTCACAGTAAACGAAGGAGAAATTTTTGTAATCATGGGTCTTTCGGGCAGCGGTAAATCGACATTAATCCGTCTATTAAATCGATTAATAGACCCTACTAACGGAAACATATACATCGACGGACAAAATATCTCCAAATTAAATAAAAAGGAATTAAGAAAAATTCGAAGAGATAAAATGAGCATGGTTTTCCAAAACTTTGGATTATTTCCTCATCGAACAATTTTGCAAAATACAGAATATGGTCTCGAAATTAAGGGAGTTCCAAAAGAGGAAAGGCGATTGAAAGCAGAAAAGGCTTTAGACAATGCTGGACTGTTGCCTTATAAAGACCAGTATCCAAGCCAATTATCAGGCGGAATGCAACAACGGGTTGGTCTTGCAAGAGCACTTGCTAATGATCCGGATATTTTACTAATGGATGAAGCTTTTTCTGCGCTCGATCCACTCATTCGGAAAGAAATGCAAGATGAATTATTAGATTTGCAACAAAGAATGAAGAAGACAATTGTATTTATTACTCATGATTTAAATGAAGCCCTTCGCATAGGGGATCGCATTGCGTTAATGAAAGATGGTGAAATTATTCAAATCGGAACAGGAGAAGAAATATTAACAAATCCAGCGAACGATTATGTTCGAAGCTTCACTGAAGATGTCGACCGTTCGAAAGTATTGACTGTCGAAAACGCAATGATACGTCCAGTATCCATTAACGTTGAAGCTGATGGACCAAAAGTTGCTTTACAGTTGATGAGAGAAGAAAAAGTGAGCGTCATCTTAGCGGTTGATAAACAAAGAAACTTTAAAGGATATATTACTGCTAACGATGCCCTTGAAGCATCTAAGCGTGGTGAAAGGCATCTACATGGAATATTAAGAAATGATATGCAGACGGTACCACCAGATACGTTAATTCAAGACGTGTTAGGGCCGATGTCCGATTCACCTACACCGATTGCCGTCGTGGAAAACGGAAAATTACTTGGCGTATTAATAAGAGGAGTAGTGATTGAGACACTCTCTTCATCTAACGGTAATGGAGGTGTTGATGATGAATAAAATGCTCGACTTTATTCCTTCACTTCCAGTTGCTGATTGGGTTGAAACGTTCATGGATTTATTAACAGACAATTTTGCCTCAATGTTTTCCTTTATTCAAAAATGGGGCAAAAATTCGATGGAATCCTTTACGGATTTATTGCTGCTTATTCCACCTATTTTGTTCATCCTCATTGTCGCTATCATCGCCTTCTTTGCCACAAAAAAGAAATTCGGATTAGCGGTATTTACGATTGTTGGATTAACGTTTATTTACAATCAAGATCTTTGGAAAGAACTCATGAATACCGTCACGTTAGTGGTGTTTTCAAGTATCATTGCAATCATTATTGGTATACCAATCGGAATTTTAATGTCAAAAAGTAATGTAGCGGAGAATATCATTAAGCCGATTTTGGACTTCATGCAAACAATGCCGGGATTTGTATATTTAATACCTGCCGTAGCCTTTTTTGGTATTGGTGTCGTACCGGGTGTTTTTGCATCGGTCATTTTCGCATTGCCGCCTACGGTAAGATTTACGAATTTAGGTATAAGACAAGTGCCGAAAGAGTTGGTGGAAGCTGCGGATTCCTATGGAAGTACAGGTTGGCAAAAATTGTATAAATTAGAGCTTCCATTAGCCAAATCAACAATTATGGCAGGCATTAACCAGACAGTGCTTTTATCATTATCAATGGTCGTCATTGCATCGATGATTGGTGCACCTGGATTAGGTCGGGATGTATTGTCGGCACTACAAAGAGCTCAAGTAGGAAATGGATTCGTTGCAGGTATCAGTTTAGTTATCTTTGCCATTATCATTGATCGCTTAACACAAAGTTTAAATAAAAAGAAATATTAATAGGAAGGAAGTATATAATGAAATTTAAAAAATTAATGATGATTGGACTAGCTTTAGGTTTGAGTGCAGCTTTAGCTGCGTGTGGAAATGGATCTTCTAATGATGTTGACAATTCAAATAAGGAAGAGGATAAAGAAATCAATTTAGCGTATGTTGAATGGGATTCTGAAATAGCATCAACTCATGTCATTGGAAAGGTGTTAGAAGATTTAGGTTATGATGTAACATTAACGCCACTAGATAATGCCATTATGTGGGAAGCTGTTGCAAATGGAGAAGCAGACGCATCGGTAGCGGCGTGGTTACCAGTTACTCATGGTGAACAATATGAAGCATATAAGGATGATATTGTTGACTTAGGTGAAAACTTATCAGGTGCAAAAATTGGATTAGTTGTACCTGAATACATGGAAAATGTAGACTCCATTGAGGATTTGAATAAACACGCTAATATGCAAATAACAGGCATTGAATCAGGTGCCGGTGTAATGCAAGCAACGGAAAGAGCCCTTCAAGAATATGAAAATTTAGCCGATTGGGAATTAGTACCATCTTCTTCAGGGGCGATGGCGGTTGCTTTAGGAGAAGCAATTAAAAATAAAGAAGAAATTGTTGTCACTGGATGGACTCCTCACTGGAAATTTGCGAAATACGAATTGAAGTATTTAGAAGATCCAAAAGGAGTATTTGGTGGGGAAGAAACAATTAACACATTTGTAAGAAAAGGGTTAGAAGATGAAATGCCAGATGCATTTAAAGTGTTAGATAATTTCCACTGGACAACGGCAGATATGGAATCAGTAATGCTTGATATCAGTAATGGTATGAGTCCAGCAGATGCTGCGAGCAAATGGGTTGAAGAAAATGCTGAAAAAGTAGCTAAATGGACAGAAGAAATCGAATAATGAAGTAAGGTGATGCGATTATCGCATCACCTTTTTATTTTTCTTTTACATCATATCCTATAACCGTCCAAATGCCTGTTTCATCTTGTCGAATAAGCCTTTTTAAGTATACTGTTTGAATGTTTGTATCTGAATCATCCACTTCAACGATTGCTAGTTCGTTATCGCTATGAAGCAATTTTAAATTCTCCAGTTCAATAGGGTATTCCCCTTCAATACCGCTTGGTGAGATTTGAAGACTTACAAACACTTGTGTGGTTGCAATAGCATCAAGTCTCCACGGCGAATGCCCCTCATCAACACTTTTTTGAGTATTCTTTTCTATTTCTAAATTATATTGAACTTCTACTTGAGGAGAAATTTCTTTCGCTGATACTGGGAACATAATGTTTTCGTATATTCCAACACTTTCCAATTCAAAAGTTAGTTCGGTTGATTCAAGATATGCTGGAATTGCATTATAGTCCATAATCTCCACAGTGAAAACCTCCGTCTTTTCCAGATTTCCTAAGAGGAAACATGTTCTAAATTATAGTAGCTTTGTTTTAACTTTATTATTTACAAATTAGATGAAAATATTAATTATACTTGTTAAGAATAGTATGAATTTCTTTGTTTAATTCTTCTATGTTTGCATTTGGAATTAGTGAGTGGCTAAGTTGATATTTTTCTTTTAGCTTTAGAATTCGCATAACGCTTTCATTAATCCGCTGTTCAGAAATTTCACCACGTTGAACTGAAGTAACAAGTTCATCGATGATAGAAAAAATCTTATCTTCATCATGAGCAATTAAAATCATATCATTTCCAGCTTTTACTGATAGTAAAGCAGCTTCTTGTAATGAATAGTGGTTGGTAATTGCTTTCATCGTCATATCATCTGTGATGACAACACCGTTAAAACCGAGTTTTTCTCGCAATAACTCTGTAATGATGGTTTTTGATATAGATGCAGGATATTGTTTATCGATTTGCGGTAATAAAATGTGAGCTATCATCACAACATCTGCATTTTCTTCAATTGCCTTTTTGAACGGGAGTAATTCGACTTGATCTAATTCTTTTATTGATTTATTCACCATAGGGAGAGCTAGGTGAGAATCGACGGAAGTATCGCCATGGCCAGGAAAGTGTTTTATAACCGGTATGATATTTTCAGATTGTATTCCTTTCATCATTTGAATTCCTAAGGCTGCAACGATTGTTGGATCATGACTAATAGCACGGTGACTGATTACCGGATTGTTTGGGTTGCTATTCACATCTAAAACCGGAGCGAAATTCAGATTAAAGCCGAATGTAGCTAATTGTTTTCCTAACAATTTTCCGTATTCATATGCAAAAACTTCATTATTTTTTAATCCAACAGAATAATTTGTCGGTAAACTTGCAATTTCTTTTGGCAGTCGGTTGATGCTTCCGCCTTCCTGGTCAATCCCTAAAAAAATAGGATATTTATTATTGTTGTTAAGACTTTTCACTTCATTTAATAATGAGGTAATTTGCTGACTAGACTGTAAATTATCTTTAAAGAAGATGATGCCTCCAATTTTTCTTTCCACAATTAAATGTTTTACCTGATCATTCAACTTTTCCCCTGAAAAACCGATAAAGAACATTTGACCAATCTTTTCTTCTAAAGTCATATTGTCTACTAAGTTTGCGTACTTTGATGGATTATTTTTAGTAAGAATTGAGATATGATGCACTTTCGGGTTAGGCAAATCGTTCGACGGCTTTGGCAAAATCCATTTAATCAAGTAATAATCATTGACGGTGTAATACAAAATAATCTGAGCTGTTGTCTCATCTTCATAATAAGTTGTTTGTTCAGGTGCTCCCAGTACATCTTGAATATCTTGCATATGAATTTGGGATAGATGTTTGTCATAGGAACGAATATCAAAAATTTGCTGTCCATCCATTCCGATTGATAAATTGTGTGCAGGGTAATAAGCATAACTTCCAACAGTTGTATTTTCAATTCTTTCAGGTGAACCTAATATTTTTTCGACATCTTTAAATGTTGAGTTTCCAGCAATGATGGAACTTTGGTAAACCTTTCCTTCCGCAGCATAGTTCATAATTTGCTGTATCAATTCTACTGCAGTTGGCTTTTCATGTTGAAATGGCGGAGCTTTCGATAAATGTTCATCATTAGATGAATTTTGATTACCGTTCCAAACAAATATAATGAAGAATGCACTAGTCACAAGGATAATGAAACTAATAATAATGCCTTTTTTCATATGATTTCTCCTTTTTATCCTGTCATAAAATTAGTTGCTTAAGGGAAGAAAAAGTCACAGTCGACAAAGAAAGAGTTCAAAGAAATTGAATCGACAATATTTCCTAGGAAATTTCGATATTTTTCACCAAACAATAAAGGCAAAAAATAGATTCGATTCAAACGGGTTATCATAGCCAATACAAGGTGCATTTGGTAGAATAATGAATAACATAAGGGGGTATGGATATGGGAATTTTATTACTTATTGTTACCATTATGATTGGAATCCTTTTTGCTCTTCGTCTATACTCATTTGAAAATAGTGAATTTAGAAAAATCACAGGACATTCTTTATATAGTATTTGGGCAAATCCACATGTAAAAAATACATATAAATTAGTTCAGTCTTTAAAATATTTACAAGGTGAACACAAACTGTTAGTAAATGTTGCATTTAACGGTGCTAATAAAAATATCGATGCGATTGTTATTCATGAATCTGGCATTTATATTTTTTCAATTCAATCTATGAATGGCTGGATTTATGGTAGAGAACAAGATGGGCAATGGGCTCAAGCAGTACATAAACAAGATAAATTGAACACATTTGAAAACCCAATCAACGAAATGAAAAGAGCAGTATTAAACCTGAAGGAAAGTTTGACGAATGTAAAAGAGGATTTATTTCATTCAATCGTTCTATTTACAGACAGTTGTTCATTAAAAAAAATTATGACGAAATCAAATAATGTGTCAGTAATAAAAGTAAATGAATTAAAGCGTTTTTGGAAAAAACGAACTGATAAAAAGCTTACAGTAGAGGATATCCAAAAAATTCATCATTCACTAGAACAATTTGTTAATATTCATCAACCTTCTTATAAAATGAACATGGATCAAGCAACTACTAATCATTAATATCACAGTATATTGAAAGGAAATAACAATGGGAAAGCGCTCAAAACGGCAAAACAGCATAGAATTTATGAAAGAAAATAGAAGATTGTTTTCTTGTCCGATTTGTAATAATGAAATGGATGTCCATGATGACGGAGAGGTTTTCTGTAGTAATCGTCATAACTTTACGATTGCAAAACAAGGATATGTGAATTTTTTGACAAAACCTGTCCGTTCTATGTATACGAAAAATTTATTTGAATCTCGTAAAGTTGTAATTGATAGCGGTTTGTTCAATGAAATGCATAAACAAGTAGCAACTATCATTGGAAATTCAGTTAAGACAATTTTAGATACTGGATGCGGGGAAGGTTCCCATTTGGCTCGTATTTGTGAGCAGTTAAATGATGAGGTAGTTGGTGTAGGGGTTGATATTGCTAAAGAAGGAATTATTACTGCGGCAAAATATTATGACCGGAAAATTTGGTGCGTTGGAGATTTAGCAGATAGTCCTTTTCGTGAACAATCATTTGACGTAATATTGAATATTTTATCGCCAGCAAACTATGGTGAGTTTAAACGCCTGTTAAAGCAAGGGGGAAAATTGATTAAAGTAGTTCCCCAATCCGAATATTTAATGGAATTAAGAAAACAAGTATTTGCAAACTCAAAAAAAGAGCTTTATTCTAACGAGCAAACTGTCGTTCGATTTCATGAGCAATTTATGAACGTGTCACAACAAAGAATTACTTATAAAGTGCCTATTGAAAAGGAACTAATTCCTAAATTAATTGAAATGACTCCTCTAGGATGGCATGCAGAAACCCATGATATATCTTTAGAGGAATTGACGATTGATTTGGATATATTAGTGGGAGAAGTGTAAGTTTGTGATGAGATTGAAAGAAAGGGATGTTTTCTTTAAAATAAGAATGAATAAAAAAATTTAAGGGTAGGAATCAACAGTGTTATACGATTTCGGAGCTAGAGTAGTTAACGTGTTTTTAACAATAAATGGATCAAAAGCGAAGGTATATGGTAAGGAAAATTTACCAAAAGATGAGGGATACATCATTGCGTGTACACATAATGGATATATTGATATTTTAAACCTAGGTCTTTCCATATATCCTAGACAAATACATTTTATGGCAAAAAAACAACTATTTGATATTAAAGGGTTAGGTTGGTTGATTAAAAAACTGAACGCTTTTCCTGTCGATCGTGAAAATCCGGGACCGAGCGTGATTAAAATACCTCGTCAACTTCTAAAAGAAGGAAAAATTGTTGGAATTTTTCCGAGCGGTACTCGTACAACAAATAACACAGAGTTAAAACAAGGAGCAATTACTATTGCTCAACTTACAAAATCGAAAGTTGTTCCAGCAGCCTATATTGGTCCAAAAAATATAAAGGAAGTAATAAAAAGACAAAAAGGGTATTTAATATATGGTAAACCTTTTACCGTTCCTGCTGGAAAAGAAGCGCGGGATGAATACACTGCCTTTTTAGAAAAAGAGCTTCAAAGATTAACAGAAGAAATACAACGAACAAATGGAAAATAATTAGCACTTTCCGTCATCGGAAGGTGCTTTTTCAAAAGGGGTTGTTATGATGAAACGTGTACTTTTCGTATGCTTAGGAAATATTTGCCGCTCGCCAATGGCTGAAGCAGTATTTAGAGACTTGCTAAAAAAGAGAGGATTAGAAGATAAAATCGAAGTGGATTCTGCTGGAACAAGTTCATGGCACGTCGGAGAACCACCGCATTACGGTACTTCCAACAAATTAAAAGAATATAATATTTCCACAGAAGGAATCACTGCGCGGCAATTGAAAAAAGATGATTTTGAAAAGTTTGATTATATTGTTGGTATGGATGAAAGTAATATAAGGGATATATGTAGAATATTAGGTCAAACGGAACATCCAAAAATTTTCCGTTTTCTTGATTTAACTTCATACAAAAAAGACGTTCCAGATCCATATTATACGGGGGATTTCCAAGAGACATATGACTTAGTTGTAGATGGTTGCGAAGCATTATTGAGCAAAATAATAGAAGAGATGGAAGATTAAAGGTTGATATTATAAAGGCATTTTACAAAAAAATCAAGTAGCGATTATTTTCATCAAAGAAATCATGGTGTATAATGATACAGTCGTATTTGTTAGAATGAAATTTTACTGATATTTTGAATAGGAAAGAGAGTGAATCCAATGGGTCGCAAATGGAATAATATTAAAGATAAAAAAGCAGAAAAAGATAAAAACACCAGCCGAATTTATGCAAAATTTGGTAAGGAAATTTATGTAGCTGCAAAAAAAGGTGAACCAGACCCAGAATTAAATCAGGCATTAAAGGCAGTATTAGAAAGAGCAAAAACATATAATGTACCTAAACATATTATTGATCGTGCCATTGAAAAAGCAAAAGGTGCTGGCGGAGAAGATTATGATGAACTTCGTTACGAAGGCTTCGGTGTCGGTGGAACAATGGTGATTGTTGATGCGTTAACAAACAATGTGAACCGTACCGTTTCAGAAGTCCGTGCTGCTTTTGGCAAAAACGGAGGAAATATGGGTGTAACAGGTTCGGTATCATATATGTTTGATTCTACTGCGGTATTTGGAATTGAAGGTAAGTCAGTAGATGAAGTATTAGAAATTTTATTAGAAGCGGATATTGATGCACGTGATGTGTTTGATGAAGAGGGAATCACAATCGTTTATGCGGAGCCAGATCAATTCCATGTTGCTCAAGAAGCATTCAAAGCAGCAGGTATTGAAGAGTTTACAGTAGCTGAATTAACAATGCTTCCACAAACTGAAGTAAAACTAACTGGGGAAGACAAAGTGAAATTTGAAAAAATGATTGATGCATTAGAAGATCTTGAAGATGTACAACGTGTATATCATAACGCAGATTTAGAAGATTAATATTCAATAAAGGAAAGACCGTAACATGTTGAGTGTCACGGTCTTTTTTTCATTGTCAGTTTTTGGGGAAGTGGACTTTCAAAGAAAAATTCCACGTTTCTAAAGTATAATTTTGGAACTTTATAATCGTTTAAACGTAAGTACTAAGAGAAAACCTTAAGGTGATCATATGAAAAAAATTTTTTTAATAATATTAGGAATTTTAATAGTGAGTAGTGTAGCTTTATTTACTTGGTCCTATAAAACCATGAAACAGCCAATACCGGTTGCAGATGGTACTTATGAATATGCGATTTTATTAGGAGCGAAAGTAGAATCGGATGGAAGACCAAGCTTAACTTTGCAGTATCGTTTGAAAGAGGCGATAAAGTATTTGAAATCCTATCCTCATGTAAACATCATCGTTTCTGGTGGGAAAGGGTTGGACGAACCGATTAGTGAAGCTGAAGCAATGTACACATTTTTAGTGGAATCAGGAATTGAAGAATATCGAATTATCCGTGAAGAACAAGCAACGTCTACATACGAAAATTTGCTATATTCAAAAAAATTACTGCCAACCAATACAAAAAACGTTACGCTTATTACAAGCGATTTTCACTGTGCACGTGCAAAAATATTAGCAAATAAACTGGACTTAGAAGTGGACATAGTTGCATCCAAAACACCGAAAATTGTTGAGCAGAAGTTACATATTCGTGAACAGTTTGCACTCATAAAAACATTAATCCTTGGAAAATAAAACTTCCAACCGAATTGTAATGAGTGGAAAATGCTCGCAATTAAACACTCTTTATTGATTCTTTTTTATAAACGAAAATAGATTTGTATAGGAATTTTCAGGAAGTGTTAAACTTGGGTAGGGGTGAGTGAACGATGACAAAAAAATTATGGTTTCAAGTGGGAATTGGATTATTAATTGCCTTATTAATTATTAAATATGTAATAGAAATTCATTGGATTTTTAATCCCATTGTTATTATTATCAAAACAATTTTTATTCCAGTGTTATTAAGTGGCGTCCTTTTTTACATATCAGAGCCTTTCCAGCGTTGGCTAGAAAAAAAGGGACTTCCTAGATGGGCAAGTATTTCAACGATTGTATTAGTATTAGCAGGATTAGTAACGGGATTATTGTTAATTGTCGGAAATCCGATTGCTGAACAAGTGAACCGCTTAGTGCAAAATTCTCCAAATATTGGCGATAAAATAATGGAAGCAACGGATTTTATTCTAGAAAACAAAGACAATTTACCTCCTCAAGTTGAAAACTTCGTTGATTCTGTAACAAGTTCTATTCAAGACATTGTCGTTGTAGGTAGTAAAAGCATTGTAAACTTTGTTAGCGGTACTGTTTCTACAATTTTTACTTTAATTTTGGTACCATTCTTTTATATTTTCATGTTAAAGGATCATGAAAAATTTGCACCAAATATTTACAAGATTTTTACCGGCGAGCGTCGTATATGGGTAAAGAATACGTTAGAAGACATCAATGAAGCACTAAAAAACTATGTACAGGGACAAGTACTTGTGAGTTTAATTTTAGCAACGATGATGTTTATTGGGTACTTAATTATAGGACTTGAATATGCTTTATTACTTTCAATTTTTTCCTTTTTCATGAATATGATTCCGTTTATCGGTCCATGGATTTCGTTGGCGCCAGCAATTCTTGTCGCCATTATTCAAGATCCAGTCTTGGTGATTTGGGTATGTGTAATTACCCTTGTTGCGCAACAATTGGAAAGCAATTTAATTACCCCAAATGTTATGGGGAAATCTTTAGATATCCATCCGTTAACGGTTATTACAGTAGTATTAGCTGCTGGTAATATAGGTGGTTTTATTGCAATTATGATTGGTATTCCAACTTATGCAGTATTAAAAGTAATTATAAAGAATATCTATGAGGAGCGGAAGAAAATTAAGGAAACTGCAACGAAAACGTTATAATATAAATCGGTATACACTTAAAGGGAAGCTGTTTTTTTAAATCTTGTATTGTATACTTAGAAAAGGCATTTTTATGAGAGAGCGATTATTAGAAAAAAGGGGATTTTGTATGAGCGGAAAGAGAGCTGCTATCATTCTTGTAAGTATTATGCTTTTAGTTAGCATTTTGGTTATCGTTGCCATTACAATCTTTTATGCCACTTATGAGCCAACTATAAACCAAAGTATTCTGCCTTTTGAATTGAGTCATTCCAATAATACAATATAAAAAACACGAGCGTTTATAGCTCGTGTTTTTTATTTAGAAGAATAAATCCAATATGAAATAAACACAACCAGCAATTACTGCTGAAATTGGCATTGTAATAATCCAAGTTAAAACAATTTTACGGGCTACTCCCCATTTAACACCTTTTACACGTTGAGCAGATCCCACACCCATGATGGATGAAGAGATAACATGAGTTGTTGACACCGGTAAGTGAATTAATGTTGCTCCAAAAATAACAGTAGCAGAAGCTAAATCGGCTGAAGCACCATTAACAGGTCGGATTTTCATAATTTTTGTACCAACCGTTTTAATGATTTTATATCCTCCGACGGAAGTTCCTAATCCCATCGCAAGCGCACAGGCAATTCGTACCCAATCTTGTACTTCGTTATCTGATTGGATGCCGGCAGCGATTAAAGCCATTGTAATGATCCCCATCGCTTTTTGGGCGTCATTCGTGCCGTGAGTAAAAGCTTGTAATGACGCGGTAAAGATTTGCATCGTACGGAATCCTTTATTGGTACGATAAAGGTTTAAATTTTTAAACAACAACTTGAATATTGACATGAATAAAAATCCGACACCAAAAGCGATAAATGGAGAAAAAATTAACGCCTCTAAAATGCCCATAAAACCTTTATAATTAAGAATATCAAATCCCGCCGCAGCAATTGCTGCACCAGCAATGGAACCAATTAATGTATGAGAAGAGCTAGACGGAATTCCAAAATACCAAGTAAGTAAGTTCCATGTAATCGCAGAAATAAGTGCTGCTAAAATAACGACAGATCCTGTTGTATCATCTGGCGTTTGATTCAGTGAAAATGGGTCTACGATATCGCTAGCAATTGCTTTTGCTACTCCTACAAAAGAAATTGCTCCAAGGAAGTTCATAATAGCAGCAAGCATTACAGCTGTACGCGGTGGCAGTGCACGGGTTGAAACAGACGTAGCAATCGCGTTTGCTGTATCGTGAAATCCGTTAATAAAGTCAAATGCGAGCGCAAATATAACGATTAATATTGTGATGATTAAAATGGTATCCATATCTAAAACTCCACTCCGTTATTATGCATTGCGCATGATAATTGTTTCTAGTGTATTTGCTACGTCTTGGCAATGGTCAGCGATATCTTCCAGTTGGTTGTAAATATCTTTGTATTTAATTAAACGGATTGGATCTTTTTCATTTAAGAATAGTTGTTTAATGGATGAACGGGATACTTCATCACATTCGCGTTCATAGTCCTTGATTAAAATAATATGATTTCTCATTGAAGTTAAATCTTTTTTATTTAACAAGTCGATTGCTGATACAATTTCATCTGCACTTCTTGTTATGTATTTTAAAAATGTGCGCATTGACTCGTCTAATTCTGGAATGGAGAACATCTCTAAGTGAGCAAAACATTGCTCTATACCATCTAATACATCGTCCATTTTAATAGCTAATGCTAAAATATCTTCTCTTTCGATTGGTGTCATAAATGACTTATTTAACATGACGATAAGTTCGTGTATTAAATTGTCACCATCCGTTTCAAATTTTTTAACTTTGATACTTAATTCCTTTAAATCAGCAATTGAATCGATATTAAAGTCGTTAGCAAAGTGAACTGCATCTCGCATGTTTTCAGCAATTTTGTGTAATGACACAAAAAATGGATCTGATTTTTTTGGATTAAACATGAAAGTAATGCCCCCTGATATACGTTAGTTTTAAAACCTTTATTATGATAGCAAAAAAAATTCAAAAACTATAGAATGTAAATGCGGAAAATAACAAAATTTACATTCCTGTAATATTTATTTGGTAATAATTAGTTATTGTATTGAAAATAAGGAATATAAATAAGCATATTAATTGGCAGTGCCATATTAATATGCTTATTATGGATTGACTTTATGATAAGTATTCTTCAAGTTCCTTTTGCAAAAATGGCTTTGCTGATAAGAATTCAATAAAAGCTTTGTATCTTTCGAATTCGTTTTTGCCCGGTTTCTTTCCAGTATAAAAACCTCGTATCAATATATTTTTAGGTGTATGCTCCATATCGATAAATTCCATTAACTGTACTTCATATCCGACTAATTTTAAAATTTCTGCACGAATTGAATCGGTTGCGAGAGCGGCAAACCGTTCTTTGATTAATCCGTGTTGTGTCATGATTTCTAAATGAGGGGCGTTTAATTGACGGTTCAATTCATGTTGACAGCATGGTACGCTTAAAATGACTTTTGCTCCCCACTTTACAGCTCGAGCCAGTGCCATATCTGTCGCCACATCACAAGCATGTAATGTTACAATCATATCTACAGATGTCTCTTCATCGTAATCATTTATATCTCCTACAATAAATTCTAAATTGTCATAATGTAAATCTTTTGCAATATTATTACATTCTTCGATTACTTCTTTTTTTAAATCTAGTCCTGTAACTTTAAGATCTAAACCTTTTTCGATTTTTAAATAATGATATAAGGCAAAGGTTAAGTAAGACTTCCCAGAGCCAAAATCGATAATACGAATTTGCCGATTTTTCGGTAAGTAATTTAAGGAATCGTCAATAAATTCGAGGAACCGGTTGATTTGTCGGAATTTGTCGTATTTTTGTTTTTTGACTTTTCCATCAGGAGTTTGAACCCCAAGCCGCACTAAGAATGGATAAGGAGTTGTTTCATTCAGCAAGTAATTCTTTTTACGGTTATGGGCTAAAGACAGCTCTTTTTTTATTTCTGTTTGTTCTTCTTTCCAAAAGACTTTATTCTTTTTAGATAATTGTATTTGAATTAAGCGATCGGTGAATTGCCCGTGAAATTGTCTAAATTGCTGTAGCAACTCATTTAAATAAGGATGGAAATTTTCTAATAGGATATTTTTATGTTTTAATATCCTTTCATATTGATATTCCAGTTGAACATGGTATTGTCCTTTTATTTCAACTGGCTTTAATTTAACTCTTTTCAATTCATCTGATTTTTTCCTTGGCTGACTAATGGTTGCAGATATTAGTTTTTTATTAAAAATATGCTCAAGTAATTGTTGTTTCATATCAGTAAATTCCATGGATATCAAACCTTCTTCGTTTTAGGATAATCGACAATAGTTTAACACATAATACATTATTGTTATAGAAAAGGTCGAGAAAATTGTAAACCATGTTGACAGAAAATTATTTTAAAACGGAAAATTATACAAAAAGAGAATTTTCCAAAAAAATATTATATCCAAAAAACCTATCCCTATGTTAAAGTATTGTTATAAAAGATTTCTTAGAAATCGACATTTTTTTCTCTATTTCGACACATTTTAAGTATGTAACAACAAGGAGGAGAATTTTATGAGTGAGTATGCTTTCCAAATGTTTGCGATCATATTATATATGATTGCAATGCTATTAATTGGTTGGTATGCATTCAAAAAAACATCTAACTTAAAAGAGTACATGTTAGGTGGGCGCGGATTAGGGCCAATTACAACCGCTCTAAGTGCTGGAGCAGCCGACATGTCAGGTTGGTTATTGATGGGGTTACCTGGTGCCATTTATGCAGCAGGTTTAGTAGAAGCGTGGATTGCGATTGGTTTAACAGTTGGACAATATTTAAACTATGTTTTAGTCGCACCGCGTTTACGTGTTTATACGCAAATTTCCAAAGACTCTATTACAATCCCAAGCTTTTTAGATAACCGACTTCGTGACAATACGAAATTACTTAGAATTGCATCAGGAATCGTTATTCTTGTATTCTTCACGTTCTATGTTTCTTCTGGTATGGTTTCTGGCGGTAAGTTTTTCCAAAGTTCATTTGGATTTGATTATCACACTGGGATGATCCTTGTAAGTGCAGTTGTTATCATTTATACATTATTTGGTGGATTCTTAGCGGTAAGTTATACAGACGTAGTACAAGGAACAATTATGTTCTTCGCTTTAATTTTAGTTCCTCTTGTAGGCGTTTTCATTACAGGAGGATTAGGTGAAACAGGAACTGCTATCACTGCTGTAAATCCTGAGCATTTAAGTTTATTACCATCAACAGCAGTAGCTGCAGGAATTATTTCTTCTGTTGCTTGGGGTCTTGGATATTTCGGACAACCACATATCATCGTTCGCTTCATGGCGATTAATACAGTAAAAGAAATGAAAAGTGCCCGTCGTATCGGTATCGGTTGGATGATTTTAAGTTTGGTTGGTGCGATGTGTACGGCGCTAGTGGGTGTTGCTTACTTCCAACAAAACGGAATGACACTTGATGACCCAGAAACGATTTTCATTGTAATGGGACAAATTTTATTCCATCCATTTATTGCAGGTGTTTTACTTGCAGCCATTTTAGCGGCAATTATGAGTACGATTTCTTCTCAATTAATCGTTACTTCCTCTGCATTAATTGAGGATATTTATAAAGCGTTGTTCAAAAAAGATGCTACCGATAAGCACTATGTGACAGCTGGACGTGTAGCGGTATTGATTGTAGCTATTGTCGCAATGATTTTAGCTTGGAATCCAAACAACTCAATTTTAGATTTAGTTGGATTTGCTTGGGCTGGATTTGGTTCATCCTTTGGTCCAATTATTATCCTTGCTCTATATTGGAGAAAGTTAACAAACATTGGTGCATTAAGCGGAATGGTTGTTGGTGCTATTGTAGCATTCGTTTGGGGTCAATCTGCTACTCTTTCAGGCATGATTTATGAAATGGTTCCTGGATTCTTCTCTAACTTAGTTGTAGCAGTTATTGTAAGTATGATTACGTATAAACAAAATCCAGAAATTGAAGAAGAATTCAATCAAACATTAGAGGTTTTAAAAGCTGAAAAGGAAAAATAATGAGTTATCGAGGAAGATCCACAACTTTGTGTTGTGGGTCTTTCTTTTTCTTTCACAGGGTATACTGTATAATAACGGGATAAGACCCATTGTTCGGAGGGAAGGATTATGACTCAGTTAAAAGAAGTAGAGATGATTAAAGAGAAAGCAATATTAGTGGGTGTCAACTTAAATGACCCAAATTTTGAATATTCAATGGAAGAATTGGAAAATTTAGCGGAAGCCCTTGACGTCGAAGTGGTAGGGCAAGTAACTCAAAATTTAGAGCGCGTTAATCCATCTCATTATGTAGGAAAGGGAAAAGTAGTAGAAATTAAAAATTTTTTTGATGAAGTTGGTGCAAACTTAGTTATATTCAATGATGAACTATCTCCTTCACAGATCCGAAATTTAGAAAATGATTTAGATTGCAAAGTGATTGACCGAACAACGTTAATTTTAGATATATTTGACCGCCGAGCAAAAACAAAAGAGGCTAAATTGCAAGTTGAATTGGCACAGCTGCAATATATGTTGCCTAGATTAGTTGGATTACATTCTTCTTTATCAAGACAAGCTGGAGCAACAGGTGGAGGTCTTCGAAATAGAGGACTTGGTGAGACAAAACTAGAGCTCGATCGACGGAAAATTGAAGACCAAATTACAAAGTTGCGAAAAGAACTAGAACAAATTAAAGAACAACGAGATACTCAAAGAAAAAAGCGACGTAAAAGTGAAATTCCTGTAGTATCACTAGTTGGGTATACTAACGCAGGGAAGTCAACAATTATGAACCAAATGCTTGCAAAATTTGGGCAAGAGGACAAAGAAGTATTTGAAAAGGACATGCTGTTCGCAACGCTAGACACCTCAGTGCGAAAAATTGAATTACCGGATAAAAAACAATTTTTACTAACTGATACCGTTGGATTTGTAAGCAAGCTTCCCCACCAATTAGTAAAAGCTTTTCGATCAACATTAGAAGAAGCGAGAGATGCGGATTTATTGTTACATGTAGTGGATGTTTCTAACAGTGAATATAAGTTTATGATGGATGTTACGAATCGTACATTAAAAGAAATTGGAGTAGAAAATGTTCCAACCATTTACCTTTATAATAAATGTGACTTAGCCAATATTGCTTACCCAAAAGTTTACGGAGAAGACCTTTGGATATCCGCGAAAGAAGGCAAAGGATTGAATGAGTTAGTTGAATGTATTCGTAAACATCTTTTTTCCAATTATTATACTTGTGAAATGTTCATTCCTTTCAGCCGGGGGGATATCGTATCCTATTTAAACGAGAATGCTTCAGTAAAGTCAACAGAGTATGAAGAAGCGGGAACAAAATTAATAGTAGAATTGAAAGAATCGGATTATAAAAAGTTTGAGGACTTTGTAGTCAAGAAATAGCAGAAAGCGAGTGGAATCAAATTCCCCTCGCTTTTTTAGTATGTATTGACTTTTTACATTCCAAACTACATAACAGGTATCAAGTTAAGAAAAATTTTTCAAGGGATAGTAAATTAGTTGTTTTGTTATACCTAAATAATAAAAAGGGGTGGTTAGAAAGACGAAAAAACGTTAGAATGATAAGAAATTTAGGAAAATAACAAATAAACTTAAAATTTAAACATTATACAGATATATTGAAAATGTTATAGAAATTATTTAAAAATAGATATTGTAGTTGCTTCGGAAGTGATGAAATTTTCAGAAAAAAATAAAAAGTATAATAAAAGAAAGAAGGGAAAGATATGTTATCTAAAGAGGAAATTGTGAAATCTGTCCCCCAGAAAGGCTTTTTTGGACATCCTAAAGGCTTATTCACACTATTTTTTACTGAGTTCTGGGAACGTTTCTCATATTATGGAATGCGCGCCATTTTAATTTTTTATATGTACTATGAATTACATGAAGGTGGATTGGGGCTTGAACGCGGAACTGCAAACTCCATTATGGCCATCTACGGTTCTTTAGTATATATGTCTGGTATTATTGGTGGATGGTTGTCTGACCGAGTTTGGGGTCCTCGTAAGACGATGTTTTATGGCGGAATCCTCATCATGATCGGGCATTTCATTTTAGCTCTTCCACTTGCTTTAACAGGTCTCCTTATATCAATGGTATTTATCATTATTGGTACAGGTTTATTAAAAACGAATGTTTCATCAATTGTCGGCGAGATATACGCAGAAAAAGATAGCCGTCGCGACTCTGGTTTTAGTATTTTCTACATGGGTATTAACATGGGAGCATTTTTAGCTCCGTTTATTGTTGGGACTGTAGGGGAAACTTATAGCTTCCATTTAGGATTCGGTTTAGCAGGTATTGGAATGCTGATCGGTTTAATTATTTACATAGCCACGCAAAAGAAAAATCTGGGCTTAGCAGGTCTTCAAGTTCCAAACCCATTAAATGAAGCCGAGAAGAAAAAAGCGATTTTGAATTTCACAATCATTATTTTAGCGATTGTTGTTGTATTAGGCGGTTTGTATGCAACTGGCAATTTAACAATGGGTGTATTTAGTACGATTATTACAACTTTAGGTGTATTAATTCCTACAGCATTTTTCATCATCATGTATAGAAGTCCAAAAACGACAAAAGATGAAAAATCTCGTGTGTTAGCATACATTCCTTTATTTATTGCCGCAGTAATGTTCTGGGCAATTCAAGAGCAAGGTGCAACTATTTTGGCAACTTATGCAGATACGAGAACAAATCTAAATGTTGGCGGCTTTGAATTAAAAGCTTCTTGGTTCCAATCGTTAAATCCATTATTTATTATTCTTTTCGCTCCAGTATTTGCTTGGATTTGGATAAAACTAGGTAATCGTCAACCTTCAACACCACTGAAGTTTTCCTTTGCACTATTCTTCGCAGGTGCATCATTCTTAGTGATGATGATTCCTTCAAAACTGTCTGGTGGAACAGAACTAGTAAGTCCATTATGGCTAGTATTATCATTTTTCTTAGTAGTAATTGGGGAGTTATTGCTTTCTCCAGTGGGGCTATCTGCAACGACAAAACTTGCTCCACAAGCTTTTGCTTCTCAAACAATGTCTCTTTGGTTCTTAACTAGCGCGGCTGCACAAGCTATCAATGCACAGCTAGTGAGAATTTATGAAGCAGTTACGGAAATTGTTTATTTTGGTGCACTTGGTGGATTATCCATTATTCTTGGTGTCATCATATTACTATTTACTCCGATTATTTCTAAAGCAATGAGAGGAGTAAAATAATAGGAAGGGGAGCCGTTTGATATTTTGAAACGGCTCCTTTGCGACAGATAGTAGAAAGTGTTTCGACTACCGCAGGAGCAAAGATTTTTAGAAAATCATGATTTTGAAAAAGTGAGGGTGTCTAGAAAGTTTTCTAGACACCCATCTTTCTTATTGGGTGGAAAATAAGAATATACAGTCGGGATGTTATATAAAATAGGAGAAAACGCTGAAATACATTTGATTTTCATTCTCAATTGTATTTGATTTTTATAGTTTTTCTCTTTATAATTATATTGTACTTGGTGATGAGAATCATTTTCATTAATGAGTATAGAAAATGAGAAAATTGGGGAGCAAAAATGAGACTATGGATGTTGTTAGTGGCAGCAATTATCCTGTCACTCATTTCGCTATTCATTGGAGCAATCGATATAAAACCTACTGATTTACTAGACTGGGAATCACAAGAAACCCAAATATTTCTAATTAGTAGGGTCCCTCGATTACTTGCCATTATTTTAGCGGGTGCAGGAATGAGTATTGCTGGTTTAATTATGCAAAGTTTAAGTAGAAATAAGTTCGTATCACCTACGACAGCAGGTACTCTAGATGCAGCTAAGTTAGGGATTCTTATTTCGATTTTGTTATTCTCACAAGCTGCATATATGCAAAAAATAATTTTTAGCTTTGTGTTTGCATTTGCAGGTACGATTTTATTTATGCAAATTTTAGACCGCATTAAATTTAAAGATGCGATTTTCGTTCCCTTAATCGGTATTATGTATGGAAATATTTTATCCTCCATTACGACATTTTTTGCGTATGAAGGGGATTTGATTCAAAACATAAATACTTGGTTAATGGGTAGTTTTACACTCATTATTTCAGGACGTTATGAGCTGTTATATGTAAGTGTTCCTGCCATTATCTTGGCTTATTTATATGCGAATAAATTCACGGTTGCCGGAATGGGTGAAGACTTTGCAAAAAATTTAGGCTTAAGTTATAAAGCAGTGTTGAACCTCGGTTTAATTCTTGTTGCGACCATTTCTACGACCGTTGTATTAACAGTCGGTGTAATACCTTTTCTAGGTTTGATTGTTCCGAATATTGTCTCAATCTATATGGGGGACAACTTGCGTAAAACGATTCCACATACAATTGTACTGGGAGTTGTTTTCTTATTAGTTTGCGACATTATTGGTCGAGTAGTGGTTTATCCATACGAAATACCGGTCAATGTAACAGTTGCAGTAATTGGTAGTTTGCTCTTCTTAATTATGTTGTTTAGGGGGAGAGCATATGCGAAATAATGTTGTGAAATTAATAATATTAGCGATTATTGCAATTATTTGTATTTTACTCTATGGATTTTACGATATTAAAGGTGGATTCGATTATGCTTTCCCTCGACGTATGATGCGCGTTGGAGCAATGGTGATTACTGGTTTTGCAATCGCTTACTCAACGGTCATTTTCCAAACAATTACGCACAATCGAATATTAACACCATCGATTATGGGAATTGACTCCATGTACGAAGTGGTGCAAACCCTTATATTCTTCTTTGCAGGATCTGCATCAATCTGGGTAGTCAATCAATATTTAAACTTTTTCGCGGCGCTCGTCGCTATGATCATATTTGCTATTTTGTTATACCGTACATTATTTAGAGCAGACAAATATCCCATCTATTTGCTTTTATTAATCGGAATGATTATCGGAACATTCTTAGGTAGCTCCGTTTCATTCTTGCAAGTATTAATTGATCCAGTTGAATACTTGAGTTTACAAAACGTACTTTTCGCAAGCTTTATTAAAATTAAAGTTCAATTGTTACTTGTTGCAAGTATTATTTTAATCTCTGCTTTTATTATAGGTTTTAGAATGCTACATCAATTGGACGTTGCTACATTAGGCCGAGACAACGCTATAAATTTAGGTGTTAATTACGATCGTTTAGTGATGAATGTATTAATTTTAGCTTCAGTTCTTATTGCAACATCAACAGCATTAGTTGGTCCAATCACATTCTTTGGATTGATTGTTGCAAATCTATCCTATCAATTTTTTGTAACGTACAAGCATTCAGTTCTCATATTAGGAGCTGGTTTAATAGGTGTTATTGCGTTAGTTGGCGGGCAATTTATTGTTGAACATATTTTTGAAATGAAAACGACTTTAAGTGTCATTATTAATTTTATTGGTGGTATTTACTTTATATACTTATTACTAAAGGAAAGTAGGGCACAAGGATGATTGAAATTAAAGGGTTGACGAAAAAGTATGGTAATAAACCAGTTGTAAGTGATGTATCATTATCGATTCAACCAAAGGCTATTACTTCCTTTATTGGACCGAATGGTGCTGGTAAATCGACATTGTTGTCAATGGTTAGCAGGTTAATTGATGCCGATACTGGCGAAGTGTTATTGGACAAACAGAACGTAAAAAATTGGAAGTCTAATGAATTTGCTAAACGTGTTTCAATCCTAAGACAATCAAACTTTCTTAACGTTCGATTAACTGTAAGGGAACTTGTGTCTTTTGGACGTTATCCATATTCAAGAGGAAGACTTACACCTGAAGATGAGCAATATGTGGACCAAGCTATTGAATACATGAATTTGAAGGAAATTGAAGATAAATTTTTAGATCAATTGTCTGGTGGACAAAAACAACGAGCTTTTATTGCTATGGTTATAGCTCAAGATACAGAATATATTCTTCTAGACGAACCATTAAATAATTTGGATATGAAGCATTCTGTGCAAATTATGAAAATATTGCGCAAGCTTGTTGATGAATTGAATAAAACGGTTGTAATTGTATTGCATGATATCAACTTTGCTTCAGTTTATTCAGATTATATTGTGGCATTAAAAGACGGTAAAGTTGTGAAAAATGGGCCGACAGAGGAGATTATTAACTCAGAATCTTTACGAGAAATTTATGATATGAATATTCCAGTGCAAGAACAAAATGGTTGCCGCATTTGCGTATATTTTAATTCTCATACGTAATCATAAGAATGATTTAGAAAAGCTTGTATGCTTTTCTAAATCATTTTAAAATGTAATATTTTTTAATCATTTAATAAAAAATGTAAAAAAACTTATTGACGAACAATAAGCTAATAATTATAATTAGAGTCAGTTATTGATAATGATTATCAATATCAAAACATATTAAAATATAAATATAAGGAATAGGAGAGAAAGTTATAATGAAGAACTGGAAATTATTCGCAGTTATTCTAACAATGCTTGTATTTGTTTTAGCTGCATGCGGTGGCAAAGAGGCAGAACAAAATACGGGCTCAAATACAGATGAAGAGAATACACAAGGACAAGCTCAAGAAGATGGCCGATTCCCAATGACGATTAAACCTACAATTTCAGAAAGCAAAAATGATGAAACTGGTGCAACTACTGTATTTGAAGATGTTGTTTTAGAAAAAATGCCTGAAAAAATTGTTGTATTTGACTATGGTTTCCTAGATACACTTGATGCTCTTGGTGTTGAAGGAATTGTTGGAGTTGCAAAAGATAGTACATTACCAGAACAACTTTCTAAATATGCTGCAGATGAATATGCAAATGTTGGTTCATTAAAAAGCCCATTACTTGAAGATATTGCTGAATTACAACCAGACGTAATCTTCATTTCTGCTCGTCAAGCAACTTTCTATGACCAATTAAAAGAGATTACTCCAAACGTAATTTTCGTTGGTACTTCTCAAGATGATTACTGGAACACATTCTTAAAATCAGTAGATATTGCAGCACAAATTTTCGATAAAGAAGAAGAAGCGAAAGAATTTTTAGCGAAATTCGATTCAAAACTTGAAGAAATTAAACAATTAGCTAGCCAATATAAAACTTCATTAGTAACAATGTATAACGAAGGTAAATTAGCTGGCTTTGCTTCAAATTCACGTTTCGGTTATGTATATGAGATTTATGGATTTACTCCAGTAACTGAAGATATCGAAGCTTCATCTCACGGTTCAAACTTTGGTTTCGAAGCGATTTTAGAATTCGATCCAGAAGTATTATTTGTAGTTGACCGTACTGCAGCTGTAGGTGGACAATCAAACATCGAAGCTGACATGGAAAACGCAATTATCCAAAAAACACAAGCTTATAAAAACGGTAAAATCGTATACTTAGATGGTGCGCTTTGGTATTTAAGCGGTGGAGGCTTACAATCTGAACTTGCGAAAATTGATGAAATTTTAAATGAACTAAAATAATAAATCGTTTGTCCAAAAATGATCACCCATTACATCATTGGGTGATCATTTTTTTGTCTGTTAGCATTGCCTTTTGCAAATGTGATGAAATGAATCCATTATTACTGTTATTATTGCATAATATACTTTCGACTGAATTATATCTAAATTGCACAATATGTTAATAAGTAAATTTATTTTTGTTATTAAGCTTTCATAAGGGTGATTTTTAATATTTTAAGGTGGAGAAGTTGATGAATAATCGTGTATTACTTTACATTAGTGGATTGTTTACATTTATTCTCTTTATTATTTTACGTTATACTTATGACACTTCTACTATCGTTTCATTTGATCAAAACATGGAATTATTATTAAAAGGTAATAAGTTTTTCAGCTTTTTCCATTATTTTGGTGAAACTTCATTAATAGATTTTATCGCAATTATTTTATTATTCATTTTATGGTTAAAGTTCAAAAATTACAGAGGAATGTTTTTTGTGATTCTTACTATTCCGATTGGCCGATTGATTAATCATTTCGTAAAAGAATGGGTAGCACGTCCACGACCAGAAATAGCAGATCAATTGGCATCGTATAGCTTTCCATCTGGTCATGCTATGATGGGGTTATTGTATTTATTCACCATAGCTTATTTATTGTCTGAACTTACTAAAAATCATAAAAGTAAGTTGTGGTATTGGATTGGAGCATTGGTGTTAGCTATATTGACAGGATTATCAAGAGTGGCGGAGAAACATCATTTTGCAACAGATGTAATCGCTGGATGGAGTTTAGGATTTACTTGGTTTTGTATTTGTATTTTTTTGTATGAAAGTATTAAACGCTGATATAGCGTTTATTTTTTTGAAATAAGTTTTCTAAATCCACAAAATATAGATAAGGTAAAAAAAGTTGCACGAAGGAAAGTTCTGCGTATATAATAATATTAGGATATTAAAAGAAAGGATGTTCGAATGAGTAACATCATATTAGCATTTAGTCTGACCTTATTTGCAGGGTTAGCAACTGGACTTGGTGCGCTTATAGCATTTTTTACCGAGAGAACGAATAAAAAGTTTTTATCTGCTGCTTTAGGTTTTTCAGCTGGCGTAATGATATATGTATCATTAATTGAAATTTTTTTTAAAGCGAAAGATGCATTAACGGTTGCTTTAGGAGAGTCGAAAGGGTATTGGATGACGGTGATGGGATTTTTTGGAGGAATGCTATTTATCGCTATGATAGATAAATTGATTCCGAAAAAAACAAATCCTCATGAAGTAAAAACAGTAGAGGATGTTATGCAAGCAGAATTATCACCTAAGGAATTAGATGAAGCAAATTTAATGAAGGTAGGAATATTTACGGCACTTGCTATCGGTATTCATAATTTCCCTGAAGGGATTGCGACTTTTATGTCAGCGATACACGATCCGAGTGTGGGAATTGCTATTGCCATTGCCATCGCTATCCATAATATACCTGAAGGGATTGCTGTAGCTATACCGATATTTTATGCAACTGGTAAGAGGAAGAAAGCTTTTAAACTTTCCTTTTTTTCAGGACTTGCAGAGCCGATTGGTGCACTCGTTGCCTTTTTAATATTGATGCCGTTTCTAAATGACATTATGTTTGGAATAATTTTTGCAGCAGTTGCAGGAATTATGGTGTTTATTTCTCTTGATGAACTATTGCCAGCTGCGAAAAAATATGATGAGACCCACTCATCTATATACGGGGTGGTTGTGGGAATGGCGGTAATGGCGATAAGTTTAATTTTGTTGTCATAAAAGTATAACAGGAGTTGTTCTGAAGTAGGGAACTTTCGAACAACTCCTGTTTTATTATGCTTTAGAAACGCTTGATATTTCTTCAACATAAACGCCACATTGATCTGGTTTTGTCAGAATGATTTTATGTGTCGGGAATAATTCCTCCATTTTTGCAACAAATTGTTGACCTATGGAATTTGGAATTATTGAAATCATTGTTGGTCCAGCACCACTTAATGCAGTACCATACGCTCCAGCTTTTTTTGCTTCCTTGCGAATTTCATGGTAATAAGGGATAAGTTCTGCACGGAATGGCTCATGGAATAAATCAGATTCCATATATTTTCCGATGCGTTCATAATCCTTTAATACTAATGCTGCTGCGAGCATATTTGCACCAGCACTTGCTTGGACGGCATATGGTCTATGGAATGTTTTTGGCAACACATCTCTTGCTTCAGAAGTTTTTAACTTTACATTCGGAATAAATAATACAAATGATGCTTCAAGGTCATGGATGTGAATTGTATCAACATTGCCTGCTTCATCCATTGTTGAAATGGTTAATCCTCCTAATACAGAAGCAGTGGCATTGTCTGGATGGCCTTCAAACTGTGAAGATAGATTTAATTTATCTTGCACAGATAATTGAAGGTCACAAAGGAGGTTTGCAATTTCAATTCCTGCTACAATTGCTGCTGCACTACTGCCAATTCCTCGAGCAAAAGGCAGTTCACTTGTCATTTCGATACGACAGCTAGGCATTTCTCTGTTATATTGTTTTGCAGTTTCATGAGCGATTTTATAAATTAAGTGATCTTTTATTTCGAATTTTTTTGGTAACCCTTCTGATAAATGGATAATTTCCCATTCATCTTGAGGAGAAACAGTTAACTTTAAATAAAGTGATAGGCTAAGCCCTATAGAATCAAATCCCGGGCCTAAATTTGCAGTGCTTCCTGGAACTGTAATTTGCCATTTTTTACTCATACTAAACCCTCAATGTAGTTTCGAATTTCTTCCATGTTATTTTTCAAAGAAACGACTTCCACAGTCGATACATTCATAGCAGTATCAGGGTCTTTTAGCCCGTTCCCCGTAAATACAGTGACCACTGTGCTACCTTTTTCAATTTTTCCGTTATTTACGGATTTGATTACACCAGCAAGGGAAGCAGCTGAACCTGGTTCGACAAAAATTCCTTCACTTTTTGCGATTTCTTTATATGCAGCAATGATTTCTTCATCAGTAACGGAGTCGATTATTCCATTTGATTCATCGCGAGCCGCTTCAGCGAATTTCCAACTCGCAGGATTACCAATGCGAATAGCTGTCGCAACTGTTTCAGGATTGTCTATTGGTTGACCTTTTACAATGGCAGCTGCTCCTTCTGCTTCGAATCCATACATTTTAGGTAAACCACTGTTTTTTGCTTCATTATATTCTTTAAAGCCTTTCCAATAGGCAGTGATGTTACCTGCGTTACCAACAGGAATACATAAATAATCAGGGGCTTTTCCTAAAGCATCGACAATCTCAAAGGCAGCAGTTTTTTGCCCTTCGATACGGTACGGATTGACAGAGTTTACGAGCGTTACTTTTCCTTCTTCACCAATTTTACGAACGATTGAAAGAGCATCATCGAAATTTCCATCAATTTCAATGATTTTTGCACCATACATACAAGCTTGTGCTAATTTCCCAAGAGCGACTTTTCCTTTTGGAATAACGACAATGGATTGAATACCTGCGCGAGCAGCATAAGCGCTAGCAGCAGCAGATGTATTACCAGTAGATGCGCAAATAACACATTTTGCTCCTTCTTCCACAGCTTTTGCTACCGCAACGACCATTCCACGATCCTTGAAAGAGCCAGTAGGATTTAATCCTTCGTATTTTCCGTATAATTCTATGCCTAGTTTTTTAGATAAATTTCCTAAGTAAATTAAAGGAGTATTTCCTTCATTCAAAGTTAATGTAGGTGTTTTTTCTGTCACAGGTAAAAATTCTTTATATTCTTCGATAAGACCTTTCCACATAGTAAAATCTCCTTTTGTTTTCACTGGGTGAACATCTGTTTTTATATAAAAGACATTTTAGCGCAGAATAATAGTATATTTCAATAGAAAACGAAAAATTTAAAATATTATATACACAAATTATTTTATCATTTTTATTAAACACAAGATAAATAATTACAAAAATAAATCAAATATAATACTTGCTAATAATAGTGAATGGGTTTAATGTAATAATATCATCTAAATTGTAAAGACAGGTGAAATAACAGATGGATAATAAGTTGTTGCAATCCAAGAAAGCCCGGACCATCTCTCGCAATAAATTGTTGGGGGTTGCTGGTGTCGGATGGTTATTCGATGCAATGGATGTCGGAATACTTTCATTTATTATTGCAGCACTAGCGGTAGATTGGGGTCTTTCCTCCAATGAAATGGGCTGGATTGGAAGTGTCAACTCTATTGGGATGGCCGTAGGAGCTTTTCTATTCGGATTGCTGGCAGATAAAATAGGAAGAAAAACCATTTTTATTGTAACACTATTGGTTTTCTCCATTGCAAGTGGTATATCGGCATTTACAACGACATTAGCTGCGTTTTTAATTTTACGATTTATTATTGGTATGGGACTTGGTGGTGAACTTCCTGTTGCTTCTACATTGGTTTCAGAAAGTGTACCAGCTAAAGAACGTGGTCGGGTAGTTGTATTGTTAGAAAGTTTTTGGGCATTCGGATGGTTGTTAGCTGCAATCATTGCTTACTTTGTTATTCCAAGTGATATATGGCCAATTGCCGGTTGGAGAGTGGCATTAATCATAACAGCTATACCAGCATTATACGCGGTATTTATTCGTTTGCATTTACCTGACTCTCCTCAGTTTGCCGCAAAACCTGAGGCGAAAAAACGCACTATTTTTCAAAATATAAGTGGTGTATGGTCAAAAAAATATGCGAAGTCTACCCTTATGCTTTGGGTACTGTGGTTTTCCGTTGTATTTTCTTACTATGGAATGTTTTTATGGCTTCCAAGTGTTATGGTAGGAAAAGGCTTCAGCTTAATCTCTAGCTTTAAATATGTCTTGATTATGACCCTAGCTCAACTACCAGGTTATTTTACTGCTGCATGGTTTGTAGAAAAGATTGGGCGAAAATTTGTATTAGTTACTTATTTATTAGGAACAGCTGCAAGTGCTTATGTGTTTGGACAAGCAGAATCCATTACAGTGCTATTAATTTCGGGAATTCTTTTATCCTTCTTTAACTTAGGTGCTTGGGGAGCTTTGTATGCTTATACACCGGAACAATATCCATTAGTAATTCGTGGAACTGGCGCAGGGATGGCAGCAGCAATTGGACGGATTGGAGGCATTTTTGGTCCTTTGCTTGTAGGGTGGTTGCGTACGGCAGGATTTGATTTCGGATTTATTTTTGCTGTATTTTGCATTTCGATTGTAATTGGTGTAGCGGCAGTTGTTTTTTTAGGACAAGAAACAAAACAAATGGAACTAGAGTAAATAAATTGAAGGAAGCTTTTTTAAGAACAAAAAGCTTCCTTATAAGTTTGACAATTTAATGAATTTACTTAGTTACTCTTGAATATTTTTCTGAAAACTCATTGTATTCACTCATTATACATGCTAACCTACTTTCTATAATATTGCATACATTAAAGTAATTTCATGAAGGAGGAATTCATTAAGAAAATGGGCTTTTGTGATGAAGTGAAAAAACGCTTTATCCGACTTTCAAGGGGACAACGTAAAGTAGCGCAGTTTGTTATAGAAAATCCGAATGTAGTTGCTACTCATATTGCCTCTGAAGTAGGAAAAATCATCGGTGTAAGTGAGTCAACAGTGATTCGGTTTTGTTATGCAATGGATTTATCTGGCTATAGTGAACTGCAAGATAGAATTCGAAAGGATTTATTAGAATCGAAACATGTTTCGGCTGGCGAACAATTATCCATTGGAAAAAAACATGAATATTTATTCAGTGAAATAATGAATCGGGATGTAACGAGTATTTTAAATACAATACAATGTATTGATGCAGAAAGCTTTGAAAAAGCCACAATTTATTTACATGAAGCAGGGATCATTTATACGTTAGGTTATAGACAGTGCGCTCCATCTACATGTTATTTAACTTCAATGTTAGAAAATTTCGGAAAAAAGGTTACTCAAATCAAATTTAATGTTGAAGATATTGTAAACCAAATAAATAGAATGGATACAGATTCAGTATTGTTTGTAATCGCTTTAGATTCGGTATTAGAAGATATATTAACAATTGTTAAATTAGCGAAAAATAAAAAGGTCAAAATTATTGCTATAACAAATTCTTCCATATCCCCTGTACGTGATTATGCAAATATCAGTTTTGTTGCAGGGGCTCAAAAACAAGTTGCTTTAGAAGCAAATACCGCAGCTAATTCCCTTGTACACGCTCTCGTCGAAGGCATGACTCTACATAATAGAAATTATTATAAAAAATTTTTAAATTTAAATGCTCAATTAGATGATAGTCTCCAATTTTTAGAAAAACGAACGTTAACAATGAAATAGTGATACTTAAATGTTTGTAAAACTTTGAATTTTTCGAAAATATTTTTGTTTTTCATAAATTTTATGTGATATGTTACGTTTTTCTATTATAAGGAAGTTATGATAAAATAGACACGGACTATACACAAATTTAGGAGGAACTATTTGAATGAGCAAAGTAGTAGTTTTCGGACATAAAAACCCTGATACAGATTCGATTACATCCGCAATCGTTTATGCTTATTTAAAACAGCAACTCGGAGTAGATGCAGAAGCGGTAAGACTTGGTGAAATTAATAATGAAACAAAATATGCTTTAGAAAAGTTCGGTTTCGAGCCGCCAAGACTTATTTCAAATGTTGCAGAAGAAACTAGTGAAGTGATTTTAGTTGACCACAATGAGCGCCAACAATCTGCAGACGGAATTGAAAACGTAAAAATTTTAGAAGTTATTGACCACCACCGTATTGCAAACTTTGAAACGGCTGATCCGTTATATTATCGCGCAGAACCAGTTGGATGTACGGCAACGATTTTAAATAAAATCTTCAAAGAAAAAAATATTGAAATTCCTTCAAACATTGCTGGTTTAATGCTTTCAGCCATCATTTCTGATACGCTTCTATTCAAATCTCCTACTTGCACGGAAGAAGATGTACAAGCAGGTAAAGAGTTGGCTGAAATTGCAGGAGTGAATGCGGAAGAATACGGTCTTTCGATGCTAAAGGCTGGTGCGGATCTTTCAGATAAATCTATAGAAGATTTACTTTCTTTAGATGCAAAAGAATTTACTTTTGGCACAGTGAAATCCGTTGTTGCTCAAGTGAATGCAGTTGATGTGAATGATGTGTTGAACCGTAAAGAAGAATTAGTAAGTTTACTGAATAAGAATGTTGAAGAAAAAGGTTTAAACTTATTCTTCTTCTTCATTACTGATATTTTAAACAACGATTCCGTAGCAATAGTAGCAGGAAATGCTGCTCTAGATGCAGCAAAAGCATTCGGTAAGGAATTAGTGGATAACCAATTCGATTTACCAGGAGTAGTTTCACGTAAAAAACAAGTAGTTCCTGTGTTGACAGATGCATTAAGTTAATAATAGACGGTGTTCAAGGTAAATCCTTGACACCGTTTTTTTTTATTCCAAAGATAGTGGATATACTGCTGGTCCTTCAATGACGTTGCCAAACTTATCGAATCGTGAACCGTGGCAAGGGCAATCCCACGTTTCATCCGCCTCATTCCATTGGGTTTTACAACCTAAATGGGTGCATTTTGGAGCTTCAATTCGCATTAAATAACCTTCTGCGAGATTTGATACTGTAAAGCCAATTGCCTTCAACATTCGCATAAAAGTTTTTCCGAACATATTTCTCGAAGGACTATAAAGATATTGGGCAGGGTGTTGGCCTTCCGTAATTTGTGTCGAAATTATTTCACCTGCAACAAGCGAGTTGGAAAGCCCCCATTTCCGATAACCAGTAGCGATATATATACGCGGTTCACTTTCTGAAATGCGTCCTACGTAAGGAATATAATCTGCTGTATTTGGATCTTGTGCACTCCATAAATATTCAGGTTTAGGCATATCGAAAGTTGACATAAGTTCTTTTTCTAACATTTCATAATAAAATTGTGTGTTTTGGACAGCACCTGCAACATGGGAGCTACCTCCGAAAATGAAGTATGGTTGATGATCAATTAAAGCTGTTCGAATTGTTCGGGAAGATTGATCGGTAGATAAATATTGGCCTTTCAATATCTCCGCAGTTTTGGTTGCCATTAAATAAGAACGGTCAATAGATAATTTGGCGATTTGCAGCCCCTTTATTGCCTCGATTGGATAATGGGTAGCAAGCACAATTGATTTGAAGTTTACTTCAAAATGATTCTCCGTTAAAAGGCGATTTTCATCAATAATTAATTTTGTTACCCTTGTATTTACAAATAGTTTTGCTCCCGCTTTTAATGCTAATTTTGCAAAATGATTCGTAAATTTCGTCGGATGGATTTGATAGGTATTTTCCATTTTTAATGCAGTGATAACATCAAAAGGCAGTTCAGTATCAGTTGTTTCGATTCCTTGTATACCTATTTTCTTGTAAGCCTCTATTTCTTTCTTGATTTTTTCCGCACCCTGTTCTGTTGTTGCATATAAATAAGAATCAACTCGTTGGAATGTATCCGCTGTTGCATCATGAAGTGCGTTTTCAATAGCCGTTGCATTGGCATCATAATAGGTGCGCACTTCTTCTTCATTAAAAGTGTTCAGTAATAAATCATAAACTGCACCATGTTGGGGAGTTAGTTTTCCCGTAGAGTGACCTGTTGTACCATTCGCAACAGAAGATTTCGCTTCTAGCAAAACAACATCTATCCCTTTATTTGCAAGTAGATAGGCAGTATAGACCCCCGTTAATCCACCGCCAACTATACATACATCGCAGTTCAGGGAAGCGGATAATGATGTTAAAGATAAAGGGGTTACATTATGTAACCAAAGCGAATTCTGCATGAAAATCCCCCTAAAAATGTGTTTTTTACGAGTATGTAAAAAAAATCACTACATTATTCAGTAGGAGCATATATTTTGTTGTTTTAAGAGGATACAAGTAAAATAGCGAAAAAGGAGGAAAAGAAATGAAAGTAGAAGTTTGGTCAGATTTCGTTTGTCCATTTTGTTATATCGGAAAGAAGCAGTTGGAGAAAGCAATTCAAGATACAGGGTATTTTGGACAAGTGGAAGTAGAATTAAAAAGCTTTTTATTAGATCCTACAACATTAGAAGATTCGGATGAGTACATTTATGAGCATCTATCAAAAAAATATGGGATGCCGATTGATGAAGTAATGAAAATGACAAACAGTGTTGTACAGCGGGCGAATGAAGTAGGACTTCAATATAATTTTGATGAACTAAAAACAGCAAATACTTTAAAGGCTCATCGATTGTCAAAATGGGCTTATTCAAAAGGAAAAGGTATAGAGTTCAGTGAACGGGTATTCCATGCGTATTTCATTGAAGGGAAAGCTATTGGAAAAGAAGATGTGTTAATCAAATTGGCAGAAGAAGTTGGACTTGAGAGTAAAGAAGTAGAAGAAATATTGAAGAGCAATCGATTTTCTGAAGAAGTCGAAAAAGATATTCAACAAGCTCAAATTTACGGTATTCAGGGTGTTCCATTTTTTGTATTTGAAAACAAATATGCAATCTCAGGAGCACAACCTCAAGAGTTATTTGAGCAGACAGTAAAGAAAGTAGCTGAAGAAAAGGGATTAAAACCATCATTACAAATGCTCGGCGGAGACGGAGATATTTGCTCGGATGGACATTGCGATATTTAATTTCAGCCAAAAGTATGAGTGTTATTTGCTTGATAAAATGAATCCCCCCTTTTATACTTGATTTTATGAATCTTGAATTTGAGATGTTTTAAATTAAAGAAAGGGAGCATATATACATCATGAAAAATGTGTTAGTAATTAAAGCAAATAACCGTCCAGACGGAATTTCAACAAAAATGTTTGAAACATATATTGAAGAAGCGAAGAAAATTGAAAATATTAATCTAAAAATATACGATGTTTTCGAAGAAGATATGCCATATTTCGGTCAACAATTATTCGATGCATTGGCAAAACAAAACGAAGGTAAAGAATTAACGGAATCAGAGTCTCGTTTACTAGCTGCGAAGAAAAAAGCGATGGATTTAGTAAAAGAAGCAGAAGTAATCGTTGTTGCTTTCCCATTATGGAATTTAACAATTCCTGCACCTTTACACACATTCATTGACTATATTTATCAAGCAGGATTTATGTTTAAATATAATGAAAAAGGGCAACTAGTACAGTTATTAACAGATAAAAAATTCGTCATTTTGAACGCACGAGGTGGATATTACTCATCACCAGAAGCTCAACCTATGGAAATGAGTGTAAATTATATTAAAAATGTTCTTGGGAATATTGCGGGAATGGAGCTTCTTGATGAAGTGATTATTGAAGGCCATAACGCTGAACCAAATCGAGCAAATGAAATAATTGAAGCAGGTTTAGAACAAGTAAAAGCTTCTGTTCAAAAACTAGTACCAGTAGCAGTTTAAAAGAAAAAGAGGTGCCTGGAGTGATTTCAAGGCACCTCTTTATTGTAGTGCGCCTGGCATGGGTGTAATCTATAGGGTGTAAGTCCCGAACTGTGAAGGCAGAAGTAACAGTTAGCTTAACGCAAGGGTGTCCGTGGTGACGCGGAATCTGAAGGAAGCGAGCGGCAAACTT
>NZ_JAAXPW010000070.1 GCF_012396605.1 Ureibacillus thermosphaericus
AGAGGTTGGGACATAAGTATTTTTCAACCTCAAAAATAAGGGGTGAGTTGTTTGAAACAGCTCACCCTTTTACAATTTCATCCAATTCATGAGGGTTTTACACCCCTCGTAGTGCATATTTTCTTAAATTTGTGGCCATTAGGGCAATTCCCATTTCAATTTTTACTTTGAATTTTCCTCGAACGGAAAATCGTGTGAATCCCAAAATAGCCTTCAGAAATCCAAAAACTGGTTCTACATCAATTTTACGTTGATGATAGATTTCGGCAGTTTCAGGCTCTGAAAGCTTTTGTTGTACATATGCTTTTTGTTGTTCCCATTTCAAATTTATACGCAATCTTCGATTCGTACTTTCTTTTGCTTTCGTACATAAATGACGGATTGGACAACCTGTACAATCTTCACACTCGTACACTTTAAATTGACGAACAAATCCAGAAGAATCCTTACGTGTCGAAACAAATTTAAATGAAAGAGTTTTTTGATTCGGACATATATAGGTATCATTTACTTCATCATATATCCAATTGCTTGGTTTAAATGGGTCATCCTTGTATTTTTTCTTCTGCTCTTTTTCATACATCCCATATTTAATCAAAGGTGTTCGTTCTCGTTTTATCATAATGTCATCATAATTCGGTTCACTACCATATCCAGCATCCGCAACTATATATTCTGGTAAATCAAAATACCGTTCTTCAATCGTATCCAAGAAAGGTGTCAATGTTTTCGTATCTGTTGGATTTGGAAATACATCATAAGCAAGTGTAAATTGATTTTCTGTTGCGATTTGGATATTGTAGCCTGCTTTTAATTGTCCATTTTTCATATAGTCATCTTTCATTCGCATAAATGTCGCATCGTGATCCGTTTTAGAATAGCTGTTACGGTTTTGTAGAATCTCCAAATCATTTTGATACTTTTCTTTGCGTGCAATCCAATCATTCACTTGCTTTAATATCTGTTTTGGTGTTTTCCTTTCACTACGTAGTCGTTTTCGTTCCACCGGATCTTCAGAAGCTTCAATTTTTGTAGAATAGTCATCGACTACTTTTTCAAGAGATGATGCTACTTCTTTTAGTTCTTCTACTGAAAGCTCTTCTTCATTTTCACGTTCAATTGCTGGTAAGACTTGTTCTTCAAGTAAACGGTCATAGACTTCATTTGATTTTTTAATTAAATTGGCATGATGCTTTTCGATCGACTTTTTCCATACAAATGTAAATTTATTTGCGTTCGCTTCAATCTTAGTACCATCAATAAAAACGGCTTTTTCATCTATTAATTTTTCTTCAATAAGTTGACAACGGAATTGTACAAAACATTGACGGATTAATTCTTGCATTTGGGGATGTACACGAAAACGATTAATGGTACGATAGCTTGGTTCATATCCTTGAGCTAGCCACATCATCCGAATGCTATCTTTTGTTAAATCTTCAATACGACGACCTGAAAAGACAGATTGCGTATAACCACACAAGATAATTTTTAACATCATTCGGGGATGATAGGATGGACAACCAGTTTCTTTATAAAACGGAGCGAAAGCTTCGTCTGGAATGCTTTCGACTAAATGATGAATATGGTAGGCAATATCATTTTCTTGTAATATAACTTCTAAATCTATAGGTAAAACTAATTGATTCATGTTATAATATTTAAACATAAAGAGGCTCCTTTCTAAGATTTTGTTGTGGTGACTTAATTTTATCAAAAGAGCCTCTTTTTTTGTTTATATAAATTTAAGAAAGTTAAGTTGTTCGACGTGGAGGCCGCGACTCCTGCGGGAACAGCACGAGCCTCAAGACCCCGCAGGTGCGAGGTACGAGTACCGAGGAGGCTTGAGCCGTGCCCGCGGAAAGCGTCGGCCGGAACGGAGAACAACGTTTTCCATAAAAAATCGTCACTTCATGAAAAATCATAAGTGACGATTTTTTATTAGCTAGGGTTTTGTCCCAAGCTC
>NZ_JAAXPW010000071.1 GCF_012396605.1 Ureibacillus thermosphaericus
AAAGAGAACAGCTATTCACGGAAGTTATGAAAACTTGCGTCAATTATCTTAATTGAACCGCCGTATACGGAACCGTACGTACGGTGGTGTGAGAGGACGGGAGCTAATCACTCCCTCCTACTCGATTTTTTAGAAAAGTACTAAAATATTGACTAAATTATTGTATAATTTTACATAGAGAATTCTTTTTGAAAAAAACAAAAAGGGGTTTTCAGTGTGAAATTTACAATGGTGAATGTAAATAACTTGGAGTTAGGTGCAATTATCGCAAAAGACATCTATGCTAATACTAGATTTCCAATTATAACTAAAAATTCACCTATTTCCCATAAGCATTTACATGTCTTTAAAGCTTTTAATATCCATGAAGTGCCTATTCTCATTAATAGCGTGAAAAAGTCTGTTCCAAGTAAAACAGGAGAGGTCGAAGAAGTTATCGTCATTACGGAGCAAGTAAAACAAATTAATCCCTTTGAAAAAAAGTATTTAGAAACATTGGAGCAATTTAAAAAAGACTTTAGCAATTGGGAAGCTGGAGCAAAAATTGATATGACAAAAGTAAGAGGAACGATTTTTCCTTTAGTAGAACAAGTTTTGCAAGATCGGTCATATATTTTTGATTTAAACAGCTATTCTAACCCGAATGAATATCTATACCACCATTGTATCGCTACAGGATTAATAGCAGCTTCAATTGCTAACAAATTAGGATTTGACAAAGGAAATACATTGCAGATGGCGATAGCAGGGACATTAGCAGATTGTGGGATGTCAAAAATTCCAAAAAGCATTCGAAATAAAAAAGCGGCATTAACTGAAGCTGAATTTAATGAGATTCGGAAACATCCAATTTACAGCTATAACATGGTAAAAGAATTACCAGCATTGAAGGCTGAGATGAAAATTGCAATATTCCAACATCATGAACGTTTAGATGGAAGTGGATATCCATTAGGAGTTAAGCATGAAAAAGTATCTCAATTAGCACAAATTATTGCAGTTGCTGACACATTCCATGCAATGACTAGTGAACGTTTGTATCGTTCAAAAGAGTCTCCTTTTAAAGTAATTGAAATGATTAAAGAAGAGGAATTTGGTAAATTTGATATTCAAGTGGTTAATGCAATGACGAATCTAGTAGCTGATTTACCAATCGGAACAAAAGTAGAATTGTCAAATTTAGAGAAAGCAGAAGTAATGTTTATCAACCAATATAATCCAACACGCCCTTTAATAAAATTATTAAAAAATGGAGAAATCATTGATCTATCAAAACAAAGATCATTAACAATTTCAAGAGTCATAACAAATGAATAGATAGAAATGCTAAATTTTTATTAAGTCGATGGATAGTTAACTTAGAAAAATAATCATTATGCTGTTGAATTTTTTATCTTTCTATAATAAAATCATTTAGTGTTAAAACATTTTGTATATGTGCTATGTATCTTTATACTATTACCTGAAAGCCTCTTTTCTAATCTTATGATGTCAGAAGGTCATCTTGTAACTATTTATTGAATCTATTGAATTTTTGGTGCTTAAGGTGGCTGATATTAGAGTTTGTTAAAAAGATGCGAATACTCTTTAAATAAAAAAATATAAATTTTAATAAAAAAATTTGAAGTTTAATGTTGACATCTGATTTAGAACTTGTTATTATAAATGAGTCGCTGCGAGGCGATAGAAAATGAACCTTGAAAACTGAACAACAAAACGTTAATGCAATAATTTATCTAGTTGTTAACCCTCGTTGACAAACTAGATTCGGACATTAAATTTTGAGCAAATCAAATTTTCTTTTATGGAGAGTTTGA
>NZ_JAAXPW010000072.1 GCF_012396605.1 Ureibacillus thermosphaericus
CTATTTGAAGGCTTCTTTGTGGAAATCCGCTCACATTTGGTTACGAAAAATCGAAGGAAACGGCGTCCCATAAAGGTTTGCCAGTCGTTGTTGCACAAGTCATAGGTTATAGTAAAAAAATGGATGTCTACTACCCTCGCTTAGGTGTTTTCGTTTTTTCTCTAAAGTCCAGAAAAAATAAAACTGAAAATTCAGACATCATTTATGCGACGGTAGTGATATTTTCCTTATTGTAATATGATAAAATAGTTCATTATTTCATAGTAAGTTTTTTGAATTAAATGGAAGGTGATCGGAATGTCACAGAGAAAGAAAAAGTTGGTCATGTTTATGTTAATGTTTAACTTATTCATTACAATGGGAGGCATTGGAATGGTGGTTCCGGTGTTACCTTCCTACCTGGATCTTTTTGGAGTTGGGGGTACCATCCTCGGATTTTTAGTTGCTGATTTTGCCTTTGCCCAATTTATTTTTTCTCCGATCGCAGGGAATTTATCGGATTTATATGGACGAAAATTCTTTGTCATTTTGGGATTAATCGTTTTTGGATTTTCACAAATCTTCTTTGGGATAGCAAAAGCAATTTGGATGCTGTTTTTTGCCCGTTTCTTGTCAGGAGCTGGCGCTGCCTTCATCATGCCACCGGTGATGGCCTATGTAGCGGATATTACAACAGTGGAAGAACGGGGAAAAGGAATGGGATTTCTCGGAGCAGCCATATCTCTTGGATTTATGATTGGGCCAGGGATTGGTGGATTTTTAGCTAAAGTGAATTTGCATTTTCCCTTTTATTTTGGAGGGATCGTTGCTTTAATAGCAGCCATCGTTTCTTTTATCGTGTTACCGAATATTAAACAACAACAGAAAGAACGATTAATAACAAAAGGGAAAGATAACATCTTTCAACAATTATTACGTTCCCTTCATACGCCCTACTTCGTCATGTTATTAGTCGTCTTTGTTTTTAGTTTTGGTATCGCAAATTTCCAATCGACGTTGTCTATGTACTTAACTTATAAATTTGGCTATACGCCTATGGATATCGCTATCGTTATGATAATCGGCGGTTTTCTTGGTGTAATTTTACAAGTATATATTGTCGACCAGCTATTTAAACGATTCGGTGAGATGAAAGTTATATTAGTCAATTTGATTATTGCTGCACTTTCCATGGTTGGTATGGTGTATATAAAAGGATTTTTCATTATTATTACCATTACGTCTATTTTCCAAATTGCCACAACTTTTATTCGGCCAGCAGTCAACACATTAATTTCGAAATTGGCAGGGGCTGAGCAAGGTTTTGCCGCTGGAATGAATAATGCATATATGAGTTTAGGTAATATGGTTGGTCCCGCCCTCGCAGGAATAATGCTTGAATGGAAATTATCTTCACCATTTATTCTTGGTGCATTCATCTTATTTGCCTGTTACATATTAGCTCACCTTTGGACAATGAAAAAAGCACCACAATTATTGAAAGCAAATGAAGAATATTAATCGAGTAGGAGGGAGTGATTAGCTCCCGTCCTCTCACACCACCGTACGTACGGTTCCGTATACGGCGGTTCAATTAAGATAATTGACGCAAGTTTTCATAACTTCCGTGAATAGCTTGTCTTCT
>NZ_JAAXPW010000074.1 GCF_012396605.1 Ureibacillus thermosphaericus
GAGCGTTTATATGGCACAAAACAAAAATCAATGAAATGGCAACCATATCTTACGTTAATGGCCAAAAGGCCAAATGCATTAAAATATACGGATTTCTATGAAAAGATGCCGGAAGAATGGAAAAATTATTTTTCCAATTGTACCGTTCAAGAAAAGAAGGAAGCATTACAACTACTAGCTGTTTTACTAAAAGAACATGATTTCGAAGTTTCGACACAGGCTTTGAGGATTGCCTCCCAGTATGGTCATCCGAAAGTAGAATCGATTAAACAGGTATTTTATCAATTAATCAATGGAAGAGGTATACGAGAGCCAATTCAACCGAAAAAACACGTTCCAGATATGCCGGAAGCCATCCGAGGAGTAAGGCATTATGACCGCCTATTCGAATCCCAAGGAGATGTGGCATCATGGAACAAATGATTAAGGAATATGCCAAAAGACTAAAATTAAGCTGGATTCCAGCCAATTATCATACCATCCATGCGGAAACAAATGAGGAATTTTTACTGAAGCTGTTTGAACGAGAAGTGCAGCATCGAGATGAGAGAAGGATAAATTTACTACTAAAACAGGCGACATTGCCGAAAATTCCAAATAAACCTTATGATTGGCGGGAGATTCAACTAGCCCCAGGCATCACAAAAGATTATATTTTAGAAGGTGAGTTTACGAAAAATCAGGAAAACCTTATCTTCTATGGCGGAGTGGGAACCGGTAAAACATTCCTTTCCACTCTCATCGCCCTCAATTTGATGAAAAAACAAGGAAAAAGAGTGAAGTTCTATACGGCCGCCTCCATTGTCAATGCTTTATTGGAGGCCAATGAAAAAGGTGACCTTGGTAAATTTCTCAATCAAATCGAAAAGTTGGATCTCTTGATTCTTGATGAATTGGGCTATATTCCATTGCATAAACAGGGGGCAGAGTTATTATTTCAAGTTATTTCCATGTGTTATGAAACCAAAAGCATCATTGTGACAACCAATTTACCTTTTAGCCAATGGAATAATGTCTTTGGCGATCCCATTTTAACAGAGGCCGTCATTGATCGGCTGATTCATCATTCTTATTTAATCATCTTCAATGGTGAAAGTCACCGATACAAAGACTCAATCTCTCAACGTTAACCATGGAATTTGGCAAGTGTATGTATGCATTTTTAATTGCCATTTCATACATTTTCTACTTGCCAAAAACACTTTTGGTTGGTAAGTTAATTGGCCATAAAAGACTTTTGATTGGACCCCTTTAATGAGTTCTTCTGCACAAAAATTTTCATCAAATGTGATATTTTTATCTTTAATATTTAATAAATTACGTATAGAATAATGATGAGACATGTGACATCACTCCTTGTAAATGTGGTTTTGGTCGATTACATTTTACCAGAGTTTTGTCACTGTCTCATTTTTTTTGTTCAAAAAAATTGGTGCTGGTTTTTACTCACCAACACCAAATATTAGTGCGCCTGGCATGGGTGTAATCTATAGGGTGTAAGTCCCGAACTGTGAAGGCAGAAGTAACAGTTAGCTTAACGCAAGGGTGTCCGTGGTGACGCGGAATCTGAAGGAAGCGAGCGGCAAA
>NZ_JAAXPW010000075.1 GCF_012396605.1 Ureibacillus thermosphaericus
GATAGAGTCCATATAATTGTGTAAAAAAGAAAAGAGCCATTTTCCTCCTCTTTTGCTACACTGTTTTCAGACCCAATAAAAACAAATAGAAAGAGGATGAAAAAATGACTCTATTAAAGTTTAACCTAAATATGGACCTTTTAAAAGAATCAATTATCAATTCGAATCTTGATTCTGTTATCAAATCAGCGATTGTTTTAATTCTGAATGAATTTATGGAAAAAGAACGAGATGACTATCTTCAAGCTGCTGCTTATGAACGTTCTCCCGAACGTCGTGATTACCGGAATGGCTATTATGAACGTGATTTAATGATGAGTATTGGAAAGATTCAATTAAAGGTTCCAAGAACTCGCAATGGAGAGTTTTCAACTACCGTGTTTGAAAAATATGCACGTTGTGATCAAGCTTTCGTTCTTTCTATGCTTGAGATGGTCGTGAATGGGGTGTCTACTCGAAAAGTAACGAAAATCGTTGAACAGCTTTGTGGAGAAAATGTCTCCAAATCATTCGTATCATCTTTGACAAAACAATTAGATCCAATTGTCAATGAATGGGCCAATCGCCCTCTAAATACTACATACTATCCTTACATCTTTGTCGATGCTATGTATATTAAAGTTCGCGAAGGTCATAGTGTAGTGTCTAAAGCGGCTTATATCGCGACAGCGATTACCGATCAAAATAAACGTGAAATCCTTGGTGTTCATATTGACCACGTTGAAAGTGCGGAGAGTTGGAGTCGTTTCTTCCAGCATCTAAAATCAAGAGGATTACAATCCCCTAAACTTGTGATTTCAGATGCGCATGAAGGGTTACGAAAGGCCATCCAGCGTGAATTTGTCGGGACTTCTTGACAAAGATGCAATGTTCATTTTAAACGTAATATCATTGACAAGTTACCTAAAAAAGATACTGCTGAATTCCGAACAATGTTGAAACGAATTTTCGAAGCTGTCACGATTGAAGATATGCGTCAATTTAAAGATGAATTGTTTGAAAAGTTTAGTGACCAAGCACGATTTGAAAAAGCATTGAAAATTCTAGATGAAGGTTTCGAAGATACAATTCAATATATGAATTTTCCTGAAAAAATTCGTCCTCATATTCGCAGTACGAATACCCTTGAACGGTTGAATCAAGAGGTTCGTAGAAGAGAAAGAGTGATCCGAATTTTCCCTAATACGCAATCAGCTTTTCGTTTGATTGGCGCTGTCTTAATGGATTACCAAGAAATCTATGATCGACGAAAAAATCTATCAGGTAGATAATCATTCACTATTTTTCACGCGCATCTTCCATTATGGGATGATTCCATATTCGCAAAGAGCTGTCAAAGTGAAAAAAGCCTTTGACAGCCCTTTACGAATATGGATAGAAAACCCCATAGAAGTTGCGGCTAAAAAATGTGGGAGGGGAATGGAATCAAAAACTGCTATATTTGGTTTGATTCCACTTACGCTACTTTAATCGGATTTGGAAACAGTGTATAAGAGTTTTTACACAATTATCGGGACTTGACT
>NZ_JAAXPW010000076.1 GCF_012396605.1 Ureibacillus thermosphaericus
ACAAGTCATAGGTTATAGTAAAAAAATGGATGTTTACTACCCTCGCTTAGGTGTTTTCGTTTTTTCTCTAAAGTCCAGAAAAAATAAAACTGAAAATTCAGACATCATTTATGCGACGGTAGTGATTCCATCTGTAAATTATAAATTTGAGAATATTCCAGTTAAAAAAGCCAATGGCAAAGAAGATGCAATTATTTTATTGCATATAGAACCGAGTGTAGATAAAGTTCATAAAACAGAGGCTGATGAAGTCTTTTTAAGAGTTGGCGATGAAACTATAAGGCTTAATTATGAACAAAGGGTAGATCTGGAATATGATAAGGGTAGCCGTCTTTACGAAGAACAGATTGTCGAGGGATGCACATTAGATGACCTTGATAAAGAAGTATTGGATAAGTACCAAAAATTACTTGAATTCAACGGATCATTTGAGGAACTTCTTTTGGCTAGAGGTTTTTTACGAAGAGTTAATGGAGGGGTAAAATTAACCGTCGCGGGTGTATTAATGTTTGCAAAGTATCCTACTGCATTTATTCCTAGTGCAAAGTTAAGGTTTTTCCGCTATGATGGGACGAAAGCAGAAGTTGGAACTTCAATGAACATCTCTAAACAAAAGGTTTTCGAAGGACCAATACCTAAGTTAATTGAGGAATCAAAAGAATTTATTGATACACAATTAAGGGAGTTTACCGCACTTGACAAAAATACTGGACAGTTTATTACCGTTCCGGAATATCCGCCTTTTGCATGGCAAGAAGGAGTCATAAACGCTATTACCCATCGAGCTTATAACATACATGGGGATGATATCAAAGTCTTTATGTTCGATGACCGACTTGAAATACACAGTCCCGGTCGTCTCCCTAATATTGTGAATGTAGAAAATATAAAATATACAAGGTATTCAAGAAATCCAAAAATCGCTAGAGCATTGACGGAGTTTGGATGGGTACGAGAACTGAACGAGGGAGTCAAACGGATTTATCGTGATATGGAACAATTCTTTTTAGATCCTCCAGTATATAATGAAACTCATTCATCTGTCATCCTAACTTTAAAAAATAACATATTAATGCGAAGACAACGCAGAGAAGAAAGAATTTCATTAATTATCAATAGAAGTTGGAAAAGTTTAACCGATGAAAAAGTGGCATTGGAAATTGCATATGGAAAAGATAAACTAAAAACGAGACAACTAGCGGATGCTCTGGGGAAAAGTCCTCAATATGCTCGAAAAATCCTTAAAAAATTAGAGGAAAAGAAACTTATTAAAAAAATTGCTACCTCTAGTCGTGATCCAAATTTACATTATATATTAAATACTGGCGATGAATCTGAATCAACTGATAAATGAGCCTAACATGGGATTGTTAGGCTCATTTCAGCTTGTAGACAAAGTCCCTAACTAGGGGCCAAATCTACAGGCTTTTTTGTATAATAGGGATAGAATTCTTGGTTAACGGGGGAAATTTAGGATGTTATCGAAGCGTACTGACAATAATCGAA
>NZ_JAAXPW010000077.1 GCF_012396605.1 Ureibacillus thermosphaericus
TCTTATTTAGGCTGGACATGGTCTTTTCCATGTCCAGTTTGCCATTTTCTTTAAGTTCATGGCAGCGAAAGTAAGCATCGCCTGCATGGACAATTTTTCCAGTCCTCGTAGAGTTGTCCATCGCATGCCATGCTTCTCTTTTCCATCGGCAAAGACCCGTTCAATCGTTTCTTTGCGCTTATCATATATATTTCTATTGATATCTGTATGTCTTAAGTGGTCGACTTCTTCCACATAGTGCTCCCAAATGTGGCGATGAATAAATTTAGTGTGATCTTTACTTTGGGTACACTTTTCTAAAAATGGGCACGTTTTACATATTTCCGGTTTCGAAGCGTACTGTCGATATCCTTCTCTTGTTGTTGTTCGGTATTCAAGAGTTTGGTTGTTTGGGCAGATATAACAATCATAATGCTCATCGTATACATATTCATACTTTTTAAAGAAACCGTCCTTTGTTCTAGGCCTTGTATATGGCATGACTGGACGAATCTCTTTATCCAATAGACTTTTCGCATTCGCTGGGGTTTTGTATCCGGCATCTACGGCTACTGCAGTTGGTTTGCCTACTTTTTCGATGACTTGTTCGAGTAATTGACCAAACACCTGACTATCATGAATATTCGCTCCCGTTACCTTGGTAGCTAAGACAAAGCCTTTTGCATCACAGGCGGTATGAAAAGAATAGGCAAACATCTTTTCCCGTTCATCTTTTACGTAATAGCCACTATCAGGATCGGTTGTACTGACCTTTATTTCCTTGGTTTCTTCATTCTCTTTCGGGGGAAAGGGCTTTTTTCCATGGTTTTCACGGTCTTGGTTAATCTCTAACTCTAATTGCGCTTGATAGCTTTTTGTTTCTGCCCGGACAATTTTCTTATCGAACTTCTTTTTATTGGCGCTTGCTTTGACATGTGTTGAATCAATAAAGGCAACAGATGCATCCACTAATCCTTTATTCATCGCTTCTTTTAAAATACGATAAAATATCTGTTCAAATAAATCAGTACCTTGAAAACGACGAACATAATTCTTGCCGAACGTTGAAAAATGAGGAATTTTCTCTGTGAAACCATATCCTAAGAACCATCGATACGCCACGTTGGTTTCAATTTCTTTGATCGTTTGACGCATGGATCGAATACCAAATAAATACTGCACAAAGACCATTTTAATGAGCACAACAGGATCAATACTAGGCCTTCCGTTATCTAGGCAATAGGTATCTTTGACAAGATCGTAAATAAAATCAAAGTCTATGGCTTGTTCAATCTTCCTTACCAAATGATCTTCTGGAACCAATTGATCAAGAGCCACCATTTCCAATTGATTTCGATTATTGTCAGTACGCTTCGATAACATCCTAAATTTCCCCCGTTAACCAAGAATTCTATCCCTATTATACAAAAAAGCCTGTAGATTTGGCCCCTAGTTAGGGACTTTGTCTACAAGCTGA
>NZ_JAAXPW010000078.1 GCF_012396605.1 Ureibacillus thermosphaericus
CTTTCAATTGGTTCGCTCGACTTGCATGTATTAGGCACGCCGCCAGCGTTCGTCCTGAGCCAGGATCAAACTCTCCATAAAAGAAAATTTGATTTGCTCAAAAATTTAATGTCCGAATCTAGTTTGTTAACGAGGGTTAACAACTAGATAATTTATTGCATTAACGTTTTGTTGTTCAGTTTTCAAGGTTCATGGTGGAGCATAGCGGGATCGAACCGCTGACCTCCTGCGTGCAAGGCAGGCGCTCTCCCAGCTGAGCTAATGCCCCAATATAATGAATGGTCGGGAAGACAGGATTCGAACCTGCGACCCCTTGGTCCCAAACCAAGTGCTCTACCAAGCTGAGCTACTTCCCGAATTTATGGCGCGCCAGGCAGGAGTCGAACCCACAACCTTCTGATCCGTAGTCAGACGCTCTATCCAATTGAGCTACTGGCGCTAACTTCTATTTTACATGGTGCCGAGGACCGGAGTCGAACCGGTACGGTAGTCACCTACCGCAGGATTTTAAGTCCTGTGCGTCTGCCAATTCCGCCACCCCGGCATTATTGGAGCGGAAGACGGGGTTCGAACCCGCGACCCCCACCTTGGCAAGGTGGTGTTCTACCACTGAACTACTTCCGCAATTATATATATTTTAAATGGTGCGGGTGGAGGGAGTCGAACCCCCACGCCGTGAGGCGCTAGATCCTAAGTCTAGTGCGTCTGCCAATTCCGCCACACCCGCAAAAAATGGTGAGCCATGAAGGACTTGAACCTTCGACCCTCTGATTAAAAGTCAGATGCTCTACCACTGAGCTAATGGCTCGAATAATGGTGCCGGCGAAAGGAATCGAACCCTCAACCTACTGATTACAAGTCAGTTGCTCTGCCAATTGAGCTACACCGGCATGATATGGTGGAGGATGACGGGATCGAACCGCCGACCCCCTGCTTGTAAGGCAGGTGCTCTCCCAGCTGAGCTAATCCTCCATATATTAGCCTAGCAACGTCCTACTCTCACAAGGGGAAGCCCCTTACTACCATCGGCGCTAAAGAGCTTAACTTCCGTGTTCGGTATGGGAACGGGTGTATCCTCTTTGCCATCGTCACTAGACTATTTGTTTTGAGACAAGAACTATTATATCACTTAATCAAAGAATTGCAAGTGTTTTTTTAAAATAATTTTTGTTCTCTCAAAACTGGATAACGACATTGAAATGATTGGTTAAGTCCTCGATCGATTAGTATCCGTCAGCTCCACACGTCACCGTGCTTCCACCTCGGACCTATCTACCTCATCGTCTTTGAGGGA
>NZ_JAAXPW010000079.1 GCF_012396605.1 Ureibacillus thermosphaericus
TGGACAAAACAGTTCAACGGGAGGTATTCAAGGAGATGTTAGCAGTGGCTGAAATTCATTATATCAGATATGAAGCAAACCAAAAAGGATGTTCCTATTCCGATATTGCCAAAAGAATGAATCGTGATCCAAGAACAGTGAAGAAGTATGCGGAAATGGAAGACTTCAATCCCTCAAAAGTTAAACAAACGAGAAAAGCGAAAGTGATGGATCCAGTGAAACCGATATTGGATCAATGGATTAAAGAGGACTTGACAAAGAAGAAAAAATATCGAAGAACTGCGAAACGAATGTATGAAATCTTAAAAGAAGAATATGGATTTACAGGTTCAGATCGTTCTGTTCGGCTCTATGTATCAAAAAGAAAACAAGAACTGCTCGTACAAAGTGAACCAGCTGCGTTACCTTTAGAATCGAAACCTGCAACGGCTCAAGTTGATTTTGGAGAAGCTCCTTTTCTCTATCAGGGGAAATACGTCGATTTTCCTTACCTGGTCGTTTCATTCCCTTACAGTAATGCGGCCTATGTGCAAGTCATGCCAGCTCAAAATCAAGAATGTTTCTTGGAAGGATTAAAACGAATCTTTCACTATATGGGAAGGGTTCCAAGGGTCATTCGTTTTGATAATCTCTCCCCTGCCGTAAAAACGATCTTGCCAAACGGAGAAAGAGAATTGACAGAGACATTTCAACGATTCGTTTTACATTATGGCTTTGAATGCGAGTTCTGCAACCCAGCCAGCGGAAATGAAAAAGGGAATGTCGAATCAAAGGTGAAATATATTCGAAACAATTTCTTTTTACCTGAACAAACAATCTATCAACTAGAAAGTTTTAATGAATCTTTATGGGAGAAATGTGAGAAGGACTGGAATCGTCCGCATTATGAGAAGGAGCGACTCATCGCTGAATTATTTGAAGAAGAACAAGCGTTATTTCTTCAATTGCCAGCCAAAGAATTTGAATGTGTCCGATATGAGCAGGTCACGGCTGATAAGTACGGTTTCATCCATTTAGAAAACAATTTATATTCCACGTCTCCCCGTTTTGCCAAACAAAAGGTTTTGGCAAAGATCTCTTATCATGAGATTGCCATTTTAACAGAAGAGCATGAGCTGATTATCAAGCACGAGCGTTTATATGGCACAAAACAAAAATCAATGAAATGGCAACCATATCTTACGTTAATGGCCAAAAGGCCAAATGCATTAAAATATACGGATTTCTATGAAAAGATGCCGGAAGAATGGAAAAATT
>NZ_JAAXPW010000008.1 GCF_012396605.1 Ureibacillus thermosphaericus
AGAGAACAGCTATTCACGGAAGTTATAAAGACTTGCGTCAATCATCTTAATTGAACCGCCGTATACGGAACCGTACGTACGGTGGTGTGAGAGGACGGGAGTTAATCGCTCCCTCCTACTCGATTTTCTAAGAAAGTTCTAATCAATTAAGATTAAGAATAAATAGAAAATATTCATTTGATTATTTTGAAATTTCAATAAAGTATCTATTTACATACCTTGTTCTTATTTTGCAAAATAGAAGTAAAGGAGAGTGAACAATGGAACTAAATTTACAAGGTAAAGTTGCCGTCGTCACAGGAGCAAGTAAAGGAATTGGTCTACATACTGCACTTCAATTAGTTAAAGAAGGAGCGAATGTTGCCATATGCGCTCGAAACAAATCGTCATTGGAAGAAGCAAAAACAATAATAAAAAAGGAAACGGGAAAAGAAGTGCTTGCCATTGTTGCGGACGTTACTAAAGAAGAGGATTGTAAACGCTTAATTGAAGAAACTGTTAAGCAATTTGGCAAATTAAATATTTTGGTGAATAATGCTGGTACTTCTGCTGCCTATTCTTTTGAAGAAGTAGACACTGAACTTTGGGTTGCTGACTTAAATTTAAAATTGTTTGGTGCAATTCATTGTTCAAAATATGCACTTCCATATTTAAAGGAATATGGTGGCTCAATCGTAAACGTTACTGCGTCAATCGCTAAAACTCCAAGTGAAAATAGCCTTCCAACTACTGTTAGTCGTTCAGCAGGGTTTGCATTAACAAAAGCAATGAGTAAAGATTTAGGAAAATATAATATTCGAGTTAACACAGTATGTATCGGGCTTATTCGAAGTAGGCAAATTGAAGAAAAATGGAAAAGAGAAATGCCAAATTCTTCATGGGAGGAATATTCTAAAGAAATTGGAAAATCGATTCCTCTTGGTAGAATTGGCGAAACAGAAGAAGCAGCAAAAGTTATTACATTTCTTGTTTCTGATGCAGCTTCTTATGTAACGGGCACTTCCATAAATATTGACGGTGGTTCAGGAGGAACATTATAAACCTTGTTCTAGAGGTAATCACATCATTCATATGAATTAATTAGTAACTTATAGTAGAAAAGTGGGGAGAAATATGGGAATGTATGATGAACAATTATCTTATTTAGAAAAGCCAAAATTAGAAGAAATACCACCAGAATTACAAGAATATTTTGAAGAGAACATCAAAAAGCAAGAAGAAAAATTAGGAGTAGTAAACAACTTATTTAAAGTTTTGCCGTTAAATGCGATTCAATTTAAAGCTTTTTTAGATTTTAAATATTCGTTGTTTAATACGAAAAATACGTATTTAGATTTAATTGATAAAGAAATGATAGGTCTTGTTGTATCATCGGTGAACTGTTGTAACTATTGCTTGACAACTCATAGCGATACGTTACGAAGACTAACAAACGATCCAGTTTGGGTAGACACGTTAACGTATAATTACCGCAGTGCAAAATTAACAGAAAAACAAAGAGCATTATGTGACTACGCTTTCCGTGCAACGAAATATCCAGACGAAATCACAACAAAAGAAGTAGATTTGTTGCGAGAAGTTGGGTTTAACGACCATGAGATTTTAGAAGCAGCTTTTGTGGTAGGTTTCTTTAATTACACCAATCGTTGGGTAAGTACAATTGGTGCAATTCCAAATCCTAAACATAATCAAAACAATCGTTAATCATTCGTAAACCACGTTCAATCAAGAACGTGGTTTTTTGGCTCATCGAGCTCTATTAACAAGTTGTGATACTTTTATTGCTTTGTGGTTAACGAAATGAAACTTTCCTACTTCTTTAATCGTATGATTACTGTAGAAGTTAGTGTAAACTGTAAATGAAAGAGTAACATACATTGAAGAACGGAGGAAAGCCATGTCAGAAATGAAAAACCCTTTATTTGAAGATTTAGATGCAAAATTGAAACAAGAAAAACATGAAATTGTTGAAGCTCCTCCTCAGCTTGTAACAGAAGAAGAAAAGTCACAATTGCGTAAAAGACAGATTGAGTTAAAAAAAGATCCAGCCGTTCGTACTCTTGCTGAAAAAATAGACTGGAAAAATCAAATAGCGGTTTTAGAATTCGGGAAGGAAACCGCCAATGCCATTTCTAAGTTTTCCGATCGGATGCTTGCTTCCATCAAACAAAGTAAATTAGAAAAATCTAGTGAGCTCATCAATCATTTAAATAAAATCATGTCTCGTTTTGATCCGGAAGATTTCAAAGAAGAGAAGAAAGGTTTTCTATCTCGTCTGTTTGGAAAGGGAAAAGAGCAACTTCAAAAAATATTATCGAAATACGATACAATGAATAAAGAAATTGATGTCATTTATCAAGAAATTACGAAATACGAACAGGAAATGAAAAAAAATACGCTCGAACTTGAACAAATGTACGAACAAAACCTTGAATATTTTAAAAGTTTAAGCGAACATATCGCAGCGATCGAAGTAAAACTGGAAGATTTAAAACCGGAACTTTCTAAATTAGAAATGCGATCAAGTGAAGGTGATCAAGAAGCAATTATGGAGCTCGAATCCTTACAGAGAGCTATCGAATTGTTAGAACAGCGGCGCTATGATTTAGAGATGGCACAACAAGTTTCTTTCCAAGCAGCACCGCAAATCCGTTTAATGCAACAAGGCAATAATCATTTGATTGCAAAAATTAATTCCGCATTTGTAACAACAATCCCAATTTTTAAACAAGGTTTAATCCATGCAGTAACCATTCAACGTCAAAAATTAGTTTCTGACTCTATGCAAGAGCTAGATAAACGTACAAATGAAATGTTGTTGAGAAATGCGGAAAACATTCGTCGTAACAGTGTGGAAATTGCTAGAACTGCAAGCCAACCAAGTATTAAAATTGAAACGATAGAAAATACATGGAAAACAATTTTGGCTGGAATTGAAGAAACGAAACAAATTCAAGCGGAAACAATTCAAAGCCGCGAAGAAGGTAGAAAACGAATTGAACAGCTTCAACTTGAATATGAAAAGTTAAAGAAGATGTAATGAAATAAAAAAACTGCACCTCTTTGCAAGCTTTATGCTGCCTTAATAGGGGTGCAGTCATTTATTAGGATTTAATATCCAAATCTTCTTTGTAGAGGGAAGCACCTTGGGTTAGGATTTTCAGGGCTACCACATTGCTGAGATGTTTGATAATATTCATTCACTTCTGAATACGTTCTTGGATAATAGTGTTGATGATGATAGATATGTCGATTTACTGTTGTTGTGTGCACTGGATGGAAATGAGGAACTATTGTATTAAATACATTCGTTTTCACAACTTCTTGAGTTGGTGAAACTTGAGCAGGTGCAATTTGTGTTGGCATTACATTTGGTGGACAACAAATAGGTTGCGGTCTCATATGATGATGTTGATGTCTTCTATTAAACATTTATTTTCACCTCCTTAATAGTTATTTATTCATCCATAACATATGGAAGATTTAAAAAATAAACTAGATTAATACCTATGATGAACAAATAAAATTTTGAAATAAAAAATTATATTTATTATTAGAGAGCTAGTTTGAAAGAGGTTTAAAATTTTCTTCTTTGCTAATTTTGATGGATAGAAGTTATTATTATGACATAGTGCAGCATACTTCAGCTATTTATGTTGATTGAATTAGAATTTCATTGTACAATCAAATCATAGTAATCCAATAAGAAATATAAGGAAAAAGGGTTGATCCTCTATGTCCACCTTATTACCAAACACTATCCGTTATTTAAATGAAACGAATCGCCAAGTTCCGTTATACACAATGAATCCAATTGAAGAAAGATCTAGAAGGGAAAAATTTTTAAGAACAAAATGTACTGAGGGTTTAAGCAATGTAACGAAAAAAGATGTTTCAATTACGGTTAGAGATGGTCATTCAATCACGTTACGAATCTACACACCGAAAGGGAAAGGGCCATTTCCAATTATTGTTTACTATCATGGAGGAGGATGGGTGTTAAATAGCATTGAAACGTGCAATGAAACCTGTGAATTGTTAGCAGAAATAACGAAATCAATTGTGGTTTCAGTCAATTATCGTTTAGCTCCTGAATTTAAATTTCCAACGCCCGTTTTTGATGCTTATGATGCTTTTCTTTGGACAGTTGAAAATAAAAAATTTTTGAATGGAACCAATCAAATTTTAGTAGCAGGAGATAGTGCCGGAGGAAATTTAGCAACTGTCGTCACTTTATTAAACAGAGATTTACAAGGTTCTACAATTCATGCTCAAGTATTATTATATCCTGTAACAGATTTGACGTTCAGCACTGCATCCTATGAAGAATTTGCAGTTGGATATGGTCTTTTAAAAGAAGATATGGCGTGGTTTAAACAACATTATTTAAACAATGAAGATGAAACATATCACCAATATGTCTCTCCATTACTAGCTAAGGACTTGACGAACTTGCCCTCCGCTTTTATTATTGTTGCCGAAAATGATGTATTGAGAGATGAAGGGATTGCTTATGCAAAGAAATTGGAGGATTCAGGGGGAAAAGTCAAATTAAGAATTGCTCAGGGACTTGTGCATAGTTATTTCACAAAAAATGAATATTTCCAAAGTCAAATAAAGGAAACAATTAATGAAATTCAGCTCTTCATTTCATCACTTAGTTCACTAAATGAATAAACACTTCACGATGACTAACTGAATAAAGTTAGTCATTTTTTACTTTTTAAATTTATCAACTATACAGAAACGTTATTAATAAGCTATTCCCTCGAGATAACGAATTGTATTCGTATGATATTACATTTACTTCATTATTTTCCATCGCTATAATTTGTATGTAAGTTAATTCATATCATTGAAAGGTTGATTATCAATATGTTTGAAGAAAGAAAAGGCATGATTAGTGCCATGGCAGCGTATATCATTTGGGGATTCTTTCCTGTTTATTGGAAGTTATTAGAACACGTCAATAGCATTGAAATATTATTAAATCGTATTATTTGGTCGTTTATTTTTACAACTATTTTTATATTTATCATTGGTCAAAAAAGTAAACTTATTGAAGATTTAAAATGGTTATGGCAGGAAAAAAAGACATTTTTCTTACTTTTACTAGCATCCTTTGTCATTTCATGTAACTGGTTCCTATATATTTGGGCAGTAACAAATGAACATGTAGTCGAAACAAGCTTAGGATATTATATAAATCCATTAATCACCGTATTGTTTGGCCTATTCCTTTTTAAAGAGCAATTGTCTAAAGCTCAAATCGTAGCTGTTTTTATAGCATTTATCGGAGTGGCATTGATGACAATTCGTTACGGGAAAATCCCTTGGGTTGCATTGGGGCTTGCTTGTTCATTTGCCGTTTACGGTGCATTAAAGAAAAAAATTCAGCTCGATGCAACAAGGGGATTAGCAATTGAAACATTGTTTATTTTACCTTTCGCACTAGTTTATTACGGTTTTCTTATGTTTACTAACAATACGTCATTTTTGCAATTCGATTGGAAAACAGATGTTTTTCTTATGTTAGGGGGATTGGTAACTGCTTACCCATTGATTTTATTTGCTAAAGGGGCTCAAGCTTTACCACAATCTATATTAGGCTTCATCCAGTACTTTTCTCCAACTATTATTTTAATTTTGGGAACCGTTGTATATAAAGAACCCTTTACAAACATAGAGTTGATTTCTTTCGGTTTTATATGGCTAGCTATATTGCTCTTTAGTTTATCTACGGTTTTGGAAAATCGAAAAAAACGTAAGTTTGCGTAAAAGGAATTATTTAGTTTTTATCGAATTACCATAATGAAGCGTAGATTGGGAATATTTCGATTTTTTTGTTTTTTTAGCTATTGGGAGGGGATTGGTTCATGTTCATTAAAGTTGGGGATCGAGAATATCCTTTTCATCGCATTCGAATTGAACTGATTGAAACCGGCATTCAGGAACTATTTCGTTTGTTTGATAAAAAAACAATTCGTGAACTACTTCAACATAGACGATATGAACATTTAAAAGAAAAGGTTATCAAGGAATATACTGAACTTTTAGATGTTCCGGCTGGAATCGCTATTTATCAGATGAAAAAAAATCATGACCTCTTTTACAAAGAATTTTTAAATAAATATGGAGATTTAACTTATTGCCAATTTATTGTTAAAGGCAACGATTCTTTGCTAAGTAAAAAAGGTGTTTATTTAGTGATTAAGAACGATGAACTAGTTTTTGCAGGGATTTGTAACAATACATTTAAATTAAGATTTAATCAACATATTGGAAATATCTCTCCTAAGTCGTGCTTTCGAGATGGCACTGCAACTCATTGTCATATTAATGCCAATATTGCTGAACATATAAGAAAATCTACTATTTATTTTCAAATATGTCCGTTAACTGATTTAAAGGAAATGAAGCGATTGAAAAATTGGATCATCGATCGTTTTGAACCTCAATGGAACTTAAGATTTGGAAGCGATGTAAATTATTCTTATAATAATAAATAAACAAAATTTTTTCAGCATATATTATTTATTAATAATCATTAACGATGCATCAACATCATGTATTATTATTTGTTAATAATTTTTCAATTTTTAAATTAGTACTTTTTAAGCAACATTTGATATGATAGAAACATCAATTGCTAAGGAGAGACAAAGATGGCAACAAATATTAATATATTATTTGCCTTTGGTGCAGGATTTTTAAGCTTCATATCTCCATGCACATTGCCGTTGTATCCCGCATTTTTATCGTACATAACAGGTATGAGTTATGATGAAATTAAAAATGATAAAGGCATGCTGCAAAAAAGAGCAATTCTTCATACGCTCTTTTTCTTACTAGGATTTTCAATTATTTTCGTCGTTCTAGGTTTTGGTGCAAGATTATTATCAATTGAAAACTTTTTTATTAATTATCAAGATTTAATACGCCAAATTGGTGCTATATTAATTGTTCTTTTCGGACTAATGATCGTTGGATGGCTAAATATCGACTTTTTAATGAAAGATCGAAAAATACAATTTAAAAATAGACCTTCAGGCTACTTAGGTTCATCATTGATTGGCCTTGCCTTTGCTGCGGGATGGACACCATGTACTGGACCGATTTTGGCAGCAATTTTTGCTCTTGCTATGACAAATCCAAATTCGGCAATGGGGTACATGATTGCTTATGTTTTAGGTTTTTCAATTCCGTTTTTTATTCTATCATTCTTCATTTCAAGAATTGGTTGGCTACGAAAATATAGCAATAAAATTGTAAAAATCGGTGGCTACGTAATGATCGCTGTTGGAATATTATTATTCTTCGATGGCATGAATATAATTATTAGAATTTTATCGCCTATATTTGACGGTTTCACTGGTTTCTAGAATGCTGATGAAATAAAGGAGATTTGTCAATGCCTTCTGTATTAATTGTGGATGACGCATTATTTATGAGAACAACAGTAAGAAAACTATTTGTTGAATGGGGTTTTGATGTAGTAGGAGAGGCCACTAACGGTGAAGAAGCCGTAAAACTATTTCACCTCCATCAACCGGACTTAGTGACAATGGATGTGACGATGCCCATCATGTCTGGTATTGAAGCATCTAGAGAAATTCTAAGTAACTTTCCAAACGCTAACATTATTATGGTTACCGCATTAGGACAACAACGCTTGATTGTTGAAGCCCTTGAAATAGGGGTAAAAGATTTTATTACCAAACCATTCGATGCAGCACAATTAAAAATGATTGTTAATAAAGTCTTAGATACATATGAATTATAATAATGTGGTATTATTATGAAGGTACTGCCTGAATGTTAACAGGCAGTTTTTTTAAGCAAATGTGTTGAAGTTGTAATTTCTTCGAGGAGGGATTATATGTTTGAAGCAATACCTTCTCGCTATATCATTATTGCGAGTACGTTAATGGCAATATTTATGGGTACTTTCATCATGATGATGAGATTGCGTTCGCAAAAGAAACCGGTTAATGCAAAAAAAATCCTTATACCGCCCATTGCTATGTCTACGGGTGCATTAATGTTTATATTCGAGGAGTTCCGTGTACCTCCTCTTCAAATATTGGAAGCTGTTATAGTAGGAATTATTTTTTCTATTGTTTTAATTACAACTTCCAAATTTGAAATTCGTAACAATGAAATTTATATGAAACGCTCCAAAGCATTTTTTATTATTTTGGTAAGCTTGTTATTGATACGAATTGCTGGAAAAATTGTATTAACCGATTCTTTTGATCCTGGAGAATTAGCGGGCATGTTTTGGATACTTGCCTTTGCCATGCTCTGGCCATGGCGCATTGCCATGTTCATTCAGTATAAGAAAATCGAAAAATCAAACTTAGTAAATTAAGTAATAGGAAAGGGACCCTTTAGAACGAGAAGGCTCGTTTCGGATCCTTAGAAAGCGTTTCGGAACGGAAATCAATAAAAACATCATTTTCTCTTTTGAGAAAATGATGTTTTTTAGTTTGGTTCCAGCTCATTTTTATACTTCATTATTTGTTCAAAGTTTATTGATGGTTTGTACTATAATAAGGGTATTAAATATCCATCATTTTTTGCTTTCCGCAAAATATTTTTCATAAGGCGTTACATCAATATTCATTTCAGCTAATTTTTTTCGCAAAAACTTGTGATCTCTTTTTGGAGTTGCAATAATATAGCCTCGAATAATTAATTCTTGCGTAATGGTTTTGGCATGCTCTTTTAATGCAAGTTCGCCAATTTTTCCAGCAATCGACTCCTTAGCTTGCTGTCTAAATAATTCGGGAACTGGACTAACAAGTTCATTTAACAATTGCTTTGATTCGTCATTCCATAAATGCAGAGTCTTCTTGATATAGTAATCTTGCCAATCTAAATCTGATTTTCCATCCTTTTTTGGCAATGATTTTAAAAACTTTCGGAACATAAAAAACCCGCCAATGGCCATTAATACAACCATTACAAAACTCCAAAAAACGAGAAACCACATTAACCAACCTTCCAATTTGTTCACCTCTTTTTCCTCTCTAAAACATTATAACAAGGTAAAAAATTTTTTCATTAAGGTTGTCTCTATTTTTTTATGAATTCGATATATGGATAAGTGAAAGGGGGGATAAGTAATGGCAAACTTAACGTTTGAAAATGCAACATTAAAAATCGTTTATGAGACGGGGATTGATGAATATGGTGATGTTGTCTACTCTTCTAGATCTTACAAAAATGTGCGCTCGAATGTAACAGCAGAACAATTAGCAGCTGTTGTACAAGCATTCATTCAACTATCCAATTATCCAGTCGTTCATGCAACTTTGTCTACAACAGAAAAAATCGATTTATAATGAAGGAGGTAACATGTCATGACATCAGTGCTTGAAATGAAATTTGAGGCAGCTAATGGAAAGATTTTAACCCTCTCATTGAACGACCCAAAACCAAATTTAACTTCAACAGATGTATCCAATGCTATGCAAATGATAATTAATCAAGATGTTTTTCATTTGGATGGAGCACCACTTGCGGGCGTTAAACAAGCACGGCTGATTGATAAAACGATAACAGATATTCTTTAATTTTCATGAAAATCGGCAAAGTCCTTACTGGATTTTGTCGATTTTTCTAATCAATATATTAAAAAAGGGGATTATATAGATGGAACAATGGATCACATTAATTCAAGAACTTGGTTTTCCTATTATCATTTCTTTTTATTTGTTACATCGAATCGAAGCTAAGCTTGAAGCCATTTATTCTGTTCTCGTATCATTGAAAAACATCAATGGGGAAAAAGTATTTGAACGATAGAAAGTGAAAAATATTTCACAAATTTGTTAAAAACCTTTCAAGCGGAAAAGCTTTTACTATTATACTACTTTCCTATATGATAAACATAGTATTCCAAGGGAGTTGAGGCTTTATGAAGATTATAAAAAAAAGGAATTTTATTATTATTTCTATCATGTTGATTGTTAGTATAGTGTTAAGTGCTTGTAGCAATTATAATTTTAAACCGACAATCGAGTACCAAATTGAAGATTTTAAGATGATTGACCATCGAGGAGAAACTGTTACATTAGACAGCTTAAAGGGACAACCTTGGATTGCTATGTTTATTTTTACAAATTGTAACACGATTTGTCAGCCAATGACGTTAAATATGTCAATCGTACAAGAAAAATTAAAAGAAAAAGGATTAGAGGACTATAAAATCGTTGGGTTTTCAGTAGACCCAGCAAGAGACACTCCTGAAGTGCTTTCGAAGTATTTAAAATTCTTTACTGTACCCGATGAATCAAAATGGCATTTACTAACTGGTTATGATCAAAAATTCATCGAGCAATTTGCATTAAAATCGTTTAAAACTCTAGTAAAAATGCCTGAAGACGGCGATCAAGTAATCCATGGTTCCTCATTTTATTTGGTTGATGAAAATGGTGTAGCTGTAAAATTATATTCAGGTTATTCAGAAGAGGAAAATTCCGGTCAAGCTGTCCCATATGATGAAATAGCAATCGACATTGAGACACTAATTAACAACATGAAAAAGAAGTAATTAAAATTAACCATTAAAAACTCTTGAAAAATTATCTTACGCACAAAACAGATAAAGAAAACCGAACTATTCCGCATCATTTTTTCAAGAATTGAATAGTTCGGTTTTTTGTTGAGCAAAAATTTATTGTTCTTCTCTTAATTGATTAAATACTTGTTTTAAATCTGCAATAATATCTTCTGCATTTTCTAAACCTACGGAAAAACGTAGCAAACAATCATCAACTCCTCGAGCAACACGCTCTTCATAAGGAATGTCAGCATGTGTTTGGGTAGCAGGGTAAGTAATAAAGCTTTCTGGACCACCTAAACTCTCAGCAAAAGTAATCAGCTTCATTTTTTTTAAAAAAGGATTCACTAAATCCGATTTTTGTAATTTAAATGAAAGCATTCCGCCTTTACCTGTATATAACACATCCGTTACTAAAGGTTCTTCTTTCAAAAATTTAACGACTCTTTTTGCGTTTTCATCATGTTGTTTCATTCGTAGATGTAGTGTTTTTAATCCACGTATTACTAACCAACTATCAAAAGGAGAAAGTACAAGACCCATACTATTTTGATTATATGCTAATTTTTCGCTTAACTCTTTTCCTTTTGAAACAACAAGACCAGCTAATGTATCATTATGTCCAGCAATATATTTTGTACCACTATGCATTACTATATCGGCACCATGTTCTATTGGGCGTTGAAAATAAGGCGAGTAGAACGTATTATCAACAATAAACATTAAATTATGTTTTTTACAAATTTGATTAAAGTAATCTAAATCAAATTCAATCATTAGTGGATTTGTAGGAGTTTCAAGGAAAATGGCTTTTGTTTTTTCATTAATCAACTCTTCTACTTGTTCCGCATTAGAAAAATAAACAGGTCGAATATTATACAACTCGTTATATGATTTCAATAAACGATAAGTGCCTCCATACACATCTTCCGGCAAAATGATTTCATCACCAGGTTTAAATATTGAAAGTATTAATTGGATAGCGGCCATTCCGGAACTACAGGCAAATCCTGCATCTCCACCTTCCAATTCTGCAATTCCATTTTCTAAAATTTCCCGAGTTGGATTTTTTGTGCGAATATAATCATAACCTGTTGATTCTCCAATCCCGGTGTGTTTGTATGCTGTAGATAGATAGATTGGGGGATTTACAGCTCCAGTTCTAGGGTCACTTTGATTTCCTAATTGAACTAATTTTGTTTCGATTGAATTTTTCGTCATGTCTGTCACTCTTTCCTTGAAAATACTAAATAATTTTAGTTATCTAACAATTTAACATGGTCTAAATTTAAAAACAATAGTTTCAGAAATTAACATGATTTTTCTTAGTTATTTAATAGAATTAATTAAATATTTATAAATTTGTTTTCTAACTTTCATCAAACTTTAATGGTTTTTTAAAATTAATTTTTATTATATTTTTAGGATATAATCATTATTTAGGGGAGAAAAAACAACATTATGATTTAGGGGGAAATTATGTCGAAAAAGAAGAAAAAGAAAAGAACATTAATAAGCCCCGGAATGAAGCTATTCCTCATTATATTACTCATTCCTGCATCTATAATCATATATTCCATTGCATATTTAGCTTGGGAAGATTTAAAATCACTATCTTTATTTAATTCTAATGAAACAACTGAAATTGAAAAAATACAAGAGGACTTTGATTTAAAAATTCCAGCAGAATATATACCAATTTATATGAAAGCCGGTGAACAATATAATGTTCCTTGGACATTACTTGCTGCACATCATCGAGTTGAAACGAGATTTTCAACAATGAACACATTAATTTCACCCGTAGGAGCAGAAGGCCATATGCAATTTATGCCATGTACATTTGTAGGATGGAGTCATCCAACTTGTGATGGACTTGGGAAGGGAAATATTCCGGAATCAGAAAAAACCGATCCGAAAGTCATAGAAAAATATGGCGGCTATGGAGTTGATGCAAACGGGGATGGGGTGGCAGATCCATTTGATATTGAAGATGCAATATTTAGTGCTGCCAATTTTTTATCTCAAGCCGGGGTAAGGGAAGGGAAAATGGAAAAAGCGATTTATCATTATAACCATAGCAATGATTATGTGAAGAAAATTTTATATTATTATGAGCAATATGAGCGTGTTAGTCCTCTTTTAGAAAAAGAAGTGATAACAGCCACAAATAGTAATTCAAGCTAAAAAAGTGGTCCATAGTAAAATGATCATCCCTGTATTGGATGATCATTTTACAAGTGAATCAGTATTTTAATCCGTCGCTTTTCTAAACCCTTTCATGATTAAACTTACAATAAATACTAATACAACGGATCCAATCAAAGCTGGAAATACATAAAAGTTTGAAACTTCCCAGCCCCAGTTTCCTAAAAATGCACTACCGATCCATGATCCAACAATGCCGGCTACAATATTTCCGATAATACCACCAGGGATATCTTTGCCGACAATAACCCCAGCCAGCCATCCAATTACTCCACCAATAACTAAATACCAAATAAAATTCATGAATAATTCCACTCCTTTTATGATGCATCTTCATTATGTTAGTGTGCTCAAATGCTTTTGAGATATGCAAACAAACTAGTCTAAATGAAATAACGAAAAAATATTTTTTGAATATTTTGCAAAATGATGAAAAATGTCATATAATGTTCACAAAGAAGACAAAATTAACGGGGGATGGGGTGGATCTATATGAATATGACAAGAAATTTAGATCGACAGGGGATTATATTTGCTATCATTCACACAATCGTATTTTTCAATTTAGCAATCGATTTTGCGATTGTTCCAATAGGTTAATAGAAAAGGGAGGAGTCTGAAAAGTCTTTTGAGGCACTTCCCCTTCGTCTGGTGCTAACGCTTTCATGATGAGGGATAGTTGGATGTGACGACCACAAGAGCAAAAAAACATTAAAATATTGATTTGATTATTTAAACCTGACCAATAAGTTAACTTATTGGTCGGGTCTTTTTTTGTTTTTCATTGAAGAAGTTCTATTTACACCACTTTTCACGAATTACTCAAAATGAAATCCGATTATTATTCCCAATAATAATTGTTGGATCTAAAAAATTTTAATTTTATTAAATTCAGAAAAAAAATGAAAGTATAAGAATAATTCCAACAAAACGTAGAAAGAAAACGTTTGCAATAAAATTGAATTTTTGAAATTTTATAAAAAATTTAAAAAATATGGTTGACGAAAGGGTCATTTATGTACTATTATGACAACAATTTCACCGACACTTTTTCCAAAGAACTTGAACAAATTATTATAATCATTAGTCGGAGAAATGATTATTACCCGTAATCGCTACATTGGAAATATTAGTATTTGTGAGGGGCGTTTGAGAGTATGAGAAGTGATATGATTAAAGTAGGAGTTGATCGTGCTCCTCACCGTAGCTTGCTATATGCTACGGGGAAAGTAAAACCTAAAGACTTAGGTAAACCATTTATCGGTGTTTGTAACTCTTACATCGATATTATTCCTGGTCACGTACACTTACGTGAATTTGCTGAAGAAGTTAAAGAGGCAATCATTGAAGCAGGAGGAATTCCATTTGAATTCAACACAATTGGTGTTGATGATGGAATTGCGATGGGTCATATCGGAATGCGCTACTCTTTACCTAGCCGTGAACTCATTGCTGATTCTGCTGAAACAGTGATTAATGCTCACTGGTTTGATGGCGTCTTTTTCATTCCAAACTGTGACAAAATCACGCCTGGAATGTTAATGGCTGCAGTTCGCACAAACGTTCCTTCAATATTTGTTTCCGGTGGACCAATGGAAGCGGGAAGAAGTTCTACAGGAAAACAACTTTCATTATCTTCAGTATTTGAAGGAGTAGGTGCGTATAAGTCAGGTCAAATGACTGAAGAAGAATTTAAAGATATTGAAATGAATGCTTGCCCAACTTGCGGATCTTGTTCAGGAATGTTTACGGCAAATTCCATGAACTGTTTAATGGAAATGCTCGGAGTTACTCTTCCCGGCAACGGTACAATCGTTGCTACGAGTGAACAAAGAAAAGAACTTATTCGTGAAGCAGCAAGACATTTAATTCGCATGATTGAAGAAGATATTCGTCCTCGGGATATTATTACAAAAGAAGCAATTGACGATGCTTTTGCTTTAGACATGGCTATGGGCGGTTCTACAAATACAGTATTACATACGTTAGCCATTGCTAATGAAGCGGGAATTGATTATAACTTAGAAGACATTAATAAAATTGCTGAACGTGTTCCATATATTGCAAAAATCATGCCAGCATCCGATATTTCGATGGATGACATCAATAAAGCTGGTGGAGTAAGTGCCATCATAAACGAATTAACAAAAATCCCTGGCTGCATTCATCCAAATCGTCCTACAGTTGCAGGCAAAACAATAGGTGAACTAGTTCAAGGCTATGAAATAACAAATACAAATGTAATTCGAACGAAAGATAACCCATATAGTCCGGTTGGCGGTTTATCAATTCTATATGGAAATCTAGCACCTGAAGGCTCTGTCATTAAAGTAGGAGCTGTTGATCCATCAATAAAAGTGTTTACAGGCGAAGCAATTGTTTTTGATTCTCAAGAAGAAGCTTTAGCTGCTATTGATGAAGGCAAGGTAAGGGAAGGGCATGTTGTAGTTATTCGCTATGAAGGACCAAAAGGTGGTCCTGGTATGCCTGAGATGCTTGCTCCAACTTCTGCTATAGTCGGCAGAGGACTTGGAACGAAGGTTGCTCTCATTACAGATGGACGATTTAGTGGTGCATCACGTGGTATTTCCATTGGGCATATTTCACCTGAAGCAGCTGAAGGTGGACCAATTGCTTTAGTTAAAAATGGTGATATAATCGAAATCGATTTACCGAACCGAACAATCAACTTAAAAGTTTCAGAAGAAGAATTAGAAAATCGGCGTAATCAACTAAAACCATTTGAACCAAAAATTAAATCCGGATGGTTAGCAAGATATTCAAAACTTGTGACAAACGCTTCTAAAGGCGGCATTATGAAAATATAATTTTCTTAAAATTGCGATAAATATGAACATTAAAAAATATACAAATAACTGTTTAATTCAATGATGAGGTTAAAGGATATAGAGCATTGTATCTACCAGAGAGTCGGTATTGGTGGAAGCCGATGATACAACTATATCCGACATCCCCTCGGAGTGAGCTATTAAACGCGTAATGCTATTAGATAGCTCCGGGCACTATTTCGTGCACCGTTACCAATGAATAGCTTTCCCATCTAAGTTGCCGTTGAAGATTTATTTCTTCAATGAGATGGGATGTTACAGCTATTCGCAGAGGTAGCGATTTCGCTACGAAAAAGGGTGGTACCATGAAAAGTCTTTTTCATCCCTTCGCAAAAGGTCTTCTTTTGCGTTGGAGAAAAAGGCTTTTTTATTTTAGAGATTTAGAAGGAGGATGTATATACAATGACTGCGAATGCGTCAACAAACGCAAAAATTGATGCCACACCAGCAGAAATGCAAAAAATTGAAAACAAACCTAAAAATGGTGCAGAAATTTTAATTCAAGCATTGCAAGAGCAAGGTGTTGATATCGTCTTTGGCTATCCAGGTGGTGCAGTTTTACATTTATATGATGCAATGTATAAAAATCCGATACGACATATTTTAACTCGTCATGAACAAGGAGCAATCCACGCAGCAGAAGGATATGCGCGTGTTTTAAATAAACCAGGGGTTGTCATCGCAACAAGCGGTCCAGGTGCAACGAATTTAGTAACAGGAATCACCGATGCGATGATTGATTCCATTCCATTAGTCATTTTTACAGGGCAAGTGGCAACAAATGTAATTGGTTCTGATGCATTCCAAGAAGCGGATATTATCGGAATTACAACACCAATTACAAAACATAATTATCAAGTCCAAGATGTTAACGACATTCCACGAATTGTAAAAGAAGCTTTTCATATTGCAAACACAGGTAGAAAAGGGCCAGTGCTCATCGACTTGCCAAAAAATATTTCAAACGCAATTTTTGATGAATCAAAAGCGAATGTGCCAGATGAAGTTTATTTGCCAGGTTATCAGCCAACTTATAAACCGAATTATTTGCAAATTCAGAAAGCTATTCAAGCAATCAGTGAAGCAAAAAAACCAGTTGTTCTTGTTGGAGCAGGGGTACTATTTGCGAACGCTAGTGAAGAACTCGTAGAATTTGTCGAAAAATACAAACTTCCAGTTGTTACTACGCTACTTGGATTAGGAAGTATTCCGGGCAATCATGAGCTAAATTATGGCATGGGTGGAATGCACGGTGCAGTCGTAGCTAACAATGCTATCACGGAGTCAGATTTAATTATTAATATCGGTTCTCGATTTGATGATCGATTAACAGGTGATACATCACGATTTGCTCCGAAAGCAAAAATCATTCATATCGATATCGATCCAGCTGAAATTGGCAAAAACATTCGTACAGACATTCCAATTGTTGCTGATGCAAAAGAAGCATTGAAATCTTTATTGAAAAATGATTTTAAAGCGCCAGATACGGCAGGTTGGATTGACTATTTAAACAATATGAGAACAGAGTATCCATATTGGTATGTGGAAGATGAAAAAGAAATGTTACCACAGCAAGTAATCGAGATGATTCATACCATTACAAATGGTGATGCTATTGTTACGACAGATGTAGGGCAACACCAAATGTGGACTGCTCAATACTATCTTCAAAATCATAGCCATCAATGGGTGACATCTGGCGGCTTAGGAACGATGGGATTCGGTTTCCCAGCTGCTATTGGAGCTCAATTTGCCAAGCCGGATAAAAAAGTAATCTCCATCGTCGGAGATGCCGGTTTCCAAATGACAGCCCAAGAACTTGCATTATTAAAAGAATTCAACCTACCAGTAAAGGTAATTATCATAAACAATGCAGCGCTCGGCATGGTACGTCAATGGCAAGAATTATTCTATGAAAGCCGCTACTCACAAAGTTTAATGCCAGTTCAACCAGACTTTGTTAAACTAGCTGAAGCCTATGGACTAAAAGGATATTGCATTAGAAATATGGATGAAGCAGAAAAAATCTTAACTGAAGCGATTAATTCCGATGAACCGGTGGTTGTTGATTGCCGAGTAAAACAATTAGAAAATGTATATCCAATGGTGCCATCGGGTAAGGCGCTTCATGAAATGGTAGGGGTGAAAAGAATTTGAAACGAGTAATTACTGTAAATGTTATCAATCAAAGCGGCGTACTGAACCGCGTAACAGGATTGTTAATGAAAAGACAATTCAATATTGAATCCATTACAGTTGGTCATACAGAACAGCCAAATATCTCAAAAATGACGCTAGTAGTTAATATTGAAGATGATGTCAAACTGGAACAGCTCATTAAACAATTATCTAAACAAATCGATGTTTTAAAGGTGAATGACATTACTGACAAAGCGATTGTTCTACGCGAATTGGCACTTGTAAAAGTTGTTTCACCGCCGAATTTAAGGCTGGAAATGAATGCAATTGTTGAGCCATTTCGACCTCAAATTGTGGATACCTCTAAAAATGTAGTCACATATCAAGTGATTGGACATCCGGATAAAATCGATGCTTTTATCGAACTTGTTCGACCATATGGCATCAAAGAATTAACTCGAACAGGTGTTACTGCTACAGTACGAGAAGTACAACAAAACTTCTATGATCAACCAACCCTTTCACTTTTAAAATAAAGCGAATAAAGTGGTCTTAACGTCACAATGCAAAGTTAGTTTTCAGAACTATCTTTGACATTGAAATAATATAAATCTTTTGAAAATTAACAATTATTAGGGGGAAATTAAAATGACAAAAATGTACTATCATAACGAAATCGATGAAACAGTATTAAGAGAGAAAAAAATCGCAGTAATCGGATACGGTTCTCAAGGGCATGCACACGCTCAAAACTTAAAAGAATCTGGTTTTGATGTACGCGTAGGTATTCGCCCAGGTAAATCTGCAGAACAAGCAAAAGAAGATGGCTTAGCAGTAAAAACTGTTGCTGAGGCTTCAAAAGAAGCGGATGTCATCATGATTTTGCTTCCAGATGAAGTTCAAAAAGCAGTGTATGAAGCAGAAATTGCTCCAAACTTAGAGCCAGGAAATGCACTAGTATTTGCTCATGGATTTAATATTCACTACCAACAAATCGTACCTCCAGCTGATGTGGACGTATTCTTAGTGGCACCAAAAGGACCTGGTCACTTAGTTCGCCGTACTTACACTGAAGGTGCGGGTGTACCAGCATTAATTGGTGTATATCAAGATGCTACTGGCAATGCGAAAAATCTTGCTCTTGCTTGGGCAAAAGGAATTGGTTCTGCTCGTGCAGGCGTTCTTGAAACAACGTTCAAAGAAGAAACGGAAACTGACTTATTCGGTGAGCAAGCAGTACTTTGCGGTGGGGTAACTCACTTAATTAAAGCTGGTTTTGAGACATTAGTTGAAGCTGGATACCAACCAGAAAGTGCATATTTCGAATGTTTACATGAAATGAAACTAATCGTTGACTTGATTTACGAAGGTGGATTCTCTAACATGCGTTACTCAATTTCAGATACAGCTGAATGGGGTGACTATGTATCAGGTCCACGGGTAATTACCGAAGATGTAAAAGCTAACATGAAAAAAATACTTGAAGATATTCAAAGTGGTAAATTTGCAAAAGAATGGTTAGAAGAAAATGCAAATGGTCGTCCACAATACAACGAATACAAACAAAAAGAGAAAGAGCATCAAATTGAAAAAGTGGGCGCTGAGTTGCGTCAAATGATGCCTTTCATTAACGCTGGAAATCGAAAGGTAGTGATTAAATAGTGAGAAAGATTGATATTTTTGATACAACTTTACGCGATGGTGAACAATCACCTGGCATTAACTTAAATACCGCAGAAAAAATTGAAATTGCAAAACAATTAGAACGCCTTGGGGTAACGATTATAGAAGCAGGTTTTCCTGCTTCTAGCCCCGGTGACTTTGATGCAGTGAACAAAATCGCAAGCACTGTAAAAAACTCAATCGTCACAGGTTTAGCTCGCTGTGTACAACATGATATCGATCGTGCTTGGGAAGCATTGAAAGTTGCTGAACAGCCACATGTACACGTATTCTTAGCAACAAGTCCAATCCATATGGAATACAAATTGAAAAAAACACCTGATCAAGTCGTGGAACAGGCGGTAGAGGCAGTAAAATATGCGAAAAAATTCTTCCCACTTGTAGAATGGTCAGCAGAAGATGGTTTTCGCTCTGATCGTGAATTTTTAGTTCGCATTATCGAAAAAGTTATTGAAGCTGGCGCCACAACAATTAACATTCCCGATACAGTTGGCTATGCTACACCTCAAGAATATGGTGAATTATTCAGATATTTAAAAGAAAATGTACGAGGTTCAGAGAGAGTAAAATTCTCAGCCCATTGTCATGATGACTTAGGAATGGCTGTTGCCAATTCATTAGCAGCAATGCAAAATGGTGCAGATCAAATCGAATGTACTATTAACGGAATTGGTGAACGTGCAGGAAATGCTTCTTTAGAAGAAATTGCGGTAGCCCTTCATATTCGAAATGATTATTATCAAGCTGAAACGGGCATCAATTTAAAAGAAATAAAAAGAACATCTCAATTAGTTAGTCGTTTAACAGGATTCTTAGTGCCTCCAAATAAAGCGGTTGTTGGTAAAAATGCCTTTGCCCATGAATCTGGAATTCATCAAGATGGCGTGTTAAAACATAAAGAAACGTATGAAATTATATCTCCTGAATTAGTTGGAGAAGGAGAAGTTCCACTTGTTCTCGGTAAACACTCTGGTCGCGCTGCATTCCGTGATCGAGCTGAAAAAATGGGCTTCGAATTATCGGATGAAAAATTAAATAAAGCTTTTGAAGAATTCAAAAAGCTTGCAGATCGCAAAAAAGAGATTACGGAAGAAGATTTAATTACATTGCTAACTGAACAATCCGTTTCAATTGAAAATATCGCAAAATTTGAATTAAATAGCGTTCAAGTATCTTATGGTACAGATAATATTCCAACGGCAACTGCTTCTGTCACTACTCCTGAAGGGGAAACTAAGACACTTGCAGCAACAGGAGCCGGATCAGTTGAAGCGATATTTAATACGCTTGAACAATTAGTTGATACAAAAGTAAATGTATTGGATTTCCAAGTAAAATCTGTTAGCAAAGGACGAGATGCTTTAGCAGATGCCGTTGTTAAAATTCGTTATAATGACGTCACTACAACAGGTCGCGACTCAGCTCAAGACGTTCTTGAAGCAACTGCTAATGCATTTATTGACGCAATTAACAGACATATCATTCACGAAAACTTCGTAAAGAAACATGTAGCTCAAATATAAAATTATTAAATCTAGTAATGTATTAACATACATTTCGTACGCCATCAAATAACCAAAAATTTGATGGCGTTTGTTAAACATTGGGTTTTCCTTTACTCTTTAAATCTCTATAGAAAGGTGTTTTATAACATGGAAAAGAAAATTACGGTTCTTCCTGGTGATGGTATTGGTCCTGAAGTCGTTGCAGCAGCTGTTCGGGTACTTCAAGCTATCGGGAAAAGATATAAACATGACTTTCAATTAGCTTATGCATCAATCGGAGGATCTGCGATTGATCAATTTAACACTCCACTTCCAGAAGATACGATTGAACTTTGTAAACAGAGCGATGCTATTTTACTTGGTGCTGTAGGTGGTCCGAAATGGGATAACAATCCTCCTGAATTAAGACCAGAAAAAGGATTATTGCAAATTCGCAAAACCTTTGACTTATTTGCAAATTTGCGACCTGTAAAAGCTTTTCCAAGTTTACTTGATTCATCTCCTTTGAAAAGAGAAGTTGCAGATAATGTTGATTTATTGATTGTCCGTGAATTAACTGGGGGAATATACTTCGGAGAAAAGAAACGTACAGAATCAGAAGCAAGTGACTTAAGTATATATACTCGTAAAGAAATTGAACGAATTGTAGATAATGCATTTGAACTTGCAAAATTAAGACGAGGTAAACTTTGCTCGGTAGATAAAGCAAATGTTCTTGAAACATCACGTTTATGGCGTGAAGTGGTTGAGGAGAAAAAGCATCAATATCCAGAAGTTGAAGTGGAACATAACTTAGTAGACTCCGTTGCCATGAAGCTTATCACAAATCCAAGCCATTATGATGTCGTTGTTACGGATAATATGTTTGGAGATATTTTAAGCGATGAGGCATCTGTTATTACCGGATCATTAGGGGTGCTACCATCTGCATCCATCCGGGGAGATTCTTTTGGTCTATACGAGCCGGTTCACGGATCCGCTCCTGAAATCGCAGGTTTAGGTATTGCAAATCCAGCAGCAGCGATTCTTTCAGTGGCAATGATGCTTCAATATTCCTTTGGTTTAAAAGAAGAAGCTGCAGAGATTGAACGTGCAGTAAATGCTGTATTCGAAGATGGTTACTTCACAATGGATTTAGCGAAGGATAAAGAACATGCTTTAACAACTGATGAATGGACTGACAAAGTCATCGCTGAAATCGATACAAGTTTTGTAGCTGATAGCATCATGGAATCATATATTTAAAGGTTGGTGGTTAAGATGGCGAAAAATATTATTGAAAAAGTTTGGGAATCACATGTTGTACATCGAGAAGAAGGGAAACCAGATTTATTATATATCGATCTTCACTTAATACATGAAGTAACTTCTCCACAAGCCTTTGAAGGATTAAGACTTGCTGGTCGAAAAGTTCGTCGTCCAGATTTATGTTTTGCAACGATGGATCACAATGTCCCTACGAAAGATATTTATACAATCAATGACCCTATTGCGAAAAAACAAATTAACACATTAGCAAAAAACTGTGAAGAATTTGGAATTCAACTCGCTGATATCGGCCATCCAGATCAAGGAATTGTTCATGTAATCGGACCTGAACTAGGTTTGACACAACCAGGGAAAACAATCGTTTGCGGCGACTCCCATACTTCCACACATGGTGCGTTTGGCGCATTAGCATTTGGTATCGGTACTTCAGAAGTAGAACATGTTCTTTCAACTCAAACATTATGGCAAAATAAACCAAAAACTTTGGAAGTTCGTGTAAATGGAAAACTAGGTTTTGGTGTCACTGCAAAAGATATCATATTAGCCATTATTGCAAAATGGGGAGTTGGCTTAGGTACAGGTCATATTATTGAATTTACAGGGGAAGCCATCCGTAATCTTTCAATGGAAGAGCGCATGACAATCTGTAATATGTCCATTGAAGCTGGAGCAAAAGCAGGATTAATCTCACCTGACGAAAAAACGATTGAATATTTACGTGGTCGTCGTTTTGCACCGAAAGAAGAATTTGAAAAAGCAGCTGAATACTGGTTAAGTTTAGCATCTGACCCAGGATGCACCTATGATAAAGTTCTTGAAATTGATGCAAGTGAAATCGAACCGGTTGTAACTTGGGGTACAAATCCATCGATGGGTACAGGTGTAACAAAAAATGTACCGACTGCAGATGATTACGAATCCGAAACAGATAAGCAAGCTTTAAGAAAAGCACTAGAATATATGGGATTAGAAGAAGGGCAACCAATTACATCCATTGAAATTCAGCACGTCTTTATCGGTTCTTGTACAAATTCCCGTTTATCAGATTTGCGCACAGCAGCGAGCATTGTAAAAGGGAAGAAAGTGGCACCGGGCGTTCGAGCAATCGTTGTTCCAGGTTCTCACTCAGTGAAAAAAGCTGCTGAAGAAGAAGGCTTAGATAAAATCTTTATTGAAGCTGGTTTTGAATGGCGCAATTCCGGATGTTCCGCTTGTCTTGGCATGAACGAAGACATCATTCCATCAGGAGAACGTTGTGCATCCACTTCCAACCGAAACTTTGAAGGGCGTCAAGGAGCTGGAGCACGTACGCACTTAGTCAGTCCAGCAATGGCAGCAGCTGCTGCAATCGAAGGTCGTTTCGTCGATGTCCGAGAATATTTGAAACAAAAACAAGAAGCATAGTTGAAAGGCGGGTTAAAAATGGAGCCAATTAATATCATCAAAAGTGTCATAGCACCATTGGATCGAAAAAATGTTGATACAGATCAAATCATTTCAAAGGAATTTTTAAAACGTATTGAACGTACTGGATTTGGTAAATATTTGTTTTACCATTGGCGTTACGACGAAAATGGAAATGAAATTTCAGACTTCGTATTAAATAAACCCGAATATAAAGAAGCAAAAATTCTAGTAGCACAGGATAACTTTGGTTGTGGTTCGTCCCGGGAACACGCACCATGGGCGATATTGGATTACGGATTTAGAGTGATTATCGCTCCAAGCTTTGCAGATATTTTCCATAACAACTGCTTCAAAAATGGAATTTTGCCTGTTAAATTAAAAGAAGTAGAAGTGGACGAAATATTGGAGAAAGGACTCCAAAAACCTTATATAGTGGAAGTAAATCTATCTGAACAAACTGTCACAGGGGAAGATGGAGCAGTTTACCACTTTAACATCGACCCATACTACAAAGAAATGTTGTTAAATGGTTGGGATGAAATTGCTTTAACATTTAAATATGAAGATAAAATTAAAGAATATGAAGAAAAACGAATTGTATTTAAATAAATTTATTAAAAAAGGGCGTCATTTCGGACGCTCTTTTTAATGTAATAAAATACGGTTGAGAATTGTTCTTAAAAAGCTCTAATAAATACACTATATATTCTCGTTTAAACCGTTTATATATTGTCATCAGTCTTTAATGCAGGAGTTTTATCTCGAAAATTTTTCTAATTAATTATATTGATTAATAAGGAAGTGGAAAGTTTTGTTGGCATCCAAAAAACTTCACTATTGGTGTAATTTAAAAAAATGATGCGGCTCCAAAAAAGAGACCGCATAAAACTTCATCTTGTGAATTTTTGTCTCAAATGAGAAAATTCATGAAAGTGCTACAATCGCTACAATATTACCAATGCATGGGAACCTAACTGTTTATAAGTACGGAAAAATGTTTTTTCATCAATTTTCTCGATACCTGTTAATGGATTCATAATCGTCACTTTTCCATTTTGATAACCAGTCAACACTACTGCATGTAAATTCTTATAAACCCCATGCTTTTGATTTGTTCCTTCAATTACCCAATGACTAAATTTGCGTGGTTCTTTCCAATCGATTGTTACCCATGTTAATACAGGAACACCAGATTTAACATAGTCAATTAGTTCTTGTTTCGTGGCATTCGTTATATCTAATGCTCGGAATTCCAAATTGTTTTCTGCTAATACTTTATTTGCAACATCTACCAATGGTGGAGCATATACATAATAACCGCCATCTTTTTCTTTCGGATCCCCAGCATAAGCTTTATTTGGATCTGGCCCATATGTGACGCCATTTTTTGTATATACTTTTGATTTAGGTAAATATTCATTCATTTGAAGCTTATCCATTTTGATGCCATAGTAATTTAAAATGGCAGTCAATGATGTAATTTCACAACCGTTTGGTAATTCAGGATTTTGCAGTACCACTGGCACCTTTAAACTGTCTTTAGGTGAAACATTGAACGTTTCAATTTGTATAATTGGTTTTGAAGGATTAAATACAATACTTTCTCGAGATTGCTCCATCCATTCTCCATGATCCGTAATGCGATAAATAACAATATCATAAAGTACTTCGGGAAATACTTGCTCAAAATGAACCATTCCGTTTTGGTCAACAATTCCTCGCTCAATCTCTTGCTTTGTTTCAAAATCAAATAATGCAACCCCTAATTTGGCCACGCTTTCTTTGCTAGAAAATTCCACCGTTTGAACCGTCAACACTTCTTGTGATTCCATAGAAAGCTGCATTGGGCTATATTGTTGATTGCTCGATAACTTTAATTCTTCACTCTCAATCATACTTCCACAACCAGTTAGTAATGCGATGGACATACCGAATAAAATTGCTGATTGATTTTTTATCTTCATGATGCCACCTCTAATGTAATTCTCAAAAAACGTTATCGCTTTTTTACTATTAATTCCTAAGCGTATTTTCCTACAAAACTTTATATTATTTTTACATTTATCAAAAAAAAAATACTAACATTTCTGTTTTTCCAAAAAACGAATAAGTTCAAATGACTAATTTGTAAAAAAACCGTGAGCATCTTTTCTTATTTTCACTTTAGATACAATTTCCAATAAAAGAAACCATATATAATTATACTATATAAAAGGATAAAGGATTGATTCGATGATTGGAAAAAATAGTTTTTTAACAAAAACCAATAACGGATTCACTGAGAAATTAAAAACACTTTCTTCAAAAGTAGAAAAAAATGCGTATATAAAATATACTTCCAATAAATTAAAACAACTGATTGAAGATGCTGAATCTCCATATATCGTATTATTTATTGGTAAGGAAAAAGCAGGAAAAACTTCACTAATCAATGCACTCATTGGTAGAAATATACTGCCTGAAGGAAACAGAACGCATGTAAATACTTTGATTCGGTACGGAAAAAAAGAAAGAATAAAGGCAATATTTGTAGATGGAACAATTGTTCATTTCGATATGAAACATTTACATCTATTCATTGATACAAATACACTTGTTGGGGATATTCTCCGAAAATATTTGAGTTATATAGAGATTTATATTGACTGTGAAATACTAAAGAACGTCATATTTATTGATTCGGCACCGTTGGAAGCAGGGCAAAAAGGGGATTTATATATATCTGAAACGCTTATACAGCGAGCAGACGATGTGTTTTGGGTATTGAATCATGACACAGTGTTATTACAAGAAGAATTAGATCAATTAAAGAAGATTCATCAAATGGGGAAAAAGCCATTTTTTATTTTGAACACTAGCAAATATGAAGACAAAATTATAGAAGATTTTATCGCATCTGAAAAAAAACGCTACGGTGATTTCGTCGAAGAATTTATTGGTGTTTCCATCCAACAAGCGATGGAGGCAAAAAAATCCCATAATATGCAGCTTTATATTGATAGCCATATTAACGTCTTGCATACTAAAATAAACCATTTATCGAAGCAAAACATAAAAAGGGCTAAAAACATTGCCTTTCGATTTAAACAGTGGATTGAATTATTCGAAAGGGAAGTAAAGTTAATACCGGAACGCGAACCTTATTTGTCCGCTGCAAATTATATGAAAAATCTAGCAACATTCAATAATACGATAGAACGTTCAAGCTATGAAAGAGATTTAAAAATCTTATCTGAATATGAAAAAGAATATGCTCATATTAGCCAAATATTTAAAAATATTCAAACGCTATACCAGTTACTACAAGTTCTTGAATTTGAAAAATATTTAAAAGACGACAGAGTTGATCTATTTGTTACACTTGCAATAAAGTATCATGAAAAAGTGCGAGAATATCGAAAACTTCATAGTGAATATATGCTGGAATATCAATATTTTGAAAAACAAGAAAAGAAGCTTTTACGTAAAAAGTTTGTAAAACCATTAATTCAAGACAATTCTAATGAAATCAATTTATTATTAAAGAAGGCAGAACATCTGAATCAATTACAGTGTAAGTGTAAAGATGCATATAATTCTATTAAAAGACTTGAACTTGATTTACTTAACGATTTATATAATACCCAAGATCATATTAATGATTTAACTCAACAACAACTTGAAAAAATAATGAATAAAGCTCATTTATTAAATAGCAACAGAAAAAAACAGCAGAGGAATATAGAAAAATATGTAAATAAATTAAATGAGTTTCAATGTATACGTGAAATACAAGAATTTCTTCAGCAAGAAATGAAACCATTATTAGAAAATGAATCTTTGCCATATTCACAAGAAGAACTTCATCATGTTTTATCAACAATCGATCATATTTCAAATGTTGATTTTTCAACCGAAGCATTATTATCTAATATTACGATTGACTCAATAGAACAGAATCTCACTATATCTGTAGATTTTGAAGAAAAATATTCATTTTATCCTTTAAATTTAACAGAATCAGATATAGTATCCGAAATTCCTCCAATTCCGATGGCAATCGATTTTCAACAGATTTTGAATTTCGATCATTAATCACAAAATTGTCGGCTGAAAAAGACGGTCCCTTTGTAACTGTGGCGCAACTTTAGTCCAATTTATTTGCGATGAGGATATTAGAAACTTGTTTCGACTACCGCAGAAGCAAAGATTTATGTTCATTAAGTAAAATGGTGTCTAGAAAGCTTTCGACTTTCTAGACACCATTTTTATTTCTTAGCTGAACCACTTTCAAATGTTACATTAGGATAATACATGTTTTTCACAAGCACATTAGGGCCTAAACATTTCACAGCTGGACAATGGCAATTTAATGATTTTGCTAAAGGTGTATCCAACCACTTATCAAAGATTTCTACTAATGAATCTGATTGAATATTTCCAAGAGGAGGAGTGTCACCAAAATCAGTGACAATAACGTCTCCTGTAAAGATATTGACGTTTAAACGAGAACGGCCATCCGGATCATTGCGCAACGTCACATTTTTTGCTTCTTTTAATCGTTTTAACAATGCTAAATCTTCTTCTTTCTTACTGCAATGATAAAACGGAAGTGTACCAAATAGCATCCACGTATTTTCATCTCGAATGTCGAGTAAATGGCGAATGGCATCGCGTGTTTCATCCAATGAAAGACTTGTTAATGACGAAGCGAAATCGGATGGGTACATTGGGTGTATTTCGTGCCTTTTACACTTCATTTCATGAACTACTTGATGATGAATCTGTTCAATGTATGGAACCGTTTTTTTGTTCAACATCGTTTCCGCCGAAACCATGACACCTTGTTCACTTAAAGCGCGAGCATTTTCAATCATACGTTCAAACAATTTCGCTCTCTGTTCATAAGTTGGTTTTCTATCCATCATCGCAAAGCCCGTTTCAACGAATTCATCAATCGTACTCCAATTGTGAGAAATATGGAGCACATCAATATAAGGCGCAATTTCCAAATATCTTTCTAAATCAAGGGTTAAATTCGAATTAATTTGCGTACGAATTCCTCGTTCATGGGCATATTGTAAAATTGGTTTCACATAATGTTGAATTGATTTTTTGCTAAGCATTGGCTCTCCGCCAGTTATACTCAAAGACCTTAATGTTGGAATTTCGTCCAATCGTTTTAACAGTAATTCAAGAGGTAGTGCATCTGGATCTTTTGTTTGTAAAGTGTATCCAACCGCACAATGAGCACAGCGCATATTGCATAAATAAGTTGTTGTAAACTCAATATTCGACAATACAAGTTTTCCGTATTGCATAACATCTAAATAACTTTCCCACGGATCATAATTTGGAGTAATTTTTTCTAAAGTAGTCATATCTTTCGAATCTCTTCCTTTCCAACTAACTATTTTCTCATAGTTTGCTAGTTTCGAAAACTAAAATTGCAGCAAATAGAACATTTTTCATAATATATCAGTAAACATTTAGCTAAACTACAACAAAAAATTCCATCAATAATCGGAATTATTGATGGAACTATTATTTTCGCTATAGTACACATCACCGTATTTATTTTCAACGATGGTTTTGACGATTTCAATTTTTGAATTGTTTAATGCTTGCACATTATAGCGATATTTGTCATTGCGAATAATGCTATTTTCTACATAGATTTTTGATTGATTTTGCGCATGTAAATCTGAATGCGCTCCATCTGTTAATTGCACACTCATGAGCTCTAATATGGATTCGTAATCAATCCAAATTTGAGCTTGTAAATGTTTCGAAATAAAACTTTCTTGAATATACACTTCACTGTGGTTTTGAATAAATAAAGCATTTCGTTTCCCTTGATAAATCTCAGAATTATTCAATATAACGGAACTATCATTGACAACAATTTGAGCTAAATCATGTTGGAAGATTTGACTATGATAGAAAAAGAAGTTTGAATCTTTCAAAACCTTTACTCCATAGGATTTTCCATTATATATTTGGCAATGTTCGAATTTTGCAGTGGAATGATCATTTATTTCAATTTGTACATTCATACTATTATGAAACTTCGTGTGAATTGCGTAAATCTCACAACGATGTAACAGAAATATACTTTTACCACGTTGAAAATCCGAATTGCTTAAATAAATTTTTACCTTTGATTTACATGCAATATGGGGCATTTGGTTGTAATAAAAGTTGCACCCGTCTACTTCCACCAATGAATTTGTCACTGCCAATATTCCGTTTCCGTTATTTTCTGAAATTTCACAGCGGTATACTCTCATGATTCCGCGATCAACATTAATAGCGGAATTGTTGTTTTGCGTAATTTGACATTGGAGGAGCATACACTCAGATTTTTTTTCTACATATATTCCAACGTGTCGGCCATTTACAATTAAACAATCTTTCATAGAACAAAACGACTTTTCGGTGATTGCCACTTGAGCGGATAAATGATCTTTAATAACCGTTTCATTACAATTGACTATAGATTCTTTACTTATTAATAATCCATTTTCATGTCCTGAATGAATTTCACAACGCTCAATTTGCATTTTAGATTTTTTTCTTGCTTGAACATTGATATTATGATGATTTGAAATCTCACAATGGGATAGTGTTCCATCACTATTTTGCAAGATGACACCGCATTCATTTCCATGTTGAATTGTGCATTGCTTTCCATTCAATACACTATTGTCAACAAAGAGTTGAGTAGCATTATGGGAGTAAAGAATGGTTGAATGTAAAAAAACATCTGAAGCTTCTTCGACTACAATTCCAAATCCTTCACCACGTTCAATTGAACTATTAAAATCCATGTATGTTGATCTTTCCACTGAAATTTGTCTTTCTGCGTGATGGTGCAAATGGCATTTCTTTGTTTGCATAAAAGATTGATCTGTGATCCAAAATCCTTTCAAAGCATTTGAACATTCACATGATTCTAAAAAAGCTTTTGAGTTTTTTGCAAAAAGCTGCATTTTTCCATTATGATGAAACTTGCAGTTGATAAATACACCATTACTATTATTTAGGAGTGCGATTCCTACTTCTTTTGCTTTTCTAAAATTGCTATTAACACCTTTTAAATATCCTCCGTTTACTGTAATGAGTACATCCACATTTCCTTCGATGATGCAGTGTTCAAAAATCGCTTCACCCTCAACATATAATTGGGCAGTCGGTGAAACTTTCATTTTTTTAAACGTAATACGAACGTTCTTGGGAATGATAAACATTCCTTCAATAACGGTTTGACCATTCCCATCACCAATGAGTGTCATATCTTTTTCAAATTGAATTGATTCTTTATATTTTTTAGGTAACAGCTGTACTGCTTCACCGTTACTCGCTTTAGCTAATGCACCTTTTAGTGTTTTATATTTTGAAAACATCAAATTGTAAAACAAACGAATTACCATTTAACCCCTCCTAAAAACTTACATATAACTATTCTCACTAAAAAATTGGAATTCTAATCCTTTTTTAATGAAACTAAGTAAAAAAATGATGTCGTTATAAGGGGTCTTCGTTAAAATGGTATAAGGATTTAATTCCTTCTTCAGTAAGGACAGAGGAGTAAAGTGGTCATTTCCTTGAATAAGTGTATAAAAGCCATTTGGGGTTGTGGTGAGAAGTATTGAAATTTAAGTCATAATGGTGAGTACGCTTCATTTTATGAAATGTTAAATTTTTATATTAAAGGTTTTCTCAAATAAGGACGCAATGAAAATTAAAGAAGGGAAGAAAATACATGAGAAGCAGGTTTACAAGGGCGGTATTATTTGCAGCATTAATCATAATTCTGGCCTTTTTGTTCCAACAGATTACAATTCAATTTTCAGGTGAAGGGTTTGACACGCCGCAAGAAGCATTGCCAAAAGATGCAGAGTATGAGTGGATTGAAGGGCCGAAAACAGAAAAAGAACATCGATATTTCTTTTTGTCCAATGGAAACTATTTTGGTACGGGTGTAGCAAAGAAAAATTTGAAAGGATGGTCAAGCGGTAACGGTGTATACGCAAAGCTGCCAAAGCGTTTAAATGAAAATGAAATCACTTCCGCTCATTCTGATGGAAAAATTCTATATGGATTAATAAATAAAGAAGGACAAGTAGAAGTGATCGTAAATGGTGAAAAAGCAACATTGCTCAATCTTTCAACATTACCAAAAGAAACAATTGATTTATATAAGGTAAATGATTATTTCATTTGGTATGTTGATTTGGAAAAACTCCAAGATTCCGAACATTTTCATATAGTAGTCAAAAATGATAAAGATGAAATCTTAAGTGAATTATCAATATAATAACTGACTAGAAATAGGGAATAATTAATAGAAAATCTCTCTTTAATTTTTTTATTGTTAAGTATAAACTATAATTAGCATTATCCAAAATATTCATAGAATTCATGAATGTAGCATTTTTATACACATCGTTGAATTCTTGAATCTTTTGGAATAAAATTTAATTGCCCAAATGGGTCATAAAAATCTCTAATGACAAAACATAATTTTAATGTAATTTACTTATGAAGATAAGTGAGTTATGATTGGTCATGGAGAAAAGAACTAGCAAGCCTTTTCAAAATTTATATAGGGGGATTACATATGACAAAGAGCAACTTACACAACAGTCGTGCTTCTTTTGAGTTAAATGGTAAAACGTATTATTATTACCGTTTAGCTGCTTTAGAAGAAGCAGGCATTGCAAAAGTTTCACGCCTACCTTATTCAATCAAAGTATTATTAGAATCTGTTCTACGTCAATATGATGACTATGTAATCAAAGAAGAACACGTAAATAATCTTGCAAAATGGGCAGAAGGTGCAGATCCAGAAGGAGAAGTACCATTCAAACCTTCTCGCGTAGTTCTACAAGACTTCACTGGAGTACCAGTAGTAGTAGACTTAGCTTCTTTACGTTCTGCTATGAAAGAATTAGGTGGAGACCCATCAAAAATCAATCCAGAAATTCCTGTTGACCTTGTAATTGACCACTCTGTACAAGTTGACAAATACGGTTCTCCAACTGCTTTACAAGCAAACATGGATTTAGAATTTGAACGCAATGCTGAACGTTACAAATTCTTAAAATGGGCTCAAACTGCATTCGATAACTTCCGTGCTGTACCACCTGCAACTGGTATCGTACACCAAGTAAACTTAGAGTATTTAGCACCAGTTATTCACGTTAAAGAAAATGAAGATGGCACATTCGAAGCATTCCCAGATTCAGTAGTTGGTACTGACTCCCACACTACAATGATTAACGGTCTTGGCGTTCTTGGTTGGGGTGTTGGTGGTATCGAAGCTGAAGCTGGTATGCTTGGTCAACCATCTTACTTCACAATTCCAGAAGTTATCGGTGTTAAATTAACTGGTAAACTTCCAAACGGTGCTACTGCAACGGACTTAGCATTAAAAGTAACTCAAGTATTACGTAAACGCGGTGTAGTTGGTAAATTCGTTGAGTTCTTCGGTCCAGGTGTAGCTACATTGCCACTTGCAGACCGTGCAACAATTTCTAACATGGCTCCAGAATATGGTGCAACTTGCGGTTTCTTCGCAATTGACAATGAATCACTAAACTACATGCGTTTAACTGGACGCGATGAAGAACACGTTCAAGTTGTTGAAAAATACTTAAAAGAAAATGATATGTTCTTTGATCCAAACTTCGATCCAGTTTACACAGACGTATTAGAAATCAAATTAGACGAAATCGAACCAAACCTTTCTGGTCCAAAACGTCCACAAGACTTAATCCCGCTTTCTGAAATGAAAAAACGTTATCGTGAAGCGGTTGTAGCTCCAATGGGCGTACAAGGTTTCGGCTTAACAGAAGATGAATTTGCTAAAACTTCAACAATTAAATTTGAAGATGGCGAAGAATTAGAAATGCCTACAGGTGCTGTAGCAATTGCTGCCATCACATCTTGTACAAATACATCAAACCCTTACGTATTAATCGCTGCAGGTCTTGTTGCGAAAAAAGCGGTTGAACTTGGTATTAAACCACCAAGATGGGTAAAAACATCTTTAGCACCTGGTTCTAAAGTTGTAACAGGTTACTTAAAAGATTCTGGTTTACAAGATTACCTTGACCAAATCGGATTCAACACTGTAGGTTACGGATGTACAACATGTATCGGTAACTCTGGTCCATTACTTCCAGAAATCGAAGAAGCAATTAAATCAAAAGACTTATTTGTAACATCTGTTCTTTCTGGTAACCGTAACTTCGAAGGTCGTGTTCATCCATTAGTAAAAGCTAACTACTTAGCATCACCACCACTTGTTGTTGCTTATGCTTTAGCTGGTACTGTAGATATCGACCTACAAAAAGATCCAATTGCGAAAGACAAAGATGGTAAAGATGTTTACTTCAACGACATCTGGCCATCATCTGAAGAAGTATACGGCATCTTAAATAAAGTCGTTACACCTGAATTATTCAAGAAAGAATACGAAACAGTATTCACTGCAAACGAAAAATGGAATGCAATTGAAACATCAACTGAGTCTCTATACACATTTGATGAAAATTCAACTTATATCCAAAACCCACCATTCTTCCAAGGTTTATCTAAAGAACCAGCTCCAATTCAAGAGCTTAAAGGCTTACGCGTAATTGCGAAGTTTGGTGACTCTATTACAACTGACCACATTTCACCAGCTGGTGCAATTGGTAAAGATACACCTGCAGGTAAATACTTACAAGAAAAAGGTGTAGCAATTCGTGACTTCAACTCTTACGGTTCACGCCGTGGTAACCATGAAGTCATGATGCGTGGTACATTTGCAAACATTCGTATCCGCAACCAAGTAGCACCTGGTACAGAAGGTGGATTCACAACTTACTGGCCAACAGGCGAAGTTGAATACATTTATGATGCAGCAATGAAATATCAAGAACAAGGTACTGGCTTAGTAGTTCTTGCTGGCAACGATTACGGTATGGGATCTAGCCGTGACTGGGCTGCAAAAGGTACTTACTTATTAGGTATCAAAACAGTTATCGCACAAAGCTATGAACGTATCCACCGTTCTAACCTAGTAATGATGGGTGTATTACCACTTCAATTCATGCCAGGTGAAAACGCAGATACTCTTGGCTTAACAGGTAGAGAAGAGATCTCTGTAAATATCACTGACGATGTAAAACCTCGTCAAATTTTATCAGTAACTGCTAAATCTGAAGACGGAACAGTGAAAGAATTCCAAGCTTTAGCTCGTTTCGACTCAGAAGTAGAAGTAGACTACTACCGTCATGGCGGTATCCTACAGATGGTATTAAGAAATAAATTGGCTGGTAAATAATTTCTAGCTTAGTAAGCAGGTTGACTTGTTCAACCTGCTTTTTTAATTGACTGTTGGAGAAAGATGCTTTGGCAAATATGTTGTTAAATTCGACTATTATCGCGAAACGTTTGACTATTAATTACTTCACTTTGACTAATATCTTAACTTTCAGCATTTAATTTCAATTAATTGGCTATTAAGTTCATCATGTTGACTATTATTTATAGCAGTTTGACTATTATGAGATTGATTTTGACTATTATCCAATATTTCTGAAACTGTTTTTTTACAGTTGGCAATTATGTTCACAGTTTTGACTATTATCTTTCGTAGAGTGACTATTATGGAGCAAAGGTTGACTAATATCTTAACTCAGAAATAGAAGTAGATAAGTAGGAAAATCACGTCTAAAAAGAGAAGGGGAGGGGTTTTTCAACAAAAAATCATCCAACTACTTCATCGTAGTTGGATGATTAGAGATTAAAAATTTGGTTATCGTAGAATTATAATAGTTCTTTTCTTAAATCTTCTGGAGATTTAGGAGATAGTAAGCCAAATGGAATATCAAACACTGTTTTAGCACCTTTATCTCCATTTTGACTTAATCGATATGCAGCACGTGCATAAGCTACCAGAGCGCTAGAAGTAAACATCGGATTGCTTTCAAGATTCAAACTAAATTCAATAATTTGTTTATGACCTTCGTCGCTTTTACCGCTTCGAATAACAAATCCACCATGAGGCATTCCGCTATGATTCTGCTTTAATTCTTCTTCAGAAATAAAGTGTACAGTTGTATCATATTCATCAAAATAATTTGGCATTGTTTTGATTTCATGCTCTACTTTTGCAGGATCTGCTCCTTCTTCTAATACGACAAAACATTCTCGAGCATGTTTTTCACGTGTTGAAAGTTCAGGATTTTCACCACTGCGCACACGATTTACCGCTTCATCAATAGGAATTGTATATTGTACAGCATTTTTTACACCTTGAATTCGGCGGATTGCATCAGAATGCCCTTGGCTTACACCTTTTCCCCAGAACGTATATGTATTTCCTACAGGTAATACAACTTCACCGAGAAGGCGATTTAAAGAGAATAATCCTGGGTCCCAACCAACTGAAATAATTGCAACTTTTCCGGATTGTTCAGCTGCAGCATTGACAGCATCAAAATAATCAGGAATACGTGCGTGTGTGTCAAAACTATCAATTGTATTAAAATATTGAGCAAAATATGGTCCCTGTTCTGGCAAATCTGTTGCAGAACCACCACATAATATCATCACATCGATTTCATCTTTATAAGATTGTGCATCGTCCACATGAAGAACTTTCACATTTGATTTAACAGCCACTGTTTTTGGATCTCGGCGCGTAAACACCGCCACTAATTCCATATCTGGATTTTGTTGAATCGCCGCTTCTACTCCCCGACCTAAATTTCCGTAACCAACAATCCCAATTCTAATTTTACTCATAACTTCTCCTACCTCCTAAAACAACAAAAAATCTATTTTTTATATTACCTCTTTGAACATCATTGTACAATAAATTTTTATACAATTCTTTGCATGAATAATAATCTTATCATTATTGTAATAAAACTATTAAGAAATAATCATTAGGTTTATATAATATTATTATGTATACTAAAATGTAATTATAAAATTAAAATATGTATTTAGTTTGTTCACAATCATGATTTTGATATACTGGTAGTGTATGACATCAATAGATGTAAATAGGAGGATTTAAAATGAAAAAACTTTCAGCCATTGTACTTGCATTTGCATTAGTTTTCTCTAATGTTGGTACAGTTGTATTTCACGATGGTGGGGACATCACTGTTGAAGCCAAATCTTACAAATCAGGCAAAAAAGGTTTTAGCGGCAATAATGGTGCAACAAAAAACCGCATGACAAATGATGATGCTAGTACAAATGGTAGCGTTAACAAAGCAACAACAAATAAAAACGACAATAATACAGCTTCTTCCACGAAAAAGGGTGGTTTTTCTTCCGGTGGATTAATGAAAGGTCTTATGATCGGTGGACTTGCTGGATTATTGTTTGGAAGCCTATTTGCTGACATGGGATTACTAGGAAATCTCTTAGGCTTAGTTATTAATCTCGGTGCCATTTTATTGATTGCATATTTAATCATTAAAATTTATTTCATGATTAAACGAAAAAGTGAAAAAGAGGTTACGGAAAATTGGAGAAGATAACGTTATCTGAACAAGAGATCATTGATGCCGTTTGTCTATTCCACGCTAAATTTAAACATGTCAATCCAGAAGATGTGGAAGTAGAGTTGATGTATGATGATGCTAGTGGTTTTACAGCTGAAGCGTATGTAAACGGCGAAATGGAACCTTATAACACTGTTAATTTCATTACAGCAATTCGACTTTACATTGAGGAACAATTGCATCGAGATGCAATGGCAGCCCGAATTGTTTTAGATCTTCACGATGAAGAAGGAATTATTGCAAATATTGAATGGTAAAGAAGAAGGCGTCTTGAGAGATTTTTCAAGACGCCTTCTTTTCATAAGTCGCTTTCTCCATTACTCCAAATATATTGGAATGCAAATTGACTTATAAGCAGTAAGCCTGTCCAAAAGTACAATTGTCGGACAGGCCCTTTCAATTTCATGTCGCCAACTAAAAATCCGTATTTTATTAATTTTCATAAAAATCAACTATTTTGTTTTCATTTGTTTTATGTTATGTTCAAAAAGAGATTTGAAATGAAAGTGGGATTCATATGACAATGGATGCTAGAAAAGTGTATAACGGAATTGTTTTACTAACAGGATATCTCCAACGATTATATGTATTTGAAAATATTCACCATGAATTAAACCTTCCTCATGATTCAGAACGAATTCAAAAGGTGAAGGAATTATTTGATGATACCCTTGCAATGTTACCTATTTTTGAACAAGCAAAAGAACTCGCTCCAACCCAAGTTAATAAGTTAAAATCTGTAACTAATGAAGTAGAGAGTTTAATGGCAAGTTATTTTAAAGATGAACCTGTCTCGTTTCAAGAAAAGTTGGCTTATGTTGGGTCAAGCCTTTATGCTGAACAACATGTAAATTTAGGAATCATCCGCCTTGGTAAAGTATTTCAGGTGGAAGTGAATAGAGATTTCGAAATGCGTACGAAGTTTTATGAAGAGCGAACTAAATTCATTGATACGATTGTTTCTTTAATTAAGAAAAATCAACAAATTGAAGATAAAGCGATGGAAATCATTGAATCTTGGTATACAAATGTCAAAAACAATAAAGAAAATATTCTCAATGATCTCAAATTGATCAGTACATTAATTGGTTTTTAAGACAAAAACTGATGGAAGGATATAGTCCATTCACATCAGTTTTTTCATTTTAATATAATATTTAATTATCCAGAGGCTGCCAATATATCGCATTAGAAGCTTTATATTCATCGTATCTCACTATCCAATTTTTGTAGAGTAGGCAAATCGTATAAGTATCAGTATTATTTCCAAAAAACTCCCCAAATATAGATGGAAAAAATTGATATATCTCGCATCTCTCATTTGCACGATTATTTCATTGAGGTATACTGTTTTAGAGGTGATATCATGTTTTTCAGCGAAAAAGAAGTAGAAATCCGCTATGCCGACACCGATCAAATGGGGGTTGTCTACCACGCAAACTACCTTATTTGGATGGATATCAAACAGGAAGCTAGATATATCAAGGGGTAGGGGAGTGTTATAAAGAATTGTACCCCAAATTTTACCCCAAAAAATATGTTATTCGCTAACTTTTGCAACAACTTCATTTAACAATTGAACTGCTTCAATTTCGACATTTTTATAAGAATGAGTATAAAATTTATTGACTGTATTTATATCATCTCCTAGTAAATAAGCAACTGTTTTGGCAGGCACTCCTTTTGCTATTAACATTGAAGTAAACGTATGACGTAAACCATGAGGCCCTATTCTTTTTAATTGATACTTTTCACAAATATAATCGATGGCATCTTCAATATAAGTTAACCCAATTGGTCTTGCACCCTTTGTAGTGATAAATACATAATCAGACTCAGTTAAACTTTCGCCTTTTGACCACTTTTTCTGAATACACCAAGTTCTGTACCGTTTTATTTGTTTTGCTAATTCCTCATTCATAGGGATAACACGATATCCATTATCCGATTTCGGTGGTCCTAATCCAGAACGTGTCCGTGCTTTAGTAATAGAAATCATTTTTTTGTTAAAATCAATATCGTTCCATGTCAGTGCCATCAATTCACCTTTTCGCATACCAGTCATAGCAAGTGTAAATAACGTGGTATAACGTGTATAAGGATCATTTTCTTTCGCACATTCTAAAAACTTCGCTAATTCTTCCTCTGTATAATAATTTTCTCTAGTACTAATTGGGGCAGCACTAAAATCTAACTTTTTACATCGATTGCGAGGGAGAATCTCTTCGCTTACTGCAGCATTTATAGCAGACATTAAAGTTCTACAAATTCCCTCGATAGTAACTCTTTTTAACCCTTTTTGTACAAGGACATCAACTAATTCTCTTTGCACTGTCATACTTGTTATTTTTTTTATTTTATAATGACCAATAAGAGGTTTTAAGTGATTTTCATAAGTTTCTAGATAATGAACATATGTATTCGGCCTCCATATGTTCTTTTTTGATTCCATCCAAATTTCAATCCATTGAGCTACTGTTAAATGGTCATTCTCTACATAACGATCATTCCCATCTAGAATATTTGCTTTAATTTCTATTAAAGCGCGTTCTGCTTCTTTTTCTGAATCGAAATTAGATTTTGTTTTTTCACGTCTTTTATTAAAGCGGTCATAATATTTATAGCGAAAAGCATATTTTTTATTTCCTTTCGAGTCCCTATACCAATAAATACCGTCTTTTTTTGTTTTGTGATACTTTACTCTTGGCAAAGGTTATACCTCCTAAATCGCGCGAAAAGGCGCTTTTTAATGGCAGTAGAAGATTCTCCCTTAAAATCGATTATCTATGCCTAGAAAAGGTTTAGGCGGTCTAAATTAAAGCCAATTTGAAATAAATTGTTCATTATAAACCACATGCCGATAGAATAGGTTATTTAAATATCGCTCTAATCTTTTTTTAGCAAAGTTTTCTTCAACGCAAAAAAGTTCTCGAATCATTTTGATTGTTTCATATGTGGCATCACAGATTTTTAGCTGTTTTAGCATAAAAGAAGGGATACAGGCATGATACATGAAGAGGTTTGCTTTTTCCTCTTGATATCTAATAAACTCTTTAGATAGTTTTTTCTGATTACCTGCATGCAGCAATACGTGGCCAAGTTCATGACAAAAATCTTGCCACTTTTGTTCTTCCGAAAGATAAGTATTTAAAAATATGTAAGATTGATTGTTAAAAAAAAGAGCTTGGCTTGATTCATACCAATGCAAAACTCTAATTCCTAAATTAGTAGAAATGTTCTGATAACTCAGTTGATGCGGTTCTAAAATGTCCATTCTTGTATATAATTCGTGGACAAAATCTTCCATATACGTTTGACACATAAAACCAACTCCTACACACAACAAATTAGAACATATGTTCTTTTTTGATTATAAAATAAATCCCCACAAATTGGAAGTGGGGTTAAGAAAATACAGTTTCTTTTTGAATTACATTATTAAATTCTTCTATTGTATAAAGTGTTACTTCTTTTTCTAATATGTCTTTAGCAATTTGTTCAAATTCCTGCTCAAAATCTGTATTATTAATGACTACAATAAAATTTTTATTACTTATTTCATGATTATTATTTATTGTTCTTTGCAAATCAAAGAGGAATATTTTTAGTTCATCATAGAGTTTATAATATTTTTTGTAATCAAAACTTAGAGCCTTAATATACTTAATTTCATTTTTTATGTTTACTTTAAAATCATAAGGCTCCTTATTAAAGGACAATTTATTGTTAATATTTGCATTAATATTTGAGTAGAAATCCTTACCAAAGTTACTTTTTATTATTTTTTTTGTTAAACTTTTAATTCTTTCTTTGTCCATTCTTCTTTCTTTTATAGATCGATCATAGTAAAGATAAATATCTGATAAATCATTTAGTGTTTTTTCAAGTGATTCATCTACAATAATTGAATGAATATCTGTAAATTGAATTTGGTTTACAAAATTTTTGGTTTTATACAAAAGTATTGAATTATCGTTCTTCATGAGTAAATTTTGAAGTATTTCATCATCCTCATCATTATCAAGGGTGTCGATTGAAAATTCATATTCTAAATCAGCCTGAAGCATAGATATGGTTTCTTTATCTAGTTCATCATCGAACGATTGAATACGGTTTACATTTTTTGAAGGTAAATAACCTAATTTTCTTTCAGATGGATAATAATATGCAAATCCAAAATTGATTTTTTCATCCCTGAGTAAATCAGGAACATATTTGGCGATAGAAAAGAATACCTTATCTTCCAATCGAAATCCCTCCTTTCCAGCTTGGACAATATTTACTTATTTCTTCTAGTATGTCCGGAATCATATTAATCCTATGTAACAAAAACTCAATTAATGCATTTGAATCTTTATCAGATAAATCCCATTCATTCGGAATAGAATAAACTATTTCGGTAATAACATTTTCACCAATATTATTAATTTTATTTAAAAATTCATTAAATGGATTATATCCATTTATATATCTGTTTAACATTCTATAGTATTTTTTATTAAAATTATCAACTAACAGTTTTTTTGATTCAATTATTTGTTTTAATGTTGTGGCATCCCAAATAGTCCCATGTTCAAATACATGTGAATGGTCTATAATATATAATTTCTTCTTTTTAAAATCAAACAATAAATTTCCGTCATTTGTTGCTCTATCTTCATTTAAAATTAATTGATCAAATAAAATAATTGAAGGAATTACTTCTGTATTCTTACAATATTCTAATAACGGTGGTGTTAAGTTAGTTTTTACATCGTTTAATAAAATACTACCAAATGCAATTTTTGATTTTATATTTCTGTTTACTAAGTCTTCATTCTCGTTAATTATTTCGTCATTTAGGTGAATTAATTTAGCATCGGGAATAGGTAGATTTAGCATTTTTGCTAAACAATAACATACATATTCATTAACGAGATGTTTTTGGCCGTGATCTTCTTCAAAAACTTTACACACATAAGAATTCCCTTGTGAATCATTTATTATAAAAGGTTGTGTAATTCCAATTTTAAATTTCTTAACATATGACGTAGCATTACTTGAATCAATCAAACGAAATTTCACCCACAATCACTTAATATTCACATAATAATAGTTGTCAACGTTGATTAACTAATTGACAGCTTTGTGTATCATAGCTGGTTGAGTCAATCTGGTATAATCTTCAATTTTTTGATTTCTGAGATTATTCCTCCTAATCTATAAAAATTTTCTCAAATTTAAATGATATAATAACTTTATTCTTGCAGCACTGAATGTTCAAAGTAATTACTTGCAACATTGGGGATATTATTGTGAACAAAATTATCCCAATTAATCTGATTCAATGTTTCTATATCTATATTAAAAGACATAACAATTGTATTTTCTTCATTACCTTGAGTGTTGGTTAGTGGTAAAAACCAAAAAATAGATATTAATTCAACTTCATTTAATTCTTTTATTTGAGAAATAGGCTCTAAAATTTTAACCGAATCAATCCACATACCTTTTTTTATCATTTTGGTTGTGAAGTTATCATTACCATTTAATACTATAATTAATGCATCGTTGTTTCCGTCATCAATAATTTCAACACCATCAAGTCTTTTTAACTCAGTGTTAGTAGTTGAACCTAATTTATCATTTACAATCAATTCAACTTTTTCTGTTAGTGATAAATCATTATTATTTATTATTTCATTAATAATACTTTCATTAGAGTTTGAAGTTTCTTCTTGTAATTTCTCAGTAGTAGATGTTTTTGTTGTTTCTTCATTATTCACAACATCTGTACTTTCATTACTACAACCAGTAATTAAAAAAACTAACAGGAAAATTGATACTAATACTTTTTTCACAATCATCACCTCGTTAATTAATGAATAAGCAATCCAAATATAGAATATTTTAACAATCGTTTTGTATAAGAAATGACATGCTTGATTTAAGCAAGAATTCTAATAATACTAAGAAAATAGGAGTTTATATAAGAACATTATTGCAAAGGCTACGCTAGCTCCTATAACTACGCTGCTTTTGAAGTTTGTATCTCGTTCATCATTTGGCATTTCTTCTGTTGAGTAAGTCTCATTAGCAGTGTCGTTTCTAAATACTTCTCCGAACTTTTCTACTTTGAAACCATTTGCCTGAAATTCTTCTATTTCATCATCCATTAAGATTAATGTTTTACTTGTTCTATGATGTAGCTGTTTGGATTTATAAGGTGCACTATTATTTATCAAGTGATTCTTTATTAGGAATTCTCTTGCTGTTTTAAATGCAATTGTATTAACAGAACCGCCAGTGTGCGTCCATCCGTCTGACGTTGTCAATTCGCCGAAAAATTTTAAATCAGCCCCGCTGTATTTTTTCATAGATTTCATAAATCGTTCATCTTTCACAACGGATTCTGCAAATTCATAAAATTTTTCATGATATGGATGAGTGTCTAAATTTGCGTGACGATCATCAGAAATATATCTGTAAATTGAAAAAACAAAAAATGCAACACGATCTAAATCTGGTAATTCATAAAAAACCAAATTATAAAGCGCTGTTTTTCCTATGTATTTCGAGAAAAAAATCCTTTTGTTTGTCGCAAACTCTATAAGACCTTCGTTTGGTTCTCCATCCTTATTGACAGCTCGGTTGATTAATGCAGAAACATCCGTCTTACAAGCATTTTCCGGTATTTTGATACTTAAACTTTTTGCATACTCTAACTGTCTTTCAGTAGGCGGATCGAAAGGGACAATTTCCACTGAATTAATACTTTCTAACCCTAGATTAAGTGCCTCATTTATTGCATCTTCTTCATCAAAAGCTTCAATTTTTAGTGTACGAACTCTTTTAGTTTCATTATGCTTACCTTTAATTTTGTATACTCTATAGTTCAAACTTTACACCTCCTGAACTTTCTAAATTCCATTTTATATCCAAAATTCTCAATTTTATTTTTTAAGTTTAATTTTTAGATATTTAATTTAAATCAAGATAGTGTTGAATAGATAAATTGAATAACGATAATTTTTACCATCACATATATAATGAATTAATAACCTGAAAATAGAATATTTTAACAATATCTTTGTATAATAAATGACATGTCGGATTTTGACATGTCTTAAAGTGATAGTAAAATTTTTGTCTATTTATCTTTTTTTATCATTTCCCAAATAGTACGCAGTTTTCGCAATTCCTCTTCATCCGATTGAGGTAACTCTTTATACCACAATTGAAGTTCTGGATCGTTAATAAAAGACTGGAATTCTTTATCAACTTCTTTGTGAGGTGTTGGATCCGGTATGTCGGTGCGACCAAGTAAGTAATCAGTACTTACACCAAAATAATCAGCAAACTTACTCAATAATTCATAATCAGGTCTTCTTTCATCTCTTTCATACATACCTATTGTACTTTCAGCTAAACCAAATAAATTACCAAATTCTTTCTGAGATAATTTTTTTGATTTGCGGAGGAACCTAATTCTTTTTCCTAATTGTTCTGTCATTATTTTATCACCTATCACCATATTAACACAAAACGTGTTAAGAAAAATATATTTTATAAAATCATTGACAACACATTTTGTGTGTTTTATATTATAAATAACAACACGAAACGTGCGGAGGTGGTATTATTGTGAATAAAGAAAAGATTGGAAAAAAACTGACTGAGTTACGAGGTAATAAATCTAGAGAAAAAGTTGCAAATGACATTGGTGTTAGCGTCAGCGCATGGCAAATGTATGAAAATGGGCAAAGAATACCTAGAGATGAAATAAAAGTAAAAATTGCATCTTACTTTGGAAAAAGTATTGAGGAAATTTTTTACTCATAAACAACACGAAACGTGCGGTTTATTTAAACTGTAAAATATGCCGTTGCTGGTACAACGGCTTAGGAAATATCATTCGTAAAGCAAACGAGCAACTTGTTTCTTTCGGTTCTTCAATTCCTTTTTGAGTTTTTCTATCTCTTTTTCAAGTTCTTTATAGTGGTTGTACACATCACCAACTTCTGATGAGTGAAAAGCTTTAGAAATCTCTACAATTTTAGAAATATCACCATCAATTAAATTTGAAGGTATTTGTCCTTCGATGATCCAGATGATGTGTTTGCATAATGTGCCCATTAATCCTGCTGGGCAATTGCATTCAGCTTTAAATGATTTTTCAGTAATTGAAAATTGAAGAGTATAGGGCTCTTCACTACTTCCTTGTATTGAAAATGTATAAATCATTTAAAACACCTCCTTTCTTGTCAATATTCGACAAGGGTGAGGAAAATCCTACTCAGTTCAAATAAGAAATAGGGTAACGTCATTTTGACGAAACCCTTCTAGGGGGTGAAAAAGGTGGTTAGAAAACTGCGTAGCGAGACAGAGGTCATGAGTGAGGAGGGTAAGACTCTTTTTTGGGATATTGATGACCTCGTGAGGGAAACAAGATATAGCAAAACATGGCTTGAAGAAAATTTACTTCGCGATCCACGTATTAGACGGTATCAACGTCAACCTTATGAGAGAGGTAAAAGAATTTGGTTACGTGAACCTACAGAAAAGGCCATAAAAGAAATCATCATGAATGAATGGTTATAAAAATTATGCAAGAACTTGTGTTAAATCAATTCTCTCTTATACTACTTATATTTTACTAGTATTTACAGTTTTTAGCGGTACATTTCGAATTCAATTTAGCAATCAATGTGAATTCGTATTAACAATTTGAAGAGAAAGGTGGACAGATATGAAACATAACAAAGTAGGACAAGCATTGAAAGAGATTAGAGGTGATAAAACCCAGCAACAATTTGCATTCGACATGGGCGTCGTTCGAGAAACCATTTCTAAATATGAAAACGGAAGAGCTCCCATTCCGCAAGATATTAGCAAAAAAATCGTCGCCAAATATGACGATCCAAAGTTCGCTATGACCATTCGAAATGCTTATACAGGGACGGGGCCAGTTTGGCTAGACGGAGAAAATGTAGATTTGCACCGATCTAGTGTTAAAGAAAAAACAATCGAGGAGCTACAAGAAGCATTAGAACACATCTTAAAAACATGTTTAGCAAAGCCTTTGAAAGCAATAAAGCTTTTTGAACGCCAAGAAGTTGAAAATATGCTTATCGAAGCCGTCGATGCAATTACTGCACTAGACCACTTTGTAGCAGTCGTTTGCACAGAAGCAAAAATAAGTTATACAGAAATTTGGCAAAAGCATTACAGAAAATTAGTAAGTGCTGGTTATATTTCAAGCCTACAGTAAGGGGGATAGTATATGCGAATTAAGCCTCGTGCTTGGAAACATATGACTTTAAAACAAAGATTGATTGCTTTGTATTTAGTTTCAAATAAAAATACCGTCAATCGCTGGAACGACTAACGGTAAGACAAAGAATAATTCGAATTAATTTTTATTATATCATAAATCTTTTTGAGTAGCGAGATAATACTCGCTCTCATCAAGCAGTCTACAAGTTTGTTGGTTAGCGTCACTTATTTCCCCTTATACCTTTCTCTCGTCACAAATTCTATACTTGTAGGCTGCTTGATGGGATTAGCAATCTATCTATAACCGAGCCCAGCTTCGCCAAGACCTCGAAAGAGCGAGCGGCGGCCATCATGGCTCCAGTGGCGACGACGTTGTAGATGGATTGTTGATTCTATCACCAAAAATAACTCATGGAGGTGAATCTAGTGGTTGAGAAAGTTTTAGAGTTAGTGAATGAACTTCAAGAAATCACGAAAAAGAAATGGTTATCAATCTATGTTGATGTTGATAAAGCTGAAGTCCATATTCTTATTACGAAAACATTCTTATCTATTTTTGAAGATTTCACAGTAAGAAAGTTTCCGAGCGATCAGCATCCTTATGAAGCGTTTGCCGAAATCAAAGGAATAAAATTTATCACGCTGATGACTCAAAAAGAATACGAGGAATATGTCGAAAAAACTGCATAAAAAATGCAAGCACAAAAGGCTTGCTAAATACGATTTAAAAAAATTCACACCTTTATTATGGATGATTTTCTTCAAATATTCAAGGGAGGGAAAAACATGACAGCATATATCCAAAAGTTAAAACAATTTCTTTCAGACGAAAAAGAATTACTAACAGATTTAGCAATAGAAGTTGCGAATGCAGACAATGACTATGAATACAGAGAAGCGAAAGCAAAATATAACGAACAACGCATTAGAGTACAGGCAATTCAAGATGCAATTGATCTTGCTTCTAGCATGAAAGCAGTTAGTTAAATAGGGTGGTAACAAAATGACGTCACCCTAGAAAGGAGAGAATGGTATGCAACAGCTTCAGGAACGGGAAATTATCGCACACAATGACATTCGGGTGCTGACAACAGCGCAACTTGCCGAATCTCTGAACACGAAAAGTAGTATTATCAATCGGAATTTTCAACGCAATAAAAAGAATTTTCTACATGGCGTACACTACTTTGCGTTGACAGGTGAAGAGTTAAAACGGTTTAAAGCCTCCCGACAAAATGACGTCACCCTCAAATATGTATCAGTTTTGTATTTATGGACGGAGCAAGGTGCCTGGATGCATGCGAGACACCTGAAAACTGAAAAAGCACGAACAGCTATGAATGCACTGATTGCCAATTATTTCAGCACATCAAAACAATTTCAACGACAAGAACATTTGCCAATTCCGTATGAAAGATTTATAGAAATCGAGAGGAAGGTGGAGTGGTTGGAACAACAATTACGCGAAGTCACTTTGCATAGCGGGGAGCAAATTCGTGTACGAAAAGCTGTTGCTGCACGTGTATATGAACTTTCAGAAAAACCGGGGTCTAAATCTAAACAACTGCTTTTTCGCGAACTATATGCAGCACTAAAAGAACGATATCAAGTCGGATCATATCGGGATATTAAGCAATATCAGCTACAAGATGCATTACGATTCATAGAAACGTGGGAGGGAAGATTATGAAGCGTGGTCGAAAGCTTACAGTGAACGAAAGCAAGTATGTCAAAACATTCCGACTTAATCCAAACAACTGGCTGATTAGCAAAAAAATGAGCGATCAATGGCTGCTTATTAATCGCTACACTAATCGAACTCGCATCATTCCTGCGCCATAGGGGGGAGCAAATATGAATTTATTGATCAACGAACCACCACTTCAGGTTTTACCGTCACTTGCTGTAAAAATCGGATTGAACGAAGCTATAGTACTGCAGCAGGCGCATTACTGGTTAGGAAAGACAACGCACGAATTTGAAGGATATAAGTGGTTTTACAAAACTTACGAGGATTGGCAAACAGAATTTCCTTTTTGGTCGCTTGCAACTGTAAGAAGAGTTATTAACAGCTTGGAAAAGCAAGGTTATTTAATCAGCACTGACAAGTACAACGCATTGAAAATCGACAAAACGAAATGGTACCGAATTGATTACCAAAAATTAGTGAACAGTCCATCTGCTCAAAATGAACAGTCGAGTTGCTCAAATTGCACAGACGAGCTGTTCAATTTGAGCAATAAGACTGCTCAAATTGAACACACCAATAACCATAGACTACAACATAGATTACTAACAGAGAATACTACAGAGATAAATAATATTGATGATGATAAAGAAGAGCAGCCAGCAGCAAAAACATCGGCATTCTCATTTTACGAACAAAATGGCTTCGGTACATTGAGCCCATATGTAGCTGAAAAAATTGGAGCCTGGATTGACGATCTAAACGAAGAACTAGTTTTAGAAGCTATGAAACTTTCAACAGAAAATAATGTACGAAACTGGAAATACGTTGAAACCATTCTTAAAAACTGGCATAACAAAAACTTTAAATCACTTGCTGATGTAGAAGCTGACAGAAAACGATTTGAAGCTCAAAAGCAACAAAAAAATAGCAGAAATAGAATCCATCAAGAAAAAATACCTGATTGGTTCTACAAACGTAATGTTGATGAATCACACACTGAAAAAACTGATGATGAAACTGTCACCGAAAAAAATATTGATTTTGAAGCTGAAAGGAAAAGAATTTTAGCAAAGCTGGGTGTTGAGAACAATGTCTAGAGAATACATTTTAATTCCCGTTCAAGAATTCTTGAAATTAAAACAAGCCCAAGAAGAAAAAGAATACATGGTAAAACTTATGCTCGAAATAGCAGGAGATATTACAGACTTAACTAGTTCATCGCTTCGAAAAATGAGAAACGTAATAAAAAAGCACCAGTAAAACGCAGTATGGTAAGCATTTGTAGGAGGGAACAGCATGAGTGAACTATTACATCCAGTAGCTTGGATCATTGTTATCTTAGGAGCATTGACGGTATTCGGTATAGAGATTGAAAAACGAATTAAAGAGAAGAAAAAAGGGTGAATCAAATGTCGCAAGAGGAACGCGAAGAGATGATTTTCATTTGCAGTTTGATGACCCATTATAGCGAAGAATTTTTAAGTAAATTGTCGGACGAAGAATTAAACAAGATTTATAACAAAAGCATGGGAATCAGTTTAGAAAAAGGTGAGTAAATGAACGATCCAAACATTTTTGAAAATCCATGTGCTATTTGTAAGGTAAAGGTAGCTGAAAAATTGTGTGATTATGTCATTCGTTACGATAACTCTATTATTTTCTACAGAGATTATCAGAGATTTATTCGTGAAAATTCAAAATGTAAACATGAAACATGTGATTTACCTTTGTGCAACGAATGTGCAATCGAAATTGGTATAAATGTAGATTTTTGCCCTCATCATTATCGATTATATCTTCAAAGTGAATTACCTGAACGGTTAAAAAAGTATCAGCTAAGACAAAAAGCCAAACAATTCGAGGAACTAATAAAGCGCACATGAACAAATATGAGAAACAAAGGAGGAAAATTATTGTCTAATTTCATATCTCGTAATGAAGCTGAAAAGGCTTTATCAGAAGGAAAAAGAGTGAAATTTCATTGGAACGGTTTGTCCGTAGAAATTGACAAATTAACTACTTTAAACGATTTGCGTTGGCTATTGAGAGAGAAAAAAGCAATGTTTTATTTAACAGTAAATGACGTTGTAAATGGAAAATATTCAATTATTAATAAATGAACACTCCAATGATTATGTTAATTTGAAAAAAATGTGAGGGAGGAAAAATAATGAAAAATGTGTTTGTGCTTCAAACGAATGATAACGATTTTAAAGAAGCCATTTCGAATTTTCTTGCTAAACATTGTAAGGAAAACGATGTAAAGGTGGCGATTTATGAAATGAATGAAAAAGGTGCGGAAAAAGTGATGAAAATTGTGAACGAAAAATAGCTCGTATTACGACGAAAATTGAACGTTTTTGGAAAGGAAGATGACGATGAATGATAATTACAGACATGTAAATCAAGAAGTAAAGAATATGTTGTTAAGCTGGGAGAAAAGAGAACCAGCTTTTGATGGCACGATCAAAGAAGGTTTTGATCGAAAATTTACGGTACTAAATGAGCGCGATTTTCAAAAGTATGTACCAGATGAATTAAAGATAGAATTCATGAACACATTTAATAAGGTTGCTGAACATATTGAAAAAGGCCGCATCAATGATGGAAAAAGACCATTCAATAACTACATTGTCATTAATTTAGATGAAACTTATATTGATGAAGTTGTTGAAATCATGAAACGTAATGGACACTGGGGTTAGTCACATTTGAACAATAAAGCGACATTAAAGGGGGATTTTTTATGAAAAATTATAAAAGATTTATTGATGAAGAAATTGCTTATAAGGAACTGAAAGAATCGTTAGAAAAAGCACTTGCTAGACAACTTACAGAATTAGAAGACAGAAAAATGAAGTGGCTTGCTCGTGATGAATACGAAACTATAGGGGTATTTGTAGACATATTTAAAGAGCTTTCAGATAAATAATGTCGCAGTACGTAGAAAATGCGAGATAAGGAGTTGGAAAATGCTACGTAACTTAAAAAAGAATCATTGGAACTTGTATTTCAAAAAGGATATTGAAGTATTAGGATTACCATTGTTCGGTTTTGGAGAATCACCAGAGCATGGTTATTGGAGTAGAACAATGTTGAAAAAGAAATTTGGTATTGAATTAACGGAAGATCAATTGAATAACCCTCATGGATTCGCACGTGGGCAAAATGGATATTACCCAGTTTGGAACGTGGACAAGTTAAAAATGTAATGAAAGAAGGGATTTTATGCCAACAGTATTCGAAAATTTAGGTTTTAAAGCAACTGTCACTAACGACAAATTAAAAATCGAAATTCCAATTCGCAACCTTGTTGAAGGATTTAAAGATAGTACGAATAACTATGATGGATCGATTGTAAAAAGAGGATGTAGACAAGAATTTGCTAAATATGTTGCACAAGCATTGGTAGATGGTAGCAATCCAGATACAGGTGACAGTCCAATTATGGAAGCTATTGAAAAGACATTTGAAGAACTGTTTGAAGGTGCAGAAGATTTTATCAAGTACCAAAATGAAGAAGATTATTGAATCTAACAATTCGAAGAAACGAACAAAAATTAACACAATGAGATATAAATTATCCATTGTGAATTGTGGATATATTGAATAAAACAGGACAAGTTTTCAAGAGGTGACAGACTTGAACAAAATTCAAATAAGAAAAAAGCGAATCCAAATCAAGAAGGAACGCGTTGCAATTCTACAGCAAATTGACGAGTTACAAAGCTTATTAGATACAGAGAAAAGCAAAAGGGAAAGACGAAAAATCCGTAACAAAATTGTACTGTTGGGAAAAACATTAGAGAAAACGGTAATGAATCCAATTGAAGATAAAAAGCACAAAGGAACAAGAAACTGGAAAATAAAAATTGATTCTTTCAATATTCGAAAGAACGAAAGATTTTATGAAATAGAAAACGATGAATTGCACGAGGTATTTAAATCAGTAGATAAATGTTACACTTTTATATCTTCCAAAATATAAAAATGCTACGGTTAAAACCGTAGCAAATTTATGAAGCTTCCTTCGATTTATCACATTAATATTATAGCATAGGAGGAAGCTTTAATGAGAATGAAAGAGTTAAAAATTTCAGATACGGGTCACTTAAATCTTGATATAATGGAATTACCTGAGAGTTGTGTGATAATTTTATCAAATGGCAAAGCAAAATATGCAGAGCTTCCACCTTTTGCTGAGACAAAAATTATCACGCATCAGGGGCATGTAAAACGTGTTAAATGGGATGAGGGTGAGGATTTTTGAAAGTAATCAATTATGAAATGCCAGTTAGAATAGAAAATCATTACTTAGGATTTCTCTTTTTTTCTAAAATGTACGAAGAATTAAAATGTTGTAAAAATAATCATATTATCTTTGATTTTACCAGAACTACATGGTTTGAAGCGAACTTTGTTGCAGTATGGGCAAGTATTGTGGAATTATTAAAATATAATAACTGTAAGGTATCTGTAAAAAATGTTGGTAAGAAAATAAAAGAGATATTTCTAAAAAATGGATTTTATGAAAAGTATAAAATTGGTTCTACTGTCGATACTTACAACAGTACTATTCCATTTAGAATTTTTAATACTAATGATGAAGAAGGATTTACTGAGTATCTTAACGAAGAAGTATTACCAAAGATTAATTTACCTCTAAATAGTAAGCAAAAGAAATTATTTAAAAAATGTTTACAAGAAGTATTCGAAAATACAAGAATTCATGCTAGTAGTGAATATGTATTTGCATGTGGACAATATTTCCATAAAAAAAGAAAAGTTGCATTTACATTAGTGGACTTAGGAAAAACTATTGGAGAAAATGTCAGAAGCAAATTAGGGGACAAGATTATTGATGAAAAAGCAATTAATTGGTCAACTGAATTTGGAAATACTACAAAACCGGGGAAAGATGGAGGAATTGGACTCTATTTTTTAAAGGAACAATTAAACAATAATGGTGTATTAAGTATAGTATCTGGCAATGGTTATTGGGAACAAAATATGAATTCTATAGACTTGAAACAAATGAAGTATAAATTTGGTGGAACAATAGTAAATATTGTTAGTGATTGGAGTAAAGAAGTTAAAAGTGAGGTTAGTGAAATATGGTTTTAGGAGGAATATTGATGAAAATTAGTGTTAAAAAAGTTATTGATTCAAATATTGCTGTTTCAGCATCTAAAGGTGAATTATTATTTAAGGAAGTTTCAAACGCACTTTTACAAAACGATTATGTTGAACTAGATTTTTCTGAAATCACCGATCTTACTACTGCTTTCCTAAATGTTGCAATTGGACATTTATACAAAAACTTTTCTAGTGAAGAACTTAATGAAAAATTAAAATTATTAAATTTAGACGAATTAGATATGTATTTAGTTACTCAGGTTATACAAAGAGTCAAAAAAAATGAAGAAGAAGAAGAGGAGTTTAAGCAGTTAATCAAGGAGGTACTAGATGATGGTGAAAGTTCATCGTATTAAAAATTATTCAATAAATAAAAACGACCGTTTTTTCTTTGATGCAAATATTTGGCTATATATATATTGTAGTATTGGAGATTATAGAAAAAAATTAGTTGATTCATATAGTGATTTTTTTCATGAAATAAAAACAACTGGAGGTATTATATATACAAGCTCCCTATTAATTTCAGAAATTGCTAATAGATATTCTAGACTGGAATACGAAATTGCAAAGAAATCAGACAATAATATTGAGGATTATAAAAATGATTTTAGATTAAATGAAAAATACAAACCTATATTTGAAAATATTAATTTAATAATAGAACAGAAAATTCTAAAAAACTCTGTTCCATTGAGCGATTCTTTTGATGAAATCGAGTTTCCTAAGTTTTTTGATAATCCTCATACATACGACTTTAATGACGAATATTATTGCTTTTTAGCTAATAAAAATAATTTAAAAATTGTCACTCATGACAGAGATTTTTTTAATACAAAATACGATATTGAAATAATTACTTTATAGTTCTACCAGCCATCTGGAGGACAACATTTGATTGCAGTTTTATGCTGCAGTCATTTGTTGTCCTCTTTTTTATTTAACAAACGAGAAGGAGTGATACAAATGAGAACATTACAGTCTGAACTAATCGAAAAAGGTTTTTATAAGAACCAAAGGAAAAAGAAAACTACAAACGACAAACCAAGAAAACACAAAGAAAAGTTAAGCAAACGAGAAATTGAGGAGTTAATGGGTGCACGAAGACCAAGGTATAAGCGCAATCGTGGGGCATTTAGACAAATATAAGGAGGCTATCACCATGAAAGAATTACTCAACAATGTAGATCGTGAGGCTACTCAAAAAAATCTTGAAAAAGTTTTTAGACAATATCGCACGTATTTGTTGACTACTGACGAAGATTTAATGCCAAAGTTAACCACAAGATTCACCTTGGAAATGCCGAATTTCTCCGAATATAAAGAATCAAAGACTGAAATCGCAGTCATTAAAAAAATCACCTTTGAAGAAAATTATGAAAAGTTTATGAAATGGTTCAACCGAGGATTTAATCGTCTAAACAAAATCGAACGACAAATCATTACGAAAACAAACCTTGTTGAAGAGCCTAAGCATAATTATGAGATTTATAGAGAACTACATCTAACTGAACGTACATTTTATCGTATTAAAAGCAACGCTTTATATAAACTTGCTTTGTTTCTTGGAATTATTGTTTACGAAGAAAAGAAAAAAGCTGTTAAACCAGAGGAAGTGAAGCCATGAATTTTGTTCAACCAATTAGGGACGTTGAGAAGATCCGTGAAGTGAGAGCATTTTTGGCTTCAAAGAGTGAACGAAACGAGCTGTTATTTTGTTTTGGGATATACACTGGTCTTCGTATAAGCGATATATTGAGGATGAAAGTGAAAGATGTAAAAGGAAAAAATTATATTATAGTACGCGAACAAAAAGTACAGAACACAAGGACAAACAATAAAACTAAAAGAATTCCAATCGTTCCAAAACTCAAAAGATTGATAGATAAATACGTAGAAGATAAACACTTGGAAGAATACTTATTTAAATCCCGACAAGGTAAAAACAAACCGATCACACGGGTGCAAGCATATAATATTTTAAGAGAAGCAGCACATGAATGCGATCTAGATGAAATCGGAACGCACACATTAAGAAAAACATTTGGTTATCACATTTATCAAGAAACAAAAGACGTAGCATTACTGCAAGATATATTTAATCATAGCTCTCCTTATATCACATTGAAATACATCGGAGTCAACCAAGACGCAATCAATGATGCATACACAAAATTGAAATATTGATATACGAAACATCCTTAATAGGGATGTTTTTATTTTGCTTGTTTTCGGAAGTAGAAAACGTATTTTCATTACTTTTTAACGGTTTAATAATCTAGTGAACAAAAGACATTTACATAAAAACAGAATGTAAAACTCATTAAATTGAGATATATCAAAGCATTGATTTATCTAGCTTATAACGAAATTAAGATGTTTAACAGAATATAAGATATGTTAAAGTAGTGGATAGTGTCGATAATCCTGTGGATATTCAAGTTTATGATAAATATTTGATAATTGGGATAAAATGGGTGGCAGACTTTTGGCAGACTTTTGGCAGAACATTTTAGAAAAAGCATGTTAATATGGTATTAATGGAAAAGTTAGATACGACAGGCGTTGCAAGCATATTTGCAGCGCCTTTTATTTTTCTAAGAAAATAAATTACGGGTCCTTCTGGCGCAATACAAAGCCTGAGGGTCTCGCGAGCCCCAAAAACGGTCTAGATATAAGCGTAAAAATTCGGTTCCTTCCATCCTAAGCGATTCGAAATATTATATTCGAAAAATGGTGGTGATTAGGTGTCTGCTAAATCTGATGTGAATGGTCTTGTTGTTAATACAAAAACAATCGCAAAAATGTTTAATATGACAGAGCGCAGAGTTCGTCAATTGGTCGAAGAGGGTGTGATAAGTCGTGTAGCACACGGACGATTCGATTTAATTGATACTGTCAGCAAATACATTAATTTTTTAAAACTTTCATCAGAGGGAATGGATGAAAACGACGTAACAGAATCATTAGAATATGAAAAATGGCTACATGAAAAAGCTAAGCGTGAAAAAGCAGAAATCGAGCTTGCTCATTTAAAAAATGAAATGCACCGTTCTGAAGATGTTGAAAAAGTGCTTAACCATATGATTATGGCATTTCGTTCAAAAATGTTATCTTTACCCACAAAACTAGCTAATATGCTTGTTAACAAAAGTGACCCAAAACTCATTGAAGCGTTGATTGAAAGAGATATTCATGAAGCACTTCAAGAGTTATCGGAGTATGATCCGTCAATGTTCATTGAAGCAACCGATGATGATGCTGATGATGAAGTAGAGGAAGATGACGATGGTTCGCAAACACACACTGATTCTGTTTAAAAAAATTGCAAAATTAACAGCACCACCACCTAAATTAACCGTATCTCAGTGGGCAGATAAATATAGAGTATTATCGAAGGAATCATCAGCGGAACACGGTAAATGGAATACGGACCGAGCGCCATATCAACGGGAAATTATGGATTCCATTAATAATCCTGATTATGAAGAAATTGTTGTGATGTCCTCTGCACAAGTTGGTAAATCAGAAATTATCAATAATATCATTGGTTATCATATTGATTATGATCCGTCGCCTATGTTATTAATGCAACCAACTTTAGAAATGGCTGAGGCTTACTCAAAAGACAGAATTGCACCAATGATTAGAGATACACCATCCCTCGCCAAAAAAGTGAACAGTCCAAAAGCAAAAGATGGTAACAACACTTTGCTTCAAAAAAAGTTTCCAGGAGGACATTTGACACTAGTTGGTGCCAATTCACCTGCAAGCTTAGCATCAAGACCAGTTCGAATTGTATTAGCGGATGAGGTTGACCGTTTTCCGTTGAGCGCAGGAACTGAGGGAGACCCGCTATCATTAGCGCACAAACGGACAAAAACGTTCTGGAATCGAAAAAAAATCTCGGTTTCCACTCCAACTATTAAGGGGGCTTCAAGAATTGAGGCTGAGTATAATGAAAGCACAATGGAACAGTGGTGCGTATCGTGCCCGTCATGCGGTAAATTTCAACCTTATGTTTGGGAACAAATAAGATTTGAACCAGTTGGCATGGAATGTATTTATTGTAAATCGCTACATACAGAAGTCGAGTGGAAATCAAGGCCTGGAAAATGGATTGCAAGGAATCCAGAAGCAAGAAAAAGAGGATTTCACTTAAATGCTTTCGCTTCACCTTGGGAATCTTGGGAAAATATTATTCATGAATTCAAGGAAGCAAAAAGGAAAGGTCCAGAAACATTAAAAACATGGAAAAACACAACTTTGGGAGAATCCTGGGAAGAAAAGCCACAAGAGCATGACCACAATAAATTAATGCAACGAAGAGAAGAATATCAGCATGATATTCCTGATGGCGTATTAGTTTTAACAGCTGGTGTAGACGTTCAAGATGACCGATTGGAAGTAGAAGTGGTTGGTTGGGGTCTTGGTGAAACTAGTTGGGGTATCGAATATAAAGTTTTCTACGGTGACCCTGGTCAACAAGCCGTTTGGGACCAATTGGATTCATTTTTGCTTAAAGAGTGGTATACATCTGCAGGAGTAAAACTTACGGTATCGGCAACGTGTGTCGATAGTGGTGGGCATTACACGTCCGAAGTTTATGATTTTTGTAAAGAACGAGAATATCGACGAATATTTGCTGTAAAAGGTAAGGGAGGAACGGGAATTCCGTTCATTTCGAAACCTAGTAAAGTAGGAATCAAAAAAGATACGTATTTATTCCACATTGGCGTTAACGAAGGAAAAGATATTATATACGGTAGATTAAAAATTGAAGATCCAGAAAAGCATGGTTATTGCCATTTTCCAGTGAATAAGGAAAAAGGTTATGACGAGGCTTATTTTATTGGCTTAACATCAGAATACAAAAAACCCAAACGTGTAAATGGACTGATTAGATATGAATGGGTGAAACGTTCTTCAAACGTGAGGAACGAGCCTCTAGATTTACGAAACTACGCATTGGCTGCATTGAAAATTTTAAATCCAGATTTAGAGTATTTGCATAAAAACAATCTTACTGGAGCGGTTTATAACCAAACTGTTAGACGTAGAAAAAGGAGAAGAAGAGTGATTTCGAAAGGACTGTAAAATATGGCTTTCACAGTAAAAGAATGTAGAGAAAGGTTGAAAATTTGGCTGGATGCTGAGGCAGCAATTGCTTCTGGTCAAAGCTATTCGATTGATAACAGAAAACTAGAAAGAGCAAATTTATCTCAGGTACGTGAACAAATAAAGTTTTGGCAAAAAGAATTAGCGAAAGCAGAAGCACGGGAAAGTGGTCGAGGAAGAAGGAGAGTGACGCGGATCGTGCCAAGAGATTTATAGAAAGCGAGGTGAAAGGGTTTGAATTTATTAGATAAAGCTATTTCGGTGGTTTCCCCAGAGAGAGCGTTGAAAAGAAATTATGCAAGAAGAAAATTAGAATTGCTGAATTCTGGGTATTCAAACGGCGGAGCAAGTAAGCGAAAAAAATCCATGCTTGGCTGGATTTTTAAAGGTGGAAGTACAAAAGAGGATATTGATGATAATTTAGATACCTTACGCCAACGATCCCGTGACCTTTATATGAATACTCCTCTTGCAACCGGGTCATTAAAAACGATTCGAACGAATGTAGTTGGCGCTGGCCTACGTTTAAATGCTCAGATTGATTATGAATTTCTAGGGTTAACAGAAGAAGAAGCTGATGAGTGGGAAGCGGCAGCAGAAAGAGAATTTGAGTTGTGGTCTGAAAGTTTGATGTGTGATGCCATGCAGATGCATGATTTTTACGAGCTGCAGCAATTGGCTTTCCTGTCATTTTTGATGTCTGGGGAAGTTTTTGCTTTGTTGCCTTATCGAGATAATCCGCAAAATCCGTATTCTTTGAGAGTCCAATTAATTGAAGCAGATAGAGTTTGTGCCCCACCAGGCAACAATCCAAATATTATCAATGGTGTTGAACTCGGTAAGTTTGGTGAAGTGGTAGCTTATCACATTTCCAAACAACATCCATTGGCGCTTTCATCAAGTAGAAATGAATGGATCCGTATAGAAAAATTCGGTAAAAAAACTGGAAGGCAAAATGTGCTTCATCTTATGGAGTCGGAACGGCCGGAGCAACGCAGAGGGGTGCCGATATTAGCGCCGGTTATAGAATCGTTGAAACAGCTTGACCGATACACAGAAGCGGAATTAATGGCAGCTTTAGTATCATCGTTATTTACAGTTTTCATCGAAATGGAAGACTCGGGATATGATGGTCCGCCATTAGATGACGCAATTCCAGAACAAGAGCAAGTTGATCATGATGATGAAACATCTTATGAATTAGGGCCAGGTGCTATTGTTGCTTTAGGGGAAGGTGAAAAAGCAACTACAGCTAACCCTGCTCGTAATAATGCTTCATTTGATCCGTTTGTTGTATCAATTTGTAGACAAATTGGGTCAGCTTTAGAACTGCCTTATGAATTATTGTTAAAACACTTTACAAGCTCTTATTCTGCTTCTCGCGGCGCGTTGTTGGAAGCATGGAAAATGTTCAAAATGCGTCGAGAGTGGATTGCAAAAAGATTTTGCCAACCAATATATGAAGAATTCTTAACAGAAGCTGTTTTGCTAGGCCGTATTCAAGCGCCTGGCTTTTTTAATGACCCGATGATACGTAAAGCTTACTGTAAAGCTGAATGGAACGGCCCAAGCCAAGGACAATTGGACCCACTCAAAGAAGTGAATGCAGCGATTAAACGTGTGGAGAATGGATTTAGTACCCGTACAAAAGAAACGGTCGAATTAACTGGAGGCGATTTCTGGAGAAATCATTTGCTTCGTATTCGCGAAGAAAAGGCACGGAGGGAATCTGGATTAGACGCTAAATATGAAGAACTTCAAAAGGAGGTGAGAGAGGGAGATGAAGATTGAAATCAAAGGACCAATTATTCCAGACAGCCACCAATGGGTGTATGACTTGTTCAGAATACCAGCAACTAGTCCATCCAAAGTTTCGAGAGTGGTTGAAAATGCTATTCGAAACAATGTCAAAGAATTAAATGTTGTTATCAATAGCGGTGGCGGTTCGGTTTTTAGTGCATCTGAAATCTATACCGAATTAAAAAAATTTGCTGGCAATGTCAAAGTAGAAATTGTTGGGGTTGCAGCAAGCGCTGCCAGTGTGATTGCGATGGCTGGGACCCATATTGCAATGGCTCCAACATCGCAATTGATGATTCATAATGCAATGAATAGCGCAGAAGGCGATTATCGAGTGATGAATCATAACAGTGATTTCTTGCAAAAAGTGAACCGTTCAATCATGAATGCTTATATCTCTAAAACAGGGAAAACGGTGGATGAATTAAAACAATTAATGGATGCAGAAACATGGATGACTGCACAGGAAGCAAAAGAAGCCGGTTTCATCGATGAAATCATGTTTGAAAGTGAAGTGGGAGCAGTTGCAAGCATGAATATACCCGAATTATCTGGCGGTATGTTGCCAGAAGAAGTTATTAATCGGATGAGAGAATTGTTGGCAAGCCAAGAAAAAGGTATTTCTGTTGTGAACAGTGTTGGAGTCCAACAAAACATCAAAGAAGGAGTGAATAAAAAAATGGATTTGCAGGAATTAAAAAATCAATATCCTGAATTAGTTGAACAAATTAAGAACGAAGCGAAAGAAGAAGCAATTGCTGCGGAACGCAAACGTATCCAAGAAATTGAAAATATTGCTGTGCCTGGTGCAGAAGAAATTATTAATAAGGCGAAATTCGAAACAGGTGCAACTGCAGGTGAAGTAGCTGTTGAAATACTGAAAAATGACGCATTAAAAAAATCGATGATGTTGCAAAACATTAAAGAAGATGCACAGATAATCAATGAAGTAGAAGCAAATGCACTACCACAATCAAAAGATGAAGAAGTAGATGCATTGATTAATAAAGTGTTAGGAGGTAAGTAATATGCGAGTTTTAGAGTTTGACAACCTTTTAGCTGGATTTCAGTCGGATGTGGTAACTGAACCGATTACAGTTGCGCCAGGTCAAGAACTGTCAGTCGGTCAGGTTTTTGCATTAAATGCAGAAGGACAAGCTGTTGCTATGACATCTGAAAGCAATGTAACGGATGTTTATGGCATTATGGCTGATGCAGTAGCAACATCCGCAGGAGAAACAAAAGAAGCAGTTTGCTATGTACGCGGTGAATTTAATGCGCGTAAAATTATTATTCCAGAAGGTGCAAACCAAGTGGAATACAAAAAGGTTTTAAGCAATATCGGAATCACATTAAGAAATACAATCGCGGCTGATCCGCAAGGGGAGGAATAATCAATGGCAGTAGATTTATTTGAAACTCGTACAATGTTAAAATTCGTGGAACGTATGCCACGTGTTACTACATTTGTTCGTGACACTTTGTTTAAGGAAAAAGAGTTGTCACCTACTAATAAAGTTGATGTTGATATTAAAAAAGGGAGAGCAAAAGTTGCTCCATATGTAAGTGAAAAAATTGGCGGAAAAGTTGTCGAAAACAGCGGATTCCGTACAGAAACATTTGAACCACCTTTAGTAGCACCAACAACAATTACTACAGCTGCAGATTTACAAAAACGACTAATGGGTGAAAATATTTATTCTTCAAGAACACCAGACGAACGTGCTGCTGAAAAACTAGTAAAAGATTTACAAGATTTAGACGACATGATTACACGTCGTGAAGAAGTAATGTGTGCTCAAGCTATTTTCGATGGAGAAATCCAAGTAAAAGGCGATGGTGTAGATTATGTCATTTCTTTTAATCATACAAATCGCGAAACATTATCTGGTCAAAATTTATGGAGCGAACCAACATCTAACAAATACGCTGATCTAAAACGTTGGGTACGTACAGTACAACAAACAGGCTTTGTAAATCCAGATGTTGTTGTAATTTCACCTGATGTTACAGATGTCCTTTTAAAAGATGAAGACATCTTAAAACTATTAGACATTAGAAACGTGAATATCGGTGAATTCAAACCTCAAAATTTACCGAATGGGGCAACATATATCGGTAGAATTTCAGGGGTAGGCGATATTTATGAATATTCAGCAACTTATTATGATGACATCGAAGAAAAAGTAAAACCAATTGTACCAGATGGAACAATTGCATTAATTTCGACAGAAGCTGAATTCACTATGGCATATGCAGCTATTACTATTGCTAAAGGTGATGATTTAGTAACTTATGAAGCTGATCGTGTTCCAGATTCTTGGACAGAAAAACGCCCTGCACGTAAAATCTTACAATTAAGCTCTAAGCCACTTCCAATTCCAAAAGAAGTAAATAGCTGGTTTGTTGCAAAAGTGCTATAGGAGGCGATTTAATTGATTAGAGCAAAACACACAATCCGTCACAACGATATCACTTATAAAAAAGGGGCAATTATTGAAGGGCTCAGTAAAAGTGAAGAAGAAAGACTTGTTGTTTTAAAAGCTGCAGAATATGTACTTTCACCAGAAGAGGAACTTAAGAAGCAACAAGTCAAAGGTGATAAAGTTGAAATTTCGCCAACTGAATTTGAGGAACTTCGCGCGGCACTAGATGAAGAATACAACGCCGAAGAATTAAAACGCGCGGCAAAAGCAGTCGGTGTTGATTTGAACGGTGCAACAACAAAAGCTGAAGTAATTGCTGCAATTATTAACCAAGGTAAAGCTGATGAATTGTTAGAGGATGATACAGATGAATAATAAGACGTTCAAAGACTTCGTGAATGAAGATTTGAATGTCTTTTTTAATTTAGATGAATTTGGAGAAGAGCATGAGTTGGATGGAGAAGTTCTCACTCTAATAGTTGTTGATTCTAAAAACGACGATAATTTTACTGGCTATCCGAGAGAACAATTATATGCAAGTCAAGAAGTATATAAACATCAAAAAATTATCTATGTCAAAGCTGCAGATTACTTTGTTCCAAAAGTAGACAGCATAATTAATCTTGACGGCGAGGAATTATACGTAGATGAAGCTGAAGAGAATATGGGGATTATTCGAATCCTTGCATCTTCGCATGAAAGCTAGGTGTTTAAACTGATACAGATTAGAGTAGATCACGCTGAACAATTAGAACGACTTTTTTCAATCGCGCCAAAAGAAGCAAAAATTATTTTATGGAGAGGGATAAACCGTGCTGCCACTGCAGCTAGGACAAGAGCAAGTGTTAGTATACGAGCTCGATATATTATAAAAGCTGCTGATATTAAACGTAGAATTAAAATCCGAAAAGCTACTGCTAGTCATTTATCAGCACAGTTACGAGCAAGCGGACCTGTCACACCACTACTAAAATTTGATGTAACACCTAAATTTCCTGATATTATGCCGGTTCATGCTAGAGTGTTGAAAAGTTCAACAAAAAAACCGATCCGATCAGGTTTTGTTACACGAACAAAGAAAAATTATGTAAATGTGTTTACAAGAGTTGGTCAAAGTCGTTATCCAATCCAAGGACATTTTGGTCCATCCATAGCTCAAATGATGGGTCACGAAGAACCTTTAAATGATATTATCACTCGAGCACAAGAAATATTAGACAAACGTCTAGAACATGAACTATCTAGGCTACTTTGGGGGTAACAATTAATGCATGATAATACACCTTTAGCGATGGTTTCGGCCATTGCTTCTTTTTTACAAGAAAACTTAAAAGACATGAGATTTCCATCAAAAAATGGTATTGAAAAAACGGTTACTGTTCATAAAGGTTATTTACCTCCAATAAAGAACCTTAAACGTGGTGAAGAACAGGAATCTGATGACTATCCGTTTGTCATTGTTAGGTACCTAGGAGAAGAAGACGATACTGATAAAGAAAAGTGTATCTTAAACTTTCGTATTCTACTTGGTGCGTTCAATGATGATGCACAAAATGGCTGGAAAGACGTTGTGGGTTTATCGACTCGAATAAAATTCTTACTGAAACGTCAGAAATTTATAGGTAGCGGTGAACTAACAGGAAAAATAGAAACTGCAATTTATGAGGAACAAATGAAACCAACATGGCATGGAGTAATGGATGTAAATTTTAAAATGCATTCAGCACAACAAGAAATAGGAGGGATGATAGAGGATGACTTCTTCGCGAAAAACTACCAAAAATAACAAAGAAAAAAACGTTCTTATCTACGTAGGTCCCACTGTAAAAGGACTATCGAGATATAGTTCTTTTATTGGAGGTTATCCAGAAATTCATAACGCCCACAAAGAAAATTGTCCTGCATTTACAACATTATTCATTGAACCTGAAAGACTAATTGACTTTGAGAAAAAATTAAAGAATCCTAATTCGGTAGAATCAGCTTTTTATAAGAATGTAGAAAAATATTTTAGCGAGGTGAAATAAATTGTTTTATCACGGTTCACGAACGAAAGAATCACGACCATCAGTAACGGTATCAACAGAAGCAACAGCTGCTTTACCTGTATATTTTGGCACAGCTCCTGTGAATTTAGCAGATGAAAAAAACGTTAACAAAGTTGTGCTTGCATACACATATGATGATGCAGTTAAAGCATTCGGTTACTCTGATGATTGGGAGAAATATACGTTATGTGAAGTTATTGATGCAGCATTTGATAAGTTTAAAGTTGCACCAATATTATTAGTGAATGTACTAGATCCAGAAAAGCATAAAACTAGCAAATCAGAGGACTTAACTGTTAAGGATGGACAAGCAAAAATTGATACAGAAGGTGTTATTTTATCTTCTTTAAATATCACAGCAAATGCTACTCAACTTGAACAAGGAAAAGATTATGTTGCCTCTTTCGATGACGAAGGAAAAGTAATTATTGCTTTAATTACAAATACTGAAGCAACAACATTATCAGCAACTTTCAACGTGTTAGATACTTCGTTAGTTGCGGAAGTGGATATTATTGGCGGTATCGATGTTAATACTGGTGACGTTACTGGATTAGAGTTAATCAACTTTGTATTTCCACAACATAGAATGGTACCCGGCATAATTTTAGCCCCAGGATTCTCTGAAAATCCGACTGTCGCTGCGGTAATGCGGGCGAAAGCGACATCTGTAAATACTTACTTTAAAGCATTTGCAATTACTGATGCCGATACAACAGAAGCACCAAAATATACAGATGTTTCAAACTGGAAATTAGAAAATAGCTATACATCATCATTCGAAGCTATTGCTTGGCCAATGGCGGCTTATAATAATAAGGTTTATCACATTTCTACTTTGGTTGCTTTGAGCATTTCAAAAATCGCTGCCGAAAATGGCGGATATCCTTACGAATCCCCGTCAAACAAAACATTACCTATTAACAAAGCGGTAGTAAAAGCAGGCGCTGGAAAATACCAAGAAGTAATTATCCCTCCCGATGTTGCAAACGAGCTTAACAATCAAGGGATTTTAACGATTTTAAACTTTGTTGGCGGCTGGGTAGCATGGGGGAATATGACTGCAGCTTATCCAGAAGAAGATCATCTTGATGTTCCAAACAGATTTATCCCAACTCGAATTATGCATAACTGGATTTGCAATACGATTGTATTAACAACTTGGTCTGATGTGGATGGACCAATACGTCCACGGATGATTGATAACATCTTAGATAAAATGAACAACTGGATTAATAGTTTAGTAACAAATGAAGTGATATTAGGCGGTCGTATTGTTTTCTTGGCAGAAGATAATCCGATTGAACAGTTACAAAACGGAAAAGTTGTGTTTAGATATTACGTTGCAGAATCAGCTCCAGCGCAAGAAATTGAAAATATCATTGAATTTGATGCGACGTATTACAACGCATTATTTGAATCTTAATGAGGTGAGAAAATGAATAAAAATAGAATACCTGAAAAATTAAATGATTTTAGAGTATATATCGACGATAACAATTCATCACCCGGTATTTCTGATATCGAATTGCCCACTTTGAATGCTATATCCGATACAGTATCAGGAGCCGGTATCCTAGGAGAATACGATTCTCCTCTATTAGGGCAATTTGAATCAGCAAAGATTAAATTGAATTGGAAATCTATCGGTGAAGAAAGGGCATTGTTATATCAGGTTGGTAGTCATAAAATTGATTGCCGTCTAGCAAACCAATCTTATGATATTGCTTCCTCTACACATAAAATTAGTGCAGATCGTGTTGTTGTAATTGGACCGGTTATTAGCAACGAATTTGGAAAAGCATCAAAAGGTTCTGCTTATGAGGGCTCAACAGAAATTGAATGTATGTATTATCGATTGGAAAGCAACGGTAAGGTTCTAATCGAATTAGATAAAGTGAACCACATTTTTAAAGTAAATGGTGTAGATCAATTGAGCGAATTAAGAAAAGCGTTAGGAATGTAAGGAGTGGGAAAGAATGACGGGAGTAAAAGAAAAAAACGATTTAACAACAAATTCTGAAGAAAAAAATAAATGTATCATTCCAGTCCTTATCAAGCACCCCATTGAAATCGACGGGGTGCTTATTAATTCTATTACATTAGATTTTTCTAATTTTACTGGAGAAGATATTTTAAAAATTGACGAACAATTGCGCTTAGAAGGCAGTTTCTTTGATCATTTGTATAACCAAAAAGTTTTATTAAAACTTGCATCTTTTGGAGCAAATATGAAAATTGAAGATTTAAAAAGGTTGCATGGAGCTGATTTTTTAGAAGTTACTCTTCAAACTCGAAATTTTTTCATCCAATGGTAGGTTCAGGCGGTGCAAAAGAAATTCGCAAATGGCTCTTAAATTTATCTGCTTATTCAAACACTTCTCTCGAATATTGGCAAAAACAATCTTTAATTTCATTGAAGGCTTGGACTGAAGCGTTGAGTGCAGAGGATGAGAACGATGTCAAAAATACATGAACTAACAGTTGAAATCAGTGGTAATATAGGTAGTTCGTTTACTAGTGCTTTCAAGAAAGCAACAGCAGGACTAGCAGACTTTCAACAACAAGCTCGGCAAGTACAAAGAGAAATTGATCGATTAGGTGCTGATTTTAGGCAAGGTAGAATTCATGAATCTCAATTTCGAGAAGAGACTGAAAAGCTAACAAGAGAATTAAATAAACTAGAAAATGCACAAAAAAGAGTTAATGCCATTAAATCATTTGGTACTGAGACATGGAATAGAACAAAAGCGGTTGCAGGTATAGCTCTAGCTACTGGTGGGGCAGTAGCTACTGCTGCATTCGCAAAATCTATCAGCACTGCAGCTGATTTTGAAGCGCAAATGGCCAAAGTCGGAGCAAAAGCTGAAGCTACGAATGCAGAAATGCAGGCATTAAGTAAAACTGCACTTAAGTTAGGAGCATCATCTAGCTTATCAGCATCAGAAGTTGCTATCGGAATGGATGAACTAGCAGCAAAAGGGATGAATGCTAGACAAATAATTGATGCAATGCCCGGCTTAATAGCTGCAGCAGAATCATCTGGTGAAAGTTTAGATTCTGTATCAGATGTTGTAACATCTGCAATCAATTCTTTTGGAATGGAAGCAAAAGAAGCTAGTAGAGTTGCTGATATCATCGCAATGTCTGCGATCCAATCAGCAGCAGATGTATCGGATTTAGGCCATGCCTTTAAATATGCTGCTCCAGCTGCAAACACACTAGGCATATCATTAGAAGAATTAAGTGCTGCAACAGGTTTATTAACGGATAAAGGCTTAGCTGGAGAACAAGCAGGAACATCTTTACGAATGGCTTTGATTAGGTTATCCAAACCCCCTACAGCTGCTGAAAAAGCATTAAAAAAACTCAACATAACAGCAGTCGATTCAGATAAAAAATTTAAAAGTTTGGCGGATATTACAGAAGAGTGGAATGAGGCAACAAAAGATTTATCTGATACGCAGAAAATGGCATATGCTGCTGATATCTTTGGTGCCGAAGCTTCAACTGCAATGTTAAGTTTGTTCAGTAATGGAGCAGATAAAATTCGAGAAATGACAAGAGAACTCGAAAACAGTGAAGGTGCAGCAGCAAGAGTAGCAAGACAAATGAAGCAAAACTTTGCAGGAGCAAAAGAGCAATTTTTCGGAGCCATTGAATCTGCTCAAATTGCATTTGGAACACCAATATTAGATGTATTAGAAGATACATTCAATGGTTTATCGTATGTAATCGAAAACAATCTCCCTGCAATTGAAAATGCAGGCAAAGCAGTTGCTAATGTTCTTGATAACATCACAAAACCATTCCAAGTTGTCGAAAAGCCAATAAAACCTGAAATCACACCGGAGATGAATCATCGAGAAGTTGAAGAAGCCATGCTTAAATACCAAGAAGATCTTAAAAATTGGGAATTGTATGGTCGTATGGACTTTAGCGAAAAAGTTGAATATGCATTGGATGAAACTGTCGAAACAATTGACAAATGGATGCAAGGCGATGGTGGAAAAGCTTTAGATAGTATTTTTAAAGAATTAGGTACGCTTGCTGGAAAAGCATGGGTAAAATCTTTCACAACTGCAGTAAAAGGTTCTGTTGAAAGTATAGGAGAAGGAAATATTGTTGGGGGCTTAGCAATGGCGGCTGCTGCTAACATGATGACCGGTGGTTTATTAATGAAAGGAGGTCTTAGTGGAGGCAAGTGGCTGTTCGGGAAAGGAAAAGACATTTTTTCAAAAGCTAAATCTAGCGAGAAAACCAATAAGGCTGTTGCTACTATTCCAACAACCGTAAAAGAAACTGAGAAAAAACCAAAAGGCTTTACTGAATTATTGAAGGGTAATAAGAATCTTACCAAACAAAAAGAAATTACGAAGGCTGTATCAATGGCAGGAAAAGTAGGTAAGGGAGCAGGAAAGATTTTAGCACCTCTCGCTGTTTTAGGTTATGGTGCTGATATATTAACTTCTGATAATAAACCGGAAGCAGTTGGTTCTGCTGTTGGAGGACTAAGCGGAGCAGCAGCAGGAGTGGCTGCTGGTGCTGCAATAGGTTCTGTAATACCTGGAGTTGGAACAGTCATCGGTGGAACAGTTGGAGGTATTATTGGCGGTCTTGGAGGTGACTGGCTAGGAGGAAAAATTGGAAACTTATTCGGTGGACAAAAAGCATCTGCATCACAAACGCCAATATCTGATAAAGCAGTTGCATCCATTGACACTAGTAAATTAAATGCTGAGATTGCAAAGGCAACTAACAATGCTTCACTTCTTACTCAATATCTTGGCCAGGCAAGCGGTATGATTTACGGTTCGTTCTACCCTCTGCAAGAGAAAACGAATCTTGCTTCCAATAATATGTCGATATTAACAATGTACGCAGGTCAAGCAAGTGGAATGGTTTACGGCTCGTTTTATCCACTTCAGGAGAAAACAAAACTCGCCTCACATAACATGGAATTATTAGCCTCATATATTGGTCACGCAAGCGGATGGATCTATTCGCTTATGAATATTCAAACAGCTGGTCAGCGTGTTGCACAAGCGCTGAATAATCTAGAATCACGAATTAATAGTATAGACCTCTCCGGTGTTGAAAGGCGGGTGAGCTACAATAGCTAATTCAACATATACTACTATCCAAGGTGACACTTGGGATTTAATATCTTATAAGCTATGGGGTAGCGAATATTTATTCCCGCTTCTAATCGAAGCCAATCCTAAACATAACGGCACCGTCATTTTTAGTGGCGGTGTCCTTTTAAATGTTCCAGAAATTGATGAGATGACTACATCAACAACTTCACGTCCTCCATGGCTAGGAGAGGAAGATGAACTATGAATCAATCAACTGATATTGGAAGAAGAACATCGCTTTTCATCGAATACAATCACCAAGACATTACTGCAGAACTTAAAAACTTTATTACTGGATGGACTTATACAGACAATTTATCTGGCGAAATAGATAATTTAGAAATAACATTACAGGATCGTGATGCACTTTGGTTAAATGATTGGTTTCCTCGAAAAGGATCAATTATCAAGCCAACGTTATACAAGACAAGATGGAATCGTGAAGAATTAAAAACCAAAATAGGGGAGTTTGAAATTGATGAAATAACAGGTAACGGACCGCCGTCAAGGATTGTTATCAAAGCTCTTTCAATTACAGAAGCAAATAGTTTACGTGGACAACAAAAGTCTAGGGCGTGGGAAAAAGCAACACTAAAAACCGTGGCCAGCGACATTGCAAAAGCAAATGGAATGAAGCTTTATTATCAATCAAGTGAAGTGATTAAAAAAGATCGTTGGGAACAAGAGGGCGAAACAGATTTATCTTATTTATACTCAATTTGTAAAGATGCCGGACTTTGTTTAAAACTAGCAAACAAAACAATAGTGATTTTAGATGAAGCAGATTATGAAGCAAAGCCGCCAGTAGCAACAATTATTAGACATAGTAAGTCGACGGATCCTATTAAAGTTATAAATTACGCCTTCAAAACATCTCTGTTTGATACTTATGCTGCTTGTAAAGTTAAATATCGTAATTCTAGAAAAAATAGAACATATTCTGCAACATTCACACCTCCAAACGTCCCGAACAACATAGGAAGAATTCTATATATAAACGAAGAAGTATCGAGCAATGAGGAAGCTTATAGATTGGCCAAGAAAAGACTGAGAGAAAAGAACAAAAACGCAACAACTATCACTTTAACAGTTACTAGTTTGATTCACATTGACGCTGGAATGACATTTAATTTAATCGGCTTCGGCCGAATTAACGGAAAGTATATTGCTACAAAAGTTATACATCGAGAATCAAACATAACCCTACATTTAAGAAGATGCCTGGAGGGATATTGATGAATTTAGCTAAAGTAGGTGAAGTAGTTGCTATCTATCCAGAACGACATAGCGCTAGAGTAAGATTTAGTCAATTAGATGATAAAGTGTCTGCAGAGTTACCTATACTTGCTCATGTAGAGATTCCTAAAATTAATGATCCAGTACTTTGTTTGTACACAAGTAAATCAGAAGGATTTATTTTAGGAACATTTTATAATGAACTACGACCTCCTTTAATATCGGAATAAAGGAGGGAAATAAATGCCCGTTATTGGTAGTTACGCTGGTATTGTCTTTGAAATTAATGATCTAAAAAATGTAACCTATAGCGACTTTAAAAGAGAAACAACTCCTAGGTGGGACACGCATGATATACTACAAAATAAACCTTTACCTGAGTTTAGAGGTCCAGGTGTAGATGAAATTACTTTACAAATTAAGTTTAGAGCCGACTTTGGAGTAGACCCCGAAAAAGAAATGGCCAAATTAAGGGAGTTTGCAAGAAAAGGGCATACATCATTATTCATTAGGGGAAATCAACCTATTTCCGTCAATCATTGGGTAATAACTAAAGCCACGGAAGTTCATAAAGTGATAGATAATAAAGGTAATGTAATAAGTATGGATGTTGAATTAACATTAATGGAATACCCAAAAAGTGATATTCAATCAAGTAAAAAAACGATAAAACCACCACAAGTAAAGATAGCTAGCTCAAATAGTTCATTGAAACCAATAGGAAAAATGATAATAACCGTAAAATCAGTTCATATTCGCTCTGGACCAGGAGTGAATTATAAGGTACTGGGTTATGCTTTTAAAGGCGATACATTAACTGTTTATGGAGAGAAAAACGGTTGGTATTCTTTGGGCGGTGGCAAATATATTACGGCTAACAACAAATATTCCAAATTTGTAAAGGGGTGATTTAAGTGGCAATTACAGCTGAAGTCGGAATACTAAATTCAATAAATTTTAATGCGACGGGTCCGGATGAAGTAATCCAGAACGTCGCTTTTATTTTGTCCACTTATCAAATGACATGTCCCCTTGATAGAGAATTCGGTTGGATTCCTGATTTAGACGGCCCCATTCAACGAGCTCAAGCAATCAATAAAGCGAGAATAGTAGAAGCGATACACACGTTTGAACCACGTGCTGTAGTAGAATCTATCCGTTATGAACAAGACTCGGAAGATTCACAAAGAGGTTTGTTAAAACCCGTTGCGAAGGTGGTGATTGAAGAAGATGAGTAGGTTTGGATTACCGGAAATAATTTTTTTCGAAAAAGCCCCTGAGAAAATACTTCAGGAAATGCTTTTTCATGTGACTGAAGCTACTGGTCAAGAATATGGAAGAGCAGATCCACGAAGAAAAATTATTGAGGGTTTAGCTGCTTTTGTGGCTATTGAACGAAATAGAGCAGATTATGCATTAAAACAGTCTTTATTATCTTACGCAACTGATGATGCATTAGATCATAAAGGTGCCGAAATGGATACTCCTCGACTAGGTGCAAGTGCTGCAACAACGAAAATTCAATTTGTTCTTGATGAAGGCCGTCCATCAGCATTAACTATTCCTGCAGGTACTCGTTTTTCAATTGGAAATATCTATTTTGCAACGGAAGAAACACAGGTTGTAGACGTAGGAATCAATACTTATGTTGTTGATGCAGTTTGTACTGAAACGGGTACAATCGGCAACGGTTATTTACCAGGTGAGATTACAAACTTGGTTGACCCGTTACCTTATGTAATAGCGGTAATGAATATTACTGAAACCGCAGGCGGAGCAGATATTGAAGATGATTATTCATATGCTGAACGTATACGCTTGGCTCCTGAGCGGTTTAGTGTTGCAGGACCAGAAGGAGCATATAAATATTGGGCATTAACAGCTAGTCAAGACATCATAGACGTTGAAATCACATCCCCAAGTCCTGGAAGAACTCATATTACAATTCTTTTAAGAAATGGACAACTACCAACTACAGAGCATATTGAAAAAGTAATTGAAATTTGCTCTGCAGATGATAAACGACCTTTGACTGATTATTTGACTGCTAGTGAACCAGAAATAATTGAATACTCGCCTGTAGTTAAATACTGGCTAAGCAGAAGTAATGAAACTGTAGCAAATTCATTAATACTTGAAATTGAGAAGGCATTTAACAATTACTTAGTGTGGCAGAAATCAAAATTAGGACGAGACATAAATCCAGCAGTATTAATTGCTAATTTAAGAGATAAGGGAGCCTACAAAATCACTGTTGAAGGGCTTAATTATACAGTATTAGAAAAAACGCAGATTGCAAAAGACGTAAATCCTACTATTACTTTTATGGGGTTAATAGATGAGTAACTTAATTCATTTGTTTCCTCAATCACTTCAACAGGATGATTTTGTAGTGGCGTTAATTGAAGCTTTTGAAATTCAAGTAAGAGAATTATATGACGAGTTTCTTTTCTTTGCTGAAAAACTTGCAAAATACGAATTTGAAGGTTTACCAGAAGAATTAATTGATTATTTGGCATATGAAAAACATGTGGATTTTTACGAGGATTTAACATTTGAAGAAAAATGTAATGTAGTCAGAAATGCAATAGAAATGCATCGTAAAAACGGTACCAAATATGCACTGAATCGTATATTTGACATGTTGAATTTACGAGGAGTTATAAATGAATGGTTCGAGTATAACGGAGATCCATATTATTTTAGAGTTGAGATATTGGAAGTCTCTCAACGCGGTCTGAACCAAGAAACCATTGAATTGTTAGAAAGACTTGTTAAAACTTATAAAAATAATCGTTCATGGATTGAAGTGATAAAGATATATTTAACAACTCATGTTAAAGAGAATTTCGCTCTAACAATGAGCAGTGGCGAGGAACTTACCGTTTATCCATGGATGATATCTGAAATTGAAACAGCAGCAAAATTTAAATCGGCATCCGGAATGCAGACTATTGAATCACTTGAGGTTTATCCGAAAGGAGAGATATGATGGCTGAAAACTTTTATTCAATTTTAACATCTGCGGGTCTAGCAAAACTCGCAAATGCTCAAGTTACTGGGAAAAAAGTAGACTTGACTGAAATTGCAGTTGGTGATGGCGGCGGCACTTATTACAATCCAACCCAAAATGATATACAACTAAGAAATGAAGTATGGCGTGGTAATATTGGTTCGGTTGAAATTGACTCTGAAAATCCAAATTGGATTGTTATTGAAAGTTATATCCCGGCAACACAAGGTGGATTTACAGTTCGCGAAGTGGGGATATTTGATGATGCTGGCGACTTGATTGCGATTGGTAAATATCCAGAAACATATAAGCCGTCCCTTGATGATGGAGCTACCAAAGATTTGTTGCTACGAATGATTATCGAAGTAACAAATGCAAGTGCTGTCACTATGAAAGTGGATCCCTCGGTTATAATCGCTAGCCGAAAATATGTTGATGAAAAAGTCGGTGTCGTTAGTGATAATTTGACGCAGTTAGATAACAAAGTTATGTCGCACTTGGCAGATAGTGTAAAACATGTATCCCAAAACGAAAAAGATGATTGGAATAATAAATTAGATAAAACAGGTGGAACATTAACAGGAAATCTAGCAATCCATAAAGGAATACCCGCATTAATTTTCGGCGTACCAGGTAGAGAGAATGATACAAGATTATTTTGGAACGCTAGTACAACTAATGATTTTGGGTTAGTTTTTAGAGTAGATGGAGCAGATGCATTAACTCTAAAATCGAATAAAACAATAGTTGACGGTAATCAAAGACCTGTTTATACAGGTACAAGTGTTACAGTATCACAAACACCACCACAAGGAACATTAGCGAATGATGCTATTCATATGGTGTATTAGTAAGGTGGTGAGTTGATTGTCTATTTATCGTGGAATTAATGGAGTAAATAGAGAATTAATTGAAATATATAGAGGAGTAGATGGGGTTAATCGTGAAATCGTGGAGGTTCATAGGGGTGTAGGTGGAGTAAATAGAAAAGTATTTGATAAAGATAAATCCGGAGAAATTATATTTTTAAATGGGCAATTTTATAAGTCGTTAGTTCAAAACCCATCTTATTCTTCTAGTTATAATACTTATCAACCATATTATTCTGCTGATTCTGTTATTATGAACTTGCCCGCCGGAGTAAATAAATCACAATCAGTAATTACATTAGCAGAAGGTATAAGATGGAATAATTATAAGTCCATTGAGATTCAGTATAGAGGAGTAAATGGCGGAGGAAGCAACCATTTCAGGTTTTATATAACAAGTGTATCTACTAATTTTGAAAATAGAGGTTGGTATTGGTATCCATTAAATCCTACAGGTGAAGACGATATATCAGCAGTCTTTATAACTATAAATAGTGACGCGCCGCTAAATCATTCTGATTTAGTAAATTGGTATTTCTCTATTGGTAATGTCGTGGATAATACTGCAACAACTAAACCTAGTATATTTGAAGTTAAAAGGATTATCTTCCATAAAAAATAGGAGGTTATTAAAAATGAGTAATAAAATTAAATTAATAGATGGGACAGAATTAGATATTGTTAAGGTAGATGGCGAACGAACTTTTTATCAAAATGCAAATAGAGATACATTAAAATTTGTATTTGACAAGAACAAATATGATTTAAATAGTATCGATTCTATCTTTAGTGATATTAATAAAATACAGACTATTACTATCTTATTACAACAAGAAACAATCAATCCTGGGACAGGAGAAATCGATATTATTACAAGCGAGTATATTTATAATGACTACGTGCTGAAAATGTCTATTAGTTCTGAAACAATTGTCGTTGAAGAAGGTGATAGCACAAAGCCGCCAGTTACAGTAGAAAGAATTGTTGCTAAAGTAGCACAACAGACATATATTGAGAAAATGTTGTCGCAATTGCTAGGAGCGTAATTGTCTCAAAGTGTGACATAAATTATAAGTTATAAAAATATCAAAATTTTATTAAAGGAAAATCCTTCCTGACGCCGAATTTTGTTGGCGAAAGGAGGGATGAGTATGTCTGAACGAATTTCAGTTAAACCAACACCTATACAAAGAAACATTTATGATGTTGCAATTGAATTAGTAAATTTACACGTTAGCAGAGAACCAGTTGATGCCTCAGAATTAGGTGAACTTTACACTAAATATTATGCTATTGCATACACCTTATCTAAGAAAGGCGCAGCGGAATTAGATAATTTTTTACCTGAGGAAATTAAAAGTAAATTTATTAAAACATCTAGTTGGTAATATGTATGTTTCAAGCACTCTCACCCGAGGGTGCTTTTTCTATTGCATCTAGTACGAGAAATACACCGTGCCGAGCGGTGTTATTTTTGTTTTGCGAGGTGTAGTTATGGGTGAGGAATTAGTAAGAGATGTTTATGAACGTCTTGGAAGAATAGAAGCGAAAGTCGATGATGTGAAAGGGATTCGAATGACGGCAGAAAATGCCGAGGATCTCGCAACAAAGGCTTATGAAAGTTCAAAGAGCGCTCACCATCGAATTGATAAAATAGACAAAATTATTTACTGGGCATCCACGACAATTATTGGTGCAATAATTTTAGCTTTATTAGGATTAGTGCTAAAAACGAATTAGGAGGAATGATAAAAATGTCAGCAGACAAATTAAAACAATATATAGCTTTATTCGGAGGGTTGCTATCTGCAATCCTTTTATTTTTGCAAGCATTAGGAATTGAATTGTCTTGGTTTAACGATGCTACGATTGACGCTTTTGTGAATGTGTTAATGGCAGCAGTGCCTTTTATTTTAGTACTTTATGGTGTATGGAAAAACACTTATGTAGTAACGAAAAAAGCACGAGTACAAGAAGCTGAATTAAAGAAGAAAGGGTTGAAATAAAATGATTACAATCAGTCCCGGACATTGGGCGGTTGGCACTGGTGCACGAGATTTAATCGACGAAGTTACAGAAGCTCGAAAGGTTGTAAAAAGAGTAATAGAAATATTAAGAAGCAGTGGAATCACAGTGAATCATGTTGAGGATAACACTAGCAAAAATCAACAGCAAAATCTGAATTATTTAGTGACACAGCATAATAAAACAAACCGAAAACTTGATGTATCAGTGCACTTTAACTCAGCGACCAGAACAGATAAGGGGCTTGGGGTTGAAGTGCTTTATTATGACCAAAAAGAACTTGCAGCAAAAGTGAGTAAAGCAATATCGGATGTGAGTGGTTTAATTAATCGCGGGGCGAAAGAGCGTAAAGAATTAGCTTTTTTACGCAATACAAACAAACCTGCCATTCTCATAGAGGTATGCTTTGTGAATAGCACTGTGGACGTATCGATCTACCGTAGGGATTTCGAAAAAATATGTCGTTCGATTGCGGAAAAATTGGCGGAGTACGTTGGACACCACTTAAAATCATCTTCCACAGTTGTGGATGGCAAGAAGGAGGAATTATATATGCTAACTGAAACAGCACGCAATGAAGCAAGAGAGCTCATTCGTAAAGCTTGTAAACAAGGAATCTTTAATGCTGCATATCACACGGAAGAACGTATTAAAAGCTACACAGATTCACAGTTAATTAGCTATGCAATTATTTACTTGAATAGAACTGCTTGATGAATATAATAAAAGTAAATGAATTATTTATTGAATATCATAAAACCGCCTTCCAAAATTTTAGGAAGGCGGTAATTTTTTTGTTGCTAAAATAAGAACATTCGTTCTATAATAAACAAAACAAATGTTCTTATGAGGTGGAATAGATGAAAAAATCTATCTTGAATGCCCTAGAACGAAATCAACTTGTAGACATTATTTATATTTCTAAGAAAAATGAAATTACAAAGCGAAAAGTTAAAATTTTGAAAGTGCTTGATCATGATTTTATTGCTTATTGCTTTACAAGACATTCACCTAGAACTTTTATTATCAACAATGTTCTTGCAATAATGCCAGTAACAAGAAACGAGCGTGAAGTTGTATGAACAGCGAAACAAATAATTTAATTCACAAGCAAATCATACTTGATTTAACAATCAGGACACTTGAGCGTGATAGTAAATATATAAAAAAATTAAAACTTCATTATGCAATAGAAGAATGGATTAGCGCTAAAATAAAGGAATTACAAAATGATTTGAAAACTGTAAAATCGCAACTATATAAATTTGGAGTAAAAATACAATCAGAAAATCGTTTGGATGAATCATTCACCGAGTATATTGTTCTGGAACGAGGATTAAAGTTCGAGTTAAAGTACTCAAACATTGCTCTGCGGAATTGGGTAAATGAAGAAGCTAAAAGACTACTTGGCTTGCCATATCGAAAATCCGAATACAGTAAATAAAGTCACTCAATTGAGTGACTTAATCCTCATTCAAATCTTCTAATATTTTATCCAATCCACGTATAATTCCATTTCTGTATCCCATACGGTAAAATACCGCTAACGAACCCACAAACACCACAGCAGTAAAAAATCAGACATTTATCCATCCTTTCATATTTCAAGAATATTATCATCACCATCATTATTTTCTCTTTTGATTTAATGCACTTGAGCGAGGAAAGACTGAAGAAAATCAGTGCGTTACTGAATAAAATGTGGAAAGGTGAAAGTGATTGAAGAAAAGAGATATCTTTGATGTTATTATTGATATGTTGGATAGATATTTTAACCGATGGAACGATGAAATGATTGAAAAGGCCACAAAGATAAATAAAATAGGCATTAAAAAGAAGGTAAAGAAAATTGAAAAACCAAATAAAAACGAGTTATTTATGTAAGAAGTCAGGTAGACAAACACCTGACTTCTGTTTAGTATTATTTTCATTAAATATAATTTAGAATGTAGTCATCTGCTCTTTTTGTATATATAACAGTACCCCAAAATGTACCCCAATTAGTTGGGGTAAAGTGGGTTTTATTGTGTTCTAAATGGTAATAACCATAAATTTTATAAGTTTCATTTGATTCGAATTTCTCTTGATATTATTATTCTAATAAACAATTAATTTTTATAGATATTTTATAAAATGCTGTAAAATAAGCATTAGAATTTACTAGAGGTGATACAAATGTTTGTCAGCGAAAAAGAAGTAGAAATCCGCTATGCCGACACCGATCAAATGGGGGTTGTCTACCACGCAAACTACCTTATTTGGATGGAAATGGGCAGAACCCAACTCATTCGTGATTTAGGGTTTAACTATGCAAAATTAGAAGAAATGGGTTATGTTTCGCCAGTCATCGATTTATCCATCCAGTATAAAAAATCAATGAGATATGGACAAATTGCTAAAGTACGTACATGGGTAGAACAACATGACAAATTGCGGACTACATATGGTTATGAAATTTTACACGAAGATGGTTCTGTTGCCGCAAGTGGCACGACTGTAAATATCTTAGTAAAAAAAGACGATTTCAAACCTGTTCCACTTCGAAAAGTTGATCCTGAATGGGATTCAAAATATAACGAAATTGCTCGAACAAAAAAAGAAAAAACTTCTTAATAAAATGAATGACTAGTTTTATGGCTAGTCATTTTCCTTTTTAACGATAATTCTATATTGGATGAATCATTTTTGATATAATGACGATTGTGAGTAAAAAGGAGGGATGTTCATGGTGCAAACTGTAGAATTAACAAAATGTTTTATCGTCTTAACAAACACAGCCCGAGAAGCGATTAAGGAACATTTTACCGATGAACATGCCTTTTTTAGTTTACAATCATCATTTTTTGTTTTTTTAGAAAAACAATCGATAGAAGAAACATCCCTATCCCTTACGATTTATTTTGACAATCGTCGAAATGAAAAATTATCGAAAAAAATGAACGAACGCGTCGTGATTTTAGACTGTGTATTTGATATAAAAAATGGCCTTATAGCGAAAAGTTTCCGAACAAAGGGTAAACATACACCCGTTGATACAAACAGACGAAAGGGCATGCGAATCCATTTCGTCCCTTCTAGAATCAATGGCCATTCTTACTCAGAGCACTTTATAAAAACCATCGCTCAATTACCTGTAGCACAAGAAAAATACGACTATGTAAATAAACGGATTTCAAGCTGGGAAGGTTATTTAAAAGTTTTATATAAAAATGCCAACATCGATGACATCGAGGCAAATATCCAATCCATTTCTTACAGTTCAGACTTTTCAACGGTTTCATTAAAGGTACGTGGTATTCACGATAAAGAGTGGAAATCGTTAAAAGGGATGAACGCTTATGTTCATGGCATAAAAAATGAAATTGGGGAAATTGTCAAAACAAATATTCAACATCAAACCATCGAAATTGAATTAGCTCCTCAAATAAGTAAATTAGCAAAAGAAAATGTTTTTGATTTTCATACGGATTCCATCACCTTTAGCAATGCCTCGACAAAATCTCAGTTAAATCGTCTTTTAAAAGGCTTCGATCGACTAAAAGAAGGACTTGCCGCAAATCCTAATCTAGAAAACTTTTTATTTGAAGATGTTCCAAACGTAGCACAACGCAATAACCATCTTGATATTGAATTCCATAACAATTTAAACAAATATCAAAGAGAAGCGGTAAGGGGTGCGCTAGAAGCTGAAGATTTATTTGTCATTCAAGGCCCGCCTGGCACAGGTAAAACAACCGTTATTTCTGAAATTTGTTATCAAAACGTCAAAATGGGGCTAAGAACGCTTATTGCCTCCCAATCAAATTTAGCTGTTGATAATGCCCTTGGAAGACTACTAGCAAATAAAGATATTCGAATTTTACGATACGGTCGTACAGAAAGCATTGAAGAAGAAGGCAAAAAATTTATTGAGGAAAATGTTGCAGAATATTGGAAAACACAAACCTTTGATGCCATTTCGAAGGAAATTAACCAACATGAGCATAAAGAAGAATTATTACAAAAAGAAATAGAGGATTACAAAACGCAAATTGAACAGCTAACAGAAAAAGTAGCTCAACTTGAACGTGATATTTTGCGAAAAAAGGAAGCCGAGAAAGAATTAAAAGGTATATTTGAGTCGATTGCTGAGCTAAAGAAACAAATTATCTCTAATAATAAAGAAAAAGAAAAAACCGAAAAATCAATCGAAACATTGCAAAACTCTTTAAACGAACGGACAGAAAAGCTCAGAGAAATCGAAGAAACGATAGCAAGCAAAGGTCTTAATCAAATTCAGCAAGAAATTAAAGACGCACAAAAACACATTCGAGAAAGTGAAAACTTAATCAACTATGTTCATGTGGAACAAAAATTGAATGAAGCACAAGCTGAATGGCAACGAGTAGTAGATGAAATCACAATATTGAAAAGAAAACAAGAGGAATTCAGCGATACGTTTAACCAATTGCAATCTTATAAAAAATTAGAAGAAGTAGAAGGATTTATTGAAACTCATGGAATCAAAAGAGGGTTTGTCATTAATCAGTTGCTGCTTGATATGGACAAAATTTATCAACAAATATTGAAATTAAAACCCGCGAAGCAAATTTCTGAACGGATTGAAAAAGCCATTGAATACAATGAAAAAACATTAAAAATTCAAATAGAGCCCGTTCAGCTGCCGCCAAATCATCAATATTCTTTACATGAAGTGAATGAGTTTCTAGATAAATTAGCGCTTGCTTTTAAACAACAAAAAATCAATCGCCAAAATGGAATTCCTTCTATACGCGGCCTATATATCAGAAGGCTTTATGTCAATGAGCTATTATTGCAATTCAAAGGATTAGCAGAAGAATCGAAAACCGTTTTTGAAAAATTAAAAATGGAAGTTGCGGAACAATATTCACTACAATTAGGGCTTAGCGAACAACATATTCAATCGTTAAGCCAAAAAGAGATGCAACTGCAACAATTGATTCAACAATATCATCAAGAACTAAAGAATTTCCAAATAGAAAACACAGATTTCATACCATCTATTGACGAGTTACAAGTTATCATCGACGCATTAAATGAAAAGATTTCTTCACTAACTGAACAACAAGCCAATTATCAAACATATGAACATGAAAAAGCTCAAATCAATCAAGAGATTGCCACAATTGAAAAAGAACTTTCCAATGGTGGAGAATTATTATCGACCATACATAAAGAATTAAAAGAATTACATCGACAAGGCATTGTTTTAGAGAAAAAAGCTGAACAGTTGCAACAACTCATAAAACAAAATCCTGAGTTCGAACTGGAACAAACGAAAGAAAAAATTAAGGATTTCCAATTAAAAATTGAAAAATTACATCAACAAATTGAACTGTTGCCAATCACAAAGGAAATTCAAAAAGAATGGTTTTCATTACTAAATAATTCTACTGAACACGATTTAGATGAAATCCGAAAACTATATGTGAAACATGCAAATGTGATTGGTACAACTTGTGTTGCTTCCGCAAATAAAGATTTTATGGACAATTATCCTATTTTTGATGTCGTCATTATTGATGAAGTATCAAAAGCAACACCGCCTGAATTATTACTTCCAATGTTAAAAGGGAAAAAAATTATTCTTGTCGGTGACCACCATCAGTTGCCACCATTAATCGGTGACGATACATTTGAAGAAACATTGGAAGTAGTTATGAAAGAAAGCGACACTTTTGAAGAAAAAAGGGAACTCGAGAAGCTTTTGGAAGAATCATTATTTGAACGCCTATATAAAAATTTACCTAGCACAAATAAGAAAATGCTAGGAATTCAATACAGAATGCATGAAAAGATTATGCAAACCATCACTCCATTTTATAGGACCGGCAACGAGTCCTTACATTGTGGTTTAGATAATTCTGATGAAGCAAGAGATCATAAATTAAATGGAAATTATGTAAAACGCCATGAACATTTATTATGGTTCGATCTACCAAACGAGCCACATTACTTTGAAGAAAGAATGAAGGAAGGCGCTAGTTTATTTAACTCTTCCGAACTAGAAACAATACGGAAACTATTAATCGATTTAAACGAAGCAACTGCAAAATCAAAAGAACAAGGCTTACTTGAAAATGATGCTTTAAAATCCGTTGGTGTGATTAGTTTCTATCGAGAGCAAGTAAATCGAGTTAATTTGTTAATAGAAGAGTTGAATTTGTCCCATTTACATATTCGGACAGGCTCTGTCGATAAATTCCAGGGTATGGAAATGGACGTTATACTACTAAGTATGGTTCGAAACAATCCACATGGAGAAATCGGTTTTGCAAAAGATTACCGCCGGTTAAACGTTGCATTATCGAGAGCAAGAGAATTACTGATGATTATTGGCAGCTCAGAAATGTTCATGAATCGACCAAAAGCAAAGAACACTAAAGAAATGTATCAATATCTATATGAAGTAGTGGAAAAACAACAAGGTATTCGAAAAATAACGAAGGAGACGTTCTTAACATAAACATGGAACTCCATCAAATACAGCAACAATTAATAAAAAAGCTTGAAAAAGAAAAATCTGCTTTAATCATTCATACGGATATTTGGTGTATTCCGATGCATACGTATGAAATCACTTATCAGCCAGTTCGAAAGAGGACGATGGATATATTAATGAAAATCTTACTTTTCTCTTGCCAAAAATCAACTTTCGAAAGGGCTGAACAGCTCAGTGAAATTTTACTGGTAGAGCCACTATTTATAGAAGATTTATTACGGAAAATGCAAAAAAATGGGTTGTTGATACGGGAAAATAACTATTATCAACTTACCGAAAAAGGAATGAAACAATTTTCTCTAGGAGTATTTGAAGAGGAATTAGAACCCGTAGCAATAGAGCTACTATATAGCCCTGTACATCATCAAATCGTAGAAGGCGATATTGAGGAAGTATTAGACTTTGATGATTTTCCGGAACAAATCTATCGTTATATACGTAATGAAGAGGGGCCAGTAAGTGCACCTTTTATGATGAAAGCAATACAAAACATGCAAGCGACGGAACTGGAAGAAGATCATCAAGAAATCAAATCCATACTATCAATGGAAAATACTCAAGTAAATGATGTCCCTTGTATCGAATTCATTATTTGGAACGCTGAAAACAAGGAATTATTTATCCGCGTATGGAATACATTATTTAATAGTTGGGATCAACAATTAGAACAAGAATTGAATGAGAAAGAGAGCTCGGAATGGCTAACAAAAATGCAGAGTAAAATAAAATAACCTAATATTGCAAATCCCTATTAAATGTGTTAGGATTATCTTAATTTTATAAGGATTCAAAACTTTCTTATCAAGAGAAGCGGAGGGACTTGGCCCAATGAAGCTTCAGCAACCTCTAACGATTGTTAGAAAGGTGCTAATTCCAGCAAGGCTATGCCTTGGGAGATAAGAGAGTGCGTACATGAAATGTTTGTACCCTCTCATTTCCTATGCTGGAATGAGAGGGTTTTTTATTAATTAAATGTAGAATTGGGGGACATGAGAAATGCCAATTAATATTCCGAAGAATTTACCAGCTGGAGAAATTTTAAGAAATGAAAAGATTTTCGTCATGGAAGAAGACCGTGCGTTATCACAGGAAATCCGACCATTAAATATTTTGGTTTTTAACTTGATGCCTGAAAAAGAAAAAGCAGAATTACAATTATTGCGTTTACTCGGTAACACTCCTTTACAAACAAATGTAACATTTTTAAATACAGCTTCATATGAGCCAAAAAATGTGTCAAAAAGCCATTTAGAGATGTTTTATAAAACTTTTGATGAAATCAAGCATCGCCGTTTTGATGGAATGGTCATTACCGGGGCACCAGTAGAACGGTTGGAATTTGAAGAAGTTAATTATTGGAAAGAATTAACTGAAATTTTAGACTGGGCACAAGACAATGTGACATCGATAATTTATATATGTTGGGCGGCACAAGCAGCACTATATTATCACTTCGGAATAGGGAAATTTGAGTTGCCGAAAAAATGTTCTGGTATCTATTCACACACTATAACAGACTTAACAAACGATTTAGTTCGTGGTTTCAATGATGAATTTGTGGCACCTCATTCTCGATACACGTCAGTTTCCTTAGAGGAAGTGCAACAACATCCTGATTTACAATTGTTGAGCTATTCTGAAGAAGTAGGACCTTTTATCATTCAATCAAAAGATAATAAACACATTATGATTACAGGACACTTGGAATATGATGCAACAACCCTTGCCGAAGAATATGAGCGTGATGTAAAGAAAGGATTACCAATAGACATTCCAGCAAACTATTTTCCTAACAATGACCCAACAAAAAAACCAAAAAATAGTTGGAGAGCACATGCCCACCTATTATTCTATAACTGGTTGAACTACTATGTTTACCAAGAAACACCTTACGACTGGCATTTTGTCGATGGTTACGAACCAATTGATTATCATATTTAATGAAAACTGTAAAAATTCTTCTTCCACGGAAGAATTTTTACAGTTTTTTTATTAATAAAACAATTCATACATATGAATGACAATAGCGAGTGCAAAATGAAGTTCTTGAACAAATAAAGAATTCATAATTGGAAATACTCAATAATATGTAAAGGGGGTAATGAAATGTCCGAACAGCTACATTATGGTGATGATTATAAATTTATTCCCGTCACTTCTATATTAAGTGGGGTAGGGCTAAACATTACAGAGGATTTATATCATTTTACAATCCAAGTAGTCAATGTTTGCTTTATTGGTGATCCAGATAAAGACAATCAATGGGTTTTAGTTGATGCGGGAATGCCGAAATCAGCTAATGCAATCATTGAAGAAGCTGAGCAGCGTTTCGGTCAAAATGCCCGCCCAAAAGCGATTCTTTTAACCCATGGACATTTTGATCATGTTGGCGCAATTGTTGATTTAGTAAAACATTGGAATGTCCCAGTATATGCCCATGAAGAAGAAATCCCATTTTTAATAGGAGAACAAAGCTATCCAAATCCAGATCCTACGGTAGATCGTGGACTCGTTGCGAGAATGTCACCATACTTTCCCAAACAGCCAATACAGTTAGATTCTTTTGTTCATGCACTGCCGAAAAATGGAACAATCCCGATGTTACCTGAATGGAAGTGGATTCCAACACCGGGACATTCACCAGGTCATATCTCTCTTTTTCGTGAACGGGACCGTGCGCTAATTGCTGGTGATGCGTTCGTTACGGTGAAACAAGAGTCTTTGTTTAAAGTTTTTGTACAAGAAAAGGAAATCTCTGGCCCGCCTAAATATTTTACAACGAATTGGAAATTAGCAAGAGAAAGCGTTACAAAACTCGCTTATCTTCGTCCAAGAGTGGCACTATGTGGACACGGTGTTCCAATGTCGGGTGAAGAATTGGAAAATGGATTAGCCCAATTAGTTCATCACTTCGATGAATTGGCAATTCCGAAAGATGGAAGATACGTTGATGGTTTTGAACATTAACTCACAAAAGCATATAAAAATCGAGTAGGAGGGAGCGATTAACTCCCGTCCTCTCACACCACCGTACGTACGGTTCCGTATACGGCGGTTCAATTAAGATGATTGACGCAAGTCTTTATAACTTCCGTGAATAGCTGTTCTCT
>NZ_JAAXPW010000080.1 GCF_012396605.1 Ureibacillus thermosphaericus
GGTGAGGTAACCCTTTCGGGAGCCAGCCGCCGAAGGTGGGACAGATGATTGGGGTGAAGTCGTAACAAGGTAGCCGTATCGGAAGGTGCGGCTGGATCACCTCCTTTCTAAGGATATTTACGGAAGCGTTAGCGTTTTGTGTTCAGTTTTGAAGGTTTATGACCTTCAAAGTTATAGTGTTGTTCTTTGAAAACTGGATAAACGACATTGAAAGCAAGCAATTTACTGTAAAGCGCAAACAACTAGGCTAACACGACGTAAATGCGACGTGGATTGAAAGCCGTAAGGGTTGCGAGACGCAAGCAAGACAAGGAAATGAGCGAGTGAGAACCGGAGTGTACTATATGCGTACATGAGGATTCGAACGAGCGAAATTGACGAAGTATTGCGCAGCGTATCGAAAACCGAAAAGGTTAAGTTGTTAAGGGCGCACGGTGGATGCCTTGGCACTAGGAGCCGATGAAGGACGGGACTAACACCGATATGCTTCGGGGAGCTGTAAGTAAGCTTTGATCCGGAGATTTCCGAATGGGGGAACCCACTGTTCGTAATGGAACAGTATCTTAACGTGAATCCATAGCGTTAAGAAGGCACACCCAGGGAACTGAAACATCTAAGTACCTGGAGGAGAAGAAAGAAAAATCGATTCCCTGAGTAGCGGCGAGCGAAACGGGAACAGCCCAAACCAAGAGGCTTGCCTCTTGGGGTTGTAGGACACTCTATACGGAGTTACAAAAGGATGGGTTAGACGAACCGTTCTGGAAAGGACGGCCAGAGAAGGTAAAAGCCCTGTAGTCGAAAATCCATCCTCTCCTGAGTGGATCCTGAGTACGGCGGAACACGTGAAATTCCGTCGGAATCCGGGAGGACCATCTCCCAAGGCTAAATACTCCCTAGTGACCGATAGTGAACCAGTACCGTGAGGGAAAGGTGAAAAGCACCCCGGGAGGGGAGTGAAAGAGAACCTGAAACCGTGTGCCTACAAGTAGTCAGAGCCCGTTAACGGGTGATGGCGTGCCTTTTGTAGAATGAACCGGCGAGTTACGATTACGTGCAAGGTTAAGCAGAAGATGCGGAGCCGCAGCGAAAGCGAGTCTGAATAGGGCGTTTTGAGTACGTGGTCGTAGACCCGAAACCAGGTGATCTACCCATGTCCAGGGTGAAGGTGAGGTAACACTCACTGGAGGCCCGAACCCACGCACGTTGAAAAGTGCGGGGATGAGGTGTGGGTAGCGGA
>NZ_JAAXPW010000082.1 GCF_012396605.1 Ureibacillus thermosphaericus
CCTTTGTATTGGATTTGGATGGTTTACTACCACCCAACCATTATAAAGGATTTTTTTGTGTTTAGATTATATTTCAGAAAATTCGGTTTATTTGAAGGTGTTAAATTATTTTAATGCGACGCTAGTGGAAAAATATATTAAAAATTTTTTTATTGTACTCATATTTATCTACCACCCTATAAAAATATTTTAGTTATTACTATGCATAGTACCATTTATAACTCGAGTTATTTATATTATAAAATCAACCAGTTAATACAAGGAATAGTATATAATTACCAATTTTGTAAAATATAGATTATGTAATAAAGTGTAAATCATTTTCTAAATAAGGAAAATATTAGTAATAACAACATTTTTATAGTTTTATAGTAATTGAAAGAGTTTCTATTCTTTCAAGTGTGACGGTTAAAATAAGTGATCCAACATTTAAAGTTTACTTATGTGTAGAAATTATTATAAATTTTAAACTTGCCCCCAACAACATTTTGTAGATGGCATTTAGAATGGCATTTGATGTATTTTGATTTGTGCAAAAATACTTCTAATTATTTATTGATCTGTAGTTATTTTGTGTAAAAGTGGTTCGACTCCCGCCGTTTCCATACATTCATGAAAGTTAATTCGTATGCAAAAATAGCTACACTTTTTAGGTGTTTTTTATCCTTAGTTAAAAAACTCACCCATTCCTATAAACATGCTTACTGATATTTTTTGCCTAAAAATTGCACCAATAAGCACCAGAATAGAACGTTAGTTTGAGTTGTTTTTGAGTTATTCTACATAGAGGAGAATAACTCAAAATGTTGAGGGTATTGGGTCTAATGAATTTTGCGTTATCATTCTACAATGAGACGCTAAAATAACCATGTATACGGATATATCAATATATGGGTATATAAATAAACAAGTCTACAAATATATCATATATAGATATGTAAATATACAGGTATAGGATATATAAATGTATGAATATACAGGTGAATTTATGTAACCGTCAAGTAGAATTAAACAATTTTCCACAAATAATTTTAAACAGTTTTCTACAATTAAGATTCAACAGTTTGCTAAATTAAAATAATACCTTTCTGTATTTCATACGAATGCTATCCGTTT
>NZ_JAAXPW010000083.1 GCF_012396605.1 Ureibacillus thermosphaericus
CTAGTGAAAACACATCAATTAAATCACTATACCAAGAAGCTTTATATGGCTTCATTTATGAAACTGCTTTTGTATGCCCAACTCCATGAAACCGAGAGTTTACGGGCGTTGAGTGACGCTGTCTTTTTAGAAGAATTACAACGAGCAACGGGATTGGAATCGATTAGTTTTTCACAGTTAGGGAGACGAATCAATACCATCCCAACTGAGTTCTTTCAAACGATTTTTCTCGATTTAGTGGCACAAATTCATCGGAAAACCAATTTCCAAACAAGAAGAAAAGTGACAACGCCTTTGAAAATCATTGATTCGAGTACATTACCGCTTAATTTGACCAATCATAAGTGGGCAGAGTTTCGAAAAACAAAATCAGGAGTAAAGCTTCACTTACGACTTGTTTTTATGGAAAAAGGACTCTCCTATCCAGATAAAGCCGTACTCACGAATGCCAACGAACATGATCGTGGTCAACTAGAAGTATTCGTGGATGACAAAGAATGCATGTACGTGTTTGATCGTGGTTACTTGGATTATGGGCGCTTTGATCAAATGACGGAAGATGGCTATTTCTTTGTGACCCGTTTGCGTAAAAACGCTGTTGTCCGAGTGTTAGAATCCTTTTCGTTACCAGAAGATTCACCCGTATTCTCTGATGAAATGGTTGTCATTGGAACACCACAAAATCGTTCTGAAAACGTGTTTCGCTTACTCAAATTGCATGATACAAAAGGAAATGAGCTTCATTTACTGACAAATCGGTTTGACATTGACGCAGATGAAATTGCAGAAATCTACCAATCACGTTGGGCAATCGAACTTTTTTTCAAATGGATGAAACAACATCTGAACATTAAAAAGTTTTTTGGTCACAGTGAACAAGCTGTACATAATCAAGTGTACGTAGCCATGATAGTGTACTGTCTGAATGTTTTAGCTCAGCTGAACACGAATAGCGAACGCAGTTACTTACAAATTAGTCGCTATTTGAAGGCTTCTTTGTGGAAATCCGCTCACATTTGGTTACGAAAAATCGAAGGAAACGGCGTCCCATAAAGGTTTGCCAGTCGTTGTTGCACAAGTCATAGGTTATAGTAAAAAAATGGATGT
>NZ_JAAXPW010000084.1 GCF_012396605.1 Ureibacillus thermosphaericus
CATGATCCTTTATTTCGTTTCGACTGTGGATTCCTTGTGTCTGATGTCGTACCATCTGAAAGCTCTTATTCACGCATGATTCAAGTCATTAGTGAATCAGATGTGCTAGATAAAATGAACGATACACTCATCAAAACAGCGATGTTGGAAGGCTTTCTAAATGATGAACATGTCGCCATCGATGCGAGTCACTTTGAAGCTCGTGATGCTTTCACACCATCAGAAAAGAAAGCACCTAAAACTCCTAAAAAACGTGGTCGTAAAACTAAAGCTGAACGAGCTGTTTGGTTAGCCGAACAAGTAGAGAAAAAAGGAAATCAATCAACCTATGAAAAAGAACTGAAAGAACAGCTGGATATCCCATTAGAAACCCTTTGGAAGGATGTACCGATTGAGCCAAAATGGGGTGTGAAAAAGAATAGTAAAGGAAAAAATACATTCTGGTTTGGTTATAAAGCACATTTAGCTGTTTCGACGAAAAGTCAATATATCATCACTCGTTTGATGTCCTCAGGTAATTTAAGTGATTGTAAAGCTGCGATTCCATTATTGAAAAAACTTCATCACTTAGGAAACGGTCAATTTACAATAGCTATATTTGATGCTGGTTATGATGTTGAACCTATTTACCGTCAAGCCGTATCACAGTCCATGCGAGTCGTGATTCCTTACAACGTTCGCCGAGAAGGAGAATATATAGGATTCGATGAACATTTTCGTCCAACCTGTGTGCGTGAACATAGTTACCAATATGACAGCTTTGACGCTAAGTACAATACATTAAAATTCACACGTCCAAAGGAATGTGCAACTTGCCCATTACGAGAAGACACCCTTTGCCAAAAAGTTTTCAAAATCAAATGTGATATAGATATCCGTAAATTTACCTATCCAGCACGTGGGACAGAACGATGGAAACAGCTTTATCAAGAACGTACAGCAGTCGAACGCGTTAACGCTTATTTAAAGGAATACTTTCAATTAAACAATGTCCGTCATCGTACAGGAAAGAAAGCAAAAATGCATTTCAA
>NZ_JAAXPW010000009.1 GCF_012396605.1 Ureibacillus thermosphaericus
AGTTTGCCGCTCGCTTCCTTCAGATTCCGCGTCACCACGGACACCCTTGCGTTAAGCTAACTGTTACTTCTGCCTTCACAGTTCGGGACTTACACCCTATAGATTACACCCATGCCAGGCGCACTAATAAAAGGAGCTAACTGAAACCGGTTAGCTCCTTTTTAATTTCATTATTTATTATACTTGATGAGCTTCTTCCCTTTTACCGAAAATTAGCTTTAATAACGGTGGTGTTACTAAAGTCGTAACAATGATGACTACAATGATTGCTCCGTAAAACTCTTGAGATAATATGCCGCCACCTAGTCCAATAGAAGCCAGGATTAATGCAACTTCTCCACGAGAAATCATTCCAGCTCCAATTCCTGCAGAGGATCTCCACCCGAAGCCGCAAACTTTTGCTCCAAGAGCGCATCCGATAAATTTTGAAAGTACGGCAATGATAGAAAAGACGATAATAAACACAATTTGATCTCCAATACCATCAAAGCTCATTGGTAAACCGATGTTAATAAAGAAGAACGGTACAAAGATGCCATATGCAATTGGTGAAACACCGTGTTCAACTTCTTTTGCATATTTTGTTCTACTAATAGCTACCCCCATGAAATATGTACCGATAATTCCTGATACCCCAAGGAAATCAGCGAAATATGCAAAGGCAAATAATAATATTAAGCCCGCAGTAACAATCGGTTCAGTAACTTTAAAACCTTCAAAAAGATGCATAAACTTCGGAACAAGATATTTTCCAACAAAGTAAATGACAATAAAGAAGATAATTTGTTGAGCAATTACCCATGCGATATTTGTATCCGAGCCCACAAAAAATCCAATTGCAACAGCAATGAGAATTACTACAATTACATCATCGAGAACCGCTGCTCCAAGTAATGTAGCTCCTTCTCTACTATTTAACCATCCAATTTCCCGCAATGTTTGAACGGAAATACTTACGCTCGTTGCTGCGAGTAATAATCCTAAGAAGACCCCTTCAGAAGTTGGAATTCCAAATATTGGTGCAGCTCCCCATCCCATTAAAATCGGCATAATGACCCCTAAAACTGCCACTAGAGTTGCTGCTTTGGCATTTTTATTTAAGCTTTCTAAGTCTGTTTCAAGTCCAGCAAGGAACATTAATAATAATACTCCGATTTCACTGAACACATGAATTAATTCCGTTTGTTCTATCCATCCAAGAACAGCCGGCCCAAGAACGATACCCGCAATGATTTTGCCTAATACGGATGGTTGTCCTAGGCGAATGCTGATTTGACCAGCTATTTTCGCAACGAGCAACACGAGTACAATTTGTAAAATAAATTCAAATACATCCACAATAGTTACCCCCTTGTTGTAATAATAGATGGATGCAAAAAAAAGACATGGTGGTAGCCTTGTTGACAGACTCCACCATGTTTTGCTCCATATTAAAATACGTTTACTATTATAAACGAATTATATTATTATGTAAATTCCTTTTTTTCAGTTTATTTTTAAATTTTGTTATTCTATTTTGAGAAAAGTTACGATAGAATTACTTATTGTTATGATGTTACTTTCCCTTAAATTGCTGGACTGTCTGACTGCGATTATTGCTATTGCATATAGCGGAAATGACTGCTACTCCGTCAGCTCCTGCTTCTAATACCATATGTGCATTGAATGGAGTAATCCCTCCAATTCCGACAATTGGGAAATTCGGATACATTTTCCTTGCGTCCTTTAAAAAATCAACCCCAGCTGGCTTTTTGGCATCAGGCTTCGATTTCGTCTCGAAAATTGGACCAATCCCTACATAATCTGCCCCTCCTTCGACAGCTTTCACCATTTCTTCTTTATTATGAACGGAAACACCAATTATTTTGTGTTGAAACTTTTCGCGAATTTCTTCTATCGGTGTATCATCTTGACCAACGTGAATGCCATCTGCGTCGATTTTTAATGCAAGATCCACATCATCATTCACAATAAAAGGAACTCCATATTGCTTACAAAGGGATCGACATGCTCTTGCAAATTGTTCTAATTCTTTTCCCATTAACGGTTCATTTCCTTTTTCCCTTAGTTGAAAAATCGTAATACCTGCTTTTAAAGCATCTTCTAGCACTGATAGTGGGGACTCATTATTACAATTTTCCGTACCCATTATGAAGTAAACAGCTAAATCCGTTCTATTCAACAATTTCCACCTCTACATTAGCACCAAAACGGTGAGCAAAGTGATTTGTTGGGCCATGTCCACGTCCGATATTTAGTGGATTTTCAATTGCCATTTGAACAAATTTTTTCGCTTCGATAACGGACTCTTTTAACGAAAGCCCCTTACCTAAATTTGCTGTAATAGCTGCAGAAAAAGTACACCCTGTTCCATGGGTATGTTTCGTATCAATTCGTTTTGATTTTAATTGAAAGAAAGAGCCGTCTTGAAAAAAGACCGTATCAACAGCAGATGGACCTTCCAAATGTCCGCCTTTCATTACTACACAATTAACACCAAGTTGCAAAATCTTTGCTGCTGCTTGTTGAATGTCATCTGCTGTTTCAATTTTCATACCTGTGATTTTCTCAGCTTCTGGAATATTAGGCGTTAATACGGTTGCTATTGGCAATAATTCATTTTTCATCGCTTGTACGGCCTCATCTTGCAATAACGCTTGCCCACCTTTTGCAATCATCACTGGATCAACGACTATTTGAATATTTTTATCTATTAAATTTTTTGCAATCGTTTTAATAATATCTGCAGAAAATAACATACCTGTTTTTAATGCTTTCACTTCAAAATCTTGTAAAACTGTATTCAATTGTTGTTCCACAAATTCAGACGTTGCAGGATAAATACCTTCTACGCCTAATGTATTTTGAGCAGTCAATGCGGTAATGACAGATGTACCAAAAACATTTAGCTCCTGAAATGTTTTTAAATCCGCTTGAATGCCAGCTCCCCCGCCGCTATCTGAACCAGCAATTGTCAAGACAATATTCACAGTTATTCACCTCTTGAAATTTGATGTAATCCATTTAATATTTCAACTTGGAAGGAACCAAGGTATTTTTCTTTCGAAGCATTTTCAGCGACTTTTTTATAGTCAGCTAATACATTTCGAATATTTTCAAGTTTTCCTCCATCCAACGTTAATGCTGCAGCACAAATAGCACTTAATAAACAACCTGTTCCTGTAACTTGAGTCATTAACTCATGGCCACCACTAACTGGATAGTGTTCTATACCGTCAGTCACGAAATCTTCTTTTCCAGATACAGCGACAATTGCACCATACTTTTGAGCAGTTTCCTTAGCAACAAGGGTAATATCCATTTCTCCTTCTCCACTATCAACTCCTTTTGCTTGCCAATTAATTCCCGCAATTGCTGCTAATTCTCCAGCATTACATCGGATTAAATCAAATTTAATCTCTTTTAATAAATTTTTTGTAATTTCTTTACGATATGTTGTAGCCCCCGCCCCGACAGGATCAAGCACGACAGGAATGTTTAGTTCATTTGCTTTTTTGCCAGCTAATATCATTGCTTCTACTGAATTTTTATTTAATGTACCAATATTAATTAATAATCCGTTTGCAATAGCGACCATGTCTTCTACATCCAATGGCTCATCTGACATAACTGGTGAAGCTCCAATTGCAAGCAAACCATTTGCAGTAAAATTCGTTACAACGGTATTTGTAATACAATGAATTAATGGATTTTTTTTTCTTATTTTGATTAAGCTCATATATATCCTCCTATAATTGTAAAAATTTATGTAAAGAAAAAAGCTCCTTTGCACGGCGCAAAAGAGCTTTGAAAATAGAACACAATCTTTCATTGCTCCCTACGGCAGTGCTAACTGCATCAGGTTCTAAGGGTTAGGTGATATCACCTTCTCAGGCACTTGGCCACCCCTGCAATTATCATATGAAATAAAAAAACTCTCCAAGTTTGGAGAGCAACAATACACATAATCATAATAAAATTCATACGATAAGGTATTTTGCTCCCTACGGCAGTACTAGCTGCATCAGGTTCTAAGGGTTAGGTGATATCACCTTCTCAGGCACTTAGGCCACCCCTGCAAAATTTAATAATTTTTTTGTTGTTATGAAAATTATAACACATTTTCATTTTATTTTTTCAAATAATTTAATAGAATTTAAAAAGATTGCTAGATAAAACAGCTAAATCACTTAAATTCTAGATTGAATGTCACAAGTTTTTCTCGATTAATCTAACTCTATTTTTCCTTCAATTATGGTATTATTCAATGCTTGAGTTGCTAATCGATCGACTTCTTCATTCCCTTTTCGCGAAACTAATTTAAATTCAGATTTGATTCCTAGTTGATTTAATTTTTCATCAATTTTATTCGCCCAATTTGTTAATTCTTTTTCATAAATAGGCCATTCTCCACTCATTTGATTAATAACAACCTGTGAATCACCAATGAATCGAACAGTTTGATGATGAACGCCTATCATTTCTAACTCTAGAATACTTCCGTATAAAGCCGCATATTCCGCTTCATTATTAGATTTTAAGCCAAGTTGCATTAAATTTTTTCTAGTTCGATAAGATTTTCCGTTTTGTTCAAAATATATGGCAAATCCTAAACCGGCTTTTTGACTTTCTAAATCATAACCACCATCAAAATACACTGTCACATTGGATGGCTCAGTTTCGATTTCCTTTAAATATTTTTTTATTTCTTTAACAGACCATGTACTGTCATATTGATCAATAAAGGTCATATGTTTTACTTTTCCGGTTTTCTTTAATTCTTCGGCAATCAATAGGGCTTGAACTGGCGGCATTTCATCTGATCGAAAAGTTGTTTCCAATCCTTTATGATGATACGTCCATTCAATGGTTATTTTCATGAATATAACCTCCCTGTTCCTGTTTACTTCAACAATTCGATATGTGCACTAATGTAGGCTTTGGTTTTTAATTTTTTTTATGAAATGTAATCGAACATAACGAAACTTCAATCGCTTAATTCGATTATACATGATACGAAAAGATGAGCGGATGTTTGAATAATCTTCAATGAAATCGAGAATGACATGTTCAATCATAATGAAGAACCATAATATAAGGAAAAGAACAAGGATTACACCATCAAATAATTTTGTGACTATCAAGTAATATGAATAGAAGAAGTATTTAATCGTTATAAAGATGAAGCTAACTGTGATGATAACTATTGGAATATATCGAAACAACAAAGTTTTTTTTGTGAAAACCATAAGGAGAAAACTTACAATACAACAAATCAAGACAAATATTACAGTTAACATATTAATAATCATTCAATTCACCTCACTATGCAACTGGATGAAGGAAATTACCACTTTTTTAGTTATTTTTTTCCTTTAATAACAAAAATATTCAATAACGTGAGGCATTTTTAAAACAGTAATCATAAAACGATTTATGAGCTTAATTAACACAAAAAGGAGCGATACCGCCCCTTTTTCTTTAACCATTTAAAATTCTAAAAATCAAACCATAAAATATTCAACATATTTATAAAGTGCTTTTCAATGTCAATCGTTCACATGGTTTGAGGAAATATCTTTAGGATATTTAATTGATAGTTATTTTAAAAATTTTCCTGTCATTCGTTGGTTGTATAGGTCGATTCGTATGACCGAAAACATCTCTAAACATTGTAATTTGTTCAATTGAAAATTCGATTGGCTCTTCAAATACAATCCAGTCAACCCCTTCTTTACAAGGAGGTGTCGTCAAAGAACCGGAATAGTAATACCCTTCCCTTACTTCAGGAATTAATTGTAATAAATTGAATGAATCCATTTCTTTTTCATTCATATTTTCATCTTGTATAAACTTCCATATTTCTTTAATTGCTTCGTTTTCTTCTCCAGATTTTATAAATACCGCTATTACAGCATGGTCGCCTTTTTCATTTTCGTGTACGAGATGTAATTCCATATCATAGTTTTGATTTTCGATTTGATGTTCACTTGGTAAATGGAAATGGAAGGAATGAAATTTGTATTGTTCATTATCAACCGAAATAAAACTTGTATTCGATTTCGAATATACTTTAAACTGATTTCTTTGTTTTATTAGTACAACAGGTTCCTTTTCATAATGTATGTTGATTTTTGGGGCATCTTCAAGAAGAACATTCTTGTATTCAATTTGTATAGGTGATTGCATTGTTCCTTTTTCACAAGCATGAACTTCCAATTCTTTTGAAATCTTTTTTTCTTCATCAGTATAAGAAACTTCTTTGAATGTATAGTCATTTTCTCCTGGTGATTGTTCAATAGTTGATTTTTGATAAGATAGATAACCAACTACACCAAGGCACAATGATAGCAAAAAAATCACAATATAATAGTTTAACTTCATCAATATTCCCCACCCATTTTTCCATTTTTTATTTAACTTAACCAAATAGATGATTGATTTATACTTCGGTCATGCTATATAGCACCATTCCCTTGTTTATAAACTTAATAGAGCTTGATTAAAAATACATACTTGCATGAGTGGGGAGCGGAGAGTCCAAGCCGCAAAAAAATAGTAGTACTTACCATAGCTTTGGTTAGTACTACGAAAATTAGAATGATTTCATTTATTTTAAGTAAAACAGTCCCCCGCTAACGATTTCAATTTTAATTCGAGGTTGAAATCGCTCTTCTAACGCTTTTTTCTCTATTTCATAAATTTCTGGTTTGTTTTCTACATCTTCATAAAAATGATCTAATATTTCTTGTTCCCTTTTCCATCGTTTTTTTGCCTCATCCGCCCAAGATAAATCATCATTTGCAATATAATTTTCAATTGCTGTTTCCAAACGTTCAATCGCCCTCATTGGAGAAACAATATAAGGTAGGCAATATGCGTTTTTTGGCAATTCATCCGTTAACTGCAACGCACATAATATATCTTGGAAGTCACTTTTGACGCTGCCATGAATTAAGTTAATTCCTAAAGAAAAGAGCAATTCCTTTGTTTGGTCTGTATGATAAGAAACTTTAAAATTAGCACCAATCCATGGAAATAAACTTGCTCCTTCAATATCTTCATACATTTGAACAAAACAGCCTAAGTCTTTCGTGGCTTGAAAAATTTGATGCATTCGCATCGACCCATAATGAATATATTCACCACGAATGTTTAAATTCTCTTTTTGTTTCGTAATAAAGGTTACTTTTAATGGGTTTGGCTCTGCTTTTGTACTTTCAATAAATTGCCAATAAAAAGGACGATTCATTATACGTTTATCGATATCAGCTGTTAATTGAACAGTTAAATAATCGGATGTTTCATCTTCAATTTTACAATTTGTCTCTATAAAAAATGTTCGTAAATAATGATGGATTTGTTCAGCTATCATTCTTTTGCTCCTCCCAATTCGAGAAGTTTGCATTGGAAAATTTATGTGAAGCCTAACTGATCTTCTAAACCGAAATCTTCAAAATGGAAATTTGGCACAAAACTTGGAGAATTGTATATTGGCTCTTCCACTTTGTTTGATAAGATATCATCTATTTCTCCCACAACTTTTTCAAAGACATCGATTTTATTTGTTAATAAGTCGATGATGCGATCTTCAATTGTATTTTGAATAGCTAAATTGTAAATATATACATCTGATTGTTGACCAAAACGGTGTACCCGGCCAATTCGTTGTTCAATTTTCATGGGATTCCAAGGTAAATCAAAATTTACAACATGATGGCAAAATTGAAGGTTAATCCCCTCGCCACCTGATTCTGTTGCTATTAATACGTCAGCGTAATCTTTGAATAATTGCCTCATCCAATCTCGCTTATTTTTACTAAACTTTCCGTTAAACAACACACTTTTAATTCCTTTTTGATATAAATACCATTGTAAATAGTGTTGTGTTGCTCTATATTCGGTAAAAATAATGACTTTATCTTTTGCCTTTTGAATAATTTCATAAGTTTTTTCTGCTTTTGAATTGATTTCTAAATTGGACATTTTCTCTATAATTTCTTCTATATAATCTATTTCATCTCTACTTTGCATCTTCTCTTTCATTTTCACTAATGTTAAATATGCTGCTTCTTTACTCGAGCACATTTCTTTTAATAGTGTTGTCATAGCAAAAGAATTGGCAAATACACTTGTGCGTTCCTTTAATTGTTGAATCATTTCGTAAACTTCTTTTTCTTCATCAGTAAATTGAATTGGAATTGTTTCAACATGTCTGCCAACCCACTCAATGCCCGTATCTTGCCTACGATTTCGAATCATCACTTGATTCACTAATTCTTTTAAGTATTCATCTTCCTGTAAGCCATTTTTCCCTTTTTTGAAATATGATTGGAAACTTTCTACATTTCCTAAGTGACCAGGTTTTAATAAGGAAACGAGATAAAAAATTTCAAAAATGTTATTTTGAATTGGTGTAGCAGTTAGCAATAAACAAAATTTCTTCTTTAATCCTTGTACAAATTGATATGATTGCGTTTTATTGTTTTTTAATTTGTGAGCTTCATCAATAATAATCATGTCATAGTTCTGTTCGTAAATCTTTTCCCGATATGGACTCCGTTTAGCCATATCCATACTCATGACAACAAAATCATATTGTTCGAAGGGAACATTCTTTTTTCGACAACCAATGGCAGGAATAAAAAATTTTGCGTTCAGTTCATCAACCCACTGAGTAAGTAATGATGCCGGCACTAAGATTAATGCTTTTTTTACCAGTCCTCTTAGAATATATTCCTTCAAAATTAAACCAGCTTCTATCGTTTTTCCAAGTCCAACTTCGTCCGCTAATATTGCCTTTCCATTCATTTTTTCAATAACCGTTCTTGCTGCATCTATTTGATGTTCGAGAAATTGTATGTTTGTTAAAAATTTCGGAGCTTGTAAACCTGAAAAATCTGTAATTAATTGATCTTTTACGACCTCATAAGCCATTTTGTATAGCATCCAATTATCCCAAGGGCCTCCCTTTTCAAGGCGACGTGCAAACTCCTCTTTCCATTCTGAGGATTTTTGAATCATCATGTCAGTTCACCTCTCTTATTGTTCATTAGGTTGTCCAAAATTTATAAACATATGATGATTCTATTGCCAATAAACCAACATTTTAGGATAAAAATTTTTCCCTTTCGCAAAATAAAAATTAGAAGCGAGGAGAAAGAAATGAAAAAATGGTTGTTCATCATCTTAATTGGAATATTTCTTTTGATTATTTTTTTTCCTGGATATTTTACGGATTATTCTCAATCTAAAGAATTTGAAGCATTGTATGAAACATTAGACGATAAATTTTTTCCTTTAGTAGATTGTATTAGTGATCACCTTAGTAAATCAGAAGAGAAAATGAATCAATTGCAATTTACAACGTTTTATGTATTAGAAGGAGGTATGGAAGAAAATTTAGAAATGCAACAAAAAATAGTTGAGTTGAAGAGTGAATTAATGAATTTTAATGTTCAATATCCAGATACCATTGCATTAAAAGAAAATGTTATTCAGCAATTGAACGTGTTAAAAAAATTGCTTGAAAAAATGTATAACGCACCACCCAATCTAGATGTAATGAACTTTCAGATGTTTCAAAATGAATATGAGAAAGATATTGAAATTCAATCACAATTGTTAGAAAAAATGGATTATATTTTAGAAAAAAATTACGAGTAAGTTCCAATTATAAAATAACCCGATAAGAGCAAATTAGGGCTAGGAGGTGAAGAATATGAGCAAAAATAATAAGAAAACGATTAACGAAAGAACTCACAATCCATTTGAAACTTATAAACACTTGCATAAAAACACAACTAGTCATGCTGAAAATCCAGAAGATCCAACAGTGGAAATTTCAGAAGAATTCGATTCAAAAGTAAAAAATAAAAACAATAAAACAAATCACGATAAAACTCAAAAAGCAAATAAAAATATTTAACCCTTTCTTTTTAATTCTCCTGTCCATTTGGAGGTTATCAAATGAATAAAAATCAAATTATTTTCATGAACCAGTCCCACCGCAACTTTAATATGTACATTGGTCATAAGGAAAAATTCGATTTTTTTAAAGATGTTATGTCAAAACAGCCTCCTACAGAAGATGAAAAAATTATTTCCCTTGATAATTATTTAAAAAAATAATTGTTAACTTTGTGAAAAATATTTTATGAATAAAATGTGAAATACTTCACTAATCGTTTCTTTATGTGATTGAAAAGGAGTACAATCAAATCAAAGTTGATATATAAATATAATGGAGGCGTTAATGATGTGGGTCGTCACACTATTTGAGGAAGAAAATTTCCGCATTTATGAATTCGAAACGAAAGAAGAAGCAGTTAAAGCTATGGAAGAGTTACAATTGCCAGCAATCCTTTCCTTCACAAACTTGACTCTTGTAGCTTAAGTCATTTTCATAAATATTAGCAATAATTATTTGGAGCAAATAATGCTCCTTTTTTTATGCTTTTTCTTGCTGAATATACCAATAAACGTCACTTTTTTATTTGCGAATTTTGGGAACGATAAAAGTGTAAGGTTAAAAATATTGAAAGCTAAAATCTTTGTGAGGTGATCAACATGAAAAAAAGATTTTATCTATTCACTTTCCTTTTAACCTTTGGACTTTTATTGTTCCCTTTAGGAGCCGAAGCCCATTATCATTCAAAATTTTTACAGGAATATGAACAATTAGATAATGAAAAAAAGCAACAAGTGGATAAAATCTTAAATGATTTGCATTCTGAATTAGAGAATTTAGGTGTGAAAATTCCGCATTTAAATGCACATCTAACGTATTCTCAATTAGATGAAGAAACGAAAGAACAAGTAAAACAAATTATTAAGGAATTAGAAGAAGGTAAAATTACTTCTGAACAGGCAGATGAAAAACTGTATAATTTAGGCGTCATCTCCCCTAAAGATGAGAAATGTAAAATTTACGATGGACTAGATGAGGGAACAAAGCAAAAGGTAAAGGAAATTATGAAACAAATGAAAAGTGGATCCATTACGAAAGAGCAAGCAGAAGAAAAACTAAAGGAATTGGGCGTTGAAATGCCAAAAGAACCACAATTAGATGAAGAGACAAAAGAAAAAGTGAAACAAATTGTTGAAGAAGCGGAAAAAGAATTCGAAAATTTGGGTATTGAATTTCCAAAAGAATTTTATAAACGAATTCTTGAATAAATTGAACAACAATCCAGCGAATTGTTACATTTTCGCTGGATTTTAAACTAATAGTAAATTTTATTAATAAAATGTATATTCATAAATTTTTGTAAATTTCTGATGAAAACGTCATCATATTGAACAATTTGTGAAACAATTCACTTTCTATTTTCTTTCTCATATATTAGGTGTACAATGAATTTGAAATTGATATATAACAATTTAACTGTTTATTAGAAAGCAGCAAATTGTTATATAACAAAATTATTTTGTGAAGGAGTTTGATCCCAAGATGTGGGTGCTTACTGTATTTGAAAAAAATTCTTATCGTATCTTTGAATTTATTGAAAAAAATGAAGCAACATTAGCACTTCAAAAATTCGGTCATTCAGCGTACTTGTCCTATACAAAATAATGAGTAGTTATAGTCATTGACAATAGATTATAAATAAATTATTTCTTGGTAAATTAAGGAGGCATTTTTTATGTGGGTTGTAACAGTTTTTGATGCAGACTCTTTCCGTTGTTTCGAATATGACTCTAAAGAAGAAGCAATTCGTACACTTGAAGTATATAAAAATAAAGCAATCTTATCATTCACAAATTAATGAGTATTCTTACATTTAGTCATTTAATAAAAGAGAGCCTGGCCAAAAAGAGCAAAACTTTTTGGTCAGGCTCAATTACTTATAAATATAATTCTTTCCCCTTTTAATGGTCACATCAAACGTCATCATCGTCGCTATTTTTCTAAGTTTGTATGCTTTGCTATCAGTCGTAAAGAGAGGCGATTCAAATCAACTTTTCAAGAGCCCAATCCTATTTAGAAATCCCCTTCTCTAATCTAAATTCATCACTTATAATCAATATCTCATCCCCTTCAACTTTGGATTTGGATGAGATTTCATTGAATTATATTATTACCTACAACAAAGATATATACCCCATTTTCTATTAGTTAATCCTATTAAATTGTGACAAATTTGTGAAAATCTATTTTTCCTCCACAATCCGACATTTTTTTTAATCTAAATAGTATACAATGAAGGAGCTTCAACACCATATATGAAAAATATCAAATTATGAACAATATTTACTGGAGGAATAAAAATGTTTAACACGCTGTATAAAAAAGTGTTAAAAGTTGTAATAGAAATAAAAAGAAAAGATATGTATCGAAAAGCACAAGAACTAGGATTCACCCATCCAAAAGTAGTAAATTGCAGCCAACAGTTAGACTATTTACTAAATAAGTATACAAAACAAGCGGCATAATTTATTAACTTAGGAATCATCCATTAAGTTAATTCGTTAATTATATAGGTTTATTATATATTTCTAAAAATACCCTTCAAAACCTTTTCTATAAGGTTTGATGGGTATTATTTTTCTTTATTTTAAAGGATTCTCTTTTGCACCTGAATAGTCTCTTTTAGCCTGAACAAATACAAATTCTTTTTCAGGATACCGATAAGCCGTTAACTTCCCTCCAAAAACAACTCCTTGATCAATATTAATTGTATTATTCATAATTAGCGGCTCTGGTTTTGGCTCATGGCCCCAAATAACAAGCAATGAACCTTTATATTGCTTATACCACTCACGACGTATTGGTTTCCCTTGTTCGTCCATGCCAGCAACATCGCCATAGCGGCAAAAATTTTTGATTCTATTGGATTCTTTACCGATAAATTCTTCTCGTATACCTGCATGCACACAAACGACTTTTGGATGCCCTTGATCTGTTAAGATATAATGTGAAGGTACGTTCATTAGTAAGTCTTTGAATTGATTTTTTAACTTTTTTGTTTTTTCTATACCATGTATTTTTTCATATTGATTAAATTCTTCTTCTACTTTTTCATCACCATGTTTTAACTGCACTTTTCTTCCATCTAGCCAACGGGCAATTTTCCAACCGTGATTACTATCAATCATATACGTGTTTACATTGTAATGTTTTAAAAAAAATTTCATCGTATCAATCGATTTTGGTCCCCTACTCATGATATCTCCAAGAGAAATAATTTTTCTCCCTTTTGGATGAGCGTATAATCCTTGTTCATTTTTTTCGTAACCTAATTGATGCAACATTTGAATCCATTCATCAAAACATGCATGGATATCTCCTATGATGTCTACTCCATTTCCTACTTCAATATACATTGATAGTTTGCCCCTTTATTTTTTAAATTTTTATAAATTATTGTATATTATTTAATGAATAAAACACTTTATTCGTTAGAAATTTTTTAATTGTTGACACTTTTTAAAATTTCATGCATATTAATTAACAAATATACCACTAAATGTTTATATAGCAATCAGCTTAACGAAGATTAGTAAGCTGCACACTGTTGGAAAGAGAGCGATGTCCATAGGCTGAAAGACATCGTACAAATAAGAGCTGCTGAACCTGCTTCGCTAGCTTCTAGCTAAAACTAGACGCATGCTCAAAGCGTTATTTGAGGTAAAGTGGGATTATGTTGGCATAATCCAATTTAGGTGGTACCGCGGAAACTCCTTTTTCGCCCTAAAAATAAGGGCGAAAAAGGTTTTTTTATTTTAGTAGAAAGTTTTTAAGGATGGTTGTTGATGGAGAAGAAAAGAATTGTCGTTAAAATAGGTTCAAGTTCGCTTACAAATTCAAAGGGTGAAATTGACTATGTTAAAATGAAAGATCACGTTGACTCAATCTATCAAGTTGTCAAAGAAGGCCATGAAGTTCTTCTTGTTTCTTCTGGTGCGGTGGCGGCAGGATTTCGAAAACTAGGTTACCCTACTCGACCAGTCACTTTAAAAGGAAAACAAGCAGCTGCAGCTGTTGGTCAAAGTTTACTTATTCAACTTTATGCAGATCAATTTGCAAAATACGGAATCACAACAGCCCAAGTGCTTCTAACACGTACCGATTTTTCAAATAAAGAGCGTTATAAAAATGCTTTTGCAACTTTTAGTGAGTTGTTAGAACGTTCTATTTTGCCTATCGTAAATGAAAATGACACTGTTTCAGTGACAGAACTTACTTTTGGCGACAATGATATGCTTTCTGCCCTAGTAAGCGGGTTAGTACATGCAGATCAACTCATTATTTTGACGGATATTAACGGTTTCTATGACGATAATCCTTTAAAAAATCCAAAAGCTAAACGGATTCGTCATCTAACTGAAATTACGGATGACATGCTTCAACTAGCAAAAGGTGCTGGCTCCAAAGTGGGAACGGGAGGCATGCAATCCAAATTGCTAGCTGCTCGCACCGCTTTAAAAGCTGGTGTCAAAGTATTTATTGGAAAAGGAAGTGGACCAAATAAATTGCTCGATATTTTAAATGGTCATGGTGATGGAACGTATATTGATCGTGATCATCTAGCTATACTACCTAACCAAAAACAATGGATTTCTTTTACAGAAACAAAAGGAAAATTATTCATCGATAAAGGTGCTGAAGAAGCATTGTTATTAAGAGGAAAAAGTTTATTGCCTGCAGGGATTTTTCGAGTTGAAGGTGAATTTGACCGCGGTGATGTTGTGGAAGTCTATGGAGAATCAGGTCTGTTAGGTCGAGGAGAAGTGCTTTATTCCAGCAAAGAATTGGCTTTTGCTTGTGGTAAAAAAACCGAAGAACTTCACTCAGGATATATTGAAGTCATTCATCGAGATAAATGGGTAAAATTATAATATTTTTCTAGAATGAAGGAGGTATTTTCATGACACAATTTATGGTAGGTAGCGAAGTTAAAACAAAAGGTAAATTAGCGAAATTTGCAAGTTATTTAATGAATGTAAAAACAACAGAAGAAAAAAATGACGCATTAGCAAAAATTGCGGAACAGCTGCTTATTGAGAAAGATGCCATTCTTGAAGCAAATAAAAAAGATTTAGTAAGCGGAAAAGAAAATGGTTTAACCGATGCAGTACTAGATCGAATCATGTTAAATGAACAACGCATTCAAGCAATGTGTGAAGCTATATTTCAATTAATTTCCTTACCAGATCCAATCGGTGAAGTGTTAGAAAGTTTTACAAAAGAAAATGGATTAAAAATTGAAAAAAGACGAGTGCCGCTTGGAGTTGTATGCATGATTTACGAAGCCCGTCCAAATGTTACAGTTGATGCAGCTACATTATGTTTAAAAACTGGAAACGCTGTTATGTTGCGTGGAAGCTCATCCGCTAAACATTCCAATATAGCTCTTGTTTCATGTATACACCGTGCGTTAGAAAAATCCGCATTGCCGATTGATGCGGTTCAGTTGATTGAAGATACACGACATGAAACAGCTTCTGAATTATTCCATTTAAAAGAATATATTGATGTATTAATTCCTCGCGGCGGTAAAAAATTAATTGATTTAGTTGTAAAAGAAGCCTCTGTCCCAGTGCTTGAGACAGGAGCTGGAAATTGTCACATCTATGTCGATCAATCAGCAGACTATGAAATTGCTGAAAAAGTCATTATCAATGCGAAAACACAAAGACCTTCTGTTTGCAATGCAGCAGAAAGCTTATTAATTCACAAAGATTGGTTTAAACTGCACGGAAAAAAATTATTAACAAACTTAGAAAATGCTGGGGTTGAAATTATTGGGGACGAAAAAGTATGCGATGTGTTACCACATGCTACACTAGCATCAGACGAAGATTATGCAACGGAATATTTAAGTTTAACGATTAGTGTGAAGATTGTGAATAATGTTGATGAAGCAATAGATCATATCAATTATTATGGTACGAAACATTCGGAAGCAATTATCACAAATGATGAGAAAAGTGCTGAAATATTCTTAAACCGCGTTGATGCAACAAGCGTCTATGTAAATGCTTCCACACGCTTTACAGATGGATTTGAATTTGGGTACGGTGCAGAAATCGGAATTAGTACACAAAAACTTCACGCAAGAGGTCCAATGGGATTACCAGCTTTAACATCAACGAAATATTATATACGTGGAAATGGTCAAATTAGAGGATAAATAGTCCATCATAAAAATAACCTATCAATACAATGAAGTGTTGATAGGTTATTTTATCAATTTTGACATATATAAGTTCTTTTCAACAGATTCAACAACATAACAAGGAGACTTGTCCAATTCTATAGAAGAATTTTGCACCAATTCTTAACGATCTGTTTCCCTATAGAGAATATCGATGACCTCTTCCGTTTCATTATCGAAAATAATATCAACATAGACGCCAAATTCACGATTGCCTTCTCTTAACCAAAGTTTAAATTTTTCCGTAGTAGTCTGATCTCCAATTTCTCTTCCGATATGGAGATAATCAATAATATTTGCTTGTGCATATTTCTCTTTTACCTTCTCCATAGCGATTCTTCCCCATTTTGCATAAGCAGGTGCAGTTTGTTGGGCATTGCTATCGGGAGAATCGGACATTATGTTGGCAACAAAGATTGTTGAAGCAATTAAGACAAGAGAAATGACGATTCTCAATGTGGTAACCTCCTTTTCCTTATTGTTTTCTATTTTGAGGAGGCTATTCATTAACACAATGACATAAAAAAGAGTCCACTGAAAAATCGTATTGAGACTCCCATTTACGGTGCTGATAATAGAAAGTTGTTTCGATTATCCCAGGAGCAAATTTATAAGAAATTATGATCATAAATAGTGAGAGTGTATAGAAAATTTTCGACCTTTCTATACACTCCCAAACAAATTAATTTAAACATGCTTTTGCTTTTTCGATTTGCACTCGAACTTGTTCAAAACCTGTCCCACCTTGAGAGAGACGACGAGAAACAGCCGCTTCAGGTTTAAGTACTTCATAAACATCTTCTTCAATCAGTTCACTTTCCGCCTTCATCTCATCTATGGACAAGTCTTGTAAGAAAATACCTTTTTGAATACAAGTAAAAACTAACTTTCCAGTCACTTCATGTGCTTTACGGAACGGCATTCCTTTTGTAGCGAGATAGTCTGCAAGTTCTGTGGCATTTGAAAAATCGCTATGTACCGCTTTGTGCAATCGTTCCGTATTAACAGTCATTGTTCGAACCATTCCTTCAAAGATCTTTAATGATCCTAAAATTGTTTGAAGAGTATCGAACATTCCTTCTTTATCTTCTTGCATATCTTTGTTATATGTTAATGGTGTTCCCTTTAACACCGTAAGTAAACCGATTAAATTCCCATATACACGACCCGTTTTTCCACGGATTAATTCTGCCATATCTGGATTTTTCTTCTGTGGCATGATGGATGATCCAGTAGAAAAGGAATCATCTAATTCGATAAATTTAAATTCATCAGTAGACCATATAATGATTTCTTCTGCAAAACGGGAAAGATGAGTCATCAGTATAGATGAATTCGATAAAAATTCTACAATGAAGTCCCGATCACTTACCGCATCCATTGAATTTTCATAAATTCTACTAAAACCTAACAAATCTGCAGTCAATTGACGATTAATTGGAAATGTTGTGCCAGCCATTGCACCTGCCCCTAAAGGTGAAATATCGATACGCTTCATTGATTCTTTAAATCGTTCTTTATCACGCTCTAACATCCAAAAATACGCCATTAAATGATGGGCGAAACTAATTGGTTGTGCTCTTTGCATATGCGTATAACCAGGAGCAATTGTATCGATATGCTGCTCTGCTTTTTGTAAAATTGTTTTTTGGAAAGTTTCAATTAATTCGATTACTTCTTTTACTCGTTTCTTTAAAAATAAGTGAACGTCTGTCGCAACCTGGTCGTTGCGGCTTCGGCCAGTATGCAATTTCCCGCCAACAGGACCAATTAAATCAATCAACATTTTTTCAATGTTTAAATGGATATCTTCATTTTCAATTTTATATTCAAGCTCGCCATTTTCAGCACGCTTTTTTAATTCATTTAGTCCCCATTTAATTTTTTCCACATCTTCTTCCGGTAAAATACCTTGTACACCGAGCATTGTTACATGAGCAAGACTTCCTTCAATATCTTCCATCACTAATTGCTGATCGAAACCAATGGACGCTCCAAATTCATCAACCCAGCTTTCTGCTGATTTTTGGAAACGGCCTCCCCAAAGTTTTGTCATTTGTTCCACCTATCCTTACTAAAAATAATGTTACAATTCATGTGAAAAAGAATAGCGAAGTAGTCTTGGTACGCTTGAGTAACCACCATTCTCAAGCACATTATTTTAAGAACAAGCCTTCTCCACTAACCCTGTCTTAAAATAATCATCCCTAGACCTCTTCGCACTCAATATAATTATTTACTGTTTACTTCTTTATTGTTTACTTGTGATGCTACTACAGTTGGAAGACCCCAAAGTTCGATAAATCCAACCGCTGATGCATGATTAAATACATCTTCTTTAGAGTAAGTAGCTAATTTTTCACTGTATAAAGAATTTGGAGATTTGCGTCCTTCAACAATTGCATGTCCTTTAAATAATTTTACGCGAACTGTACCGTTTACATATTTTTGTGTTTCTTTAATGAAGGCACAAAGAGCTTCACGAATTGGGTTAAACCATAAACCATCGTAAATGACTTCAGAAAGTTTTTGTTCGATGATTGGTTTAAAATGAGCTAATTCTTTTACTAATGTGATGTCTTCTAACTCTTTATGTGCAGTTAAAAGGACTTTTGCACCTGGAATCTCATACACTTCACGAGATTTAATACCAACTAAACGGTTTTCAACATGATCAATGCGTCCAACACCATGTCGGCCAGCGATTTTATTTAACTCTAGAATTAAATCTGCCAATTTCATTTCTTGGCCATTTAATGCTACCGGTTTACCTTCAACAAATTCAATTTCTACATATTCTGGTGTATCTGGCGCATTTTCAATTGATACAGTTAAACCATATGCTTCTTCTGGAGGAGCTACCCAAGGATCTTCCATAACTCCTGCTTCATTTGCACGTCCCCAAAGGTTTTGGTCAATGGAGAATGGCGAATCAATTGTTGCAGGTACTGGTACGTTATGTTTTATTGCATATTCGATTTCTTCATCACGGCTCCAAGCCCATTCACGCACCGGCGCCAACACTTCCAAATTCGGATTTAATGCTTTAATAGATACTTCAAAACGAACTTGGTCGTTTCCTTTACCCGTACAGCCGTGAGCCACCGCATCTGCGTTTGTTTTGTTTGCAATCTCTACTAATTTTTTCGCAATTAATGGACGAGATAAAGCAGAGACTAATGGATATTTTTGCTCATACCAAGTATGTGCTTGTAGCGAAACAAGCGCATACTCCTCTGCAAATTCATCTTTTGCGTCAATAATATATGATTCAACAGCCCCAACTTGAAGAGCTTTCTTTTGTATAAATTCTAAATCTTTCCCTTCACCCACATCTAAACAAACAGCTACGACGTCGTAACCTTGTTCTTTTAACCAAGGAATCGCCACTGATGTATCAAGTCCACCTGAATAAGCTAAAACTACTTTTTTATTTGCCATATCAAATACTCCTTTGATAATGAATGTATTTTTATACAATTTTATAAAACTTTATACATGAATGTTATCAGATTATAATTTCAAATACAAGTGAATTTTTATAAGTTTGTAGAACATTTTATTACTTAATATAATTGTATAAAATTTAAATTTTTGCAAGATTTAAAATTATTTTTTTGTAAAGAATTTCTTACCTAATGTTTCAACAATTGTAGGTGCGACTGCATATAGCTTACTTGTGATATTCAAAATTTTAGGTAAATTGATTTCTCTTAATGGCCGATCAATTAATTTTATAACTTCTTTGGCTACTTTTTCAGGACTCAATAATACCCCTTTTAGAGAATTTCTATATGAAGCTGATGATGAGGAAGCTTTATCTAAAAATGGAGTATCAATAGGTCCCGGATAAACAGCCGATACTTGTACATTGTGTGGTTCTAATTCCATTCTTAACCCGTTTGCAAATCCCGTAATTGCGTGTTTCGTTGCTGCATAAATACTCGCCTTTTTTGTTGCTACTTTCCCAGCTTGAGAACCAATAAATATAAAGTGACCAGAGCGTTTTTTTATCATTTTCGGTGATAAATTTTTCACCAAATACATTGGAGCTCTAACATTAATGTCTATCATCGCATCAATTTCTTTTTCTGAAAGTTTAAAAGCATATTCAAAAAATCCAACCCCTGCATTGATAATGGCGACATCGATATCAGGAAGTTCGCTGCATATTCGATGAATATCTTCTTTATTGCTTAAATCCCCTTTTATCACTTTTGCACCAAGTTTTAAAAGATGATTAAGCGCTTCCTCATTTCTGCCTGTTGCATATACTTCGTGTCCCCTCTTCAAGCATAATTCTGCAATCATTTTCCCTAATCCACTTGTTGCACCAGTAATAAAAATTTTTTTATTCTTCATAATCGGTATATTCCTTTCTTATTTGTTCAATTTTTTTATGATGGTATTCTATTCATGATTAATAGCAAAACAAAAAGGGATATCCAATAATGGACAATCCCTATTAATCAAGCTTCATTTGAAGTAAATTTGATAATTCTTCTTTCGAATGTAGAAAATCTGCTAATGTGTATCGATCCAACACATTTAAAAAAGCTTGCAAGGCTTCATACAGAACATGTTTTAATTGGCAAGAAGGAGAGATGATACAAAGAGGATTCTCACGATTAAAACAATCAACTATATGAAAATCTTCTTCTGTATGTCTTACAAGTTTTCCGATATTAATATCTTTCGGAGCAACTTTTAAGCGAATTCCTCCACCCCGACCGCGAATTGTTTCGATTAAACCTAATTGGCCTAAATCATAAGTCACTTTCATTAGATGATTTTTTGAAATATTATAACTATCCGCTATCTCTTGAATGGTGGATAGTTGGTCATTCCCTTTTAGACCTAAATATATTAAAACCCTTAAGGAATAATCAGTATATAAAGTTAACCGCAAAATTATACACCACGCTTTTTCCTTTTATAATTCGCATAACATTATACCATTTTTCAATAAATTAAGTTGTTTAAAAGAAAAAAAATTCGTTTTTAAAGATGTATTTTATATACATCAATTGTGGCAAAAATGTTAAAGATGTATCCAAAATATTGCTTATTATTTTTTTAATGTTTATAGTGTTTCTTGAAAGGACGTGAAAATATGTTATCACAAAAAACAATCGACATCGTTAAATCAACAGTACCAGTTCTTGAAAAGCATGGGGTGGATATCACGAAGCATTTCTATAAAAGAATGTTTACAAACCATCCTGAATTAAAAAATGTATTTAACCAATCGAACCAAAGAGAAGGAAGACAACCACAAGCCCTTGCAGCATCTGTGTATGCAGCAGCCGCTAACATTGATAATTTAGAATCCATTTTACCGGTTGTGCATTTAATAGCTCATAAACATAGAGCACTTGGTATCTTGCCCGAACACTATCCAATTGTAGGTGAAAATTTACTAGCAGCAATTAAAGAAGTATTAGGTGATGCAGCAACGGATGAGATTATTGAGGCTTGGGCAGATGCTTACGGTGTTATTGCAGATGTTTTCATTCAAGTGGAAGAAGAGCTTTATCAACAAGCTGAGGCTAATGGAGGATGGCGTTTATTTAAACCTTTTAAGGTAGTAAGGAAAGAACAAGAAAATGAACTTGTTGCTTCCTTCTATTTAGAGCCGGAAGATGGGAAAGCGCTTCCACCTTATCAACCAGGTCAATATATTACAGTAAAAGTAAAAGCACCTGAAGAAGAGTATACGGCTCTACGCCATTACACTGTATCACAAGCACCGAATGGAAATGTTTATCGTATTTCAGTAAAACGAGAAGCGGAAAATAATCCAAAGGGTGTTGTATCAAATTACTTACATGATTATGTTGAAGAAGGAAGCACAATACAAATCAGTGCACCTGCAGGTTTATTTACTCTACAACAAAACGATAACCCTGTATTATTTATAGGTGGTGGAATTGGCGTCACTCCACTTTATGCAATGCTTGATTCAATGGAGTTTGGCCGTAACGTAACATTTATACAATCTGTTCGTAATGAAAAATTAGCTGTGTTCCAAGACCAAATTCAAAAGAAAATTAATGAATTAAAAGGTTCGTACTTTGTGAAATATTCTGATACAGAAGGATACATTACAAAAGAAGATTTATCAAAATACATTCAAGAAAATACAGAAGTATATATATGTGGTCCTGAAGCATTTATGGAAACTGTAATTTCATACGTAAGAGAACTTGGTGTTTCTGAAGATCGTATTCACTTTGAATTCTTCGGACCAGGGCTTTCATTCAAAGCTTAATATTAAATCATTTTCCACCAAATCAAACCGAATTCATCTCAAAGAATAAATTCGTGGGTGTCTAGAAAGTTGAAAACGTTCTGACACCCTCATTTGTTTTTATTAAAATATTTTTCAATCTTTGCTTCTGTGAGTACAAATATACTTGCCATAAAGAGACCGTTTGAAAATGACTTTTCAAACGGCCCCTTCCATATCACATCATATTTCTTGTTTACTAACCTTTTCAGTATTCATTTAAGAATCGACTAGTATGTAAAACCAATCATGTTAACTTCAACTACTTTATAGAATAATAAATATGATTTAACCCTAGTAATCTTATCATTATTCTAGGTCTGAATAACAATTTTTCATGCAACATCTTTTGTTATAGCCTTGAATACAACTCATATTCTCCTACTTGCTCACATCGAATACGCTCATTTTTAACTAAAAGATCTAAATAACCTTGCGTCTTTGATAAAGTTAGCCCAAGTTGATAATCGTTAGCATTTGGGTATAATTCTTTCGTTACTTCATAAACAGTTTTTGGTTCATGTAAAATTTCATAAACTTGATTTGTTCGAAGCAAGTCTTTTTGGATTCTCACATCGACTAATTCTTTAACATCAACAATGTCATTACCGTGACCGGAATATAATTTAGTTATATCTAAAGAAGTTAAAAATTTTAATGATTCATGATACTGAATAAGTGATTTTGGTCTATCAAAAGATAAATCCACCGGTGGTTCAATAAGTGGGTTGGATGCGATTTTCTCTAATAACAAATCCCCACCTATGACTTCTTTTGATTTTTGATTATAAAAAATAAAATGGCTTTGAGCATGGCCAGGAGTATAATAAGCAATTAAACCTGGATGTCCTGGTATTTCATCTCGATCTTTTATAAATTGAGTTAATGGCGTGTTCCCATATAAATCCATTCTTCTTCGGATTTGAATGATTTTTTGAATATATTCTTCTGGAACTGCTTGCTTTTTTAACTGCAATTCATAAAAGTCATCGCGATATGATAATAATTCCTCTTTATTCATCCAATAATCGATATATTCATGCCCTAGTATTCTCGCATTTGGAAATGCCTCAATCCATCCAGCATGATCAGGATGGTGGTGAGTCAAAATCACTTGTTCAATATCACTTAATTGATATCCTGCATTTTTTATTCCATGAACGAGCGCTTCGTACGCAGTTGGTGTTTTCGTACCAACATCAAAAATAGAAAGCGCCTCACCTTTTACTAAAAAAGCATTGACATCTCCAACATCATAGGGAGTAGGTATGATAATTTTTGTTATTTCCATGTCTGTTCCCCCTTGTTTCTCTATCTCTCTGAATGAATACTTATTCATTTTATTTTACTTCTTTTTTTTTAATTAGTCCACGTCACTTAGTTGACATATTTTATCGAAATGCATATAATTTCTGTAATAATTGAACAAAGTATTGCGATGATGAAGCCAAGTAAATGAATTGATGACTTCAGAGAGTGCTGCATTTGGTGAGAGTAGCATAGTCCTCTCAATTCATTGAACCTACTTCTGAGCAGTCATGAAAACATGACCGTTTCCCTTAGCGATAATAAGGGCTAGAGGTGTGCTATTTTTAGCAAACGAAGGTGGTACCGCGGAAACATGCGTTTTCGTCCTTTTTAATGAAGGATGAAAACGCATTTTTTATTGTTCATTATGGATAAAATATATCGGAGGGAAAAGGAATGCAAAAAATTGTATTTATGGGTGCAGGATCAATGGCAGAAGCATTAATTCATGGGTGGATCAAAAATGAAGTTGTTCCTGCTAACCAAATTTATGTAAAAAATCGTTCTAACGTTGAAAGATTACACGAATTAAGAAATATATATGGAGTTCACATTATTGAACAATTAGAAGAAATTAAAGATGCCGATTTAGTTATTTTAGCGATGAAGCCCAAAGATGCAAGAGTTGCTTTTGAATCGATTGCTCCTTATCTTTCCGAAAATACTGCAATCCTTTCTGTTCTTGCTGGAATTGCAATTGAAACAATTGAGAAAGCTCTAGGGGTTCGACCAATTGCAAGGGTCATGCCCAATACTTCAGCAGCAATCGGTATGGCAGCCAGTGGGATTGCATTTAATGAATATGTAACAGATTCACAAAAGTCTATTTATCTACAATTGTTAGAAGCAATTGGCATTGTCATTGAAGTGGAAGAAGATAAACTTCATGCTATCACGGCTCTTTCGGGAAGTGGCCCTGCTTATCTATATTATTTACTAGAAGCGTGGGAAAAAATTGGAGTAGAATTTGGCTTATCAAAAGAAACGGTTAGAAAATTAATGGTTCAAACGATTGCTGGTTCAGCAATGATGCTTCAAAAAGTTAAAGAAGAACCTGAAGTTCTTCGCAGAAAAGTGACAAGTCCTGGTGGAACAACTGAAGCTGGAATAAAAGCATTGGAAAACTTCCGATTTAACGAAGCCATTTATGCTTGTATTAAAAGTGCCGAAGCAAGATCTCGAGAACTCGCAAGGGGTGAGTAATTTTTGTTCTATTCTTTCTTGGGAAAATATCAAAAAATCCCTTGACTAGAAAAGAAATCTCCGTCGTTTCCATTAGTTGACTTTACAGTTAATATTGAAAGAAAATTCAAACTTTATCAACATTGTAAATGCTCCGATTACGGAGCATTTTATAATATTTAAAGAATATCAACCTTTTATCAATTATTTCCTAGGAAATGTATTTTTTTGCTATTTTATGTTGTCGAAATATATATTTTTGACTATTTACTTCGAAATATGTAAGGTTCCAAAAAGAATTTAGACATTTAAACTTGGGTTTTATCACCTACTAAAGTGCATTTTACCATGAAATTGCGAGTATGCTACTTAAGACTATTGACAAGGATTAGTACGAAATTTTGGAGTAGTAACAGAGCAGAATTCTACATAAAAAAATTTGGCTACCAAGAAAGAATTTTTCTTTCTAGATAGCCAAGTTTCTTATAACGCACCGCTTTTAATACGTTTTATAATCGAATAAGATGTATACATTGTAATAGGTAAAAAAATCGCTAATAGAATAATCCAAAAAGATAAAGCCTCAGCTGCTTTTAATTCTTCAAAGTTTGTAATGACAAAAAATATGATTCCAATCATTAAGCACCAAGCTAATAAGTTAGGAAAGACAACAAATAAACGCAGTAACCCCGGATTTATTTTTGGTTGATTCATACTCTCCCCTCCCAACAACATCATACAATAATTATCCTCAATCATTCTATTATTTTCTGAAATTTTAGGTGATTATTTATCTTCATTTCCTTCTGTTAACCTTCCATTTTTCCAATGAAAAAGAGAAAAATCATTTGCTACAAATACGTTAGGGAAAATATTTTTTGATTCTTTTATAATCTTATCTAAATCATGTGGTAAAAATCTTGCGCTGATATGGTTTAAAATTAGATACTTTGCAGCAGCCTCTTTTGCAATATTCGCAGCATCCACATTCGTCGAATGCCCATAATCTGCTGCAAGTTTTTTCGTAGAATAATCGAAAGTCGCTTCATGTATCACGATATCCGCATCTTTGCTTAATTCAATCGATTGATGACAATATTTCGTATCACCTAAGACTGTCACAACAAAGCCTTTTTTGGGTGGTGCAGTTACGTCTTTACTATAAACAATCGTTCCATCTTCTAATGTGACATCTTCCCCACTTTTCAATTTTCCAAGCATCGGACCTTTTGGAACTCCAAGTTTTAATGCCTTTTCAACTAATAGCTCACCAGGTAGCGGTTTTTGTTCAACACGAAAACCATAGCATGGTATGACATGCTCAAGTTGTTTTGCAGTCACAATAAATTGATCATCTTCAAATATTATCCCTTCATGAATTTCTACAAAATGTAAAGGATAGTTTAAATGCGTTTTTGTTAGTTGCAACGTGAATATAACCCAATCTTTTAATCCACAGGGTCCGTAAAGGGTCAACGGTGAAGTTTCCTCTCCTCCTAGAAAGGAACGGGAACTAAGAAAACCTGGTAAACCAAAAATATGATCTCCATGTAAATGGGTAATAAAAATTTTTTCAACTTTCCTTGGTTTAATAGTTGTATGTAAAATTTGGTGTTGCGTTGCTTCTCCACAATCAAACAACCAAATCGTTCCTCTTTCTTCAAATAATTTTAATGCAAGAGAACTTGTGTTTCGCTCTTTTGAAGGCATTCCCGCCCCTGTACCTAAAAACTGTAATTCCATGTTGAATCTCCATTCCTACTATTTATCGATTAAATCGTCAAAGAAATCTTTGCTAAAACTTGTTTTGGATGCATAACTTTTTTTCTTGACATCAATCCCTTTTTGTACAATACCTTTTCCGAACTTCTTTTCCATTGAATGAATAATTTCATAAATAGGCTCTTCTTTTGCAAATTGTTCAAAATTAAATATGGACAGTTGTTCAGCAAAATGTTTTTTATCGATTACGTTAGACACGGTCACTCCAAGAAGGCGGATTGGTGTACCATCCCATGCTTTCGAGAATAATTCCATTGCTTCGCGGAAAATATCTTTTTCTAAATAAATTGGATTTTGTACAGTTTTACTTTTCGATTGATTTTTCCAATGGCAGTCCCGAATTTGAATCGTAATAGTGGAACCGCATAAATTTTTTGCTTCCAATCTTTCTGCAACTTTTTCAGATAGTTTAAGAAAAGTTGTTTCGATATCTTTCATTTCGATGATGTCATATGGTAATGTAGTGGAATTTCCAACGCTTTTTGTATCATAAATTGCATTTGGATCCACTTCCCTTGTGTCAATCCCATTTGCTCTTCTTATTAGTCTAACTCCATTTTTACCCAATTTTTGTTTTAGTAACCTTTCATCGGCTTTTGCTAAGTCTCCAATTGTATAAATATTGAGTGTATGGAGTTTTTTAGCGGTACTCTCCCCTATCCCATGCATTTTTAATACGGGTAAAGGCCACAATTTTTCTCGTACTTCTCTTTTTCTTAATACCGTAATGCCCATGGGTTTTTTCATGTCTGAAGCTGTTTTTGCTAAGAATTTATTTGGCGCTATGCCGATGGAACATGGCAAATCTAACTCATTGAAAATTCGAAGTTGAATCTCTTTTGCGAGTTCTAATGGATGCCGTTCCTTCGAAACTTCTGTTACATCCATATATCCTTCATCAATTGAAACCGGTTCAACAAGATTTGTATAACTTTTTAAAATCGTAAATATTGCTTTGGAGGCTTCACGATATTTTGGAAAATCTGGAGGTAAGATGATTAGCTCTGGACAAGTTTTTAATGCTTCAGCTACATTCATCGTCGTATAAATCCCCTTTGCTCTCGCTTCATAGGAACTAGTTACAATAATGCCGCGCCGTTCTTTCGGATTGCCAGCGATGGCAATGGGTTTTCCTTTCAGTTCAGGATGATAGGCTTGTTCAACTGAAGCATAAAAGCTATTCATATCAACATGAAAAATCACTCTTGCCAAATTATCTCACCTCCAAAGATATTCCTTTCTGCAATATTTTATCATAAACTATTCCATTCCTCTTTTTCTTATATTTCACTTTAAATTATTATTTTCATAGATAAATTCGTATTGACTTTTGTAATAATGTTGGTTATTCTTTTTGTAAACCAATTATATAAACAGGTTAACAAAGGGGAGAAGACGGTGACTTCAACAAAAACTTATGGACTTGTATTAACAGCTTTTGGTGCAGCAATTATTGCCGTATTAGCTCAAATTACAATCCCACTTCCTTTAGTTCCGATTACTGGTCAAACTTTAGCAATCGGGCTTATTGTGACAATATTAGGATTAAAATATGGTACCCTTAGCGTACTTGTTTATTGTTTACTAGGCGCTATCGGTTTACCAGTATTTACAGGAATGTCTGGTGGGTTGTCAATACTCGTTGGACCTACAGGTGGCTATATTATTGGCTTTATTCCAACTGCTTTATTCATGGGATGGTATTTAAATAAATTCGGATATACTTATATCCATGGCTTGATTGCAAACGTTTCGGGAATGATGATCACGCTTGCCTTTGGTACTATTTGGTTAAAATTCGTTGCCGATATGTCATTGTATGCGGCATTCATGGCAGGAGCAGCGCCATTTATACTGTTAGAAATGATGAAGGGTGTCATTGCTGCTTGGGTAGGAATTCTCGTTAGACATCGCTTATTGAACGCAAATTTATTAAAATTAGTTTAATTTGGTTTTGACCTTTTAAAGATACCCCTTCAAAATGTGAAAAACGAATGGCCATTATTGACCATTCGTTTTTAATTATTGTAATTCTTTTGAAGATTTAAAAAGATCATTTCCTTTTTTAATTAAATCTTTTAATTGGTCTTCGTATTTTTGTAAGCTCTTTAGTCCAGAATCTCGATAATTTTTCAGCACTTTTTCCGCGTCTTCAATAGCATCGGATACATTTCCACGAGCTTTAGTAACGCCTTTTTTATCCTTAACTGCCCTTTCCAATTCTTTAATTGCATCCTCTAATTCATCAATTGCATCTTTTAATTCAGCTTTAAAATAATCTTCACGGTTATCTTCTTTTTTATCAATTTCCTTTTCAATGTCATTGGAAAGACTTCTTGCCGTTTTGATTAAATCCTTTAATTCATTTTCTAAAGTTTTTAAGTCCACTCCAGCATCTTTCATAGAATCGTAAGCATCTTCTGCTTTCATGATTGCTTCATTTAAATCTATCAGTTTGCTTTTCAACTCGTTTAACGAAACGTTAGATTTCAATACTTTTTTTCCTTTATCAATTACTTTTTCCAAATCTTTTTTTGTCTTTTTTCCCAATTCTTCGTAATAGTCTTTATCAAAAGTCTTTGCATATGCAGAGGCGTGGTCCCTTTTAGCTCTATTTATATCATATGCAAAAGAAATAATTGTTTGATCTAATTCTTTTTGATATTTTTCTTTAGCAGTCTGTAATATCTTTTCTGCATTATTCATTATCGAATCTAGATTTTTCAAAGCCTGTGATAATTTATTTTTTTGTATTTCATACTCTTCAATTAAATCTTCAAGTTCTTCTAATTCATCTTCAAGTTCATCAATTTTTCTCTCGATATCTCTAATTTTCTGTTTGTCTACTTCTTTTCGTTTTTCTTCTTTCTCTTTTTCTGATTTCTTTTTATCTATTTGCTTTTTTAAATATTGAATTTCTTCTTCAATTTCCTTAATATCTCCTATATCTTTTTTTACATCATTGAGTTTTTCCAGTTGTTTTTCTACTTCTTTTCTCGCATCTCTTAAATCGGTAATGTGAAACTCAATCTCTTTTTTCAATACTTCTAGTTGTATATAATCGTCTACTTGCTCATTACCACCTTGATCTCCATTTTCCTGATTGTTTCCATTGTCATTATTATTTTCTTTATTGTTTTCATTTGAGTCTTCGTTATCGTCCCAACCTTTTAATGTGTCCCAATAATCTTCTTTGTCATCAGAACGTTTTAAATCGATTGTACGAGCAATAAATGTGATTAGATGAGCACGACCTACTCCATCATTCGGTTTAAATAAACCTTCATTAACTGTAATTCCTAATGATCCGATTGTTCCAATGTAAGAATAGTTTTCATCATTTTCTGGAACATCAGAAAATCGTTTTAATGTTGGAGCTTCCAATTCATAAGCTTTTACTAAAATTTTTGCCATTTCAGCACGAGTGATTTCCTCACCAGGTTTAAAATATTTCCCTTTATCAAATACACCGAGCTCAGTCAATTTTGCTATTGCTCCATAGTGAGGATTAGGAACATCCCCATATTGCTTTGGTACGTCTTTAAATCCAGGGTCTTTTACATTTTCCAAATCAAGCCCCATCGTTCTCGCAACGAAAGAAGCTGCTTGTGCACGATTCACATTTTGATATGGTCTGAATGTGTTGTCATCAAAACCTTTAACATAATCAAACTTTAAAAATTTTTTCAGTGGCTCAATATAGAAATCATCTGCTTTAATATCCTTAAATGGAAGTTCATTAGCACTGGCGGACATAGCACCAGCAGCGATTAAACAGGCGGCAATGGATGCGGCAATTTTTTTCTTAAATTTCATTTATATTACCCCTTTTCATTTATGTATTGATACATTTTCATCGATATCTTCTATATTATTTAAACGTATAGTAGAAGAAAAAGTTACAAAAATGTGTATAATTGTGAGTTTTTACCTATACACTTCATAATATCGACAAAATATTTCTTAACTGTATATACCTATTATTAAAATACCATAAAAAAACATACAATGAAAATTTTCCATTGTATGTTTTTAGGAAATATTATTCTAGTTTAAAGTTTTTCCAATCATATACTCTAGGGAAAGGAACATGTCCATTATAAGATTGATGCTTTACATAAACTTTTGTATTGGAATCTGTTAATGTCTCCAGTACAGCGGGTTTATCATCAAAATAAACATCCAAATTAAGCTTCTGAATGATCTCCATCTTTTCGTGATCCTTCATTCCGCAATAAAAATGTTCATCAATGACCGGAAAACCTCGATTTTTCATCCATTGTCGAGTTTTTTCACAATATGTTTTCGGTCTCGATGTGATATAAAAAATGGAATGCCCTTCTTTTTCAAGTTTACGGATAAAATCAATTGCCCCTTCAAAAACTGGACAGTCTGTAAAGTAAATTTCTTCCATTAACGAATTCCACATTACATGACCTTCATCTTCGTCTAACCCGAAAAGTTCATGAATTTCCACTCTTTTTAATTGATGAAAAAGAGCAATATCAATCTGTTTTCCTAATTTTTTATTATAAAGATGAAAAGCATGTTCTCGTAAGTTAATCAATGTATCATCTATATCAAAACCGATTTTCACTTTTCCCCTACTTTCTTAACCAATGATAATAAACTGGGTAGAAAAGTTTTTTTCCTTTTCTATTTGCAATTTTTGTAATTTTTTTACTTCTTCTTTTCTTTGTTTCTCACATTGGGATAAACGTAATTCATTTATATTTCCGGGATCAATACATTCAGATAACCGATCTGCATCTTTTAAAGCACTGTTTAATCCAAAGGCTCCAGTTGGTGTCATCGCATGACATGCATCACCTATTAACAGTATATTGTCTTTTCTCCATATTTCTGTGTGATTACTATAGACATCTAATAAGACAAAATCATCCCAAGTAGTAATATGTTTTCGAACCGATTCTTCTAATTCAGGAAATGCTTGAATCAATTTATCTATAAACAGTTGTATAGATTGTTTGCGGATTTTCGAAAAGGATCCCTGTGCAATGTTCCAGCCAATTTGCACATAACCCTTAGCTTGGGTAAATAATGATAATTGGAAACCATCTACTTCAGCCATTTTTATGGATGGTTGCCAATTGTCTGGTGCCGGTATTTTTGCCCAAAGTAAGTCATAGCCATGTTTACGTGTTATTGTTTCAATACCTGCTTTTTTTCGGACAGTGGAATATCTTCCATCAGCCCCTATAATCATCGAACTATGTATAAGGATTTCTTCCTTACCTCTTTTCCCTTTAATCCCAATGAAATGACCATTTTCATCTTTAAGTAAATCAATCACTTTTGTATTTGTCATGAGAGAAAAATTTTCGTATTTTTTTGCTTCTTCGATAATTACTGATAATAGATGTGCTTGCGGAACATGGATTCCTAAATGGCCAACTTGTTTCTCAGGTTGAATTGTTTTAAAGAGTTTTCCATTTTTCCAATATTCAATAACTTTCATTTTTAACAATCCGAGTTTTTCAATTTTTGAATACAGATTATGTTTCTTTAAAATATTTTCTCCATCTTCATTCAAATGTTCACCTCGGAATTCCCTTGCAATTTCCTTATGTTGTTCAAGAAGGGTGACAGAAATCCCCTTCTTTGCTAATAGCAGTGCAAGTAGTGAGCCACTCGGTCCAGCACCCACAATCAATATATCAGTGAATATCATGTTGATCACCTAGTTTTGGATAAGCAATTATTCGTAAATCTTCTCCAACTTTATCGAATGAGTCAATTTCTACTTTTGCCGCTAAATTCATATTATCAACATCATCACCAGCTACCGGGGTAATGGAGTGGCGCCCTCCTAATATTTTTGGTGCAATGTAAATAATATATTTATTTACAAGTCCAGCTCTGATAAACGAGGCGTTTATTTCTCCTCCACCTTCAACTAACACATCTGTTATTCCATGTTTATATAATTGTTCCAACATTTCATCTAAGCAGATACCCTTTTGATTTTTAGAACAGTATATAAAATGTACATTTTTCTTTTTAAGTTCCGCTATTTTGATTGGATCCGCACCGGTAGTTGTCACAATAATTGTTTCAGCTTCGTCATTTAAAACATTTGCATCCATCGGAATTTGTAAATGACTATCTAAAATAACTCGAATTGGGTTTTTCCCTTTTTGATTGGGCAATCGTGTCGTCAATAGCGGATTATCTTTTAAAACGGTTCCTATTCCTACTAAAATCGCATCAACTTCATTGCGTAATTTGTGAACTTCAAGGCGGGCTGCTTCACCGGAAATCCATTTTGAATGTCCAGTATGCGTTGCGATTTTCCCATCTAATGTCATGGCAAATTTTGAAATAACGAAAGGACGATTTGTCAACATATTATGAATAAATCGTTCATTCAATTTTCTCGCTTCATTTTCTAATAAGCCTACTTCTACCTCAATTCCTGCTTTTCGAATGATGTCAACACCTTTACCCGCAACGAGAGGATTTGGATCAAGTGTCGCCACTACCACTCTGCTAACACCAGACTCTTTCACTAAATTTGCACAAGGAGGGGTTTTGCCATAATGAGAACATGGCTCTAGCGTGACATATAAAGTGGCACCTTTTGCATGCTCTCCTGCCATATGAAATGCATGAACTTCTGCATGGGCTTCTCCAGCTTTACGATGTATTCCTGTTCCTACGATAACCCCATCTTTTACTATGACCGCCCCAACAACAGGATTTGGATTTGTTTTGCCCTTTGCCGTTCGCGCTAAATTTAATGCTAATTCCATGTAATCACGATCCGTTAACACAATGACCCCTCCTAAAACAATTGTTTCTCTGGTATGTGACCTGCCTTTTTAATTTTCGTTTCTAAATAATAACGATTTGTTTCAGTTAAGCCGCCCCAAAGTGGAATATGTTTATCAGCTAATAGACCATGATGTTTTAACGCTTCCAGTTTTTTAGGGTTGTTTGTAATTAAAGTTACAGGTTTATTGCGAAGAGTCTCTAATACTTTAATTGCTTCTTCATAGGACCTTGTATCATCTTCAAAACCAAGTGCATGGTTGGCTTCTACTGTATCATAACCTTCTTCTTGCAATAAGTAAGCTAATGATTTTGAAAATAATCCAATCCCACGGCCCTCATGATTCGCTAAATAAAAGATTGCACCACATCCATGTTCAACAATCATTTTCATCGATTCATGTAATTGATAACCGCAATCACACCGTTGACTTCCGAAAATATCTCCAGTATGACAAATGCTGTGCATACGAATAAGCGCTTCCTCATCATTTTCAAAATCTCCGTAAACCAATACAGATGATTGTTGAGATTCTTGCAAGTTCGCACTTAAAATATAATTTAACACTTCTTCCTTTGTTGAAATGGGTTCATCTAGCTTCAACCAAGTATACCACTGGAATGTGGCTTCAAAATTATCTTGTTTTACAGGGAGTTTTACTGGGCCAACAAGACAAATTTGCTCATTTTCTTTATATGAAATTAACTGCATTTTTTTAAGCAAAATGTCATTCTTATTTAATAGTAGATTTTTCAATATTCATCACCTAATTCAACTAAATCTATTTAAAATTCCTATTTTATTAATAGGAATTAATCTTTGCCTTTTTTAATATAGCTGAAATAGGTTTAAAAAGCAAAAGAAGTGTTTTCCATGTTACTTTTTGTATAATAATAGAAATATTATTTAGATAAAACATTTTCGTACGAACTAATTGCTATTTTACATTTTTAATTTCGGCAGATTTTTCTTTATTATAAGAAGTGCTATTTTATCATCTTTATGCAATCAATGAACATGACTTTAAGGGGATAAAAGTCGACCAATTGTTATAATTTATTTGATTGACAATATAATAAAAAATACACTTCATTTTCTAAAATAATTGAAAGTGAAGTGTATTTTTTATGAGTTACTTTTTCATCATGATATGAAATGTTAATCTAAAATTTTAATTTTTACCTTTTTTACTCCCCACTGCATTGCTTGATCATGGGAAGGGATGAATACATCAATTTTATTTCCTTTAATGGCTCCTCCAGTATCACCAGCAATTGCATAACCGTAGCCTTCCACCCATACTTTTGTACCGAGTGGGATAATGTTAGGATCAACAGCAATTACTTTCATATGTGGATTTTCTCGTAAATTTATCCCATAAGCAGTAGTACCAGAACATCCTTCACAGTATGCGGTATATGCTGTTGCTGTAACAGTCATTTCTTTTAATGATGACGGTTCATCTTCTTTTATCACTTGCTGAGTGGTAGTAGGTGATGCTTTCGTTTCTCTTTTCGGCAAGAAGCCTCCCGTTGTGTCAGCTACAATAGAAATCGGTTTGTATTCTTTTTTGTATTTTTCGTCATTGTAAATAATCAATTTCTTACCTGGATGAATCAATGTATTGTCTAAATCGTTCCATTCCATTAATAAATCTAATGGTACTTCATGATTTAATGCAATTCGGAACAAGTTGTCCCCTTCCTTCACAGTGTATATAGTAAATAGTGGGGCTTTCATAAAAGCAAGTTGGCGAGTAATTGCATCTTCCACCACTCCATTACCTAAAATGTTGGTGACAAAGTCGATTTCCCCTTTTTCCACTGATGTTTCTTTTGCATATGTCAATGATGTTGTAAACAATGTCAAACATAAAAGTATATATGCTACAATTTTTTTCATACTTAGTCCTCCTTAACAAACAAACTTGCAATTCACTTTTTGTTAATACGAACTAAGTATTGTCCAAATATTTACATTTTTATTCATAATTTGATAAAAATTAAATAATACAGCTTTCAAACTAGTTGATAAAATGAGAGAAAGGGCTTGTATCAGAAAATTGCTTAGTTCAAAAAAAGGTTCTGAATCGTTGCTACAAAAAATAAAATCCTCTAGAAAATCTCTAGAGGATTGTTTAATTTAGATATTCATCCGAACAGCTTGGGAACATATATATTCCTTGTATCATATGAAAATCATAATGTCTTTGTATAAATTTTTCTTGATATAAGTATTCCATTAAGGAGATTTCATGCTCATTTGCACTGCATAATACCCCTGAGACACTTAATCCATTTTTAAACGAAACACCGATGGGCTGACCGATTAAATATTTTATTTTTTCAAACACGATTTGCCCCCTTTCTTACCCCATTGTATGCTTCTATTCAGTTAATTGGCTGTGTGGGCTATTTAAGAAATCTTTAGAGAGCAACTCATGTAAAATAAATGTTTAATCAATCAGGTCTGTCTACTATTGGTTTAGAACAACCTGAAACTTGTTAGTTAGTTTACATAATATATTTATTTCTATATTAAAACGATTGTCCTTTTACTTGCTGCAACATTTCCTTAAATATTTCATTTCTTTTTATTACATCTCCTTCAACCGTAAGATTGTAAAATTTGGAATCCAATAATTGGGTTAAAAGTTTTTTCCTTAATGAACGATCAGCAATTTGATTTAAAACGATATGACGAGCGTAATCTAAAAATTCTATATAGTCCTCAAATTTTTCATCAAATTGTTGTTCGAGATCTTTTTTAATTTTTTTTGCTAAACTAGGACTAGCACCGCCAGTAGAAATGGAGATGTTAAGTTTCCCTCTCTTTATGGTTGCTGGTGTAATAAAGTCACTATCTTTCGGATTATCTGCAAGCAACAAAAGTTGATGTTCTTTTTTATGGATTCGTATTTCATGATTTGTAGCTGAATCATTTGTTGTAGCAATAATGATATTTGCCTGTTCAATATCTATAGGTTCAAAAGTTTTTTCAATCCATTTCGCGTTATTGTGTTTCATCCATTCCTTAATTTCTGGAATAATGGTTGGACTAATGATCGTTAAGTTTGCTTCTGTTCCCTCTAATCCTATTAGTTTTTGATAAGCAACACGTCCCCCACCGATTACGACAACATTTTTATCTTTTATATTCATCATGATTGGATAATACATGATTGACCCCCTCTGTTATATAATCATTCTTTTAAATTTTGTTTATTACTATAACCTAAAATTCATTATTAAATATAAAAATACACCATTTTTCTTTATTGAAAAATGATGTATTTTTGAACTAATAACTATCTTTATTTATGCAAGATATGCTTCTTTTACCTCTTCATTTTCAGCAAGTTCTTTTCCTGTTCCCGTTAAGACAATTTCACCATTTTGAATAACGTAACCTCGGTGTGCAATGCTTAATGCCTGATATGCATTTTGTTCGACTAACAAAATTGTAATGCCCATCTCATTCAATTGAAGTATGATTTCAAATATTTGTTCAACGACAATTGGAGCAAGTCCCATAGAAGGTTCATCAAGCATTAATAAATTAGGCTGCATCATCAATGCTCGACCGATTGCAAGCATTTGTTGCTCCCCGCCACTCATTGTTCCACCCTTCTGATTCATGCGTTCTTTTAATCTCGGAAAGTAAGTAAAGACATTTTCCATACGTTCTTCGATTACTGCTTTTCCCTTTACAGAAAATGCTCCCATAAGCAAATTTTCTTTCACTGTTAAATTGGCAAAAATTCTTCTACCTTCTGGTACGTGACTAATTCCCATCAATGTTGTTTCATGGGCTTGTTTGTTTGTGATATCTTGTCCATTGTAGAGTATCGCTCCTTTTTTCACTTTTGCTAAACCACTTATTGATTTTAATGTCGTTGATTTTCCCGCACCATTGCTCCCTATTAAAGTAACGATTTCTCCACGTTCTACTTGAAAACTTACCCCTTTTAATGCCTGAATTGCTCCGTAGTAGGTTTCAATATTGTTCACTTCCAAAACAGTCATTCCACTCACCTCTTTTCTAGTTCCAAAGCAGCTTTTCCTAAATAGGCTTCTATCACTTTTGGATTCGATCTTATTTCATCTGGATTACCTTCCGCAATTTTTTCGCCATGGTCAAGAACGACAATATGCTCAGAAATTTCCATAACTAATTTCATATCATGTTCAATTAAAATGACCGTTACATTGAATTCTTTTCCCATCCGTTGAATTACTTCGGTTAATTCCCGCGTTTCTCTTGGGTTCATTCCTGCTGCTGGTTCATCCAGTAAAAGTAATTTCGGTTTCGTTGCTAAAGCACGAGCAATTTCCAACTTTCTTTGGTTCCCATAACTTAGACTGCTCGCTTTTTCGTTTATAAATGGTTCCAGATTAAAATATTCCAAAAGTCGATAAGCTTCCACTTCCGCCTCTGACTCTTCTTTTCTTGTATTCGGTAGATTAAGAAAAATTCCTAATAGATTTCCTCTTAAATGGGTATGCATTCCAACTAATACATTTTCGATGACCGTCATTTCCCCGAAAAGACGGATATTTTGGAAGGTTCTGGAGATACCACGTTTAGCAACCTGATCTGGCTTTAATCCAACAATAGACTTGCCTTCTAGTAAAATTTCCCCTTCAGTAGGTTGATAAACTCCTGTAATCATATTAAAAAATGTCGTTTTTCCAGCACCGTTTGGACCAATTACTGCTGTAATGGAACCTTGTTTAACAGCCATTGAAATATTGGAATTGGCCGTTAATCCACCAAACTTCTTAGTTAAATTGGAAACTTCTAATATATTCATTGCTACACCCCCTAGGCTTGCACTCGATCTGTATCATTCGAACCTATATTGGATATTGCAGCTTTTTTCTGAGCTCTTTCTTTTATTTGTTCTACGTCAAACTTTTTATTCTTTGCAGGAATTAATCCCTTTGTTCGATAGATAGCAAAAATAACTAGTAGCACCCCAAAAATGAATCGTTGAAGTTTTGCAGGTGTTAATGCATCAGGAATTGTAATCACACCTTGTAAACTTAATTGATTCAGCCAATTCGTCAACTCCGTTAATACTTGCAAATTTAAAATTGTTACTAATGCTGCCCCTAAAATGGCTCCCGGAACACTACCCATTCCACCTAATACAACCATTACTAAAATCGTAAATGATTCTAGTAGTGTAAAACTTGTTGGATCTATAAATTGTTGCTTAGCTGCAAATACAACGCCCATGATACCCGAAAAAGAAGCACCTAAGGCAAAGGCGAGTAATTTTGTTTTCACTAACGGAATACCCATCGCTTGTGCAGCAATTTCGTTTTCTCTAACAGCCTTCCATGCACGACCTATTTTTGAATGTTCCAAACGATTTACTGCAAAAATCGTAAATAGTAAGATGAAGAGGACAATAAAGTAGTATTGATTTGGATAAATAATTTCCAATCCAAACAGATTTGGTGGTGTGATGGATGCAATCCCCATAGCACCGTTCGTAAAGTTAATTGGTCTATCTAAATTATTGAAAATAATTCGGATGATCTCACCAAAAGCAAGAGTAACTATAGCTAAATAATCTCCTTTTACCCGTAGCACAGGAACACCAATTAACACTCCGGCAATTGCTGCCATAATACCACCGATAATTAAAAAACCCCAGAAAGTACTACCACTTAATGGATATTCACCGAAGGGCATAAAGTTGGATGCCTGTGAAGTTGCAAAAATACTATACGAATACGCGCCAACCGCGAAGAACGCAACAAAGCCAAGATCTAATAATCCCGCCATCCCAACGACGATATTTAATCCAAGCGCCATCGCTATATAAATACCCACCATTGTTGCTACTTCCATATAAGAATGGAAGGCTGGTCCACCGCTAGACGCAAATGGTATAAGAATGAATAATAACCCTAACGCTATTAACCATTTCGTCACGACCTTTAAATTCATATAATAGAGAATTAATAGTGAAGACAGTAATAATAAGAATGAAACAACGGATTTTTGAGAGAAGTATAATGCGGATGAAGTCACGATGATGAAAAGGGTAAACAAAGTAATTTGAACCGATTTCTTTTGCAATAACATCGATAATTTTTCTTTCATTTCCATCACCTACACTTTCTCTGTTGCTGCTTTTCCTAACAATCCCTCAGGCTTGAAGAGCAGTACTAAAATTAAAATTGCAAAAGCAAATACATCTTTATATTCTGCTCCAAAAATGCCACCTGTTAATAAAGAAAGATTTGCAGAAGCAAACATTTCGATTAATCCTAATAAAAAGCCTCCAAACATCGCTCCACGAATATTTCCAATTCCACCCATTACTGCGGCTATAAAAGCTTTAATCCCTAAAATAAATCCAATGTAAGGGTCAATCGTACCGTATTGTATGGCAAAAAGCACTCCTGTTGCTCCTCCTAATGAAGAACCAATAAAGAAGGTAATGGCGATCACTTTATTTACATTAATAGACATTAGAGCTGCTGTTTCCCGATCCATTGAAACGGCACGAATCGCAGTTCCCCATTTCGTCTTATTGACAAAGAAATCTAGAGAAATCATCATACCAATGGCACAAATGAGCACTATAAAAAATGAAACTTTTAAACTTGCATCATTAAAAACTGATAAAAATGATGATACTGGTATTGTAATTTGTTTGGAAAATAAAGACGGTCCTGTCACAATATAATTTCCAGTCAAGATTTCAGCAACTATTCGAACAACATCTTGAAGAATGAAAGATACACCGACAGCTGTAATTAAGGCAACTAATCGAGGGGCTCGTCTCACCGGACGATAGGCAACTCTTTCAATACCCATTCCAAGTAAACCTGTACATAGTGCTGTTATAACTAATGCAATGATTAATAATAAAAGACTCGGTATCGATGAACCAAATCCCATTCCAAGAATGATGAGCAGAACAGCTGTTCCAATATAAGCACCCGTCATAAAAATTTCACCGTGAGCAAAATTGATTAATTGTAAAATGCCATAAACCATCGTATACCCTAGTGCTACAACAGCATAAACGCTTCCGAGTGTTAAACCATCAATTATCACTTGAGGTAAAGTTTGGAGCATCTCTTGAAACATAAAATTCCTCCAATCCGTTGTAAATTAAACTCGTGCTGTTTTATTCCCTCTCTTTTAGAAAAAAAGAGACGTCTGTAAAGGCAATTTAAGACGTCCTCCTTCGACGAGGTTAGTGACAAATTATATTGAGAACCATAGTAGCAATAATTTTTATTATTAGATAGGAAGGATGTCTAGTGTCCGGCTTTCTAGACATCCCCTTTCTGTCAGCTTATTGGCTTACTTCACCTACATACGATGCTGGATATTTTGCTTCCTCAAATTTATATAAATATACTTTTGCATTCTTGTTGTCTCCTTTTTCATCGAAAGAAACATCTGTGATGACTCCTTGATAATCAGTTATTGCTCTTACAGCTTCTACAACTGCTTCTTTCGGAGGAAGTTTGCCCCCATTTGCTTTAATAGCATTCTCTAAACCTTGTAAAAATACGCCCATTGCATCATATCCATAAGCCGAAAATGCTTCTGCTTCTTTATTGAATTTTGCTTTATAATCATCCATGAATTTTTTTCCTTCAGGGGTTGAACTTGTATCTCCAGCAACCGATGTAATGTACACATTCTTCACTGCTTCCCCAGCAATATCAACTAAACCTGAGGAGTCCATTCCATCGCCACCCATAATTGGTACATTTATTCCTTTATCACGTGCTTGTTTTATAATAATTCCACCTTCACTATAAATGCCTCCAAAGAAAATTAAATCAGGTTTTTTATTTAATGCTTGATTGATGACACCATTGTAGTCTTTTTCACCAACTGTAATTCCTTCATATCCAACGATTTCAGCACCTAATTTTTCCGCTTCTGCAACAAACGCATCAGCAATTCCTGTACCATAGGCTGTTTTATCTTGAATCACGAAAATTCTTTTTGCTCCTAATTCATTGACTGCAAATTGAGCACCAGCTGGTCCTTGGAAATCATCACGGGCAACAATACGATTCACAGTTTTTAGCCCACGATCCGTTACATCTGTCGCAGTACTTCCAGGATTCACCATTGTTATGTTGTATTTCTCGTATATTTCTGAAGAAGGAATCGTAACCCCTGAGTTAAAGTGACCAATTACTCCATAAATTGCATCATCTGCTCCTATTAAGTTGGCATTCGATACGCCTTTTTTTGGATCTGCTTGGTCATCATAAGGTTCCAATTGCAGTGTAAAGCCCATTTCTTCAAATCGTGATGCTTCTTCTTCCAATTTCATTTGAGCACCAAGTTTAATGGCTTCACCAATGATTGCATTACCACCGGATAACGGTGTATGGGTTGCAATTTTTATAACATTGGAATTAGCTCCAGTTTGTTCTGTTGTTGTTTGTTGACCGGATTGATTACTGGAACTTTGTGAACAGGCTGAAAGGATTACCAACAATAAAGCGCTGGCAAAAACAACAAGTAATTTTTTCATACATCTCCTCCTTTTGATAAATTGTTCTCTTGAAAATAATGCTAATTTTAGTATATTTTTTTACAATTTTGTGAACATCATCTTTGTAAGAACTCCTTACATACTTTTTTTATTAAACTTGCAACTTTTTTACATGTCGATTAATGAGATTTCTTGTAGAAACATTCACTATAAATATGATGTTAGTTTGGTATTTTTTTTCGAGCGGTTTAATAAATAGATATAGAGTTAAACATATAAGACTATCGGAAAGTGGGTAATGCTTGATGCCTCTACAAAATCATGCATATAAATATAAAAAGGTTATATCAATCGGCACTGTTAGTGAGCTTACAGGTTTGTCCCATAGGCAGATACGTTATTATGAATCTAGAAAATTAATTTTCCCCGAAAGATCAAAAACAGGTATTCGAAAATATTCCTTTCATGATGTTGAAATATTAATAGAAATTGCAAATCATTTAGAAGAAGGTGTGTGGACAAATGAAATTCGAGAAGAACTAAAAAAACGTCAAAACAATCATCAAATAAAAATAGAGCAACCATATAATACCTGTTGAGGCATTTTGAATTTTTAATATACTGTATTCTTATCTTTCCTACGTAATGACTAATTTTTTATTGTATTTGCATTATCATAATTGGAAAGTTGTTGAAAAAGGGTGTTTAGAAAGTCGAAAGCTTTCTAAACACCCTCTCTTCTTCTTAATAATGTTTAAGATTTATTTTGCAACATGTTTATTCATATGGATTAGAAAAATATTTCATGTTTTGTAGTGGATAAATTCTCAATTTAGATTCTCCAAAAACATCCTCTATTGGTATTAAACCATAATGCCGACTGTCATAACTATTCAAACGATTATCTCCTAATACAAATATATAGCCATCTGGCACTTTCTTTTCACCCGTCAAATCTTCCAATGTAAAATTTTCAGTCATGCGAATTTGATACTCAGCATTTCGTTTTACATATGGTTCTTCAAATTCTTTTCCATTGATAATTAATACATCATCTTTCATTTCAACCGTATCTCCAGGCAATCCTATGACCCGTTTAATATAATATTCATCTTCATAAGGTGCTTTAAAAACAATGTGATCAAATCGTTGGATTTTACTTATTTTGCTAACAATAATGACATCTTCATTTTCATATGTAGGTGACATTGAAGCACCATTTACAACAACGGGAGAAAAAATATATTCCCTACAGATTAAAGCAATGGTAATTCCCGAAACGAAAACAAAAAACCAAGATAGCAATTCTTTCCGAATGTTATTTCCCTTCATTTATCCTGCTCCTCGTAAACGACTTAAAATTGTCCAATTATTTAAATGCAATCCATGTACGATTCTGCTGTTCTTGTACGGATAGATCGCGACCAAAAAATTGAGATAAGTTTTGCTCGGTTAATAGATCATTTGCTAATCCTTTTGCATATACTTCCCCATCTTTTAGCAACAAAGTATGAGAAAAACAAGGCAATATTTCTTCTACATGATGAGTGACATAGATTATAGATTAATGTTGGACAATATTCCTGTCGTGCAAGATTCCCTAAAAACGCTAGAAATTCCTCTCTTGCAATAACATCTAATCCATTACAAGGTTCGTCTAATATTAATATTTTCGGATTGGTCATTAATGCTCTAGCAATTAACACCCTTTGTTTTTCACCTTGAGATAGCAGGCCATATTGGGAACTTTCCAAATATTCAATTCCTAATTGTTTCATAAGCATATGTGCGATTTCCACATCTTTTTTTTCTACCGGTTCATATAGACCGATCGATGCGAATTTTCCGCTTAGCACAATGCTTAACACAGAATCAAATTCTCTTAACTGCTCTTTTAAAGAAGAACTGATAAAGCCAATTTCTTTACGCAATTCAGGAATATTTGTTTTTCCAAATTCTTGACCTAACACTTTTACTGTTCCTGAAGTAGGGTATAGATAGCCGGTGATGATATTGAGCAATGAAGTTTTACCCGCTCCGTTTAATCCGATAATGGACCAATGCTCCCCTTTATCTATATTCCAATTAATCTCTTTCAAAAGGATTTTGCCATTTCGTTTCACTGTTACATTTTTTAACTGTATCAATGTTCTTCCCCCATTTATCCACCTTTATTAGTATTTTAATATTACAATAATTGAATATATAAAGAAAAGTAACAATATTTTTAACTATTAAATTTACTCCTATAATACATCGCTATTTTGATTTATCTTTTTATTATAATATTAATTTAAATACTTTATTTTTTTCAGATGAAGAATCGGAAGAAAAAGTATGTTACAGTTTACTTAATTTAGTATTTCATTTAGGAAAACGAGAAAGGGGTTATGTTATGAAACAAAAAAGCATTTACGCATCATCCATCAACCATTCATATATGGACTTATATATTGCCGCATCGGACAAAGGTTTAGTTTTTGTAGGGGCTCAACATTCTTCTATGGAAGAATTAAAACAGTATTGCCAAAAACAATATCCACATTGTGAAGTAGTTGAAAATGATCTATTCATTTCGCCCTATTCTTCCCAATTGATTGAATATTTAGATGGTAAACGCAAACAATTTACATTACCATTTGATATTTCTGGAACTCCTTTCCAACTACAAGTGTGGAATGAATTATGTAAAATTCCATTTGGCAAAACTGCTACCTATTCTGAAGTGGCAACGAATATTGGAAATCCAAAAGCAGTCCGTGCAGTAGGAGGAGCAATTGGAAGCAATCCATTATCCATCGTCATCCCTTGCCACCGCGTCATAGGTAAAAACGGAAGTCTTACTGGTTATAGCGGTGGACTGGATGTAAAAAAACGATTATTAGATTTAGAAGGTATTCCTTATTGATCTTTTCATTTTTCGTATGCTTTCCTTCACTTCTTTGCTGATACGATGAGACTCAATTATTTTTTGTAACGCTTTATTATAAGTAAAATCATCTAAAGAATTTTTTTGTAAAAATGATGTTGTTTCTTTGGGAAACTTTAAATAGGCAACGGATATCGCCCAAGCGACTGCCATTTTAACATAATAGCCGTCATGCTTGATGTCATCCCATATTTGAAATAATTCTTCAATATACTTTTCTTCAATAAAATAACTAAGGGACATCACGATGGCAAAACGTATTTCAAATTCGTTTTCTGAATGGAAATAGGAGGAAAGGATATTCCACACTTCTTCCCGATGCTTTTTTGTAAATTTTAATCCGACACAAAAACTATCACATACAGACCAATTATCTATTTTAGGTACAAACCACTTAATCCACTTGAGCCTTTCCTCTATTGGAATGTTTACTTGCCCGATCACCATGCCTTTTAGCATAATTTCTTCAAAATATTCCTCTGTTCCATTCAATAAAAAATCTTCCCAGTCGCTTTTTGAAATTTCTTTTGCTAATGCTCTTAACTTCGGAATGCGAACCCCAAGAATATTTTCTTGATTCGGTATTAATGTTTTTTGAAACAATTGATACTTCTGTTCAGACAGTTCTAATAGTTCTTTCCGTATTTCCATCAAATCAACTCCAATATTTCAACATCAACTTTTCTTGTCATTCGGTATAGAAGTGTGGAAAATAATTATTTAATTTTGGATTGTTTATATATACCAATACCTATTGTAATAATGAGGGAAACGATAATCCCCGGAATAAACCAAATCCAAAGAAATTCGGTTTTACCTAATGCGATTTGTACAATTTGAAAATTAATCAATGCAAAAAGGATCATGCAAATATTTTTTATAATATTTAACATCTTTCGGCTATTTAAATAAAATTGTTCTGCATTTGATTCATTGATTCTTTCCGGATAATTATACATATGGGGAGCTTTTTCAAAAAGAGATGTTAACAATAAAACAAACATTCCAATGAATGGCAATATAATTAACTCATATTTTGAACCCCATCGATCTACTTCACCTTTAGCATTAAAATGTCCTGGTATTCGATCAGGAATTTGGCTCCACTGAAAAATAATAAACAAATTAGACAATATAAATAAACCAATACCAACGATATCACAGATTTTCTCCATTTTTGTTTTTGGTATATGAAGAATTGGTCGATATGGCGTTTTCATCATATTATTCCACCTTATATAAAAATAAAGCTAGAAAAGGCTAATGCCTTACTCTAGCAATTCTATATTTTATGAATTCATCTCTTTTTCCTCTTTCAATAAATGATGTAAATAATCAATAATTTCCCGAATTCCTTCTAATGAATTTATCAAAACGTCTGGATTCACAATCGTAATCATTCGATTTTCTAAATTGGCCACTGCTGTAAAATATTTTGTTTGAGAATAATTTACAAGCCCAACTTGTTGAATATCTTCATCAAGGAAATCTAATATTTCTTTTGCTTCACTCACAACTAATCCATAATTGACGATGTCCGTATTTAATACAATGATTCTCGCCAACGAATCCGTTGTTGGTTTGTTGTACAAAATAATATTAAAATCAAGGATAGGTATAAGCTCTCCACGAATTCGCGTAAAACCCACTAAATAAGTTGGCAAGTGAGGAATGGGGTTTATCTTTCCTATTTTTTCAATCGACACGACTTGATTAACAGGTATTGCGTATTCTTCATTTTCGCATCGATAAACGATTGTTTTCATGAACATCACCTCAAATTGAACAATTACTTGCAAGAACTTTTAACGATTTCTACTAATAAATCGGCTAATTTCTCCAATTCTTCAATAGGCATTCTTTCTTTTGTTGTATGAATATTTTCATAGCCTACCGATAAGTTTACTGTCGGAATTCCAAAACTTGAAATAATGTTTGCATCACTACCCCCGCCTGAAACGCCAATTTGAGGTGTACGGCCAATATTTCGGACAGCTTCGACTGCTATTTGCACCACTTTGTCTGATTCGTTTACTGAAAATCCAGGATACATGATTTGAACATCCATTTCTGCACGGCCGCCTAATTTTTCAGCAACTTTTTCGAAAGTCTCTTTCATATGTTTTGTTTGGTAATCTAATTTAGACTTTTGGATGGAGCGGGCTTCTGCTAAAATTAAAACTTCATCGCAAACGATATTTGTTGCCTTTCCACCTTCAAAACGACCGATGTTTGCCGTTGTTTCATGATCGATGCGCCCCAGTTTCATTTCAGCAATCGCTTTTGCAGCTAGGGTGATGGCAGAGATTCCTTTCTCTGGTTCAACTCCTGCGTGGGCAGTTTTTCCGAATATCTTCACTTCAATTTTAGCTTGGAAAGGAGCTGCGACGACAATCCCCCCAACTTTTCCATCACTGTCTACCGCATATCCATACTTGGCGATAATCTTTTCCCGTTCCAATTCCTTAGCCCCACGAAGTCCATTTTCTTCACCAGCAGTAATTATGAATTGAATTGTACCATGCTCAATTGACTGTTCTTTAAGTCGACGGGCCATTTCAAATAGTGCAGCAATACCGGCTTTATCATCTGCACCTAGAATCGTTGTTCCGTCTGAATAAATATATCCATCATCCCGTATTTCAGGCTTAATTCCCTTTCCAGGAACGACTGTATCCATATGAACAGTAAAATAAATGGGTTCTATATCTTCTCTTCCATTCAATGTGGCTATAATATTCCCTGCACCATGACCATTTCGTGTATGGGCATCATCTTGATATACTGAAAAACCTAAATCCTCTAACTTCTTTATAAGTACTGGAGCAATTTTTTCTTCGTGTTTCGTTTCCGAGTCAATCTGTACTAATTCGATAAATTCATTTACTAAACGGCTGTTTCTCATCATCAAAACTCCTTTATCATACCTCTTTCATCATCATTCTACGCTTAGATGCTTAAGATTACAAATTTCTCCACTTATACTGAACAAATAAAAAAAATGGGACAAATTATATCCCATTTTTGATCTTCTTTTGATTTTCTAATAAAGAATAAATATATTCCATATTCAAATATTGCTGTACATGTTGTGCAAGTACGTCGTAAGCTTGTTCTCGTTGTTCTTTATCGGATATTACATCCATTGATAATTCTTTTAAACCTTTACTTTTTCTAATTTCATTAAAGTAAGCTCTTGTAAAGGAACGATTTTGGAAAATTCCATGTAAATAAGTACCAATCACTTTCCCGTGATGAAAAATAATCCCATCACAAGATCCATCATCTAATTGTAAAAATGGTTGTACATTAGAGTCTTGCGTTACTTTTGTTTGACCTAAATGAATCTCGTAACCTTTCACATCAATTTCTTTATTAAAAAGCATTGGATGAATTTTCCCTTTCGTTTGGGTCGTGCGTTTATTTTTTTCAAAAGTCGTTTGAATCGGTAATAAGCAAAGACCTGTCGTTTCTTTTATATCGCTCTCCACAAAGTCAGGGTCAAACAACTTCTCTCCTAATATTTGATAGCCACCACAAATCCCAAATACCCGCGAACCATTCATAGAGCATTGCTGAATAGCCTCAAATAATCCCGTTTCTTTCAACCACTCTAAATCTGCTGTCGTATTCTTCGTACCAGGAATTATAATACAGTCAGGATTGCCTAAATCACTTGCATGACTTACAAAACGAACGCCTACATCAGGTTCATCAAATAGCGGATCTAAATCGGTGAAATTAGAGATTCTCGGCAATTGTATACAAACAACATCAATGAGAGAATCGTTCTTTTTCGGTCTTTTTAATTTTAACGTATCAAGGGCTAATGAATCTTCGGCTTCGATTTTCAAGTCAAAATATGGGATGACGCCAATGACAGGAATACCTGTATATTCTTCAAGCCATTTTATTCCGTTTTCAAGTATTTCAATCATTCCTCTAAATTTGTTAATAATTATTCCTTTTACAAGTTTTCGTTCATCTTCATCTAGCAATGCTAGAGTGCCAACAATGGATGCAAAAACGCCTCCTCGATCTATATCCGCCACAAGGAACACATCCGCATTGAGCATTTTCGCAACACGCATGTTAGCAATATCTCGATCTTTTAAATTAATTTCAGCAGGACTTCCAGCACCTTCTGCTACAATAATATCGTAGGACTGTTCTAGTTCTCGAATGGCCTTTTCAACAATTGGCAATGCCTGCAGCACAAAGTTATCTCTATAATTTGTAGCACTCATATCCATAAAATGTTTCCCATGAACAATGACTTCTGATACCATGTCTTGTTTCGGCTTCAGTAATATCGGATTCATCTTGGTTGTTGCGATTTCTCTAGCAGCTTCCGCTTGTACACCTTGAGCACGCCCAATTTCTCCCCCATCTTTGGTGACATAGGAATTCAGCGCCATATTTTGAGACTTAAAAGGTGCTACTTTGTATCCTGCATTTGAGAAAATGCGGCAAAGTGCGGTACAAAGCACACTCTTTCCCACATCAGAAGATGTTCCTTGAATCATAATTGAATTAGCACGCAAAAACGACCTCTCCTTTAAAATTCCAAGCCTTTTACTGCTGGAATCCCTTCATTGTAATAATGTTTCGTCGGTTCAATAGTTGAAACTAAATCTGCAATATCGATTAATTCTTGTTTTGCATTACGGCCTGTAATTACAACATGCATATGTTTTGGTCGGTTTTGAATGACGTTGATCACTTCATCTAATGGAATCACATCTTCAACTGGAAACTGTGTAATGCTTAGGGCATTGTTTAATTCATCTAATACTACAACGTCTACAGTTGAATCTTGAATGGCTTGTTTTGCTATTTCCCAACCTTTTTTCAAGGCTTCACGATGTTCCTCAGGTGTTTTTGTCCAAGTAAAACCGATTCCTAATTGTTCCATTGTCACCCCTAATTTTTTTAGAGCAAGGGCTTCACCATAAGTCCGTTCTTTCGATTTAATAAATTGTAAAAAACGAACGTTCATGCCGCGGCCAATTGCACGCAAAGTAAGACCTAAAGCTGAAGTTGTTTTCCCTTTACCATTTCCAGTATATATTAATATAAGTCCTTTTTGTTTCATCGATATTTCTCCTGTTTCTTTCATTCATTTACAGTGTTTTTCATATCATCTATATATTCTTCAAACCATTGGGCTTGTTCTCTGATACGTACCACTTCACCTACAATAATCATGGCAGGATTCCTAATCTGTGCTTTTACTGCTTGTTCAAAAATTGTTTCTAATGTCCCTGTAATCGTTCTTTGCCTTGTTGTCGTACCATTTTCAATTATTGCAACTGGGGTATCAGCTTTTTTTCCATGATGCATTAATTTATGACAAATATTTCTTAAATTACCTACGCCCATATAAAATGCTATTGTATCAATTCCGGAGAGGGAGTCCCAATTTAAATTATCAGAACCTTTATCTTTACTTCCGTGTCCTGTAACTAACGCAACAGTGGATGCATATTCACGATGGGTTAACGAAATTCCCGCATATTCGGCTGCTGCAACGCTTGCAGTAACGCCGGGCACAATTTCAAATGGTATTCCTTTCTTTTTTAATACTGCCGCTTCTTCTCCTACTCTTCCAAAAATACTTGGATCTCCACCTTTTAATCTGGTTACTACTTTTCCTTCTAATGCTTTTTGTACTAGAATTTCATGAATTTCCTCTTGGATTCGCATATGTTTTCCTGGAAGTTTTCCACAATATATAAGCTCTGCATTATATGGAGCATAATCTAACAATGCTAAGTTAATAAGCCGATCATATACAATGCAGTCAGATTGTTGAATACATTCAAGACCCTTAACGGTAATTAATTTCTCATCCCCAGGTCCAGCACCTACTAAATACACTTTTCCTAACCTCATATTTTCCCTCCCGAAACATTGTTGCTTCATATTTTTGTTCATCTTTTTCATTCTAAGATTATTAGATTGCATTTCGTTTCTGTTCTTGAAATTGTAAACATGCATTTATCCAGTTATCTACAAGTTTTGAATTGGAGGCGAAATGGAAATGAACATATCCTGCAATTAAAGAATGGAGAATGCAGCCAACTCGTTTTGCTCCAAATCGACTTTTCAATTCATAAGCTGGTGGATATAGTGAATTTGGCTGGAAAATTGAATAGTGGAATTCATGACCTTTCGCAACCTCTCCTTCTTTCATTAGGAAATTGTCATTCATGCCAAAAATTTCACGATATCCAAGGGCTGCAAGTGTGGACTGCATGGCTACTTTACCATCAATTACCCCAACCATTGGATAACTCATACCTTCTGTCGTCTCAATGGATTTTGTTAAATACATAAATCCACCGCATTCAGCAACAGTTGGAACACCTTTTTCAATCATTGCTTTGATGGATTGTTTCGACACTTCATTACTCGCTAACTTTTCAGCAAATTCTTCCGGGAAGCCTCCACCAATATATAAACCATCAACATCTTCCGGTACTGGATCATTTGCTAACGGTGAGAAAAAAAGAAGTTCTGCCCCTCGAGCTCGGAGCAATTGTAAATTTTCTTCATAATAAAAATTAAAAGCAGCATCTTTTGCTACTGCAATTTTCACATTCCCCTTTAAATTTTCTTCAAAAATAGAATGATTCACTTTTTCTAAGCTGTTTGTTTCAGAAATCGTTAGTAGTTTATTAAGATCAATCGTTTTTTCAACTTCTGTTGCCAGCATTTCAAAATAAGAATCTAAATCTCCCCGTTCAATAGCAGGAATTAACCCGAGATGCCTGCTTGGCAAGTGGAGTTCATTGTTTTTCTTCATATAACCAATCACAGGAATATGACATTCTTGTTCAATGGCAGCTTTTACAATGTTAAAATGGCTCTCACTTCCAACACGATTGGCTATTACGCCAACAATACGTGATGGTACATGGATTGTTTGAAAGCCTTTTACAATCGCAGCAGCACTTCTTGCCATACTTGCACAATCCACTACGAGAAGAACTGGACTCTCAGTAATGTCCGCAATATCAGCAGCAGAACCAGTATTTTCTAATGGATTTTTTCCATCAAAATACCCCATTACACCTTCAATAATTGTTATATCTGCATCACGACTATTGCGTTCCACAATATCGCGAATGACATCGTGGCTAAACATCCAACTATCAATATTTCGAGAAACTCGTTTTGTAACGGCAGTGTGATAGGTTGGATCAATATAATCTGGACCACATTTAAATCCTTGAACGACAAGATTTCGTTTTTTCAATGCCGCCATGATTCCGATTGTTAAAGTGGTTTTTCCAACCCCGCTCGATGTACCTGCAATCATTAATCTTTTTGCCACGGAAAATCCTCCTTATGCTCGAGTACCCCAACAGAAATTGTTACATTCCCACTTTTCTTTTTGACTAGAACTAGTGAATTTGATTGTAAATAACGTTTTGCTGCTGCTTCACTTACGGAATATGCTCCAGTATATTTATAAACCGTTTCTGATGGTTCTTCGATATGCATTTCATTCAATTCTTTAGCTGTGTACGTACAAAATTCCACATTTCTTTCGTTTACAACTTGCAATAAACCCTCTTCATCTTTCTTTAGATCAATCGTACAAATGGCTTTTACACTTTTTGATGAAAATCCTAACTCAAGCAACGTCTCTTCAATGACGAAATGAATTTCCTCCGCACTTGTTCCACGATTACAACCGATTCCTATTACAATTACTTTAGGCCTAAATATAATGCCGTATTGTAAAATTGGTGTCTCTTCTGGTGTGAGTAACCGATGAGTAACAATTAGAGCACCGCTTGGTTTTGCATTGATTGCTTCCAAAATGGATTGATAAATTTTTATATTTTCTGGTAATGGGCGATCATATATCCACCATGAACGCTCTCCACTTTCCTGTACAACAGCAACATGTTCTTCGTTCACAACAGCTGCACTAACCTTCGTTAAATGTTCTTCTGAATCCCAAACCCAACCGAACCGAGAGCCAAATAAATCAACAGCGATAGTTTGCTGAACATCTGATGCCGTCGTAATCACAGGGTTTGCATGAAGCAATGCCGCGATTTCTCGCGTTAATTCATTCGCTCCACCTAGATGACCGGAAAGCACACTGATTACATTTTTACAACAATCATCTATAACAACAACGGCTGGATCAATTTTTTTATCTTTTATAAGAGGTGCTATCATGCGAACAACTGCACCGAGAGAAATAAATAAAATCAGACCTTTATATTTGTTAAAAATCGCTGATAACAGAATTCGAACATTGCCATCATATAGTTGGATGCTTAAGCTATCTTCATCAGCTTTACAAAACTTTTGCGGATAATAAAGGTCACAATTAGGAAAAAGTCCTTGTAATTTCCGAGCAATTTCTACACTATGTTTTGTTATAGCAACAACTGCATAATCATTTTTTTGATGAATGTTTGGAATTTCCTCTTCCACAAGTTGAATCACTTTGAAACTCCTTTCCGATAGCCGTGAGTAAACTCGGCATCATAAAGCTTTGAGCGATACGTATCCTTTTCATAAAGGTTAGAGTCAAGTGCCCATCCTGCTAAAATCATGGCATGACTCCGAATGCCATTTTCTTTCATCGCTTGATCGAGATTCGCGAGTGTTGTACGAACGATTTTTTCATCTGGCCATGTAGCTTTTTGAATTACCGCAACGGGCGTGTCATCTTGCCAACCCGCTTCTTTTAATTCCTTCACTATTTTTTTCGTTAATGTTGCACTTAGGAAAAGAGCGATTGTACAATGATGGCTTGCTAAATCTTTTAATTTTTCTTTTTCCGGTACAGGTGTACGACCTTCAGCGCGGGTTAAAATAAGAGTTTGTGTTAATTCTGGAATCGTTAATTCTGCTTGTATTGCCGCTGCAGAAGCAAAAACAGAGCTTACACCAGGAATGATTTCTACTCCAATGCCTTCTTTTTTCAATAATGCTATTTGTTCAGCAATGGCACCATACATCGATGGATCTCCAGTATGAATGCGGGCAACTAATTTATCACGTTTTACTCGATCGACTATGATTGAAACAATCTCTTCCAAATGCATTCCACTTGTTTTAATAATTTCTGCTTCTTTCTTTGCTTTGGCAATTAATTCTTCATTAACAAGGGAGTCTGTATAAAGAATACAATCTGCTTCTTGCAACATTTGTAATCCTTTTACAGTTATTAAATCGGGATCGCCAGGACCTGCTCCAATTATCCAAATTTTCTTCATTTGCGCACCACCATTAATGATAGATAATTTAAATCGGCACCTTCTAATTCGTTGATATTCCATAAGATTTCCTCGTCAGATGTAACTTTTGTAACTACATGTGCCTTGTTTTCTAATCCTAATTCTCGAAGCATTTCTAGCAACACATCAATAACCTTTGCAACTTTTAGAAATACTACAGCATCATGATTTTCAATTGCTTTTCTCATCTTTTCAACATCATCATTTGCGGGAATGATAGCCACTTGTTCATCACCATCTGCTAGTGGAATGGTTAATCGGGATACTGCACCGTTGACGGAGGAAATACCGGGTATGGAATGAATTTCTACATCGGGATATTTTTCCTTCATTACTTTCATTAGATGAATAAAAGTGCTATATAATAACGGGTCTCCTTCAGTAACAAATGCCACATCTTTCCCTTGAGCAATTTTTTCATAAATTACATCAACGGCTTTATTCCATTCCCTCTCTAATACTTCCTGATTTTTCGTCATTGGAAATACAAGTCCTAACATTTCCTTTTCTTCAGGACGTATATAAACTTCTATAATCTTATACGCATAACTTTTTGAACCTCGCATTTTTTTCGGATAGGCTATTACAGGACATTCTTGAAGTTTCCGAAAAGCTTTAACGGTAAGTAATTCCGGATCTCCAGGTCCTACACCTATGCCATATAAAGCACCTTTACACATCCTCATCTTCCTTTCGTTTTGCACTTACAATAAACACAGGGTTTAATGGAGCGAATCGAGTCAACGATAATATTTGTTTACTTCTCGCAATTTGTACTTGGGTAACTTCTGTATGAAATCCTAACTTATAAAATATTTTGATAGATTCATATAAGTTTTCGATTGTTGCAGCATTTAGAACAATGCGGCCATTCTTGTTTAATCTTTCACAACATACGGTTAATAGTTCCTCCATGTTTCCACCCGTACCACCGATAAAAATAGCATCGGGATTCGGAAACTTATCAAGGCCTTCTGGTGCTTTTCCGTGTACAACAGTGAAATCAACCCGAAATTTTTGTTGATTAAGAAGACAGTTTTTGATATCTTCTTCATTTTTTTCAATGGCAAAAATTTTACCTTCTTTTGCAATCTTCCCTGCTTCAATTGCAACGGAACCGGTGCATGTGCCGATATCCCAAACAATACTTTTTTCATGTAAATTCAATGCACTAATGGATAAAACACGAACTTCTTTTTTCGTGATTAAACCTTTCTCCGGTTTTCGTTGATAAAACTCTTCATCATCTATGCCAAGAGACCAATTTTTTGTTTGCTGAATTTTTACTAAAATTACAACATTTAAAGGGGAGAAGCTTGCTCGCTTCATTTCTTCAAGCGTCATTTTTCTGCAACGTTCTTTTTCTCCTTGCAAGTTTTCAGCAATATATGCTTCATATTCGGTCATTCCAAACTCTATTAAGTATGATGCTAGATTATTTGGCGAATTATTTTCATCCGTTAATATAATCACTTTGTCTTTTCCATCGATTTTTTGCGCTAGTCCTTTAATCGGCCTTCCATGAATACTGACAAAATAAGCATCATGCCAACTAATTCCGAACTTTGCGGCTGCAAGTTGAATTGAACTTACATAAGGATAAATTTCAACTGGAAGTTTTTTCGAAATGAGGCCTCCAATTCCATAGAACAATGGATCGCCAGAGGCTAAAATCACAATGTTTTGATTCCTATTTTCTAACTTTTCTATAACGCTCATTACTTTAGTTTTCAATAATATTTTTTCTCCATTAAAGTTTGGAAAAAATGATAATACTCTTTCTCCACCAACGAGAACTTCTGCACTTTCAATCCATTCGATGAGTTGTGGATGCAAACCTTGTGCACCGTTATCACCAATTCCAATCAATTTAATGGGCATCAATTATTTCCGCCTTTCCTAATAATTCACCTTTCATTGAATAAATCGCAGTTGAAACAATCAATCCGCCACCAACATGTTTTAAGATTTCTTTACAGCAAAGTTCCGATAATTTGTCAAAAAATTCCATACATCCTTGTTCTTTCATGATTTCCCCTACTTCATTTGCTGTATTTGCTTGAAGAATTTGTCTAACACTTTCATTGGTAGCGCCACTTTCTCTAGCAATGGATGCAAGAAATTCAAAATTGACTTGAGAACCTTTTGAATGAAGCATCATGGAACCTTGGGCAAGTTTTGAAAATTTCCCCATCATCCCGACTAAAGATACTTTCGGAATGCCTAATTGTTTGCACTGTTTCATTGAAAAACCAACAAAATCTCCCATTTCAATAAAAGCAACTTCAGGAAGCTCGCCATACATGCTCATGGCAAATTTTTCACTTCTTCCACCAGTTGTAAAGACAAGATGTTCACTACCCGCTGCTTTTGCTACAGAAATTGCTTGTACAATACTTGCCATATAAGCGGCGTTGGAAAAAGGAACAACTGTTCCCCTTGTTCCCAAAATTGAAATACCTCCAATGATGCCAAGACGACTATTTAATGTTTTTTTAGCAATTTCTTCACCATCGGGGACAGTGATGATAATATTTACTCCAGTTTCAATTTCATATTGCTGTAAGACTTTTTCAACTTCTGTTTGAATCATTTTACGTGGAACGGGATTAATGGCAGCTAGTCCCACTTCAATTGGTAATCCAGGTTTTGTTACTCGGCCTACTCCCTTGCCGCCATCAATAAAAATTTCCTTGTCTTTTCTCCAAGAAACAGTTGCTTCAATAATTGCTCCATGAGTTGCATCAGGATCATCTCCACCATCTTTTATTACGGAACATTTTACTTCAATATCTCTTATTTCACATTTTTCGATTGAAAATTCAACATCTTTTCCCACAGGCAGATGAATCATTACTTTTTTTTGTTCTAGCTTTGTGATTAATGCGATTAATGCTGCTTTAGCACATGCTGTTGCACAAGCACCCGTTGTATAACCTTCCCTAAGTTCAGAAGGATCTTTTCTTTTCTGTTTTTGCATATACCTCACACCTGATCAGCTAAAATAGAAATAGCATTTAATGCGGCAACGGTTACCGTGCTACCTCCTTTACGACCAACATTTGTGATATAAGGTATTCCCTTTAGTTTTAAAAGTTCCTCTTTCGACTCAGCTGCGGAAACAAATCCGACAGGCATCCCAATAATTAAGTCGGGTTTTGCGATGCCTTCATTGATAAGGTGAATTAACTCTAATAATGCTGTAGGAGCATTACCAATCGCATAAATTCCTCCTACATGTTCACGGATAGCTTTCCTCATGGACATAATTGCCCGTGTAACTCCTTCTTTTTTTGCTTCTTGTGCCACATCTTCGTCACCGATATAGCAATGCAAATCTCCGCCATATTTTTGAAATCGTTTCCTTCCTGAGCCGCTGACAATCATTTGAACATCGGCAATCACATGTTTTCCTTCTCGAATTGCTTTGATGCCTGCTTCAACTGCACCAGGAGAAAATACAACACTCCTTCCTAATTCAAAATCTGCTGAAGCATGAATAATTCGACGCACGACTTGCCATTCCAATTCAGAAAAATGATGTTCACCCATCTCTTCTTCAATAATGGCAAAACTATAATCATAAATTTTATTCGGTTCTACCGTAATCGGTTTAAAATTCATAGCACACCCTCGTTTCTTTGTATTTTTAAGAATTCTACAACTTCCTCCATTTTGTGAAACTCATTGCCAAATTGTATATTTGGTCTTGTAATCACAATCGTCTCAATCCCTAATTCTTTTGCAGCTTCTACTTTTTCATCAACAGCACCAACTTTTCCACTTTCCTTTGTTATCATGAGTGTCACTCCGAAATGCTTAAATAAGGCAGTATTTAACTCTTTTGTAAAAGGTCCTTGCATTGCTACAATATTTTTTTGAGGGAAGCCAAGTTGTTCGCATTTTTGCATATTATCGATTCGGGGAAGCATTCTGCAAATTACGCGAACATCATTTAGTGGCAATAATTTTTTCGCAAAGATTTCTAATGTTTTACTGCCGGTTGTTAACATGACAACTCCTTTTTTCTTTGCTGCGAGTTCCGCTGCTTCTTCGTAAGTTGAAACATAAATAATAGAGTCTTGTTCTAGCTTTGATTGTTCTCTTTCGTATCGTATATATGGGATTTTTAATTGTTCCGCTACTGATTTCGCTGTTTTATGCGCCTCTTCTGCAAAGGGATGACTTGCATCAACAATTGCAGTCACCCCATTTTTCTTTGAAAATTCAAACATTTTTTCTTCATTTAAGCGACCAACTCTTACATTCATTCCTTCATCAGTAAGTCTTTTTGCAGCAGATTCTGTTACTACAGTGGCTATTAGGGGGAAGCCTTCCTTTTTTAACAAAATTGCTAACTCTCGTGCATCGCTTGTACCTGCTAAAAACAGAATCATGGTTTCACTTCCGTTTTTTCATCATGATGATGATGTTCATGGTCATGATGGTGGTGATGATGTTCATGGTCATGATGATGATGAGAAATGAGTCCCAATTGCTTTAACCTTTGAATATTCTCCAAGTCCTTAACACCTTTTGAGTGTCCATTTAGTGCTTGATCCATTCGCTCAATGATCACTGATTTTAAAAGTGGATGATTTCCAAAATAATGTGCAATCTCTATTTTTACGTTCGGGTATTGTTCATTGAAACGCTCACAATATTTTTTCATTCGTTCGATTAAAATGCCTGTGAATAGAAAATATGGAAGCATAATTATTTTTTTCGCACCGAGTTTGATACAACGTTCAATACCCTCATCAACTAATGGTTCTGTCACTCCCATAAAAGCACTTTCTACTATTGGAACATCTAGTTTTTCCCATAAAAGTCTTGTAATCTTATAAAAATCACCATTTGCGTATTCATCGCTTCCACCACGAGCAATTAATAAAATCGCTGTGTCTTCATGTTTTGCCTGTGTATCAAAACCGATTTCTTGCAAACGCTCTAGTAAAATTTGAAGTATTTCTTCGTGAATTCCAACAACTTCACCATACGTAAATTTCACATGGGGATATTTATTTTGTGCTTCTACAATTTCAGCAGGAATATGAATTTTTGAATGTCCTGCATGTAGTAAAATAATCGGAATTACATATATTTCTGTTGCACCTTTTTCAACACAATAATCAATTCCTTGAGAAATGGTAGGTTCAGCAAATTCTAAAAAACAAGTCTCAACTAATAAATTAGCATCTATTAAAGGGGATAATTGCTCCACAAATTCCCTTACTTCATTATTTCCTGCTTCTAACTTACTTCCATGTCCTACAAACAAAATGGCTTTTGTCATTATTTTCTTCCTCCTAATCTACACAAGGGATCGGTTGTAAATTCAATTTTGGTTCATTATCTTGATATTCGTAGCCTGCTAGCACTTTTTTCCGTTTAAAATATTTAAATAGTCTTTCATTTGGATGAGCATGTTCTTTATATTCCTCAATAATTTTTTCGATTAAATCAACTAATTGATCCGCTTCTAGTCCTTCTTCAATTAATTGTCCAGGATGGGCCGTACGCCCAACTGGTTTTGCCCCTAAAAACACATCAAACTTACCTTTTCGGTAAACGATTCCGATATCTTCCATAACTGCGTTGTAACAAGCCATTCCGCATCCATTAATACCGATCTTTAATTCTTTCGGCATGGCTTTTCCTCCAAATCGTCTTTGAAGTTCTTCCGCGTATGGAATGGGTTCGGTTTTTTCACCATCACAAAAATCACAAGCTTTTACCGTAACGACATTTCCAACCGGCATCACTAGCAATCCAACGTTTGATATTTGCTCTACTATTTTTTTAGGATTATTGGTTGGAATACTTATGAGTAACTGATGATCCCTTGAATAGTCCATCCTTCCTTCATTTCCCACAATTTCTGCTAACAGCTGAAATTGCTCCGGAGTAAATCGTTTGTTTGCCACTCCAGGGCTTACCGCAAATTCAAAAATAGACATATTGCTTGGCTGTTCTACAACGAAATGTTGCTTTTGATCTAGCATGGCAATTGCTTCACATGCAAGTTGAAATGGCGTTTTTTGTTTAAATAGTTCACTTTCTTTCGACTCTAGATTTTCTAAAGACCAAGGTTCAGCTTCCTTTTTTAATCGTTCATGAGGTTTCAATGGTTGAATCTCGCTATCAAGCGTATATTTTCGTTTGTATCCTCTCGGTGTAATCATTAAGTCATCATACACAAAAGTGGAAGAATTTCCGATAATCACCGTTGTGAGCATACCAATCTCGTAATCTAGCATTTTTTCTAGCGTAGTAATTACAATATTTTGTCTCTCACGATAAGCACTCTTTACGAGTCCAACAGGCGTATTCGGTGACCGGTATTTTAATAAAATTCTCCTAGCCTCTACAATTTGTTTTGTTCTCCTACCGCTTTTAGGATTATATAAAGCAATTACAAAATCTGCTGCTGCCGCTGCTTCCAGTCTTTTTTCAATAATAGACCATGGCGTTAAATGGTCGCTTAAACTAATTGTGCATGAATCATGCATTATTGGAGCTCCAAGAAGGGAACCGCAAGAATGAACTGCAGAAATGCCAGGAATAACTTCAATTTCAACCCCGGTTTCTTTATTCCACCCTTGTTCAATGAGCACTTCATAAATTAAACCAGCCATACCGTATACACCTGAATCACCACTTGAAATGACCGACACATGGTGCCCCGCTTCAGCAAGTTTTATTGCCGCTTGTGCTCGTGATACTTCCTCTGTCATCCCTGTACTAATAATTTGTTGTTTGGAATCTAATAAATCTTTAATTAGCTCGACGTAAGTTTTATAGCCAATGATTGTATCACTAGCTTTGATTGCTTCAACTGCACGATAGGTAATGTGATTAGCATCACCTGGACCAAATCCGACAATGTAAAGCTTTCCCTTCAAACTCATCACCCCTTTTAATTCTTTGCCTTCATGAAACAATCATGAAGAACATCTATTACTTTTTCTTTTGAACGTACATCATCTAGTTTTGAAATGAGTCCTTGCATTTTCATCATTTGCGCAATTTCGAATATTATGGATGTTTCTAAATTTGCTTTTTTCACAATGTCCTTGTTTTCTTCAAACAAACGATAAAAAGCACCGTGATATAACATTTCTCCATGATGCATCACAACGACTTCGTCAGCCCATTCATAAGCAAAGTCAATATCATGAGTAGAAAGAATGAGTGTTCTCCCGTCACAATGAAGTTCGTTTAACAATTTTCGTATTTTCCTTGTGTAATAAATATCTAAAGATGCAGTCGGCTCATCTAATATGATGACTTCAGGATCCATAGCAAGAACTCCAGCGATGGAAACTCGCTTTTTTTGCCCAACACTTAAAAAGTGAATCGGTTTATCTAATAATGATTCAACGTCTGTTTGATTAATTGCTTTCTCTATCAACGACTTTCGTTCCTGTTCTGCTAGATGTAAATTAAATGGCCCATAGGCAATATCATCCCAAACAGTTCCATTAAACAACTGGGTTTCTGGATTTTGAAAAACAATTCCAACCTTGCGTCTAACATTTAACAATTCTTTTTTTGAATAGGATAATGGTTGTCCTTTAAAATAAATTGTTCCGGAGGTTGGTTTTAATAAACCATTTAAATGCAATATTAAAGTGGATTTCCCTGCTCCATTACTACCTAACAAAGCAATTTTTTTTCCTTGATCAATTTGTAAATTTATTTTTTGTAAAGCTTCTGTTCCATCTTCATAGGTATAAGAAACTTCTTTCAATTCAAACAAAGGAGTATTCATTTTAACCAACTCTCCCAACGGTGAAATAAAAGACGATAATGAACAAATTCACTAACAACGTAAATATCCAACTACTTGTTGAAAAATGAAGTTCTCTTGAAATGACTGCTGAATATCCATCTACACTTCTTGCATTTATCGCATTATTTAAGTCTTTCATTTCTTGAAATACCTTAATAAACAAAGCACTGATTATAAGTCCAATTGATTTGATAGAATTTAATAAAGAACTGTGACCTAACCTTGCTATTTGTGCAAGATAGATTGTCCTGCTGGAATCAAGAAATATAAATATAAATCGATACATTAATGCAATTAAATCCAATAAAGTAGTTGGTACTTTACAACACCTTAATCCATATAGAAAATCTTGAATCGTCGTAGATAAAATTAAAAAATACAAACAACTAATACTCGATAAAGCAACAACAAATAGCATCAATGCCATTTCAACACTCGTTATCGAAATTGAAATCGTGACGGGACCAATAATAGATTGAAAAATGGCACCTTCTATAGGGTTAGTTGAAAAATTGAGTAAAATGACTAGTATACTTGAAATTAGAAATACCACTGGAATAAGCAATAACTTCAAATATAGACGAATCGGAACTTTTCCGATTATTAAAGTAATAACTGTCATGATGCAAAATATGAATATGGATGTAAGAACATTTTGAAATACGATATTCAATATTAATGGAATAAGAGCAAATCCCATTTTTTCGATTGGGTGTTTATTTCTTAAAGGTGATTGATAAGCGAAATATTCTAACATTCTCATTTCTGTATCTCTGCATTTCCGCCCCTATTCCGGCCTCGCATATATCCTATAAAGTAACCAATGAACCCTGCACCGATTGCTCCTTGTAGTACGAATAATAAACTTTCTATTTCACCACTAGGAGGCTCCCAAATACTTGAAAACCATGGTTCATAGGATTGGTTCAGTGCTGTAATTAATTCTTCCGCTTCTCCGTCTGCACCACCATATTCTGCATCTCCGTTAAAAATCAGCGGGACAATCATTAAAAAAATGATCAAAATTAATAAAAGCATATTCTTTTTTAACATCTTACTTCACCTCCTGAGGTTTCTTTAGTACTTGAAGTAACTTTAATTCTCTTTCGTTGTATTTCAATAAGAAATTCATCACCATTACTGAAATCAATCCTTCAATAATTGCTAATGGTACCTGTGTAACAGCGAATACGCCAGCAAACTTTACAAATGAAGCGAAAATTCCACCAACTTCAGATGGAAAGGCTAGTGCAAGTTGAATAGATGTAATGACATATGTACCTAAATCTGCCAATGTTGCTGCTGAGAAAACTGCTAGAGTAAAGGGCAAACCGATCCTATTGAAGCCTTTAAATACTCCATAGGCGATAAAAGGTCCAGCAATCGCCATCGAAAACGCATTGGCGCCAAGCGTTGTTAAACCTCCATGGGCTAATAATAATGATTGGAATAATAACACGATGGTACCTAAAACACTCATTACAAATGGTCCAAATAATACGGTTCCTAACCCAACACCCGTAGGATGAGAACAACTTCCAGTAACCGAAGGAATTTTTAATGCGGATAATACAAAAGTGAATGCACCCGATAAACCTAGTAATAACTTCGTCTCAGCATTTCTCTTTACTAAACTACTCATTTTCTTTAATCCAATGATTAAAAAAGGGAATGTAAGGAGCCACCAAAATATTGCCCACTTGATTGGTAAAAAACCTTCCATGATATGCATAGCAAAAGCTGTATTAGGAATGATTAATAATACTGCTAGAAAGTAAAGTATTTTGATTGAGACTTTCATAAAATTCCTCCTAAAATGAAAATTTGAAAATAAAAAAACACTGCCAAACTAGCAGTGTCCCACAATAAGACATAATAATCCAATCATGCCTATTCGTGTACCTATCCTCGTAGGACACTACCATCCACTCCATACGGCAGGTCTCCTGGCTTAGAGTCATCGCTACAAAATCGCCTTCCCGTTTGCACAGTGGCATTTGATTTTGAGCTCCTCTTCACAGTGGCGGGACCGCACTAGATTCTCACTAGTTTCCCTTTTAAGCTAATTTTCATTAGCACCGTATAGATTATTCAGTTGTTGAAATTTAGTTGAATTGTAGCATATTGTTTGAAAAATTTCTATATCTTTCTATAAATAAGACAAAATAATTACTAAATTCATATAATATTCATTACCTTTTGATATGAAATATTGTTAGAACCAATTTGAATTTTTGGAAAAATCGAAGTACAAACTGGGATTAGCTTGTGCTTCTAATGGTACGTAATTGGAAACTTTCACAATTATAGCGGAATATTTCCGTGTTTTTTCTTAGGTCTTGATTCTTCTTTATTTTCAAGCATTTCTAATCCTTGAATTAACTTAATGCGAGTTTCTCTTGGATCGATTACATCATCAACCATTCCAAGTGAAGCAGCAACATATGGATTAGCAAATTTTTCTTTATATTCCTCAATTTTTGCTTGGCGTGTAGCTTCCGGATCTTCTGAATTTGCAATTTCGTTCGCAAAGATGATGTTAGCAGCACCAGCAGCACCCATTACGGCTATCTCTGCATTTGGCCAAGCGAATACTAAATCTGCACCAATGGCTTTTGAATTTAGCGCAACGTATGCTCCACCATATGCTTTTCGTAAAATGACTGTAATTTTTGGAACGGTTGCTTCAGAATAAGCATATAAGATTTTAGCACCGTGACGAATGATACCGCCATGTTCCTGTTTAACGCCAGGGAAGAATCCTGATACGTCTTCAAATGTAATGATTGGAATATTGAATGCATCACAAGTGCGAATGAAACGGGCAGCTTTATCGGATGAGTCAATATCAAGACCACCTGCTAAGGCCTTTGGTTGGTTACAAACTAATCCAACAGATTGTCCAGCAATACGAGCAAATCCTACAACAATGTTTTTCGCAAATTCAGAATGCACTTCCATGAAGGAACCTTCATCCACCACTTGTTCAATGACTTTACGAACATCGTAAGGACGTGTAGGTTCAATTGGAACAACGTCAATTAATTCAGGACGCCAATCGTCTCCTTCAGGGCGTGGTAATTTTGGTGCTTTTTCTTTATTACTTTGTGGTAAATAGCTTAATAATCTCTTAATTTGTTCAATCGCTTCTTCTTCAGAAGGGGCGCGGAAATGAGCGTTACCGCTAATTGTGTTATGCACTTTTGAACCGCCTAAATCTTCTGATGAAATTTTTTCTCCTGTAACCGCTTCAATTACTTTCGGACCAGTAATGAACATTTGGGATGTTTTATCCACCATTAAAATAAAGTCTGTAATTGCTGGAGAATATACAGCACCGCCAGCACATGGACCCATAATCACAGAAATTTGTGGAATAACCCCAGAATAAATCGAGTTGCGATAGAAGATGTGGCCATAACCGTCTAATGATAATACTCCTTCTTGAATACGGGCACCTCCAGAGTCGTTGATACCGATGAATGGCGCTCCATTTTTTGCAGCCAAATCCATCACTGCAGCAATTTTTTTCGCGTGCATTTCTCCTAATGCACCACCGAATACTGTGAAATCTTGAGCAAATAAATAAACAGGACGGCCATTCACTTTACCGTATCCAGTTACAACACCGTCACCAGGGCCATTTTGTTCACCCATGCCGAAATCTGTTACTCTATGTTTTATAAATGGATTTATTTCAACGAAAGTGCCTTCATCCAGTAATAGATCAATACGTTCACGAGCTGTTAGCTTACCTTTTTCATGTTGCTTTTCAATGCGCTTGTCCCCACCGCCTAAATAAATCTCTCTTTTTCGGTCATACATTTCATCGATTTTATCTAACATATCCATGATTTCTTAACCCCTTTATCACTTTTTTTCATATAGTTCATATAAAACTCCAAAACTATCTTTTGGATGAATAAAGCATGCTTCAGCTCCCCCAGCTGCAGGTATAGGCTCTTCAGACAGAAGGCGAACTCCCTTTTCTTTTAATTCAGCCATTTTTTCTCGAATATTATCTACGCTAAAACAAATATGTTGAATTCCTTCTCCACGTTTTTGTATATGGTTATAAATCGCCCCTTCTTCACTTAAGGGTTGTAATAATTCAATATGTACATTCCCAGCATCGATAAATGCTACTCGTACATTTTGCGATGGAACCTCTTCAATTCTTTCTAATTTTAAACCTAAAACTTCAGTATAATATTTTACTGAATCGTCTAGGTTTTTTACTGCGATTCCAATATGATCGACTTTTTCCATCATGCCACCCCTTCTGTTATAGTACATAATCTATTGTAGCGAAATTACGAAATTTCCGCTACGTACTTGAGAAATTTTTCAGATTTGATAAACTAATCCTATGAAAAAAAGGAGAGAGCGAGAATATGAGCAACAAAAAATTTCAAAAAATTATAGTCTACGCGATGATTGCAATCATGTTACTTTCAACATTAGCATTCGGTTTATCATTCTTCTAACATTCTTTGCAGCGGTTACAAGATATGTAATCGCTTTTTTATTTTGAAAAAATGTATATCAACCAATAACACTGTACCACAACAGAAACAATTAAAAAAATTTGTTATAGAAATAAAATTAAATGATTTCTGAAAATATAGTAAGCAATTTCTCTATTCATGAAATGAATAAGTTAGAATCCGCAATACTTGATTGATACGAGTATGCGGATTCTATTTTTGGTTTAATTATACTTCATCGCAATATTCTTCAAAATTGGCTTGTAAATTTGTAATAACTGACATTACATCGTGTCCTTCTATTTCATGACGTCCTATATCAGCGACAACTTTTCCGTCCTTCAGTAAAACAAAAGCTGGTGATGAAGGAATATGTTCGTCTCCAAAATGCGCACGAGCAGCAGCCGTTGCTTCTTTATCTTGTCCAGCAAAAACCGTTACTAGATGATCTGGACGTTTATCATAATGAATTGCACTTGCCGCTGCAGGTCGCGCAATACCTCCTGCACAGCCGCATACAGAATTAATCATGACAAGAGTAGTTCCAGGACGTGCAAAGGCCTTTTCTACATCTTCTGGAGTTCTTAATTGCTCATATCCAGCATTCTCCATTTCAGCTCGTGCAGTGGTAATAATTTCTTGCATAAATAAATCGTAATCCATACTCATACATTTCAATCTCCTTTCAAGTATTAATTTTAACATAGAAGAAGGAAAAGTTAATTGCAAATACTTCAAAAGGATTCTCTGAAATGGTTTTATACATGGATTACAACCTAAACGCAGCTACTGATTGGGGAACAATTTGTGTATACCTTGCGTTACGGTTAATTTTCCTTGCAATATTTCTTCTTCCAGCTTTTTCACTAATTCTTTGTTTTCTTTATTACCAAAAAATGAATCAATTAGATGGTCGGTAATCATTGAATGGAACCAATCACTTGTTTGTTCCCTTCTTCTTGTGAACCAGTAGCTGGATTCTTTCATTTGTTTTTCAAACGATAAAATCATTTCCCAAACATCTTCCAATCCTGTTTTTTCATAGGATGAAACAGGAACAGTTTTTGATTCCCAACCGGGAGTTGACGGTTGTAAGAAATGCAGGATTTTCCTATATTCTTGAACGGTTTTTTTCGCTTTTTTTACATTGTCTCCATCAGCTTTATGGACAACAATACCATCTGCCAATTCCATAATGCCTTTTTTCAAGCCTTGTAATTCATCACCTGCGCCTGTTAAGACGAGAAGAAGGAAAAAGTCAACCATACCACGCACATACGTCTCACTTTGCCCTACTCCGACAGTCTCAATTAGAATAATATCGTATCCAGCTGCTTCACAAAGAAGCATCGTTTCCCGCGTTTTTTTATGAACACCGCCTAAGGTACCGGCACTTGGTGAAGGACGTACAAATGCGTTTTGATGACGGCTTAAATGTTCCATTCGTGTTTTATCCCCTAAAACGCTGCCGCCGGAAATGGTAGAACTAGGGTCTATTGCAAGAACGGCAACTTTTTTCCCCATCTCGCAAAGCATTGTACCAAACGCTTCAATAAAAGTGCTCTTACCTGCTCCGGGAACCCCCGTTATTCCAATCCGAATACTGTTTCCTGTAAAAGGTAATAATTCTTGCAATAAATTTTGAGCCAGCACCTTATGTTCATGATTGGAACTTTCAATTAAAGTAATTGCTTTTGAAAGCGAAGTGCGCTTTCCTCCGCGCACTTCACTCGCTAATTGCTTTATATCAACTTGTTGTTGCCGCTTTTTTCGAAATTTTTTTGGCGCAACATATGTCATTCCATCGTGTTTGCTTTCAATGCCTTTCATGACATGTAGTGCAGTCTCTTCTGCGTTTTTTTCGTCCATCATTCAGACACTTCCTCATAACCTAATCGACGATAGATTTCTTCAATAATTTTAATCGCTGCAACTGGGATTACTGTACCTGGTCCAAAGATTGCAGATACACCCTTATCGTATAGGAATTGGTAATCTTGAGCAGGGATTACACCGCCAACGACAACGATAATATCTCCTCTACCTAATTTTTCTAATTCTTCAATTAATTCAGGTACTAACGTTTTATGGCCTGCTGCTAAAGAAGATACACCTACACAGTGCACGTCGTTTTCCACTGCCATTTGTGCCGCTTCTTGCGGTGTTAAGAATAGCGGTGAAATATCTACGTCAAACCCAAGATCAGCATAACCAGTAGCAACGACTTTTGCACCGCGGTCATGTCCGTCTTGTCCCATTTTCGCAATTAAAATACGCGGGCGACGACCTTCATTTTCTAGGAATTCATCTGTGATTTGTTTTACTTCTTCAATTAATTCATTATCGGAGAAGTTAGATGAATAAACACCTGAAATTGAACGGATAACTGCTTTATGGCGTCCGCAAACTTTTTCAATGGCATCGGAAATCTCACCAAGTGTCGCGCGAGCACGAGCAGCGTCAACTGCAACAGCAAGCATATTTTCTTCTCCTGTTTCTGCAGCTTTCGTTAAACGTTCAAGATGTCTTTGCACTTCTTCTTCATTTCTTTCTGCTTTCATTTTTTCAAGTCTTTCAATTTGTTTTTGACGAACTAGCGTATTATCAATATCTAAAATATCAATTGGTTCTTCAACGTCTAATTTGTATTTATTTACGCCAACAATCGTTTCCACTTTAGAGTCAATTTTTGCTTGGCGTCTTGCAGCTGATTCTTCTACTTTCATTTTTGGAAGACCTGTTTCAATCGCCTTAGCCATTCCACCCAGCTCTTCAATTTCTTTAATTAACTCCCAAGCTTTTTTCGTTAATTCATCTGTTAATTTTTCCACATAATAAGATCCGCCCCATGGATCGATGACTTTTGTCATAAGCGTTTCTTCTTGTAAGAATAATTGCGTATTACGTGCAATGCGAGCTGAGAAGTCTGTTGGAAGCGCAATCGCTTCATCCAAAGCATTCGTGTGTAAACTTTGCGTATGACCCATCGCAGCAGCATTTGCTTCAATTAACGTACGAGTTACGTTGTTGAATGGATCTTGTTCTGTTAACGACCATCCAGAAGTTTGGGAGTGTGTACGTAAAGCCAAACTTTTCGGATTTTTTGGATTGAATGTGCTCATCATTTGTGCCCAAATTCTTCTAGCTGCACGCATTTTTGCTACTTCCATAAAGTAGTTCATACCAATGCCCCAGAAGAAGGACAATCGTGGAGCGAAGGAGTCAATGTCGATGCCAGCTTTAAGTCCTGTTCGTACATATTCCAATCCATCTGCTAACGTATATGCTAATTCAATGTCCGCCGTTGCACCAGCTTCTTGAATGTGATAGCCGGAAATGGAAATAGAGTTGAACTTAGGCATGTATTTACTTGTATATTCAAAAATGTCAGCAATAATTTTCATAGACATTTCTGGAGGATATATGTACGTATTACGCACCATATACTCTTTCAAAATATCGTTTTGGATTGTACCAGCAAGTTTTTCCGGCGTTACTCCCTGCTCCTCAGCCGCTACAATGTAGAAGGCCATGATTGGAATAACGGCCCCGTTCATCGTCATAGAAACGGACATTTGGTCAAGAGGAATGCCATCAAACAAAATTTTCATATCTTCCACAGAGTCAATGGCAACGCCCGCTTTTCCCACATCTCCTTTAACACGTGGATGGTCGGAGTCATAACCACGGTGTGTAGGCAAATCAAAGGCAACCGATAAACCTTTTTGACCCATTGCTAAATTTCTGCGATAAAATGCATTCGATTCTTCTGCCGTTGAAAAACCTGCATATTGGCGAACAGTCCATGGACGCGCTACATACATTGTTGGATATGGCCCACGGGTATTTGGTGCGATTCCTGGGAAGTCTTGTAAATGTTTTACGTCTTTTATATCTTCATTCTTATAAAATTCTTTTACTTCAATTCCTTCATTTGTTTTAAATGTATGAGATGGTTGAATTTGTTCACTTTTTATTACATCTTGTATATTTACAGAATGAAAGTTTGGTTTCATTGTTGTTGTACCCCCTTCAAGCTTTCAAGAAGCGCAGTGAGCTTTTCCACAATATTTTGACCTGCAAAAATAAATCCGTTTAAACCTTGAGATAACCAGTCTGTTTCTTCTTCTGGGAATTTCCCTGCAACATCTAAAATTAAGCCTTCTTTTCTACTTTCTAATAAAACTGGTACGATTTCTTTTGTTTGATCATTTGTAGCAGCAATCACTACATAATCAGCATCCGTTTGCTGTAACCAATTTTTTGCCTCTTCAATCGATTCAATTTCACCGGATTCTACAGGTACAACACCAGCTGTTGCGAAAAATCCTTCTACAAAGTCCGCTCGAGGTTTAAAGTCTTTTAATTTTCCGTAAGTGAGAATGCCGATTTTTGGATTTACTTGACTGTATTGCTCTCGAAGCATTTCAAATGGAATTGCTAAACGCTTAATATCTTTATATAACGGATTTGTTTCTGTTTGCAGCAGATCAGCTGGATTCGCATAAATGTTTGTACCAATTAACGAATGTTTTCTCGTTTCTACTTGACGAATACGCTCTTTATATACTTCTTCAATAGCTGATTGTAATTTTCCGGATTTTTCGAATTCGTCAATGCCACCTGCTTCTTGAATTTGAAGGAATAATTCCCAAGCTTTTTCTACATATTCTGCCGTTAAAGTTTCTATGAAATATGAACCGCCTGCAGGGTCAAGAACATCATCAACAAATGATTCTTCTTTTAACACTAACACGACATTTCGTGCAATACGAACGGATTGTTCAGTCGGTTTTGTTAATACATCGTATGGGTGAACAGTAATGGCATCTGCTCCTCCGATTAACGCAGCAAAGGCTTCATTACCAGCACGGAGTAAATTTACGTAAATATCGTATTTAGAGAAACTGCGTAATGATGTTTCCACCAATACTGGAACTGGAACTGCTTCCGCATTGTATGCCGTTGCAAAGGCTTTCCATAAAACTTTAAAGGCACGCAATTTTGCAATTTCTTGGAAAAAATAAGTATCAATTGCAAAATTTACGAAAAATTTATTTGCAAAGGATTCAAAGGATTCAGACTTCTCGGCATATTTTGCCGCTTGAGCTAGCGCAAGAGCAAGTTCTTGTACAATATGTGCACCATCGTTATGATAAGGAACTGTATTTGCCGCAAAAGTCCGAACCATCGGAAAATCATCAAGCGTAATTGCTTCTTTTGTAAGAACAAATCCTCTAACTTTTACACGATCAGATTCTTGAATTTTTGAAAATACATTTAAAATCTTGTTTTCGTGTACGATTAATTTAAATGGATACTCAATTAAGTAATTAGCTAATTGAGTTAAAGCCTCTTCGTCCCATTCAAGGATTCTACTATCGATTGTAATGTAACCATTACCGCGATTAACACTATCTTTTATTTTATCAAAGAATTCTTTTGTATTTTCAGCATAAATTGTTTGGGCAGCTTGAACAGATTTTGTAGAATTTAGCGCACGAATCGTGTTTACTTGTTTTTCTAATTGGTCCCCTAATTTTTCCACCAACATTTGTTGTGTATATAACGGTTGTATTGTAACCCCTTCAATTGTTTTAGTAAAGAGTGATTCAAATGGCTTCCCCTTTAAAGATTTTATAGCTGTTTCTTTCCACTCTTCATAACTTGCGGATGGAAAATCGATCTCATGCATGTTGTTTGACATAGACTTCGCTAAACAGCTTCCCCCTTTTCATCAAATTATAAATTTTTATAATATTTATAATACATTAGAAACCGCTACCAATAAAGTATAAAAATTAAAGAAAGCCTTGATTTACAAGGCTTTCTAGCACTTTTAATAAATATTCTTTTCATAATAATTTGTATTTTCGAGAATATCTTTTACTCTATTTAGAAATTTCCCACAAATGTAACCGTCTAAAATTCGATGGTCAATTGACAAGCATAAATTCACCATATCGCGAATTGCAATCATATTATTAATAACGACTGGTCTTTTTACAATGGATTCCACTTGTAAGATCGCCGCTTGAGGGTAATTGATAATACCCATTGATTGTACAGAACCGAATGAGCCCGTATTATTTACAGTAAATGTTCCACCTTGTATTTGATCACTCTTTAATTTTCCGCTTCGAACACTTTGAGACAATTCATTAATTTCTTTTGCAATCCCTTTAATGGATTTGTCATCTGCATTTTTGATTACCGGAACAAATAGGGCATCGTCTGTCGCAACAGCAATTGAAATGTTAATATCTTTCTTCTGAATAATTTTATCTCCAGCCCAAACAGAGTTAAGCATTGGATACTCTTTTAATGCTTGAGCAACAGCGTTGACAAAGAATGCAAAATATGTGATGTTGAATCCTTCTTTTTCTTTAAATTGTTTTTTAATGGAATCACGATATTGTACAAGATTTGTTACATCTACTTCCATCATCAACCAAGCATGTGGAATTTCATGCTTACTTCTCACCATATTGTTAGCGATTGTACGACGAAGGCCGGATACTGGAATTTCCACATCACCTGCTTGTTTCTCAATGTGAATTGGTTTTGGTTGTACTGGTGATGGCGACGGACTTGTTTCTTGAGTTTGAACAGGCTCTTGTACTTGTCGTTCAACGGACGGTACGTTTCCATCCTTCATTGACTCAATAAAGTTTAGAACGTCTTTACGCGTAATGCGACCATTTAATCCTGTACCAGTTACCTGTTCTAAGTCTATATTGTGTTCGCTCGCTAATCTCAATACAGCTGGAGAATATCGATTTTTTTGTTTTGGAATGTTTTCCCCATAATTTGGTTCATTCACTTTTACTTTCACAGGTTCTTTCGTCGCATTGCGAATGGCTTCACTTATATTTGATGATTCTTTTTCCTCAACTACTTCAATCGTACAAATCACCGTTCCTACCGGATACGTCTCGCCTTCTTTACCAATTAATTCCTTGATAATGCCCGTGTAGGATGAAGGTACTTCCGCATTTACTTTATCCGTTAAAACTTCCGCTATAGGATCGTATTTATTTACATGATCTCCAGGTTTAACAAGCCATTTTTCAATTGTTCCTTCTGTAACACTTTCTCCTAATTGAGGCATGATAATTTTTTCAACTGACATACGTATCCCCCTTAAAAAGCGGCTAATTCCCGCATAGCCCGTTCAATTTTTTCAGGATTGATCATGAAAAATCTTTCCATCGTTGGTGCATATGGCATAGCTGGAACATCCGGACCCGCTAATCTCATGATTGGTGCATCCAAGTCAAATAAGCAGTTTTCGGAAATGATGGCTGCAACTTCGCTCATGATGCTACCTTCTTTATTATCTTCCGTAACGAGAAGTACTTTTCCAGTACGGCTTGCGGCTTCAATGATTGCTTCTTTATCCAGTGGATATACCGTACGTAAATCTAAAATGTGCGCTTCTATTCCGTCGTCATGAAGGCGCTCAGCTGCTTGAAGGGCATAATTGACACAAAGTCCATAAGTAATAACAGTAATGTCGTCCCCTTCTCTTTTTACGTCTGCTTTACCGATTGGCAACACGTAATCATCAAGCGGCACTTCTCCCTTGATTAATCGATATGCCCGTTTATGTTCAAAGAATAAAACTGGATCTTCATCCCGAATACTTGCTTTTAGTAATCCTTTTGCATCATATGGAGTGGAAGGGATGACAATTTTTAACCCTGGTGTATTGGCAAATAGTGCTTCCACAGATTGGGAATGATATAACGCACCGTGGATACCACCACCATATGGAGCACGAACAACAAGCGGACAGCTCCAATCATTATTTGAACGATATCGGATCTTGGCTGCTTCAGAGACAATTTGGTTAACAGCCGGCAAAATGAAATCTGCGAATTGCATTTCAGCGATTGGACGCATTCCTACCATTGCAGCTCCAATGGCTACACCGGCAATTGCGCTTTCTGCTAGAGGCGTATCTAAAACGCGCCATTCACCAAATTGTTCATACAATCCTTGAGTAGCTTTAAATACTCCACCTTTTTTACCAACGTCTTCTCCTAAAATAAAAACGTTTTCATCTCTTTCCATTTCTTCTTTCATCGCCAAATTAATCGCTTCAATAAAAGACATTACCGCCATCTTATTCATCCCCTTCCCAATAAACATATTTCAACGCATGTTCTGGGGGAGCATAAGGTGCTTTTTCTGCATAATCTGTCGCATCATTCACAATTGCCATCACTTTGTCATTTATTTCTTCTAGAGTTTCTTTCGTTGCGACATTTGTATCGATTAAGTAGTTACCAAATAACAGCAACGGATCGTTTGCTTTCCCTTCTGCTACTTCCTCCCTAGAACGATATTTGTCATCATCATCGGAAGAGTGGCTCGTTAATCGATAAGTTACTGCTTCGATTAAGCTCGGACCTTCACCTCTAAGTGCACGATCAACGGCTTCTTTCATCACTTTATAAACAGCTAAAGGATTTTTGCCATCAACGGAAGCACCGTGCATTCCATATCCAATAGCTCTGTCAGCCACGCGACCGCCCAATTGTTTTTCAACTGGTACAGAGATGGCATATTTATTGTTCTCTACCATGATGATAACTGGCAATTTATGAACGCCAGCAAAGTTTGCTCCTTCATGGAAGTCACCTTGGTTTGTGGAACCTTCTCCCAATGTTACAAAAGAAACTAATTCTTTGTTTTGTAATTTTCCTGCTAAAGCAACTCCTACAGCATGTGGTACTTGAGTTGCTACTGGAGATGATCCAGTTAAGATTCGATTCTTTTTATAACCAAAATGTCCAGGCATTTGTCTACCACCGGAGTTTGGATCTTCTGCTTTCGCAAACGCAGACAACATTAAATCCCTTGGTGTCATCCCAAAATGCAACACAACTCCCATATCACGGTAATATGGTGCAATATAATCCCTTGTTGGATTTAACGCAAAGGCAGCCCCTACTTGAGCAGCTTCATGGCCTTGACAAGAAATAACGAATGGAATTTTCCCAGCTCGGTTTAGTAACCACATACGTTCATCAAGTCTACGAGCTAAAAGCATTGTTTCATACATTTGTAACACATCGTTGTCTGATAAGCCTAATTGTGCATGATGTAAGTCGGACATTGATACACTCCCCTTTCACAAAACAGTTCTCATCATATATGAATCGCTTTTCCATCAACCGCTAAAGCAGCTTCATTTAAAATTTCGCTTAATGATGGATGCGGATGGATGGTTTCGCCGATTTCCCAAGGTGTTGCATCTAAAGTTAATCCTAATGCAGCTTCTGAAATTAAATTCGTTACATGCGGACCAATCATATGCACACCGAGTAAATCATCTGTTTCTCGATCTGCTATGACTTTAACAAAACCTTCTGTTTCACCATATACCACTGCTTTTCCAATTCCCTTAAATGGAAAGGTTCCTATTTTCACATCGTAATTTAACGATTTTGCCTCATCTTCAGTTAACCCAATGCTTGCAACCTCTGGGAATGAATATACGCATCTTGGAATGTTTCGGTAATTAATTGCTTTTTTCTTTCCGGATGCAATATGTTCCACCGCAATAATCCCTTCGTGAGAGGCCACATGGGCAAGCTGAACACCACCAATGCAATCTCCTATAGCGTATATATGTTTTTCTTTCGTTTGGTAAACATCATTTACTTTGATAAAGGAAGAATCCGTTTCAATCTCAGTATTTTCCAACCCTAAATTTTCAATATTTCCAATGCGGCCTATTGAAATTAACATTTTCTCCGCTTCAAATTTCTTTTCTTCACCGTTCACGTTTGCGTTAATTGTTACCGAATTATCACCTTTTACGATGGATGAAGGGGAGATTTCGGCTTTCGTCACGATGTTAATACCGCGTTTTATAAGCTGTTTTTCCATTTCTTTTGATATGGCTATATCTTCATTTGGCAAAATGCGATCTGCATATTCTAAAATTGTTACTTTCACGCCAAAATCGCTTAAACAAGAAGCCCATTCAATGCCAATTACACCGCCACCGATTATAATCATGGATGCTGGAAGCTCTTCCATTTCCAATATTTGATCGGAATTTAAAATCATTGTCCCATCATATTCAATTCCGTTAAATGGACGTGGCTTGGCTCCAGTTGCGATGATGATATTTTTAGGCAACAGCATTTCATTTTCAGACCCATCATTCATCTCAACTGATACCGTTCCCCCTGCCATTGGAGAAAATATGGATGGTCCTAAAAGTCTTGCAGTTCCGTAATAGCAATCAATTTTTCCTTTTTTCATTAACCCTTTGATACCTTGATGTAACTGTTCAATTACACTTTTTTTTCGTTCTTGTAATTGTTGAAGATTAAATTGAATGTTTGAAATTTGGATTCCATATTCTTTTGCATTACTAGCATCACGATACATTTCCGCACTTCGTAAGAATGTTTTCGTTGGAATGCACCCTCTATGAAGGCAAGTACCACCTAATTTTTCTTTTTCAACGATGGCAGTCTTTAAACCTAATTGCGCTGCTTTTATTGCTGCAACGTATCCCCCAGTTCCTCCACCAATAATGACTAAATCATATTCTCGAGCCAAAGCCATCCCTCCAAATCAATTTCATCTATAGCGAAATTATTTTTGTCTTCTACTTGAGTTAATTTCATAATTCTCACCCCTTGATTTTCAAGGGATTCAAGACAATAAAAAATGGGTACCTCCCCAAATTTCGTTATAATGGTAAGTAACCAAACAAACCATACGAAAGAGGTGAGTACCCTATGACTATTGTAAAACAAATTTCTCTTTTTGACATCCATCAATTATTAGAAATGGAAAGTTCCCATCGTTATGATGCCATTTTTAGTGTGATTGACATTCAACCTATTTTTCAATTGTTTTCTAAAAAGACATTGAAAGGTGCACCACGTGAATTGAATTATGGTGCAATGATTCAATCGCTGATTATTCGTATTGTCGAACGAATTCCAACAATGAAGGATTTAGTCAAACGTTTGGTCCATGATCCTTTATTTCGTTTCGACTGTGGATTCCTTGTGTCTGATGTCGTACCATCTGAAAGCTCTTATTCACGCATGATTCAAGTCATTAGTGAATCAGATGTGCTAGATAAAATGAACGATACAC